>CAZKMR010000033.1:6740-40723 GCA_964553795.1 uncultured Bifidobacterium sp. | reverse complement strand
CCGCCCTTACCGAAGCCCGCACCACCCAGATTCAGGCCCAATACGATTACGCCGTCGCCGTCGCCCGCCTCGAACGCGCCATCGGTGCTTTCAACCCGACGTCGAAATCTCCGTAACCCTGCGCCGCCACGCCGGGAAGCCAGGTACGCTGTGTCCCTAAGCTAAGCGGTGAACCAGGCAGTTGTATCCGCCTTCCGGGTCTTACCTTTTCGATTCGATGCCGTTCTTGGCCCTGGCGAGGGCGGCCAGGCCCGAAAAGAAGCCCCAAAAGAAAATCCCCAGGCCGACAAAAAATATGCCAATGCCGATGGGCGAACCCCAGCTCGCGTATGAAATGTCCATAATTGTCCTTTCTTGTTGTGGTTGGTTTCCTGGTGACGAAAGTCTATGCGCGCGGCTGCCGACCGCCAACATCCAAGCCAAGCCGTTTGATGCAGCCTATCCGGTGGTTAGCCGTTCGTTCCCGGTTCGGAAAAGAAGTGTCCATGCAGAAACTCTCCTGTTTGTGGGTCGCGATGAAAGTTGTAGTTAAAGCAATGCTTCGGGCAAGACACGTCAAACAGAGCTGGGGCGTTGATGATGTGTAATGCCGCACCGCAGCAAGGACACGGCGCGCGGGAAACTTCTCCATGCAGGATGCGGTCGCATATTGCTTTAATGCTCTCTTTGCGACTGATGTGGGCCTCCTTGCGTGCGGCTGTCCATAAGTGTAGCGGTTTGCCGCGATAGCGTGGGGAAAACGATCGGTCTTTAGGACAAAACGCTAAATCAATCTTGATCGAATCTGCGCCGGACGCTCGGCAAAACTCAAACTCAAGGGTGTATAGATCACGAACAGCACTGATTGGACCGCAATACTTCTGGTCGTCGTAAGTAGCGCGCAATCTACCCGTAGTGCTTCCGAATGGTTGGTCTACCTGGGGGAGCAACTCGGCAACGAGATAATCACTCAAAGCCTCGCGAAAATCAGCGTCTACGGCGACTCTGTGATATTCGCTGCGGAAAGGTCCGAACTCTATCGTTGAAAATGCAGGATGCACGACGCAACTGTAACGGCTAACGACCCAATATAGGTGAACTGAGCGACCGCCGCCGGAAACGCCCGGGCGGCTGCAACAGTCGCTCGCAAATCATTTGAACCGTCCGACTGCCCAGCGGGGCAGCGGTTCGCTCCAGCGCCCTGATTAGGTCTCTGCATTTTGAACTCTAAAAACACTCTCATGCTCAATCGCCCGTCTGATGCTCTCGTGCTCCTGCGCTGTGATAAGACCAGAACGCAACAACTCGTCAACCTCACCGAGGCGCTCAGCGAAAGGACGCCGGTATGCTGCACGGCACGCGTGAAGATTGCCAAAGAAGAAATACGACCCAAGCCCAACCAACAACAAACCAATCATCAACCGATTCATGGTGGTGTCTTCGGGCGCAGTAATCCATGTGAGCAAGGCCGCAACCAACAACCCGACACCGATGAGAATGCAGACAAGCCCCGGGCCGGCAACAGCCCACTCGACACTTGGTGGTCTCGCCAAGCTCTCAAGCTGCGATGAACGCATGCTCTCATACTCCTCATCGGACAAAATCTTGCCTCGGTCTGCTGCAAGCATCTCCAAGAACTCCTTGGGAGTGTCAGCGTCTTGTTTACGGCGTGATTTCATGAGACGCGGCGTAGAGATCTAACCAGTAATTGAAGGCGGGTTTTGCAGCCTATCAAAGTTCATGGATTGACCGTAAACGGGGCGAAAAATGCTGTCTAGCATTTAATGGCGCGGCATAGACGTCTGGGCGCATCTTGACCTTGCCTTCGGAGCGCGACTGTGTCCCGCGCAGCGGGATCAGTCGCAGCAGTTCGGTCACGGCGCAACGCTTCGCAAGGTTAGAGGCGATAAGAATGCGGTCATTGCTGCGGCTGGTCAGCGACACAGCCGCGCTCCGATTCGAGGGTGGCTGGGCTAGGGCACGGTTAGGCATTCCAAGGAAATCAGAACGAGCCTCCTCACGTCGGCTGCTACGAAGTTAGCGGCGGGCGCGGTAGTAGCGGTGTACGTCAGGCGTAGTGGTCGAGTCAGTCACTTGCAACGGTTGATTCGTCATCGTCAACGGCGCGAGCGGTTGCCACGTGATGAGGTTGGTGGAGGTTTCGAGCCAAAAGCTGTCGCCCAGAGCGCTGGTGAGTTCGAGCGTGACGTGGCCATTAGGCTCTCGCGTAATGGACGTGAATTGAATCGGCGGCGCGAGGTTCTCGACGCGGACGTTGTCGAACAGCACGAAAGAATCGCGGGCGGGCGCGGCGATGGAGGAAAAAACGTCCATCAGACCGAGCATGAGGTTGCCGCTGGTGAAGCTGGACGTGTTGGTGCGCTGCGCGATGACGGCTCCATCCATGAGCCAGACGACGATGTTGTTGGTGTAGCGAATTTCAACTTCCACCCAATTCTTGCCGGGCGCACCGGCGGTTTCAAAACGCGTCGCGGGGAACAACGTTTGAAACGCCGCCTGGGAATGATTTGTGCCGATTAATCCGCTTGTCGCGGGCGTGAGCAGCTCGATTTGCGTGCCGCCGAGATTGCCGACGTAAGCGCGGTAATCACGACTGTCGCCGCCTTCACCGGCAGCGGCGAACCAGAGTCCATCGCTGGCACTGGCGGCGGGCGCGGCCCAGTTGGCATTTGTGCCGCGGTGGTTGATGCCGAAAATGCCGTGTTGCGTGCTGCCAGTAACGCCCGGGCCCACGCCACCCGCGTTGCCCGGATAATTGATCCATAGATCGAACTTGAGCGCGAAGTTGCCGCTGACGGAAAAGTTTTTGGGATGAAGATTCACGGCGGCGATTGATCCGGTGGAGTCGCTGTTGACAGTGAGTTTGACGCCGCGCGTGCTGCCATCGGGTGAATTAGGCGCGGCCGGAATCAGGTTGGTTAAGCCGTTGAACGTGTAAGACGTCGAACCGTAGTCGAAGGCGAAATCGGCGGTATAATCGGGAACGCCATTCGCCGCGCCCCAGAAGATGTTCCAGTTCGCGGCGGAGTTGGTATCGAAGTCGTCGTAAAAGAGAATCGGAAAGTCAGTGGCCTTCACGCGCAGGATTGCGGGCCGACTCATCATAGTGCCGGAGAAATTCGTGATGACCACGGCATAACCGCCGGAGTTGGCGGGAGAAAGGTTCGTCAGGACGAGTGTGGCATTGGTCGCATCAGGGATGTTTCCTCCATTGAACAACCACTGGAAACCTGGCGGGGTGTTGCCAACAGCATTCGCGCTGAAGGTCACGCTTGCGCCGATGGCAACCGTCTGACTCCGCGGGTGCAGCGTGAAGGCTAATTGCCCCGGGATCGTATAGCGGGGCAGGGGAATGACGCCGCCTGAGGTTCCTTCGCTGGCACCATCATCGCTGAGCAATGAGGCGAGTGCCGGGCTGGTCAGAACATTGGCGACGGTGTTCGGGCTGCCGTCCACGGTCATGTTCATCTGCACGAGTCGAATGCCGTGCGAGTAGTCCGCGTATGTTTCCTCGTGTCCGTTGTAGAGTGGTTGCCACACTTGACCGTAAACCGGAGTCAATCTGTGCCAGCCGTAGATGACCACGGGCTTGGTGATGCTCGAGTTTGCAAAGTTGGTATAAATTCGGGCGGAGATGATCACGTCCTTTTTGTTGCCGCCGGTCAGCGTGCCAAGCGGGAAGGTGCTGATAAATCCATTGCGTTGCGTTCGGACCATGTAGTTGTGCCAGGCGAAGACGGGAACGGTGATCATTGCCGGACTGGCGGTGATTGTGATGGGTTCCAACTTCACCGGGGCGGCGGTCCAGATTTGGTTGACCATTTTGCGAGTGGGCAGGGTGTAGCCCAGCAAATCGCACAACCGCTGGGCCAGCAGCGGGGTCATCGGGCAAAGGAAATAATCGGCATTGTCGCCGATCGCGAGATAGTCCGGCGTGGCGTAATAAGTTCCGGTGTGACCATTGCCGCTGACGGCAATGGGAACCAGGGTACGCAGGAAGTCGGGCACATTGCCGCTCAGGATTTCGGCGAGGATGCGATCTTCCCGCGCCTCGCGGGACAGCGAAGTGATGATGTTCGTGAATTGGGTGCCGGTGGGGGCGTTTGCCGGGCGCGGTGGGAGATTCAGCGTTTGCGCCGTTGCGGACAGCAACGTCAGAGCGAAACATAAAACTGGCAACCAACGGCGAAACACGATTTGCGACTTTTGAACTATCAATGACACGCGGGGCGGAAATTGCGAGTCGGGAATCGGCGCAAGCCGAGGCATGAGTATGTGAGTGGGTTGAAGGTTTGGCCCAGCGGGACGGGAGTTTGAGCTTCCCCCACGTCGGCTGCTATGAGTTCAAATTCCCCCGAAGCGCCGGTGGCGTTTGGCGTATTCTTCGAGCGCGGCGTAAAGTTGCGGTTTGCGGAAGTCCGGCCACAGTGTCGGCGTGATGACAAATTCCGCGTAGGAAATCTGCCAGAGGAGAAAATTGCTCACGCGCATTTCGCCGCTGGTGCGAATGAGGACATCCGGATCGGGATAACTGCGCGTGTAGAGATGTTGCGATACGGTTTGGTCGGTGATCTCGCCGGGGTCAAGCCTCCCAGCTTTCACATCAGCCGCGATGCTGCGCACGGCGTCCACAATTTCCGTGCGCCCGCCGTAACTCAACGCGAGCACGAGCGTGAGACCGTTGTTTTTGGAAAGGGTTGCCTGGGCTTTGCGGAGTTGTTCCTGCACGTTTTCCGGCAAGCGCCAAATCTGGCCGATGGCTTCGAGTCGTACGTTGCTCTCGTTCAACTCCGGCGTTTCGCTTTTCAGATAGTGGATGAGATACTTCATCAACGCATCCACTTCGTCCTTGGGGCGATTCCAATTCTCGACTGAGAACGCGTAGAGCGTGAGGTATTTAATGCCGAGTTCGCCGGCGGCTTTGATGATGGTGCGCGCGGATTCCGCGCCCTGCCGATGACCTTCAACGCGCGGCAAATGCCGTTGCTTGGCCCAGCGGCCGTTGCCATCCATAATGATGGCGACGTGCTGGGGCAAGGTCGCCTTGGCTTCGGAGCTGAGTTGGAGCGGCGGTGCGCTCATCGTTAACTAGACAAAAATCGTCTGCTCACGTCCCGGCCCGACGGAAGCGATGTAGAGTTTCGCGCCGGTCAATTCCGCGATGGCCTTGGTGTAAGCGCGGGCTTTGGCCGGCAGTTGCTTCCACGACTTGCATTTGTCGGTCGGCGTTTGCCAGCCCTCGAACTCCGCGTAAATCGGTTCGCATTCGGCCAACACTTTCGCGTCGCTTGGCATGTAATCGTAGCGCTTCTTGCCGTGCCGATACGCGATGCACACCTTGATCGACTCCACCGTGTCGAGCCCGTCGAGATTGGTGATCGCGAGATCGTCAATGCCATTGACCATCGTCGCGTGACGTGTGGCGACCGAATCGAACCAACCGCAGCGTCGTGCACGGCCGGTCGTCGCGCCGAATTCGCGACCCATGCCATGGAGCAGGTCGGAGATTTCTTTGTTCTCGGTCGGCAACGGTCCTTCACCGACGCGCGTGGTGTAAGCCTTCATGACGCCGACGACGCGGTCCATCCGATGCGGCGGCACGCCCGAGCCAGTACAAGCGCCGCCGGCGGTGGTGTTCGACGACGTGACATACGGATACGTGCCGTGATCAATGTCGAGGAACGTGCCTTGCGCGCCTTCAAACAACATTTCCGCACCGCGATTCATGGCGTCGTGCAGCAACACAACGGTGTTCGTGACGAATGGTTTGAGGAATGCGCCGGCTTTGTTGTATTCGGCGAGCACTTGCTTGAGGGAAACCGGCTTCGCGCCGAGCGCTTTCAGCACGCTGTTGCTCTCTTTGATGCGGGCCGCGAGTTTGGCTTCGAGCCGCTTCGGATCAATCAGGTCGCCCATGCGCAATCCCACGCGCGCGACCTTGTCGCCGTAGGCCGGGCCGATGCCGCGTTTGGTCGTGCCAATCTTGTTTTTGCCCTTGAGCACTTCGCGTTGCGCGTCGAGTTCGCGGTGATACGGGAAGACGACGTGCGCCGTTTCGCTGATGACGAGATTCTTGCCGACCTTGACGCCGATCTTTTGCAACCCGGTGATTTCAGTGACGAGACCGATGGGATCAATCACCACGCCGTTGCCGATGACGCACAATTTGTTTTTGCGCAAAATGCCGGACGGAATCAGGTGCAGGACGTATTTCTGTTTGCCGACCCAGACAGTGTGCCCTGCGTTATTGCCGCCAGCATAACGGACGACGACATCCGCCTGCTCGGTGAGCACGTCAATGATTTTGCCTTTGCCTTCGTCGCCCCACTGGGCGCCAACGAGAATTGTGTTTGCCATAAAATTGCTTCAACTATTGACCTTCAATCTCCGGCGGGCGTTCGACCGACAGCAAGCGGACGGACGATTGCCGCAGAAGCCGGAAGGCTCATTACAATAAAAATCCCCGAACGAGAATTCGGGGCAAAGCGGTTCAATCTTTGCGGGCAGAGGGTAGAGAAGCACGCGCGGACGCTCAATCTTAATCTTAATCGTAATCTTTGTCTTAATCTGAATCCCCTCAGTTTCCCACCGCGCGCGAGATCCGAGTAAGATCACGAAAAAAGCGTAGGATTACGAAGTCGGGCCAGCCTTACTGAAACGTCTTTTCGAGTTCCTTCACGCGCGTGTAAACCGGCGACGCCGGCGGCACCCGGCTCTTGACGTTGCCGTAGATGCGTTTCGCTTCGGCGGGATTGGAGCGGGACATCGCCACGCAGAGCTCGAGTTCAATCCAGGCTTTGCGCGGATCGGCGAGCGATTTTTCGTTGGCAGTAAACCAGGCTTGAAAAGCGGTCGGGCCGCGTTCCTTGGCGGCGCGCAAGCCTGACTCCAATTGACTGGGCATCCCCGCCAGCGTTTCGCCGGTGACCGCTTTGGCGGCTTCTTCGGTGCGTTTGCCCTGCGCGACTTCCCATTGTTGAAACAACAGGTAACCCACGTAGGCCAAACCCACGAAAATCAATACCCAGATTGCCTTGGTCATGATTCGTCCACGCGTTGAATGCGTGCTCCCAGTTTGCGCAGCTTCGCGTCCATCTGCTCGTAGCCGCGATCCAAATGATAAATGCGGTTCACTTGCGTCGTCCCTTTGGCCGCGAGGCCCGCGATCACCAACGCCGCCGACGCGCGCAAATCACTCGCCATCACCGGCGCGCCGCTCAACGGCCGGCCGCCCTTCACAATCGCGCTCGGGCCTTCAATCTGAATATCCGCGCCGAGTCGCGTCAACTCGCTCACGTGCATGAAGCGCGATTCAAAAATCCGTTCCGTGATGATGCTGATGCCCGGCGCGAGCGTCATCAACGCCATCATTTGCGCCTGTGCATCCGTCGGATAACCGGAGTAGGGCAGCGTGGTAACGTCGGACGACTTCAATTTGCTCCCGCGGCGCACAATCATATCCGCGCCCTTGCGTTCAATCACCACGCCCGCTTCCTGCAACTTATCAATCACCGCGTGCATGTGATCCGCGCGCGCGTGTTTGATGGTCACTTGACCGTTCGTCATCGCGGCGGCAATCGCAAACGTCGCGGCTTCGATGCGATCCGGAATCACGCGATGCTCCGCGCCGTGCAATTCCTTCACGCCGGTAATCGTAATCGTCGGACTGCCCGCGCCCTGAACTTTTGCGCCCATCGCATTGAGAAAATCCGCCAGGTCCACGACTTCCGGCTCGCACGCGGCGCTTTCAATGACCGTGACGCCATCCGCCAGCGTCGCGGCCATCATCACATTAGCTGTGCCGAGTACAGTTGACCCCGCGCGACCGCCAAGGAACGGCGTGCCGCCGGCCAATCGTTTCGCTTCGGCTTCCACGTAACCGCTTTGAATCGTGATCTTCGCCCCGAGCGCCTCAAATCCTTTCAAGTGCAGATTGATCGGGCGCGCGCCGATGACGCAACCGCCCGGCAACGACACGCGCGCTTTTTTCAAGCGCCCGAGTAACGGGCCCATGATGCAAATCGAGCCGCGCATCTTGCGCACGAGATCGTAATCGCCCTGACCTTTAATTTTCTTGGCCTGCACGCGCACGGTGTCGCCCTCGATGCTCACCTGCGCGCCGAGCCACGTGAGAATCTGGCCCATGAACTTCACGTCGCTGAGATTCGGCACGCCGCGAATCACGCACGGTTCACTCGTCAGCAGCGTTGCGGCCATGATGGGAAGCACGGCGTTTTTGGCGCCGCTGATTTCGACCGTGCCATGCAGCGGCACGCCGCCTTTAATCAAAAAACTGTCCATGAAATTTCAAATAAATGGGTTAAATCGGTGAACTTCGAACGTCTCGAATTCAGTTCGGCGGCGAGTCTAGTCGGCGGGTCTGACGGCGACAAGCTTGGGGGCGAAAATTGTGGCAGAAGCCGCAATGAGCCCGGTTTGCGGAGGCTACGGAGGTATTTGCCTGACATTCGCCGGGCGGATGCTAGGTTGCGCGCGTGACGAATCTAGTTATTGCCGCTGTCGGCGCTTTGCTGGCGACGAACCAACCGGCCGCTGTGAGCAACCTTGTTTATTCCCGGAGCGGCGTCGAACTCACCATCACGGCAACGAACGATCCGGTGGAACGCGCGCTGGAAAAACTCATGGAGGAGGACGATGCGGCGCGGGTAGCGGTGGAGAAACTGGTGGACGACAACGAAAAATTCGCCGCCGAAGGCGCGGGATTGTCGCGGCAGGAATTGCGCCGCCGCATCACGGAAAAATTCGCGCCGATTCGCAAAGGGTACGAAGATCTGATCCAGCAACACACAAATCGCGCCGATGTGCGGATCGCTTATGCCAGCTTTCTCGGTGATCTCGGGGAGGAATCGCCGGCGATTGAGCAACTCGAAGTGGCCCGCGGTCTCGAAGCGACGAATCCCGCCGTGTGGAACAATCTCGCCAATCTCTACGGGCACAATGGCGAGGTGAAGAAGTCGTTTGAGTATTACGCGAAAGCCATCGAACTCGATCCAACCGAGCCGGTGTATTATCACAACTTCGGCACGACGGTGTTTTTGTTTCGCAAGGACGGGAAGGAGTATTACGGCATCACCGAGCAGGAAATCTTCGACAAAGCGCTCGGGCTTTACAGCAACGCGATGCGGCTCGACCCGGAGGATTTTCAACTCGCGGCCGATGTGGCGCAGACGTTTTATGGCATTCAACCGTTTCGTCCGGACGAAGCGTTGCAAGCGTGGACCAATGCCTTCAAGCTCGCCCGCGACGAGGGGGATCGCGCGGGCGTGAATCTGCATTTCGCCCGCGTGAACATTAAAGCCGGGCGGTTGGACGTCGCGGAATCACATCTGAATTCCGTGACGAATCAGCCGCATCTGGAAGTGAAGCGGCGGCTCACGCGGGTGTTGAGCGAAGCGCGCGCGGCGGCGGAGACCAATGCACCCGCCGCGCCGAACTGAGTTCGTTGGCGGGCGACTGAGTCTCGGAGCGGGTCTCAGATGGAATATGGGTTGGCTGGTAGGGCGCGTCACTCCGTGCGCGCCGTTTCATGTCAGTCAGACGACGGCGCGCACGGAGTGACGCGCCCTACCTCCAACGTTAATTTCATTGCGCCCTCTTAACCTCCGGGTGACCACGCGGAGTTATCCAGCAACTCGATGCCGGGGTGGAGAAATTGGATGCGTCGCGCTTTGTAGAGTTTCCCCAGCGCTTGTTTAAACGCTTTCTTGCTGACGTTGAATTTCTGACGGATGGCTTCGGGCGAACTGTCGTCGTCGAATTCGAGTTTCCCGCCGTTTGCTTCAAGCGCCTGGACGATTTGATCCGTGAGCGAGGCGACGCGTTTGTAACCGGAGGCGTTAAGGCTGAGATCAATTTGATCGTTCGGACGAAGGTTGCGCACGAACGCCTGGAGACGCTGGCCGATTTGCAGCGGGGCAGGAACGCCGTCTCGATACAGCAAACCCAGATGTGCATTTTCCACAATAGCGGGATAACCGAGTGGCGTTGCGCCGGTGATCAACACAGTAACCGATTGGCCATTGCGATAAAACGGACGCTCGGTGCTGAGGTGACGTTTGAGTCGCGTGCTGGCGACGATGCGTTGGGTTTTGGGATCAAGATAAATGAAGACCACAACGCGTTGCCCGACGCGGACGGAACGTTCCTGTTCGCGGAATGGTAACAACAAATCCTTCGCCAAGCCCCAATCGAGAAACGCGCCGACGCGGTCATTGATGCTGACGACTTTCAGTGCGGCAAATTCGCCAACGGTGGCCAGCGGCGTTTCGGTCGTCGCGACGAGGCGATCTTCGGAATCGCGATACACGAACACGTCGAGCGTGTCCTTGGGCTTAAGATTCGCGGGGATGTAACGTCGCGGCAGCAGGATTTCACCGAGCTCGCCGCCATTGAGATACAAGCCGGGCGGGGCTTCGCGAATGATGCCGAGCGTGTTGCGTTTGCCGAGAGTGGCCATTGGGCGACATGGTAAATGGTAGCCATTCCCGCTGGGAGAAGAATCCATTAGGGAGCGCACGCGCCTCGCAGCCGGGGCAACGCGCGCCATCGCGCGTTGATGCTGGCGCGATGGCGCGCTCAGGTGCGACGAACGAGGCGTTCGCCGCCACACGCGAGGGCGCGTGCGCTCCCCGACATGAGCGCCGCATTTTCTGATCAACCCGGTCGTCTGTGGTCTTGAACGCGCCGCCGTCTCGCCCGCATATTGAACCGAATGTCTGTAGAGCTGAACGAAGCGCTGTTGCAAAAATCCGCCGGTTGGGACGTGGTCAAGCGCGCCCGCGCTTATCTCGAACTGGGGCAGGTGCTGAGTTCGTATTGGCAGCCGCCGCTGTTGCGTGGCGTCGTTCAAAATGATGGCGTGTCCTTCCGCGCTTCGATGGTGATCAAGAGCGAGATAGATATCGAAAATCTCTGCACGTGTCGCGATGCGCGGGAATGGGGGAAAATCTGCGCGCACGGTGTGGCCGTGGCGCTGCATTGGCTGGAAGCGCAAAAGCCGAAGAAAGCGGATGATGGTAGGGCGTCGCACTCCGTGCGCGCCGCGGCTGGTCAGACACGGGACGGCGCGCACGGAGTAACGCGCCCTACCAAAACTTCGCTGCAACGCACCGCGAGTGGTGAGCCGGCGGAGTTGTTCGTCATTCTCCCGCCGAACTTCGAGCAAGCGGTGGCGCGCGACAAAGTGATGTTGGTTTTTGAGGCGAAGTGGGGCGGGGGACGGTGTCCGTTGAACGCGTTGCCGAAAGGACGCCCGTTTGCATTCTCGGCGCAGGACGACGCGATCATCGAGCGCATTGAAGAACTTGGCGGAGGCGAGACTCCTGCTTTGCTGCAATTGGACGCAAAAGATTTTGCCGCCTTGCTGCCGTTGCTGGCAGAACATGAGAACATCACGCTGGGCAAAGCGAATGCGGTGACGATTTCGCGAACGCCGTTGCAACTGCCGCTGCGCGCGACGTTGCAGGACAACGGCGAGATCGTGCTCGCGGTGAAAGAAAAACCGTCGGCGCTGGCGATGATTGGCGACTGGGTGTGGCGTCAGCAAACATTGCGGCCAATGGGACTACCGCCGGGCGCGCAGAATATATTGCAAGGACAGGTCCGCATCGCGCGATCGCAAGTGCCGCAGTTTTTGAGTCAGCAATGGCCGCAACTGCAAGCGGCCGGCGGCGTGGAGGCGAATTTCAAACTCGAAGATTTCACGCTTGAACCGCAAGCGCCGCGCTTTGCGTTGTCGCTGCGTGGCGGGCTGGCGCAATTGCACGCATTGCTTCAGTGCGGCTACGGTTCACGCATCATGACGGTCGGGGTGACGGATGCGAACGAGAGCGTGTGGTTGCCTGATCCGGAAGTGGCGACGCGATATTCGACGCGGGATTTCAATGCGGAACGAGCCGCGTTGTCGCGTTTGCAGCGCAGCGGTTTCACTGGGCCGGATTCGCAGGGAAAAATGCAACTGATGGGACAGAACGCCGTGCTGAATTTCTTCGCGCGCGAGTTTCCCAAGTTGCAACGCGAATGGGACGTGACGCTGGATGAACAATTGGAGAATCGCACGCTGAAGAACATCGAGCGCGTCGAGCCGCGCTTTCAAATCACGCCGTCGGGCGTGCAATGGTTTGATCTGGGTGTTGTGTTCGCGGCGAGCGGCGGGGAGACGTTTTCGGCATCGGACATACAGCGTTTGATTCTCTCCGGACAGAGCCATACGCGATTGAAGAATGGCAAGATGGCGGTGATTGATACGGGCGCGGTGGAGGAGTTGCAGGAGGTGCTGCTGGATTGTGCACCGCAACAACACGCGCAGGGTTATCGCATCAACGGGCAACAGGCGGGTTTCCTCGAAGCGACGCTGCAACAGCATCCAAGTTGGAAAGTGCAAGCGCCATCGGCCTGGCGCGAGCGCGCGGCGAAACAAAGTGGCGAAGCAAAGCTCGAATGCCCGCCGCTCGGCGCGTTGGAAACTGTGCTGCGGCCGTATCAAAGACAGGGTGTCGCGTGGTTGCGTTTTTTACGGGAGAACGGTTTTGGCGGAATTCTCGCGGACGAGATGGGTTTGGGGAAGACGTTGCAAGCGTTGGCGTTCTTGAATTCATTGCGGAGTGCGGAGTGCGGAGTGCGGAGCAGCTCGCCGAGCGCGGACGTGGGTTTTTCGCATTCCGCACTCCGCACTCCGCACTTAATCGTCTGTCCCACAAGCCTTGTGTTCAACTGGCTGGCGGAGGCGAGGAAATTTACGCCGGAGTTGAAGGTGCTAGCGTTGCACGGACCGGAGCGACACAAGTTGTTTGAGCAGATTTCCAGTAGCGACCTTGTTGTCACCAGTTACGCATTGATCCGGCGCGATGCGGAGAAGTATCGCGAGCTTGAGTTTGATACGGTTGTCTTGGACGAAGCGCAGCACATCAAGAATCGTCAGACGCAAAACGCGCAGGCGGTCAAAGCCGTGAAATCGCAGCATCGGCTGGTGCTCACCGGTACGCCGCTCGAAAACTCCGTGCTCGATCTGTGGTCCATCTTCGACTTTCTCATGCCCGGTTATCTCGGCAGCGCGAAGGATTTTCGCGAGCGCTATGAACTGCCGATTGTGAAGGAGAAGAACGTCGAAGTGCAGGCGCGGCTGGCGCGGCGGTTACGACCATTCCTGCTGCGGCGTTTGAAAAAGGATGTTGCGGCAGATTTGCCGGCGAAACTGGAACAGGTGTCGTATTGCGAACTCACGCCCGATCAACGCAGCGTTTACCAACAAGTCATCGAGGCGAGTCGCAAGGAAGTGTTGGAAGCGGTCGGCGCGCAAGGTTTGGCGAAGAGTCGCATGGTGGTGTTGACGGCGCTGTTGCGCTTGCGACAGGTGTGTTGCGATCTGCGGTTGTTGAAGCTGGAAAATGTGAAGCCGACAAGCGCTTCGGGAAAACTGGATCTGTTTGCCGAGTTGTTGGAGGAAGTCATTGATGGCGGACATCGCGTGCTCGTGTTCAGTCAGTTCGTCGGCATGTTGACGCTGTTGAAGGAGCGGTTGAACGCGGAGGGAATTGAGTTTTGTTATCTCGACGGTTCGACGCCGGATCGTGGCAAAGTCGTGGAGCGATTTCAAACGAACGCGACAATTCCGGTTTTTCTCATCAGTTTGAAAGCGGGCGGTGTGGGCTTGAATCTCACGGGTGCCGACACGGTGGTGCATTTTGACCCGTGGTGGAATCCGGCGGTGGAGGATCAGGCGACGGACCGCGCGCATCGCATCGGGCAAACGAAAGTAGTGACCAGTTACAAACTCATCACGCGCGATACCGTGGAGGAAAAAATTCTGACGTTGCAAAATCGCAAGCGCGAGATCATCGCGGCGACCATCGGTGGCGAGGAGGAATTCGCAGCGGCGTTGAGTTGGGAGGAAATCCAGGAACTGTTGGCATGATTTTGGTCGAACGAAAGACGCGGCGGGTTGTCGATTGTCATGTCCGTGACGTCGGTCGAAACCATGCTTGCACCGGTCACGACATTGGACAAACTTTGCGCCGGTAATGGCAGGAAGATTAGAAAATCAACCACAGCGACGATCGGTTGTAGCAGCCGTTTCGCAGCGGATCGCTGCGGTTTTTCTTTTTCTGGCCGCGAGTCTGCCGGCCATGGCGGTGACTTTTACGGCCAGCCTGGAGCGCGACACCATCACGTTGGGCGAGAGCACGGGCTTGCAACTCACGTTTGACGGCGCGCAACCGGAGCAAACGCCTGCCGCTCCCAATGTTCCCAATTTGCAGATTCGTTACGTTGGCCCGGCCAGTCAGTTCAGTTTCGTGCACGGCCAGGTCAGTTCGCGCGTCACGCATAACTTCGCGGTCACGGCCCGGCAGCCCGGGGAATACACCATTCCGTCGGTCAGCGTGGAAGTGAACGGGCAACGCCTCAGCAGTCGGCCGCTGCAATTGAAGGTGCTCAAGCCCAATGCCGCGCCGCCCGACGCTGCCGCGGCGGCCAATCAGGTTGCGTTCATGCGCTTGGTGCTCGCCAAAACCAATCTTTATCTGGGCGAGATCATCACGGGCTCGTTCCAGCTTTACCTGCGCGATGGCGTGGACGGCTGGGGGCAATTCCAATTTACGAGTTCTCCCACCGAAGGACTGACGTTGAGCAAACCCGTCGAAGCGCAACGGCAACGGGTGCAAATCGGCAACGCGAGTTACACCATCGTGCCTTTGGTCGTGTCCATCACGCCCCATAAGACCGGGCCGCTCAGCATCGGGCCGGTGACCGCAAGTATTTCCTATGCGTTGCCGCCGCGAAATTCCCATGAAGCATTCTTCGGCGGGCAGCGCGCGCAAATCGCTTTGGCCACGGAGAGCGCCGAACTGCAATGCCTACCCGTGCCGACGGAGAATCGGCCGGCGAGTTTCAACGGTGCGGTGGGCAACTACACGATGAATGTCAGTGTGGGGCCGACGAATGTCGCGACGGGCGATCCCATTACCGTGCGCGTGCAAATCAGTGGGCGCGGCGCGTTGGACGCGCTGATGTTGCCGGAGCAATCCGATTGGCGCGAATTCAAAACGTATCCACCCACAACGCAAGTGGAGCATAGCGATCAACTCGGGATGCAAGGCACGAAAACCTTCGAGCAAATTGTGTCGCCGGAGAGCGTGGATATTCAGGCGTTGCCGCCATTCACGTTTTCGTTCTTCGATCCGGAAACCAGGATGTTCCGCACGCTCACGCATCCGCCGACGCCGCTCACGGTGCGGCCTGGGGGCGCAGTCGTCGTGCCCACCATTGCCACGACGGCGAATCAGAACTCGGCGGGCGAACCGTCGGTGCAGGCGGATATCGTGCCCATCAAACAACGACTCGGTTCGGTGCCGCGCGGAACCACGCCGTTGTTGCTGCAGCCGGTGTTTTTGGCGACGCAATCTCTGCCGGTGCTGGCATTTCTGGCCGCGTTCGTCTGGCGAAAACGGACGGATGCACTGGCGAATAATCCCCGCTTGCGCCGGAAACTCCAGGTGGATCAAACGATTCGCGCCGGCTTGGATAAGCTGCGCGGTTTAGCGAGCCAGAACAAATCGGAAGCCTTTTTTGCCGAAGTGTTTCATCTCTTACAGGAACGATTGGGCGAGCGATTGGATTGTCCGGCGTCGGCCATTACGGAAGCGGTGCTGGACGAAAAACTGCGTCCGCGCGGCGTGCCGGATTCGACTCTGAATGAAACGCACGAGTTGTTTCAGTTGTGCAATTTGGCGCGTTATGCGCCCGTGAGTTCGACCCAGGAGTTGAACGCCGTGCTTGCGAAACTGGAAAACGCGCTGCGCAAACTGGCGGAGGTGCGAGGATGAAAACCGCCAACCGCCAAATCGCATTGCGATGCGCCGTGGCGCTAATGGGACTGATGTTGCTCGGCCAAAGAAGTTTTGCTGCGGATGGGTTGGATACACAGTTCGATGCAGCGAACAAGCTTTACGCGCAGAACAAATTCCCGGAAGCGGCGGCGGCCTATGAAGTGATCCTCACGAATGATGTTCGTTCGCCGGTGCTGTATTTCAATCTGGGCAATGCGCATTTCAAAGCGGGTCACATTGGTCAAGCCATTGCCGCGTATCGGCAGGCGGAGAAGTTGACCCCGCGCGATCCGGATCTGCGCGCAAATCTGCGTTTCGCGCAAAATCGCGTCACCGGCCCGACCTGGAAAACGCCGGCGTGGCAACGGGCGCTGGGGATGTTGAGTTTGCGCGAATGGACGTGGCTCGCGGCGGCGGCGCTGTGGTTCACCTTTGGATTGCTGGCGTGGCGACAGATTAAACCCACGGCGGCAGCAACGTTGAGACCGTGGACCTGGGCGAGCGCGGGCGTGACAATGGTTGCCGCAGCACTCTTGGCGATTTCCTGGTCACAGACCCAAAGTGATCGCATTGCGATTGTCACCACTTCCGAAGCGACGGTGCGCAACAGTCCGTTGGATGAAGCGCCGAGCGCGTTCACCGCCAACGATGGCGCGGAATTGCGCGTGCTCGATCACAAGCACGATTGGGTGCAGGTTACGGACGACGCCAATCGCTACGGTTGGGTCAAACGCAGTTCCGTCGCGTGGGCGCCGCGGTCTTGAGTCGCCGGCTGAGGGCGATTTCTCCGGAGATTTCTTCTGTGTTGGGAACGGCTGCTCGCGTAATTTTCCGGTGTGAGAATTTCTGTTCATGATATCGCGGTGGAAGTGATTCGCGCGGCGGGTCGCGAAAAGCCGGCGGATCAGGCGTTGCGCGAGGTGCTGAAGAAACATCGCGAGTTGCCGCCCTTCGACGCGGCGGCGGTCAGTCAGGCGGTGTTCACTTACTATCGCTGGCACGCGTGGTTGCGGGACGAACGCACGGTGGACGCGCGGATGCGTTTGTCCCGTCGTCTTGCCGAGCGCTTTCGCACGAACCCCAAATCCATTCCCAGTGCGGAGCTGCGGGAGAAAGTTGTGCCCACATGGACTCATGACGTGATGACGGTGAGCGACGAGTGGCTGCGTACGTTGCAGGCAGAACCGACGCTGTGGTTGCGAGCCAAGCGCGATTACAGCGGGTCGCTGGAAGAAAAGCTTCCCGGCGCCGTCGGCAACGATGTTTTTCCGAACGCGTTCACTTTTGCGGGGGAAATGGACTTGTTCAAAACGCCCGAGTTTCATGCCGGCGAATTTGAGATTCAGGACATCGCCTCGCAGGCGGTCGGGTGGCTGTGCGCTCCGAAACCGGGCGAAACCTGGTGGGACACGTGCGCGGGCGAAGGCGGCAAACTGCTGCATCTTTCGGATTTGATGCAGAACAAAGGCCTGATCTGGGCGAGCGATCGCGCCGAGTGGCGCTTGAAAACTTTGAAGCGAAGAACGGCGCGAGCGAAGGCGTTTAATTATCGCTCGGTCGTCTGGGATGGCGGCGTGAAGTTGCCGACGAAAACGAAATTTGATGGCGTGTTGGTGGACGCGCCGTGCAGCGGCCTGGGCACGTGGCAACGCAACCCGCACGCGCGCTGGACCACGACGGCAAACGATGTGCGGGAGTTGGCGGAGCTTCAGAAGCGCTTGCTGACGAATGTGGCGTCGAGCGTGAAGCCCGGTGGGAAGTTGATTTTTGCCGTCTGCACGTTGACGCACGCTGAAACGAATGAAGTCGTGGAATATTTTAGCCAAACACAATCGGAGTTTGAGCCAATGGCGTTGGGTTTCCCGGCGGGCGTGGCACAGCAAAAATTTTCGCCAGCGCCAACCGTGACCCTCTGGCCGCAGGACTTGAGCGGCAACGGGATGTTCATCGCCGGCTGGCGCCGAAAGCGTTGAAGCGGATTGTCACTATTTCGTAACATGGCCGTAACGGGCATGTTGCGCGGTCGGCATTGTCTCGCCGCACGCGGCGTGCTATTCAACTGCAAGTGATGAAGCAGAAGATTCTCGTGGTGGACGATGAGTCGGAGGCGGTCGAACTGGTGGAGTTCAACCTCCGACAGGCGGGTTTTGACGTGATCACCGCCGCCGACGGTGAGGAAGCGGTGAAGAAGGCCAAAGCGACGTTGCCGGCGCTGGTGGTGCTCGATTTGATGTTGCCGGAAATTGACGGACTGGAAGTGTGCAAATTGCTCCGGCGCGACCCGGCGACCGCGCGGTTGCCGATTCTGATGTTGACCGCGAAGGCGGCGGAAATCGATCGGGTGCTGGGATTGGAAATCGGCGCCGACGATTACGTGACAAAGCCGTTCAGCCCGCGGGAACTGGTGTTGCGCATCAAAAAAATTCTCGAACGCGGGATTACCAAGACGGAAGCGCGCGAGACGATGCGTTACGGTGAGTTGCAAATTGACATTCCCAAGCACAGCGCGACGTGGAAGGGCAAAGCGATTGATCTCACCGCTACCGAATTCAAATTGCTGACGATCCTGGCGCAACGGGCGGGGCGGGTGCAATCGCGCGATGCGTTGCTACGCGATGTGTGGGAATACGACAGCTTGATCGATACGCGCACGGTGGACACGCACATGCGGCGGTTGCGGGAGAAACTCGGCGCGGCGGCGAAATATCTCGATACGGTGCGCGGCGTCGGGTATCGGTTTGTGGAGTGAATTCCGCGCTGAAACTTGCTTCAGACCATCCGCTTCGCGGCGGGTTGCGAATCGCAGTCGCCGGTGTTCCGCGGCGGCAATTCCTTCGGGGGGGGACACTTCTATTTCCATGCTAGCCGCCGTCATCATTGTTGCGATTGTGGCCCTGCTCGCGCTCCATGTCTGGTGGCGCGCGCGATTGCAGCAGGAGCGCGCCGCGTGGCAGATCGAAACGGCGCGGCGCGAGGAAATCGAACGCGCCAACGCCGCCGAAACTCACGCGCGCCAGGAGGCGTTGCTCGACAGCATGATCGAAGGCGTATTGGTGCTCGACGAGAACGGGAGAGTCGAGTTCGCCAACCGCGCTTTCGCCCAGATGTTCAACATCACCGGGTCGTTGCTGGGCAAAACGGTGATCGAAGCGTTGCGGGTGCATGAAATTGCGGACCTCGTGGAACGCGCCGGAACGGAAGGGCGCGTGAGTGGTCAGGAGTTACGCCTGCCGGGTGCGCCCGAACGGTGGTTGCAAATCAATGCTTCGGCCATCACCAATAACGAAGGTCGGCAGCTCGGCACGGTGGTGGTGTTTCACGATCAAACGCAGCTCAAAAAGCTCGAAGGCACGCGTGAGGAATTTGTCGCCAACGTGAGTCACGAATTGCGCACCCCGCTGTCGTTGATCAAGGGCTACGCGGAAACGTTGCTCGATGGCGCGAAAGACAATCCCGAAGTCGCCACGAAATTTCTGCAAACCATCGATCGCAATGCGCGGCGGTTGGATTTGTTGATTCAGGATTTGTTGACGATCTCGGCGCTGGAATCAGGCCGGGTGGCCTTGGTCTTCGGTTCGGTCAAAGTTCATTTGCTGGGCGAGCGGATGTTGGCGGATTTCAAATCGCGCGCCGAAGCCCGGCATGTCACGCTGCGCCACGCGGTGCCGCCTTTGTTGGTGCGCGCGGATGAAGCGCGATTGGAACAGGTGCTTGGCAATCTGTTGGAGAACGCCATCAAATACGGGCGCGAAAATGGCACGGTCACGTTGGGGGGACGGTCGCTGAATGACGACAAAGTGGAGCTCTTCGTGCAGGACGACGGTCCGGGAATTCCCGGAGACGCGCTGGAACGGGTCTTTGAACGATTTTATCGCGTGGACAAGGCGCGGTCGCGCGAGCAGGGCGGCACGGGACTGGGATTGTCCATCGTCAAACACATTGTGCAGGGGCACGGCGGCCGGGTTTGGGTGGAAAGCGCGCCGGGCCAAGGGGCGAAATTTTGTTTTACTTTGCCCATTGCGGATTCAGACAAGGCGTCCTGACGCGGCCCGGAGGCGCGGATTCGGCCAGAAAACGATTTTGACTTACGCCCCGGCTTTCGCGTTTCATCTGCGCGCGTGATTGACACTCAGGAACAACTGGCGGCGTATTTGCCGGTGGTGCGGGCGGCGGATTGGATTGCCGTGGATACGGAAGCGGACAGTTTGCATGCGTATCCCGAGAAGGTTTGTTTGATTCAAATCAGCACCAGCGCGAGCGATCGGCTGGTGGACCCGCTGGCCGACATTGATATCAATCCATTGCTGGACGCGTTGACCGGGCATCAACTCATCATGCATGCGGCGGATTACGATTTGCGCCTGCTCTTCAAGCATCACGCCTTCACGCCGGGATCAATCTTCGACACCATGCTCGCGGCGCGATTGTTGGGGTATCGGGAATTCGGATTGGGCGCGTTGGTGGAAAAAATTCTCGAGGTCAAATTAGACAAAGGCCCGCAGAAAGCCGACTGGGCGCGCCGGCCCTTGACCGAACGCATGCTCAACTACGCGCGCAATGACACGCACTACCTCAAAAAACTCGCCAACCATCTGACGCGCGACCTGACCGAAAAGCATCGGCTCGAATGGCATCGCGAATGGTGCGCGCGGTTGATCACGGATTGTTCCCGTGCGCCGGAAGAAGACGGCGACACTGTCTGGCGCATCAAGGGCAGTCACGTGTTGAGTCGCGCCGGCTTGGCCGCGCTGCGTGAATTGTGGCAATGGCGCGAAGACGAAGCCATTAAGGCCAACCGCCCGCCGTTCTTTGTGCTGGCGCATGAAAAGATGGTCGCCATCGCTGAAGCCGCCGCGACACGGCAACCGGTTGAACCGCTCTTTCCGCGCCATCTTTCCCCGCGGCGACAAGAGGGAATTGTCAAAGCACTGCGGGCGGCATTTATTCGTCCGCCCGACACGTATCCTCAAATCCTGCGCCATCGTTCCCGGCGTCCCACTGAAGCAGAACGCCGCCGTTATCATGAATTGGAAGAACGGCGGGATGCCGCCGCGCACAGTCTCGGCATTGACCCAACCATCATTGCGAGTCGCGCGGTGTTGGGAGAATTGGCTCGGGATTGGGAGCAGTTCGCGCCCGCCTTGATGAAATGGCAACGAACGTTGCTGCAAGCGTGATCATTTCTTTCGCGCCGTTTTGAAGCGCCACAATATCAAGACGGCGAAAATGCCAACGCAAGTCCATCCGAAGCGATCGCCCACGCGTTGGTAGAGGGTCGGCGAGCGATTCTCAGCGGAGCGGAACGGAATCTCCCAGATCGCGATGCCCACCCCGTATTCGCTGCCATCGGCGGCGCGGAAAACTTCCCGCAGGCGACCCTGCGCATCGATCCACGCGGTAATCCCATTGTTGCAACTGCGGAGCAGCGGCAGGCCATTTTCGACGGCGCGAAACGCGGCGCTGGTGGCGTGTTGCCATTGCGCGGCGCTGGTGCCGAACCAACCGTCGTTCGTGAGGTTCACAAGTAAATCAATGTTCGTGTTCGAATGATCGCGCACGTGATGCGGAAACAAATCTTCAAAGCAGATCAGCGGCGCAATGCGCACGCCCGCGACATCGAAATGCACAATTTTATCGCCCGGCGTAAAGCCGCCGGTGATGGGCGTAAGCCACTTCACAAACGGCAAATAACTCACCAGCGGAACGTACTCGCCGAACATGACGAGCTGGCGCTTGTGATAAACACCCGACCATTCGCCTTTCGCATCGAAGGCGAGCGCGGCGTTGAAGTAATCATAGGCATCATCGGGCGTGGGATTCTTTTTCGGGCGCACATCGTCGGTGGACAAAATCATCGGGACGCTGTGCTGCTGCGCAAAGTTAGTGATGGCGGCAAAGGTGGCGTCGTTGACTTCCGGCAGCGCTGCTTCCGGCCAGAGCAACAACGCAGGCTCGTTCGTGACGGCAGCGGCGCTGAGCGTCATCAGGTGCCGGAAGCGATTCGCATTCTCGCTGCGATCCCAGATCATCGTTTGCGGCACGGCGGGTTGAACAAAAGCGACGCGAATTGAATCATCAGGAGGGAGAGCATTGCGAATACGCGCGCTGCCGAGATTGAAAATGGTGATGGTAACGACAGCGGGCAGCACGATTTCGCCCAGCCAGATGTAACGCGTGGTGGGATTTCGCAACAATGCTTGCGCGCTCGAATACAGCGCGAGCGAGACCCACACCACGAGAAACGACACGCCATAAACGCCCGTGGCGGCGGCGATTTGGATCAGCGGCGTCATCTGCCATTGCGATGCGCCGAGTGGCGTCCACGGAAAACCGCCGAGCACGCGGGCGCGAATCATTTCCAGCGCCACCCACGCCGCCGCGCCGCCCAACGCCCAGAAACAGCGTCGCAGCCAACTGCCTTGCCCGATCTTGCCGCTGAGCAGCCAAACCCACGTCGCCGGAAACAGCGCGACGGTGGCCGAAAGCGCGATCCAACCGAGAATGGGAAATCCGGTAACGGGAATTTCCAGCAGCCAAGTCAACGTGCTGAGCCAACAGACGAGTCCGCCGACGTAACCGATGCGCCACGCTGCCGCGCCAGTTTGGTAGTAGGCGGACGCCAGGAGCAGCGCCGGAGCGACCCACGCCGCGCCGGCAAAGTTGTAATTTGGAAACGCCGTTGAAAGCAGCCAACCCGCTAGTGCCGCGAGCAGATAACGATGGTGCCTTTTGATGCGATCCAGAATCTTCAATCGCGGGAGCTTGGCGAAAATTCAGCGAAAAACAAGCCGTGGCTAATTTACGGAGCGCGGCTGTGTGCGAAGTATCAGCCGCAGCAGCGATCACATTGCTGCGGCTGGTCTGCGACACAGCCGCGCTCCGCCCAATCAGGTCGCCATGGGTGGGATTAAAAGTGGGAGTTGGGATCTGCCGGACCGCGAGCGGTCCCCGCTTGCAGCGCGGGGCCAGCGAAAAGCGGATGGGAAAATTCAATGCGGGTCGCAGTGGCGGCGCGCTGCGGACGGAGACCGTCCGCGCTCCACCATCATTCGCGCCGGATCTCACCCACTTTTAATCACACCTGGACGCGACCCGAGGTTACTTTCCCCTTTGAAGTCGTGCCGCCAAATTCTTAGCCTCTGCGCCGTGAGCGAGTCGTTGCCGAGTGTTTCCATCATCATTCCCGCGCGTCCGGATGAACCGGAAGTGCAAGCGGTCGCTGCCGCGCGCGCGTTGGATTATCCGGCGGAGAAAATAGAACTTATTCTCGCGCGTGGCAAACAACCGTCGGTGCAACGCAACACCGCACTGCGGGAGGCGACTGGTGAATTAATCTATTTCCTCGACGACGACTCGTTGGCGCAACCGCAAAATCTGAAACGCGCGGTGGAACATTTTCGCGATTCGCAAGTGCAGATGGTGGGCGGACCGAATCTTTGTCCGCCGGACGCGCCATTTCTGGAGCAGGTGTTCGCGCTGGTGTTGTCGAGTTGGATTGCGTTCGGGCCAAGTCGCGCGCGTTATACGAAAGTGGGCAACGTGCGCGCCACGAGCGAAAAGGAACTGATCCTGTGCAACATGCTCGGGCGGCGCACGACGTTGTTACAGCACGGTGGATTTAACGAGGCCCTTTATCCAAACGAGGAAAACGCGCTGATGGACAACATTCAGAAGGCGGGCGGCAAACTGCTTTACGATCCGGAGTTATTCGTGTGGCGACGACCGCGGCGCACGTTGCGACAATTTACGCGCATGTTGATGACGTACGGTCGCGGTCGCGCGGAACAGTTTCGCACGACGCCAACTCTCGGTTCGCTGCCGAACTTCGTGCCGCCGGCGTTCGTGGCGTACTTGATGGTGGCGGTGCCGGTGAGTTTTATTTGGCCGTGGATTCTCGCGCCGCTGATGTTGTATGCCGTGGCGATCGTGTTGCAAACGCTCGCGCTGATGCCGCAAGGCGGAATCGTTCGTTCGATCTGCGCAGTTCCGTTTTTGGTCGCTTCGCACATTTTTTATGGATTTGGTTTTTGGAAGGGATTATTCACGACATTGAAGCCGCCCGGCATAAAGTCCACTGTGCCGGTGCGACTTGAACGACTCACCCGGTAGTTCATCTCGCCATCGCTGTTGGTTTTGCGTATTTGTCCTGCGAACCATGACCAACGAATCCAGCGCCGCTGTTTCCGCCGAAGATCGCTTTGATAATTGGCGGCGGCGCGTTGGTTTCATCGCCGCGCCGATGGTTTTCTTCACGCTGTGGTTCTTGCCGATCGAAACTTTGAGCACGCCCGCACATCGGCTGCTTGCGGTATTCGGACTGGTCATCACGCTCTGGGTGACGGAGGCCATTCCGTTGGCGGTGACGGCGCTGTTGGGTCCGGCGCTGTGCGTGGTTTGTGGTGTGGCAAGTGAACGCGAGATTTTTCGCAGCTTCGGCCATCCGATATTGTTTCTATTCCTCGGCAGCTTTTTGTTGGCGGAAGCGATGCTGCATCACGGACTGAATCGTCGCGTTGCCTTTCACATTCTCAGTCAAAAGTGGGTGGCGAAAAGTCCGGCGCGACTGCTGGCGGCGTTCGGCATTATCACGGGCGCGCTGTCCATGTGGATTTCCAACACCACTGCCGCCGCGATGATGTTTCCCATCGCCATCGCGATTTTGACCGAAATGGCGCGCCAACAAAACGCGGTGACCGGACGCGAGGTGAAATTTACCGAATTGAAATTCGGCACGGGCCTGATGTTGACAGCGGCGTTCGCGGCTTCAATTGGCGGCATGGCAACACCGGTGGGCACGCCGCCAAATCTGATTGGCATCGGCTTCATCGAGCGGACGCTGAATTTCAAAATCACGTTCTTTCAGTGGATGACAATGGCGTTGCCGCTCGCCGTTCTCTTGATCGCGTTTTTGGTTTTCTACCTGAGCCGGGCGTGTCCGGCGGATGCAAATTTGCTGGGGCAAAGTGCCGATTGGATTCGCACGCAGCGAACGCAACTGGGTCGGCTGTCGCGCGGCGAATGGAACGTGTTGATGGCATTCTCGGTGACGGTGACGCTGTGGTTGTTACCCGGAGTCGTGGCAGTGATCGCAGGTGTGGAGGCGCCGCTTTATCAATGGTTGAACCGACATTTGCCCGAGGGCGTGTGCGCCTTGCTTGGCGCGACAATGCTGTTTGCGTTGCCGGTGAATCTAAAGCACGGCGAGTTCACGTTGACCTGGCGCGAGGCGAAGCGGATTGATTGGGGCACGATTCTCTTGTTCGGCGGTGGACTGGCGCTGGGTGAGGCGATGTTTTCCACCGGTCTTGCGAAATGGATGGGCGAAGGGCTCGCCAACGCGCTGCATACCAACACCACCCTCGGACTGATCATATTGTTTACCGTCGTGAGCACGACGATGACGGAAACGACTTCGAACACGGCGACGGCGAACATGGTGATTCCGGTGGCTATTGCCGTGGCGCAAGCAGCGGGAGTGCCACCGTTGCAACCGGCGTTGGCGGTTTGTCTGGCGGCGTCGCTGGCGTTCATGTTGCCGGTGTCCACGCCGCCGAACGCGGTGGTTTACGGTTCAGGTTGCGTGCCGTTGCGGCAAATGATTCGGCACGGCCTCGTGCTGGATTTGGTCAGCATGATCGCGGTGATTGCGACGGTTTACTGGCTCGTGCCGCTGGTGTTGAAGTGAGGAGAGTTTTAACTCACTCGGGCGTGGGAGCGTTGTCGCTGGGCTTCGTAGAAAAACACGGCGGCCGCGCTGGCGACATTGAGCGAATCCACGCTCGGCGGCATAGGAATCGCCACGGCTTCATCGCACGCGGCGAGCACCGCGGGAGAAATGCCGTTGCCTTCCGCGCCAAAAACAATGCAGGTGTCGCGGTGATAATCCGTCGCGGCGAGCGTTCGTTGCTCCGTATGCGGATGAGCGGCGACGCAACGCACTCCAGCGGCGCGAAGTTCTCCCAGCGTTTCCGCGAGACGCGTCGTTTCGTGAATCGGCAGTTGAAACACCGTGCCCATGGAGTTGCGCACCGCGCGACGCAAATACGGGCTGGCACTGGTTTCGCCGACGAACAAAGCCTGCACGCCAAACGCCACGCAGTTGCGCACGAGCACGCCAATGTTTTCCGCGTTGCTCAATCCATCGGCAGCGGCGAACAAGCGCGGGGCAGGAGATTTGTGCAGCAATTCAGCAAGCGGAGCAGGGGAGGGAATCTTCGCGACCGCCATCACGCCCTGGAACATTTCGAAGCCGACGAGCTCTTCCAACACGCGTTTCTCGGTCACGGCAAAGGTGGTGATGTTTTCGGGTCGCGCTCGCAGGGCCGGTTCGTATTCGGTCAACCGATGTTCGGGCACGAGCACGGAAACGATTTCCAAAGTGCTGGCCAACAACCGATGCACGACTTTGTCACCCTCGGCCACGAAGATCCCGCGCTCCCGGTGGTCATGCGGCAACTTGAGCGTGCGATAGGGCGCCAGCTCGGGAAGATCGAGAGAAGTGATGCGTTCAACCCGCCACATGCGCAGCCTTACGAGATTTCAAAGCGCCAGCGTGGGACTGGTCACGGTCTGGCTCGTCACGTGGAGTTGCACGTGGTTCGCGCCGAGTGTTTGCAGGCGTTGAAACATGACGCGCTGGGCGAGTTCGGGTTTATTGCAATCGCGACTCAAGTGGCCGAGAAACAAATGACGCAGGTCGCCCGACATGATTTCCGCGATACAATCCGCCGCCGCTTCATTGGAGAGATGGCCGTGCCGACTCAGGATGCGTTGTTTCAAACTCCACGGTCGCTTGGGACATTCCTGCAACATGCGCACGTCGTGATTGGATTCGAGCACCAACGCGTTGGTCGCGCGAATGCGTTCAATGACGAGTTTGGTGACGTGGCCGAGATCCGTCGCAAAACCGATTTTCACATTCTGCGTGTGCAACACGAAACCCACCGGATCTTGCGCGTCGTGCGGCACAGAAAACGTTTCCACGCTGATGTCGCCGACATCAAATCCGCCGCCGGCAACGAACAGGCGAAAATCCAGATTCGCGCCCAGCGTACGTTGGATTTCCTCCATTGTGGCGCGATTGCAATAAACCGGGATGCGCGCTTTTTCCGCGATGGTGGCGAGGCCGCAAATGTGATCGATGTGTTCGTGCGTGATCAGGATGGCCGTGAGATTTTCCGGCACGCGACCGATGCCGGCGAGGCGTTGGCGGATCTGGCGGCCACTGAAACCGACGTCCACGAGCAGTCGCGTTTCGTCGGTCTCGACGTAGGACGCGTTACCATTGGAACCGCTGCCAAGAATCGTGAGTTGCACTGCCACGACCAGACGTTAAAAGTCGCCACGCGGCGCGGCAACGCTTTTTCCACAAGGTTTTTTCTCGCGAAGGCTGCGTGATTAACCGACGAAAAATGCGCTTGCAAGTTCGGGCGACGGGAGGAAGCTGATTTAGAGCCCTTTTTCGCCAGTCCCTGGCCGGGCGCACAGATATTTACCTGGCGCAAACATCATGAACTTGCCAATTGCAGAACCAGAGTCAGCGGACTTCCGGGAGGTTTGCACGGTGCTGGTGCTCTATGATAACGAAAGCCACCGCACGCAGGCCTTGCGGGCTGGGAACACGCTGGTGAATCAATTTTGGCCGGAGGTGGAATTAAAATTTCACTGGTGGCGCACCGATTTTTTGCTCGATCCGCATCTTGCTCCGGTGGCGGCGCGCGACGCACTGGAGGCCGACCTTTTTCTCGTGTGCTCGTTGCAAACTCCGGCTTCGTTGCCCGCGCTGGAGGCGTGGTTCGAGCGCTGGCTGGAGCAGCGGAGCGATTTCCGCGGAGCGGTGCTGGATTTGCTTGCCGGAGCAGGCCAGTCAACCCAGGCCAGAGCGCGCACGAAATTTTGGACGGAAGTTTGCCACCGCGGCGGGTTCGATTATCTGACGACCGGTTTGAGCGAGACGAAACCGGGGGCCGCCGCAGAAACTCCAGTTCGATCTGACACGGCCGCGTCGCACAGTCGTCCGCCAACGCGGCACGGTTTGAACGAATAAGATCGGCCGTTCCCCAGCGCGAATGCTCAGCGTTTGCTGCCTTCCACCGGATGCCATTTGCCGTCGTAGGTGGAGACGACAACGATGTCTTCCCCCAATTCCTTGAAGCTGTTGTCGTCGGGCAAAACGGATGGTTTGCCATTGGCGAGATTAGCGGCTGACTTGGAATCGGTATTGGCGGGAGGCGGTTTTGGCAGCAGCAAAGTGTCCTCCTCCGGGCGGGCCAGCCGGCTTTCGTCGGTCACGCGCGCCGCTTCCATCAGCAGATATTCCCACGATCCTTTGATGCTGCGTTCCGGCGGCGCTTGAAACGCCTGCATGCGAAACTCGCCATTACGCAAACCCAGCACGCGGAACAAGGCCTTCTCGCCGACGAGTGTTCCTGCCGTTGCATGCACGATTTCGCCGGATTCTATGTAAATGACACCATGCGTTTCCAGATTGTGAACTTCCAACAGACAGGAGCTGCGTCGCAGGCATTCGATCTGGATCACGTCGGTTAAGCCCACTTGCCGCAACGTGCCGGAGAAACCGTCGCGTTGATTCCACGTGAACAGATCGTTGAGCAGATTGAAAATGGAAGAGATACCATTCGCCGTTGTGGGTTTTTCGAGGAACAGTTCCGCGCCGTTGGCGAGACTGTTGGCGCGATGTGCGTCGCTCGGTTGCCCCGTCAACACGACCTTCTTCACGTCGGGATGGCGCCGTTGAATGACCCGCAGCAACTGCACGCCGTCGAGCATCGGCATGTTGATATCGAGCACGGCGAGTTCGATGGAATGTTGTTGCAGCAGAGCCAACGCCTGATCAGCCGAGGCGGCGCGATGAATTTCCCAGGTCTTGTTGCTGAGCGATTCAAAAACTTCTCCGACCGTTTCCAGAAACGCCATGCTGTCATCCACCAACAGCACCTGATGCTTTTTGTTGCCCGGGCTTTCCGCCGCGGCGGTTGGCCGCGGGGCAGGGGAAGTGGATTTCCCGTAGATGGAAATTCGCGGCGGCGGCGGGGCGGTTGATTCCGACGGTTCGAACCAGATGTCCACTTCGCCGATGCGAAAACTCGCGCCGAGTTTCACCACGCCTTCGGTCACCATCGTGCCCTGGATAAACGTCCCATTTGTGGAACGCATGTCCCGCACCAGTAATTCCTCGCCCCGCGCCAGCACTTCGCAGTGTTGACCCGAAACCGACGCGTGCGGAATGGCAAATTTGCTCGTCGCGGCGCGGCCAATCGTCACCCAATGAGAATCCAACTCACAGCTCAATCCGGCCAATGCCTTGGTGGTAACGATCAACTTCGCCATCAGGCCCTACGGGGCAGCAACTTCGTTGCCGTCGGCAGCCTCCTCTTGCGGCTCGCTGATGACCGGCGCAATGGCTTGAAGTTTGTCGCCCGCGTCCAGATTTACGAGTTTGACCCCCATGGTGTTACGTCCAGCTTCGCGGATGTCTTTCACGAAAGTGCGCACCATCTGGCCACCCACGGTAATGAGCATGATTTCGTCGGCTTCTCGGACGGTCAACGCACCGACTACGCCGCCGGTTTTATCGCCAGTTTTCATGGTGATAATACCTTTGCCGCCACGGCTTTGAACGCGGTATTCGTCGAACGAGGTGCGTTTGCCAATGCCGTTTTCGCCGGCTACGAGCAACGTCGCGTCGGGGACGACTATCGCTGCCGCCACCAGTGCATCGTTTGCATCCAAATTAATTCCCCGCACGCCGCCCGCGGCACGCCCCATCGAACGGACATCAGCTTCGTGAAACCGAATGCTCATGCCATCTTTGGTGATCAACACCACGTCGTCGCCCGGATCTCCTTCGCCCGCGCTACCCCGAGTAAGTTTTACATCAATCAACGTGTCGCCCTCCTCGATGCCGATGGCGATGATGCCGCCTTTGCGAACGTTCGCAAAATCGCTCAGCGAAGTTTTCTTCACGGTGCCGCGTTGCGTTGCGAAGAAGAGTTCTCCCGGTTGTTGCCAAGTGGTGTCTTCACGATTTTCATCCGTCTTGGAGAGAATGCGGATCAACGCGGCAATCTTCTCGCCTTCCTTGAGTTCAAGCAAATTGGCAATGCTGCGACCTTTCGCGGCGCGACCCATGTCGGGAATCTCATGCACGCGTTCCACATACACGCGACCGGTGTTGGTGAAGAACATCAGATAATCGTGCGTGCTGGCGGTGAAGAGGTGTTCGACGAAATCGTTGTCCTCCGCAGTTTCGCCTTCGCGCGTGGTCATGCCGATGACGCCTTTGCCGCCGCGCCGTTGCGCGCGATATTGACTGACATTCGTGCGCTTGATCAAGCCGGCGTGCGTCAGCGTGATGATCACGCCTTCGTTGGCGATGAGGTCTTCGATGGCAATTTCGCCTTCGTCCGGAACAATCTCGGATTTGCGCGGTGTGGCGTGCTTTTCTTTGATCGCCTGCAACTCCTGCTTGATGATCCCCATCACGCGCGATTCTTTCGCGAGAATGTCGAGCAGGTCTTTGATGACTTCGAGCAGCGCCTTGTATTCCTTGTCAATCTTGTCGATTTCCAGACCGGTCAACTGATACAACCGCAAATCGAGAATCGCGTCCACTTGCCGTTCGGTCAGCGCATAACGACCCGCTTGCAACCGGCTTTCCTGGCGAATCAACACGCCCCATTTCTCCACCTGTTCGCGCGACCATTCAAACGCGAGCAGTTTAATCTTCGCTTCATCGCGCGTTTTACTGGAGCGAATGATGTGGATGAACTCGTCGAGGTTCGATAGCGCGATGATGTAACCTTCGAGCAGTTCCGCGCGTTCCTCGGCTTTCTTGAGTTCGTAGCGGGTGCGGCGCAATACCACCTCGCGGCGATGCTCGATGTAACACTGGATGATTTCCTTGAGATTCAGCGTCTTCGGACGGCCATGATCAATCGCGAGCGAATTGACGCTGAAGGAAATTTCGAGCTGCGTGTGCTTGAAGAGGTTGGCGATGACGACCTTCGGCACGGCATCGCGCTTGAGTTCGATCACGAGCCGGCAATGTTCGTCCGACTCATTTCGCATCGCGGAGATTTCCGTGATGATCTTCTCGTTAACGAGGTTTGCGATCTGTTCTTCCAGCCCGGCGCGATTGACGTTGAACGGAATCTCGGTGATGACGAGTTGTTCGCGGTTGCCGCGCAGTTCTTCCGCGCCAATGCGCCCGCGCAACTTCACGCTGCCCTTGCCGGTGTGAAAATAATTTTTGATGCCTTCGATGCCGCAGATGATGCCGCCGGTCGGGAAGTCCGGTCCTTTGACGAATTTCATCAATTCCGGAATTGTGATCTCCGGTTTGTCAATCTGCGCGCAAATGCCGTCAATAACTTCACCCAGATTATGCGGCGGCATGTTCGTCGCCATACCGACGGCAATACCCGTGCCGCCATTGACGAGCAGGTTTGGGAACGCGGCGGGAAAAACGGTCGGCTCGGTGAGGCGTTCGTCGTAGTTCGGGACGAAATCCACCGTGTCCTTGTCCATGTCCGTCATCAGCAAGGCGCCGAGATGCGTGAGTCGCGCCTCGGTGTAACGCATCGCCGCCGGCGGATCGTTTTCGACGGAGCCGAAGTTGCCTTTGCCGTCCACGAGCTTCTCGCGCATGGCCCACGGTTGCGCCATGTGAACGAGCGTCGGATAAATCACCGCTTCACCGTGCGGGTGATAGTTACCGGAGGTATCACCGCAAATCTTTGCGCACTTGATGTGCTTGCGCCCCGGGAACAGCGACAGGTTTTCCATCGCGTACAGGATGCGGCGTTGTGAAGGCTTGAGGCCGTCGCGAACGTCAGGCAACGCGCGCGAAATGATCACCGACATCGAGTAATCAAGAAACGAGTTCTTGATCTCCTCGGCGACGTTGATCTTCTGGATTTTTTCGCCCTGCGAATAGAGTCCGCCCGGTTGTGGCGGTTGTTGATCTTGCGGCGGCTGATTATTTTCAGTTTCGTCTGGCATGGTGCAAAATGGAAAAACTGGTGGGACTAAATTAAACGTCGAGGTTGCGGACGTTCAGCGCATTATCCTCAATGAACTGCCGGCGCGGCTCGACTTCGTCGCCCATGAGTTTGACGAACATTTCCTCGGCCTCGACCGCGTCGGTCAGGTCGATGCGCAGCAGCTTGCGCTTAACCGGGTTCATGGTGGTCTCGAAAAGTTCCTTCGCATCCATTTCGCCAAGACCTTTGAAGCGATACATCTGGATGCCTTTCTTGCCGACGGACTTCACGCCGGCGAGAATCTCGGGAATGGAAAACAACGGAGTCGTCGTGGCGCGTTCGCCTTCGCCTTCAACCAATTCAAAGAGCGGTTTGTCCTGCGCGGCGTAGTGTTCGATGTTCAATCCTTTCTTACTCAACTTGCCGAGCAAGTCCGCGATAGCTTTGCTTTCGAGGTGCAAGTTGGAAACTTTGGCGCGGCGTGTCGGTCCGTCCTTTTTCTTTTCAATCACTTCAGTGTCGCCGCCGAACAAATCGTTGTTCGCGCTCTTAAACGTTTCCAATTCTTCGTTCGTGGTGAAGTAGTGAACGGTTTCGTCGTTACCTTCGCGGACCTTCACCATGGATTGCGGTAATAATCCATCTTGCGCGCGCTTCTCGACGTAGTCCGCAAAATCGCCCCCAAGCCGTTTGATGTAAACGGCGTGCTTGTCGAGCGATTCAAGCAACGTGAGAATTTCTTCGAGTTGCTTGGGATTGAATTCATTACCGTCGGCGAGGTTTTTCAACTTCACTTCCTCGACGCCGTTCTGAAGTAAAATTCGATTCAACTCCGCGTCGTCGTCAATGTAATCGGTCTTCTTCTTACGCGTGATGCTGTAGAGTGGCGGTTGTGCGATATAAACAAACCCCTGCTTCACGAGCTGCGGCATCTGACGATAGAAAAATGTCAGCAGCAACGTGCGGATGTGCGAACCGTCCACGTCCGCGTCGGTCATGATGATGATTTTGTGATAGCGCAACTTCTCGATGTTGAACGCGCCCTCACCTTCGCTGTCGCCGATGCCCGTGCCGATGGCGGTGATCATCGTGCGGATTTCATTGTTCTGAAGCACCTTGTCGAGCCGCGCTTTCTCGACGTTGATGAGCTTGCCGCGAATCGGAAGAATCGCTTGAAACTTCCGGTCGCGACCTTGCTTCGCTGAGCCGCCGGCAGAGTCACCTTCGACAATGTAGAGTTCCGTATTCTCGGGATTGCGATCGGAGCAATCCGCCAGCTTGCCGGGCAAACCACCGCCCGTGAGCGCCGATTTGCGCACCGCTTCACGAGCTTTGCGCGCGGCTTCGCGGGCGCGCGCAGCGTTGAGACCCTTTTCGATGATGCGTTTGGCGACGGGTGGATTCGCATCGAAATAATTCATCAATCCTTCGTAGCAAACCGAGCCCACGATGCTGTCCACTTCCGGCGAAATCAGCTTCACCTTCGTCTGCGATTCAAACTTCGGATCGCTGTGCTTCACTGAAATCACCGCCGTCAAACCTTCGCGCACATCGTCGCCGGTGATCTGCGGGTCTTTTTCTTTCAGCAGACTATTTGCTTTCGCGTATTGATTGATGGCGCGAGTCAGTGCGCTGCGGAAGCCGGAGAGATGCGTGCCGCCGTCGGGATTGTGAATCGTGTTGGTGTAGCAGAGCACCTGATCGTTGTAACTGTCGTTGTACTGCATGACCGCTTCGACATGCACTTCGACTTTCTTGTCCGGCGTCTCGACGGTTTGCTCTTTGCGAAAGTTGATAGTTTTGGGATGCAGCGGCTCTTTGTTCTTGTTGAGCTGCTTCACGAATTCATCCACGCCGTCCTTGTAATAAAATCGTTCGTTGCCGTTTTCGGTGTTCCGTTCGTCAGTGAAAAGAATTTCCAAACCGGAATTCAAAAACGCCAGTTCACGCAAACGTTGGGCAATGCGATCCGCTTTGAATTCCGTCGTCTCCCGAAAAATTTCCGGGTCCGGCTTGAACGTGATCAACGTGCCCGTGCCTTTTGCCTTGCCGATAACCTCGAGCTTCTTGGTCGTCTTGCCGCGCTCGAATTCCATGTGATGCACCTGGCCTTCGCGCGAGACTTCGACCTCGA
>CAZKMR010000033.1:0-6640 GCA_964553795.1 uncultured Bifidobacterium sp. | reverse complement strand
CCGCGCTCGAATTCCATGTGATGCACCTGGCCTTCGCGCGAGACTTCGACCTCGAACCACTCGCTCACGGCGTTCACGCACTTCGCGCCAACGCCGTGCGTGCCGCCGGAAAATTTGTAACCGCCCTGACCATATTTGCCGCCTGAGTGCAACGTTGTGAGCACCAGTTCGACCCCGGGAAGGCCGGAATCCTTGTTGATATCCACCGGAATGCCGCGCCCGTCGTCGCGAATGGAAATCGAACCGTCCACATGAATGGTGACTTCGATTTTTTTGCAGTGTCCGGCGAGATGTTCGTCCACGGAATTGTCGAGCACTTCGCTCACGCAATGATGCAGCGCACGTTCGTCCGTGCCGCCGATGTACATACCAGGCTTCTTGCGGACTGCCTCCAAACCTTTCAGTTGGGACAGCTTTGAAGCATCGTAATCTCCCTGCACCGCGGTGCTGCTCGTAGTCGTAATTTCTGCGGACACGTCGCTCTCGTTGGACATAAAAAATTGCTGGCGTCAGCAGTGAATTTGAGGCGCTGACAGGCTCGCCAAAATAGTAGGAATTAGGCGGTTCACGCACAATGTTATTTTCGCCTTTTTTGGGGCAGAAAACACCATTAGTTGGGGGCGAAATTGGCTGGTAGCCAAACCTGTTGTGGGGAGGCGATTGGCGGAGACTTCCGCTTCCACCTCGGACGAAATGTCGCCTCACGACTTGATGTCCCGGACGTGAAAAGCGGTGGTGCCGATGACAAAAACCGTCGCACAAACGCCGAACAGCAACAGCTCCGATTGCACGATTTGCCATCCTGGAATCGGATCGCTGAACACATTCAGCCAGCAGCGAAAGTGATGCGTGATCAGCCAGTTTTCGTAGCGATCAAAAAACGGAATTCCCTCCAGCACGAGATTCACGAAGAGATACGACAACGCGAGAATCGTCGCGGCGGCGGGCTTCATGTTGAAACACGAAAACATGAACGCAATCGAGAGCACCGTGCTGGCGTTCACGATTAAGAACACATGCGCGAACAGGTAGCGCAACAATCCTTCGTGCGAACTCAGCACGCTGAATGCTTGCCCGGGCACGAATACGAATAAGCCGGACCAGGGAAAAAACAATCGCGCCAATCCCAGCGCCGTTGCGCCTAACACCGCCACCAACACCGCCGCGAAGATGACGCCCGCGACCCATTTCACGAACAGCAGTCGCACGCGCGAAATCGGCCGCGACAGAATCATCCGCAGCGTTCCATCTTCAGATTCTTTGGCCACCAAGTCACCGCCGACGAGCGACACATACAGCGGCATCAGCAAAATGATTTGCGGCAGCATCATGACCACTGCGACTGTCAGAGCGGAGATGAATTCCGCCGCGATGTAGCCGTTGCCGGCGAGCAGGCGTTCCATGTCGCTTTGCCACCGCGTGAACTTGAACGTCAGCAGCATCACCATTTGCGCGAGCAGAAACGCGCCGAAGCCGATGTAAGTCCGCTTTTTGCCGAACAGCTTCCAGAGTTCGTTTTTGAGTTGGGCGAAGAACATTCAGTTTTGTTGCGGCGCAGCAGGGGAGGCTTTGACCAGTTCCAGGTAAAAATCTTCCAGCGTTTGTTCGCGCGCCCAGATGCCGCTCACCGCATGCCCGGCTTCGACGAGCGCGCGATTGATTTGAGCGGTCGTAACGCCATCGCGCGGCAGGATAAACTCCGTGCCCTCGCTGCCGGAGATCAACCCGGCCTGTCGCAAGAACGAAGCAGCGGAGGCAAAATCTGTTGTCCGCAAAGCGATGCGGCTGCGCTTGGCTTTCACGTCCGCGATTGCACCGTCGAAAACCTTTTTGCCGCGATGCAGCACCGCGATGCGCGAGCAAAGTTGTTCCACTTCCGTAAGCAAGTGCGACGACAAGAGAATCGTGAGACCCAGTTCGCGATGTAGTCGTAAAATCGTCTGGCGCATTTCCGCGATGCCTTCCGGATCGAGACCGCTGCCGGGTTCATCGAGAATCAGCAGCTCCGGTTGCGGTAACAACGCCTGCGCCAACGCCAGTCGTGCTCTCATGCCGTGCGAATACGTTTTCACCGCGCTCTGTTCGCGGCCGGTCAAGCCGACCCAATCCACCACTTCGCGAATGCGCTCCTTCGACGTCGGCGCAGTGTAGTGACTGAGGATTTCCAAATTGCGCCAGCCGCTGAGGTAATCGTAAAACGCCGGTGCTTCAAAAATCGCTCCCACTTTCTGCAACGCTCGCGCCCGATGCATCGTCACGTCATGTCCGCAAACTTTCACCTCACCGCTCGTGGGCCAGACCTGGCCAAGCATCATGCCGATGCTGGTGCTTTTGCCCGCGCCGTTGTGTCCGAGCAGGCCGAAGATTTCGCCGCGCGGCACCGTCAGCGAGACATCAGCCACCGCCACGCGCGAACCAAATTTCTTGTTCAGGTGCGAAAGTTCGATCATCACTTCTTTATCGTTCCCTCAACCACCAGGAGATTTTTGATGTGCCCGTCGGCATAGAGGTAATTGACGGCTTTGTTCGCGCCGCGCGCGGCATGGAAACTTTCTTTGTCGAAAAACACGGGCATTGCGTGGGCGTCGAATTTCATCCCGAGCACGGAAAGTTGGTCGGCCATCTGACCGTTGAGCAGGCTGTTCCAGGAATAGCTGGAGGCGGTTGTTTCGAAGACCCCGGCGCGATCTGACGGACACCGGAGCACATTCGTGTTTCCCAACTCGTTTTGCAGCACGACCTCAACACTGGGAAGCGTATTTGTCGGCGGTTGGTTCGTATCCGTTACAGGCAACCTGTCTCGCATAGTGGGAAGGCGCTGATTGTTGTTATCCACGTAAATCTGAAGCGCCAAACCAATCTGCCGCAGATTGCTCAAACACGCCGTGCCGCGCGCGCTTTCTTTCGCGCGGCCCATTGCGGGTAACAACAATCCCGCCAGCACCGCGATGATGCCGATGACCACAAGCAATTCGATCAGCGTAAAAGCCAATTCGGCTCTCGACCTTCGGCTCTCGACTCTCGACTTCCAGTTCATCTGCCTCGAAACGGTCGGCCCGATTCCATCGCGCGCTGCATTTCTTCCAGCAACGGCGCTAGCTCAGCTTTGGTTTGCGCAGAACTTTCGCTGTAGAACGATTTCAGCCCAATCGTGCGCACCTTGGCTTCCAACTCCGGACTCAGCGGCGGGGCATTCGTACCGTCGGATTCACCCAAGGCATCGCGCGGTTGTTGTTCGCGCAACCGTCGCATCGCGCGATCCACCGTGCGTTTGCGTTGTTCTTCGGGCAGTTCTTCGAATGCCGCGATCATCTGTTTAAAACCCGTGGGCATCGTCGCTTCGATGAACTCCGCCTTCTCTTCCTCCGTCATCTGCGCGAACCAATCGCCCACCACGCGCCCCATGCGCATCTCGCGTCGTTCTTCGAGCGTGAGCCGATTCAACATGTCCGCCAGCTTCCGTAACGCTGCCGCGCGATCCGCCGCCGAAAGTCTGCTCAATTCCACTGACTCCACATACGCACGGACTTTTTCCGCCGTGACCTTGGCATTCTTGGCGATGAAATATCCGCCCAACGCCACGGCCCAAATCATCAGGACCGCCAGCCCGGCGATTCCGATGGCGCGTTTGCGCGGATTACTCATGTCGCCAGTTTAGCGGGATGCGCGGCGCGTGCCATGAAAAGTTATTTGTCGGGTTGGCCAGACATTACCGGCGTAACCAGAAATGGACGGATTTACCGATTGCCAGCGCTGCGGGTGCGGAGTAGAAACAACGCGTTCCCGTTACTCATGGTGCGAATAATTCGTCATCTCAACCGTCGATTCACAACTCCGTGAACCTGACGCGCCGCCAATTTCTGCAATCCACCGCGCTCGCGAGTGCCACCGTAGCGCTGCCGTCAGTCACCTTCGCTGAAACGTCGCCGCGCGCCGTGACCATCGCCAAAGTGGACGCCGTGCCGCTGATTTATCCGATGGTTGGGCGCTTCAAGTTTTTCGAGGGGCCGAAAGGGCGTCCGTCGGGTCGGCCTGCCGTGTTGGTGAAAATCACCGCGAGCGACGGGACAGTCGGCTGGGGACAAAGCGTGCCGATTCCCAAGTGGAGTTACGAAACCATCGAATCGGTTTACTCCACCATCACGCGTTATCTTGCGCCGGAACTGATTGGGCTGAATTCCGGGGATGCCACGGCGATTGAAACCGTTTTGCAAAATAACATCGCGCCATCGTTCTCGACTGGCCAACCGATTTGCAAAGCGGGCATTGACCTCGCGCTCGCGGACTTGAATGGAAAACAGCGCGGGCAAAACGTCGCACAACTTTGGAAGCGCAAGGGCCGCGAGAAACTCACGCTCAGTTGGACGCTGAACCCGCGCACGCTGGATGAAATCGAGCCGTTGATCGAACAGGGCCGGGCGCGCGGCTACAAAAACTTCAATGTCAAGGTCGCGCCTGATCCCAAGTTCGACGTGGAGATGTGTCGCATCGTCAAGCGACTTGTGCCGGATGGATTTCTCTGGGCCGACGCGAACGGCGGTTATGATGAAGCGACGGCGCTCGCGGTGATTCCTAAGCTTGCAGAAATCGGCGTGCCGGTGATGGAACAGCCGTTGCCGCCGAATCGCATCACCGGTTATCAACGTCTCAAGAAACAAGGCGCGTTGCCTATCATCATGGACGAAGGCGTCGTGTCGTCGGTCGAGTTGGAGGAGTTCATCAAGCTAAAATGTCTCGACGGCGTGGCGATGAAGCCGGCGCGGTGCGGCGGATTGACCGAAGCGCGGCGACAGATCGAAATGGTGCTCGATGCGGGCATGATGTTTCTCGGCAGCGGCTTGACTGATCCGGATGTGTCACTCGCAGCGTCGCTGATCTTGTATGGCGCGTATGATTTGAAGTATCCGGCGGCGTTGAACGGTCCGCAGTTCCTGGGCGGATCGCTTTTGAAACAGCCGTTCCAAGTGAAGAATGGCGAACTTGCCGTGCCGACGGGTCCGGGTTTGGGCGTGGAAATTGACGAGACGAAGATTGATGCGTTGCGTGTGGAAATTTGAACTGAATCTGCCAATGAAAAGAAAACTGATTTTACCCATTCTGCTCGCGGCTTCGCTTCCTGCTGTGGCTGACGCATTTCGTTTCGCCGACGTGAATGACAAATCGCTTGGTCTCTGGGAAGGCGATAAACCCGTGCTCGTTTACAATCACGGCGTCATCACCAGCACCAACGCTCCCGCCGACCGCGCGCGCAGTAGTTATGTGCATCCGATTTACGGACTCGATGGCGAAGTGATCACGGACGATTTCCCGCGCGATCATTATCATCATCGCGGTTTGTTTTGGTCCTGGCCGCATGTGAAGAGCGGCACGAACGAAGTGGACCTTTGGATGTTGAAAGGCATTCGGCATGAATTTGATCGCTGGTTGAAACGTGAAGCGAGCGAAACCGCCGCAGTTCTCGGCGTGCAAAATCATTGGCTGATCGGCAACCGCAAGGCTGTGCGCGAAGAAGTCTGGCTGCGCGCGTTGCCCGCGAATGCGGACGGCCGCGCAATTGATGTGGAACTGATTTGGACGCCGCTGGGCGAACCGCTGACCTTGCGCGGTGCGGAGGATAAAAGTTACGGCGGTTTAACATTGCGTTATGCGCCACACAAGACGCCGCCGATCATCACCGTGCCGGACGGGCGAACGAAAGAGGACCTGACGGTCACGCGTTTGCCGTGGGCAGATTTTTCGGCGGAATTTCGCGGCGCAACCAGTCCTAGCGGCGCGGCGATTTTTATCTCGCCGACGCATCCAGATTTTCCGCCCGAATGGCTGACGCGGCATTACGGCGTGTTGTGTGTTGGGTGGCCGGGAGTTAAAGAGCAAACGTTCCAACCGGATGCGCCGATTCGATGTCGGTATCGCGTTTGGGTGCATCGCGGTGCGGCGACGCCGGAAAAACTGCGCGAGGCTTACCACAATTACGCGGGAGCGTTTTCGTCGCGTCCGCTCCGGGATGAACCCGTTTCCCGACCGAAGCCGCGCTGACACGTTTGTGTTGCTGCGAACAAACATTGTTTATGGCTGACTTCGGTCAGCACCAACCGCCAATACCTATGAAATCAAAACCATCGCGTCGTAACCAAGGAAGCGTGCTCACCCGGCGCACATTTCTGCAACGAAGCAGCGCGCTGTTGGCCGGCGCGGCGGTGCCGCAAATTCTCCCCAGCGGCGTGCTCGCCCAGGCCGGCCGCCCCGGCGCGAACGACCGCATCGGCATCGGCATCATCGGCATGGGCCGCCAGGCGACCGGATTGTTGAACATTTTGCTCAAGCTTCCGGAGGCGAAGTTGGTCGCAGTGGCAGATGTGAATTTGAATCGCGCGAAAGACGTTGCGACCAAACACGAAGCCGTCGCGTTTCAGGATTATCGCCGCTTGCTCGAACAAAAGGACGTGGACGCCGTGATTACCGCGACGCCGGAACATTGGCGCTTGTTGATCTGCGTGCATTCGTGTCAGGCGGGCAAGGACGTTTATGCCGAGAAACCGATGACGCTGACGATTCGCGAGGGCCGTTTGATCACGCAAGCCGCGCGCAAATACAATCGCGTCTTTCAGGTCGGCAGCCAGCAACGTTCGATGTGGCAAAA
>CAZKMR010000032.1:0-43126 GCA_964553795.1 uncultured Bifidobacterium sp. | reverse complement strand
TGGCCGACTCGATTTCTTTGACCGTGCTCATGCGATGTAGAATGGCCGAAATCAGCCGGTTTTCAAGTGCCCAGAAACGCCCGGCTCAAGGCGCGTTTCGTCATCAAGGATGCCGACGCCAGTCTGCGCGGCGCGGCGTGAACGACACCTAAACATCAACGCGGGTGGAGGTGAATGCTTTCGCCCGTGAATTAATCCTAGATAACTCAAAGATGCCCAACATAGAGTAACAATATGAAAGTGAAGCAGTTTATTGAAGCCGCCAAGCTTGACTGGTCTGACATATACTTTGACCCAGATAGCGGTGGCGCCTTCTCATGCCCATTTCAGATGGAGCCGGAGGACTTCATCACCTTTGCAAAGGCTGATTTTTTCAACGCGGACAGAAAAGGCTTGGTGAATGCGCTTTCGAACGCAAAACGGGCCGTTGATTGCCAAGTCGATAGTTTTCTTGTCGCGATTGGCTTGAACCCGGAGCGCCTCGACAAACAACTCGGTAAAGATGGGATTCGATTCTTGAGTTCTGGTCACTCGCCTACAGATGGACCTCTGAAATTTCGCCTGCTGCAGGCCTTAGGCTTTGCGACTCCATCCATCGTAGCCAGAATGCGCCGCCTCAGGAATCTGCTTGAGCACGAGTATAAGAGGCCACGAAAGAAAGACGTGAGCGATGCAATCGATGTCGCAGAATTATTCGTTCAGGCATGTCGAGGGAAAATGAAATCTCCAATGACAAGCTTCGGATTTGGCTCTGGCGTTACCGATGCGCGAGGTTTCAAAGGTCTCGCACGAGTAATCTACGTCCAGTTTGCAGAGGAGGGGGAAGCAAGCGCTGAATTACACTTTTGGGATCAGGTAGCAATTGCTAAGCATGGTGCGGGTAAGTCTCCTGCGATAAAAATACAAGTCGGTGACGTGGACTTCGTGCCGCTGTTGAAGCTTGTTTGGCAGGCGGATTGGGACAAGGACATGACTGACGCAATCAAAACCTTTCTGACTGACACCGGTGTTCAAGTTCCCGTCACGAGACTCCGCGTTCGTAATCGAGATTTCTTTTAAGTAAAGTATCCCGCTGACCGAGTAATTCAGTCGGCGGCCTGCAAAGCCGCGAAGGCTGGTGCGATTCCAACAAGGGATTCCATTTCCGCCGAGACGACGCAGGGGAATGAACGGCAACAGAATAAAAATTCCCCTGCCGAACATTCCCTTGCCGCCCTCGGTATCAGCCGTGTCGCGTCGAGCGCAGCCCCTATCGCGGAGAACATTTCGGTTCGCGTCTTTGGCGTGGTTCGCGGTTTCAATTCTGATTCTTTCGCCCCTTCAGGGCTGGGATGATTTGTGGGGCGATTACCCAGGGCGGCGCGGACTTCGTCTCGCTTGCCCTGGGCTATCATCTGCCGGGCTTGCAGCCCTTGAATTCAAATCAGCCCGGAGGGCTGCCACGTGAATAGCCGTGGGTGGCAACCCACGGTTGGCATCGCAAAAAGAAATTCGGCCCTGACAGGGCCGAACCATTTTCCCAACCCATCCCGCAGGCTGCACCTGCCGCTATTCACATTCCGCCTCGTTGAGGCTGGGGAGTCAGGTTGTGGTTGGCTTCGGGCATTGCGTAATCGAGTGGCGCGATAGCGTCTCGGAGTGCGGTGGCAGAGCGTAGCGGCGACACCGCTTTCGTGCGGGCAAAGCGGCTGGAGTTTTCCACCCGCATGGTGCGGGCGAAAGAGGCGTGGCGTTTCACTTCCCGCCGCAGTCCAAGACCTCGCGGATATTTGTTTGCTGCATGCGAAGTTGGTCGCCGCCATTAAGAGGCAGAGGAATGGAAGGAGCGTTTTCCGATTCCCGTGCCGAACATTCCCCTGCCTTCCGTTTTTCCTCTGTTCAGAACCTCGCCGATTCAGCAAGCGCTGCCGCCAGGTTACCGCAGGATTGAAATGCTGGGTTCCACTTTCTAGGATGCGGGCGAACCAAACACGCCATCACGCATGATGAATTCGAGATATTCCCTGCTGCTCGCCAGCGCGCTCGTTGCCCCGCTGCTTCTGAATGGCTGCGCGCACCCCAAACCTGCGCCCAAACCAACTTCATTACGCGAGGCTTATCGCGATTCGTTTCTCATCGGAACAGCGGTAAACGAAGCGATCGTTTCCGGCGCGGATCGGAAGTCGCAGGAGATCGTGGTCCAGCAGTTCAACAGCATCACGGTGGAAAACGCGATGAAGGCCGAGCCGATCAATCCCCGGCCCGGCGTGTTCAACTTCGGTCCGGCGGATGCGTTTGTCGCGTTTGGCGAATCGAACGGCATGTTCATCGTGGGACACACCTTAGTCTGGCACAATCAGACGCCGGCGTGGTTCTTTCAGGATGCGCAGGGCAACCCGAATTCGCGCGAGGCGCAGATTGAACGGTTGCGGCAGCACATTGAAACGGTCGCGGGAAGATACGCGGGTCGCGTGCACGCGTGGGACGTGGTGAATGAGGTGATTGATAATGACGGTTCGTATCGCCCGACGACCTGGGTGAAAGCCATCGGCGACGGCGATGAGTTGGTGAAGCTTTCATTCAAATTCGCGAGTCAATCCGCGCCAAACACGGAGCTGTATTACAACGATTTCAACGCGTGGCGACCGGCCAAGCGCGACGGCATTGTGCGCATGGTGAAAATGTTGCAACAGGCCGGCATCCGCATTGACGGCATCGGCATGCAAGGTCACTGGGGGCTCAATTATCCGAAGCGGGAATACATCGAAGCGGCGATTGATGCCTATGCGGCGCTCGGCGTGAAGGTGATGATCACGGAACTCGATGTGGACGTGCTGCCGTTGACGAAGGAGGGCCAGATCATCGGCACGGGTATGAGTCACGAACAGTTTCAGTTGGAAGAATTCAAAACGTTTTTCGATCCGTATGCCAAAGGATTGCCAGACGACGTGCAACGCCAACTCGCGGCGCGTTACGCGGAGCTATTCGAGCTATTCCATCGCAAGCGCGACAAGATTTCCCGCGTGACGTTGTGGGGCGTGCACGATGGCATGTCGTGGAAGAACGATTATCCGGTTCCGCGGCGCACGAATTATCCGCTGCTCTTTGATCGGAACAAACAGCCGAAGCCGGCGTTCGACGCCGTGTTGCGCGTGCCGCACTGACGAAACTGCGCCAACCGTTACCTCTCTCAAAGCGATTTTAAGAACTTGATCAACGCCGCGCGATCGGCGGCGGACATGGTGCGGAAAGCTTCTTTTGCCGCTTCAGCTTCGCCGCCGTGCCAGAGAATTGCCTCCTCAAGATTGCGAGCGCGTCCATCATGCAAATACGCTTCGCCACCGCTGACGCCGGCGGTCAGGCCGATGTTCCAAAGCGGCGGCGTGCGCCATTCCGAACCCGTGGCGTTGCCTTCACTCAGGTTGTCCGCCAACCCCGCGCCCATGTCGTGCAGCAATAAATCGGTGAACGGATGAATGGTCTGATTGCGTAATTCGGTCATCGGATGATACGCGCTCGTGGTCAGCGTGGGCGTGTGGCATTTGCTGCATTGCGCGCTGACAAATAATTGTTCGCCTTGCAGCGCTTGTGCGTCGGTCAAATTGCGTCGCGCCCCCACGCCAAGCAGTGCGACATAGCGCGTCATCAAATCCAGATCCGCAGCGGAAAGTTCCACGGGACTGTTGGTCGTTTCGCCATCGCGTTTCGGGAAGATGGCCGTGGTCACACCCATGTCCGTGTTGAGGGCGGAAGCGATCTGATGACTGAGTCGCGCCTGCCCGCCTTTGCTCGTGAACCGGCCGAGCCGTTGATGGCCGGTCTCGGGATCAATCACGATTTGCATGCGACCCGAAATGCCATCGGCATCGGCGTCCTCGGGATCAGCGAGTGCCGCGATGGTGGTTTCACTCACGGCTTCCAACAGGCCGAGGCCCACGAGTGGCGGTGCAAGACGCGCGGAGAAAAATGCGGGGGTCGTTCCGGTGAACGTGTAATTCGGTTTGCGCAGCGAATACGGCGTGCCGTCGCCGTATTGAAAGTGATTCGTCGTGTAGCTCGCGATGGTTGCACTGCCTTCCACCGGACCGCTGGTGGATTGCGGTTGCAAGACTGAGCCGAGCGTCGGATGCGGCGCGCCGCTGGCGTTGCTGCCGACTTTCATCACCGTCTGCAACATCGGTGCGCCCACTACGGGCGGCAGCGCGCGACCATTGTTGACGTGACATTCCACACAACTGCGCGCGATGAATTTCGGACCGAGCTTGCCGACGTGTTCCGTGAAGGTGGGATTGCCGGCTTCCGAATGCGAACCATTGCCAAAGTCGGTGTGATGCAGGCGGCGACCGAGCATGAACGGTTGCGCATTCGTCGGCGCGATGTTTCCGGCCAGTTGTTTGAAGCGATGCTCCGGTTCGTTGGAATACTGATACGGCAACGTCGTCTCGCCGCCGAGCCAGGCGTTTGTCGGCAACGGATACGAGTCGAGGCTTTGATTCACGTTGCCCACGATGCCGCCGTTGAAACCCATGTCGTTGCCCTGCGCCCACGGCACGATTCCCTGGCCGACGATGTAAAGCACGGTCGTGCCGTAGTAATTATTCCGGCCATGCACGGGCGCTTGCAGGAATTGGCTGATCTCGATTTCCATGCGGTCACCGATCTGCAGCGGTCGGTTCTCGGGTAATTTCGACGTGATGACGGCGCGGTATTGATTCGGGCCAACGAGTGGCGCGAGCAGATTGAAATGATATTCCGCGACTGTGTTGATGCCGCGGAAGAAGGCGCGAAATTCCGGCTGGCTCAACGGCGTAAGCGTGGTGTAGTTGACCGTGATGGTGCTGCCGCCTTTCGCCACCTCGTCAATAATCTCAATCGCGATGGTGCGCTCTTCCCAATACCACGTCAGATAATGATCGTAAGCGTGGAACATGTCTTCGCGCGCATGACGATCGCGAGCGCGGTCGGCCAAGTACGTAATCAACGCGGTGGGCGTCTCAACGGTGGTCGGCGGTTCGAGAATGGTGCTGGCGTTGAACAGGGCGATGATGCCGACTTCGGTATCGGTTTGCGCGGAGATGATGGCATCGGCGGCGAGACTTTGGTTGTTTCCCACGAGCGCGATGACGGCGAGAAAATAAGTTTGTCCCGGCGTCAGGCCCGAGACGATGGCGGAAGTTACATTGCCAACCTCGACGGAATTCGTCAGCGCGCCGCTATCCGTGCCGTACACAATGCGATAACCGATCACGCCGGGCGTGGCGCTGGCCGTCCAAGCCAATCCAATGGCGTTGGTCGAACCGGAGGGAATGGTTTGCAGACTGGTCGGAGCCAGCACCGCGATGAGATTCTCGGGCTGGGACATTCCGTAAAAGCGTTTCGGCTCATCGGGATTGATCGCAAGACTGTTGGTGGACAATCCGTCCGCGCCGAAAACATTGGTGGCAATCGGAGTCCAGACCGCGTCCGGTTCGAGATTCGTGGCCGAGAGCAGCACGCTGATGGTGTTTGTGCCGCCCTGCCAGACGAAGCTCAGATTGTTACCCGACTGCACCATGCTGCCCGGGACGATGGACGCGGGAATTGGCGGCGGCGGAGGCGGCAGCACGTAAGTGAAGCCATTCAGATTTGTGGCTGCGAGTGCGTTGGTATTTTGCACCACCACATTAACCGCGCCGGGCGCGCCGGGAGGTGTGACGACGGTGAGGCTGTTGGAATCGATCAAGGAAACTCCCGTACCGGGATTCCCTCCGAAGTTGACCGTGACACCCGCGAGAAAATTTGAACCTGCAATCGTCACCATCGTGCCGCCGTTGGTGAATCCGCTTGTCGGAGTCACGCTGCTGATAATGGGCGCCGGCACTGTCACCACGCCGCCGCTGCTCACCACGTCTTGATAACTATCGCCCACGCGAATCTCATCCACTCGAACAGCGAATCCGCCACCGGGATTTTGAAGCCCGACTCCCGTGACCGTGCCGACATCAAACGACGTGACGGTGTAAGTCGCAGCCATTCCCGGCGCAGCAGCATTGGCCGTTGGATTGATGTAAGCGGTGACGGTGTCGTTGTTGCCCGACGTGTTGAAATCAATCTTCAGCACGATGAGATATGTCGTGCCATACGTTCCCAAAAATGAGCTGGCGAGATTCGCGGCGGGCGCCGGATTATTCCCAGTGGTATTGAGTGAGCCGAGTCCCAGCCCGCCTTGCGTGGGCGAGACGGGGGCCAGACCAAACCCAAAGAACAATCCCGTGCCGCCATTCGGAAAAAACACGCCGCAATGATTTCCGCCGTTATTGCCCGCCTGACTAAACAGAAAGCTGACCCACTTGGTCCCGCTGGCGAGCGGCGTCGCGAGACTGACGAATTGTCGCCCGCTGGTGGAACTGACCGCGCCATTCGCCGTCGGCAAATCGGGATACGTCATGCCGGCGACAATCGATGGCGTCGTGCCGCAGGTCCAGTTACCCGTGAAACCGTTCGCGGTGCTGGCGGTGTTATTGGGAATCGAGGTCGCGTAATTGAACGGCTCGTAGGCGTTCAGGCTCGCGTGGCTGGTGTTGATTAACGTCGCGACGCAAAATGCTGCGCCGAGCAGTCCCGCAAAAGGTTTAGAGTTCGTCTTCAAAGTGTTTTGGTTTGCCGGGCATTAGTCCGCGATTATGCCGGGGCGAGAAAGGGTGGGCAACTTCCTGAAACCGACAGTTCTCAAGCACCGCCCGGGCCGCTTGAGAACTGTCGTTCTGATTGTGGTATGCGCTGGCGCTAGCGGCACGGAATTACTTGCGGCGGCGGATCAGCAGCGCCGCCGCTCCGAGGCCGGCCAGGGCGAAGGAGGACGGTTCGGGCACGACCGTGGTTTTCACAATGATATTATCAATTTCCCAGATACCGCCGGTCGGATTGATGGCGCCGAGACCGAATTCAAAATCAATTGTGAGCGTGTCGGTTGAGTTGAACCCCGGAGCCAGCGAATAGGTTTTTGACCACGTCGTCCAGGTTGAGTTGTTGAAGCTGCCCATGATCGCGCCGTTGAAATCGCCGTTGATGCGAACATGCGTGGCCGCCGCAATGAGCGAAGGAATCCGACCGTCAAACGACACTGTCACCGGACCAAGACCAAAATCGAGTCCGCTGACCTGATAGCGAAAGCCCACAAAATCCGGCCCGGCCACCGGCCCCGCATTCAGGTTGTACGAACCGGGACCGTTGCCGTCGGCCGCGTCAAAAACGGCTGACGACGCGGCAATTCCGCTCGGCGTGCCAATCAAGGTCCAGTTGGCGCTGGCGGTGTTGAAGGTTTCATGGAAGATGGTGGTTTGGGCCGTGGCTGCGGAAGTTGCCAGACTGACGAGGCAAACCAGTACGGGTAATTTGGTCATAATGTTATCTCCTGATGTGATTCGGGTTTCTTTTGGCTGAGCGCCCACAGTAACCGTGTTTTCGCGCCCGGCTACCTCCCCAAGTGAATAGTATTTTGCAGACCACGCCTGATTCCCGCGGGTTAAGCTCGAGGCGGCACGGAATTTTCCGTTGAGCCGACGAATCGCTCTGTTTTACTCGCGGCGTGACATTCGACCGGAATCAACTGGCGGGAAAACTCCACGCGCTGGCGGCCCAAGGCATTTATCTGGGCACGTCGTCGTGGAAATATCCCGGCTGGTTTGGCTCGATTTACGAACGGGATCGCTACGTCTGGCGTGGCCGTTTTTCTGCGGCGCGATTCGAGCGCAATTGTCTCGCGGAATTCGCGCAAACGTTTCCAACCGTTTCTGTTGATGCCAGTTACTATCAATTCTTCCAACCCGAACCCCTCGCCGAACTGGCGGCGCAAGTGCCGGACACTTTTCGCTTTGCCTTCAAAGTCTGCGGGGACATTACGCTGAAACGTTTTCCGGCGCTGCCGCGCTTCGGTTCCCGCGCCGGCAAAACCAATCCGCACTTTCTTGATGCTTCCGTGTTTGCCGAGGCGATTCTCGCACCGTATGAGGCCATCCGGGACAAGGTCGGTTTGTTGATGTTTGAGTTCTCGCGTTTTGGTCCGGACGAATTTGAACGCGGCGCGGCGTTTGTCGCCGCGCTTGATTCGTTTTTCGAACAGCTTCCGCGCGATTGGCCTTATGCCGTGGAATTGCGCAACCGCCAGTGGTTGCGACCGGAATACTTTGCCGTGCTGGCGCGCCACGGGATCACGCACATCTACAATGCCTGGACGGATATGCCATCGGTGCCGGAGCAAATGGACCTGGCCAAAAGTGTGCCGCAGCCGGAGTTGCTGGCGGCGCGACTGCTGTTGCGCGAAGGGCGGACCTTCGAAGCAGCCATCCAGAAGTTCAGTCCATATTCAGAGGTGCGAGACCCGAATCCCGAGACGCGGCGGGCGGTAATCAAGCTGGTGATGCAAGCGCTGCGGGCGCAAGGGAAAGCCTATATTTTCGTCAACAATCGTTTTGAAGGACATTCCCCCGGCACGATCAGCGCCATAGTTAACGAACTCGAAACCGAATCCTAAGCCGGCATCGCACCAGAAGTCGTCACCGCAAGACCAGGCCTCATTCGAACGGCACTTCGCGCGTCGCCATTCGGTAGCTATGAAAACTCATTTGCGGGCGACGCGTCCGATAGGCGCGTGAATGCCGCGGGGCCGGATCGGCATGAAAGCGCACTGCGTGACGCACGCGGTGCGGCGCATCGGCATAATGAAACCCACTGTCATCCTCATAGCCGTAGGGAATCAGCTTGTTCAGGACCGCCCGAAACGTTTCAGCCCAACGCGCCAATAGCGAATGAGCCGACCGAGGTCGTGAGGTGGTGCTTTTCATACCGATTTTTGCCGCATGACACATGCCATGCATTGAACCCCGTGGAACACGAGGGAAAACCGCCTTCTAAACCGTTGATTTCGATAATCCTGAATCTCACCCTGGCACTTTTTGAACCCACCGAGAAACATTCTCGCCATCCCGAGCGTGTGATTTTCACACACTCGTCATCCAAAAGTTGAATATCAAACCCCGGGACGGAAGGATTTTGCTCCGACAAAAAAGTGAGGCGATTGAACTGCGCGGGCATCAAACTCGGCGTTCAATGAAATACAATCCGGCGTAAATCTTCGGATCCACCACCAAGCCGGCGCGACGGCGCGCCACCAACCACTCGTGAACTTCGTTCAGCGACACCTCATGCACTGTGATATTCTCGTGCGCCACCCCACCGCCCGCCCCGACGCGCCGCAACTCGGTCGCGAGGAGAATGGTCACCAGCTCTGAAGTCAATCCGCTCGACGTCGGTCCAGTAAGCAGCACCTCGATTCGGCCCGCGTCGTAACCGGTTTCTTCGATCAATTCGCGGCGCGCCGCTTCCACCTGCGCTTCGTTCGCGCCCCCCGGTTCATCGCCAATGATTCCCGCCGGCAACTCGATCGTGCGACAGTGAATCGGAATGCGATACTGTTCCACCAACAACAATTTGCGCTCCGGTGTCACCGCGGCAATGACCGCGCCGCCGGTGGAATTGGTGCGCTCGGCGTATTCCCAAGGGCCCTCCTGAATTAGTTTAAGAAACTTCCCGGTAAAGAGCGTGGTGGGTGGTGGCGGATTCATTCGGCGTTTAATCGTTGGCGCATCGGCGGAAACTGCATCGCCTCGCCGCCGGCCGGCGGAAGCCCGTTCACAGTGCCACGCCACTCAATGTCTGGTCCAGATAGTTTTCGTTGCGGCCGAATGGTCGCGCGCAGCGATCTCGTTTTCAGCGCTTGTCGCCCAACGTGATTTCTGCAAAAACGTCGGGCATGAATCGCCGCCAATTCCTCAAAACCACCGCTCTGGCCGGCTTCGCCATCGCCACGCGCCCCACCTTCGCCGTTGAACTCGCTGAAACCCGCAAACGCGTCGGCCTCATCGGCTCGGGCTGGTATGGCAAGTGCGATCTGTTGCGCTTGTTGCAGGTCGCGCCCGTTGAAGTCGTATCGCTGTGCGACGTGGACCGTCGCATGTTGAACGATGCCGCGGACCTCGTCGCCACCCGCCAAAGCAACAAAAAACGCCCGCGCACTTACGGCGATTACCGCGAGATGCTCAAGGAACGCGACCTGGACCTGGTGTTAATCGCCACACCGGATCATTGGCACGCGCTGGCCATGATCGCCGCCGTGCAAGCCGGCGCGGATGTTTATGTGCAAAAACCGACCAGCGTGGACGTGGTCGAAAGTCTCGCCATGCAGGCGGCGGCGAAAAAGTACGGGCGCGTGGTTCAGGTCGGGTTGCAACGCCGCAGCACGCCGCATCTCATCGCAGCGAAACGGGAAATTATTCAGAGCGGCAAGTTAGGCAAAATCGCGCACGCGGAACTGTGTTGTTATTACCACATGCGCACCCGCGAGAATCCGCCCGCCATCGAGCCGCCCGAGTATCTGGATTTTGACATGTGGACCGGGCCCGCGCCGTTGCGTCCCTATAACAAACTGATTCATCCGCGCGGCTGGCGGGCTTTCACCGAATATGGCAACGGCATCGTCGGCGACATGTGCGTGCACATGCTGGATTTGGCGCGTTGGTTTCTCGACCTCGGCTGGCCGCAACGCGTCTCGTCGGCGGGCGGGATTTATATCGACAAAAACAGCAAGGCGAACATTTCCGACACGCAAATTGCGACGTTCGAGTTTCCGGAGTTGAACGCCGTGTGGACGCACCGCACCTGGGGCGCCGCGCCCGATCCGAAATATCCGTGGGCGGTGGTGTTGTATGGCGACAAAGGCACGCTCAAAGCCAGCGTCAACGGCTACGATTTTTATCCACGTGGCGAAACCACGCCCACCCAAAGCGGCGAAGCGCTGCTGGAATTCGAGAAGTTCCCCGAAGACCGCACGGAGAAAGATTTGGAACGCCACGTTGCATCCGCCATTCGCGGCCACATGACGGATTGGCTGAACTGTATCAACACCCGCGCCAAGCCAGTAGCCGACATCGAGGAAGGCGTCATTTCGTCCGTCGCGTGCATTCTGGCCAATCTCTCGCAACAACTGGGGCGCACCCTCGCCTGGGATCCCGTCAAAGGCGAAGTTATTGGCGATGCGGAAGCGAATCAATTATTGCGGCGCCCGTATCGCGCCCCGTGGGTGCATCCGGAGGCAAATCAGATTTAACAGGTTTAGCGACCGGACTTCCGGTTTCGCCGGCGGTCAAATTTTGGGACGGTGTTTCAGCGCCAACTTCAGGGTCGCCAGCGCTTCCTTTCGTTCCGCGCCGGCCATGACGCAACGCGGCGCGCGCACCCGCTCGTGCCCCCAACCCATTTCCTGCTGCACCAGTTTGATGAGTTGCACGAACTTCACCACAGTGTCCATGCGCAGCAGCGGCAGGAACCACTGATAAAGTTGTTCGGCTTTTTTCGTCTCGCCGCGCATCGCGTAGTTGTAGAGCGCCACCGATTCTTTCGGAAACGCGTTCACCAATCCCGCAATCCAACCTGTCGCGCCGGCCCGCGCCCCTTCCACAATCAAATCGTCCACCCCGACGAACAACGCCAGTCGATCGCCGCACAAGGGTTTGAGCGCCGTCACGCGCCGCACGTCGGCGCTGGATTCCTTCACCGCCTGAAGATTTGCGTGCGCCTGGGCCAGTTCGGCAATCTGGTGCGGCAGAAAGTCCGTTTTGTAGGACACCGGATTGTTGTAGAGCATGCACGACAACTTCGTGGCGCGAAACACCGGTTGCAGATGCGATTTCATTTCACGCCAATCGCTCGAATAGACATACGGCGGCAACACCATCAAACCCGAGCACCCCGCCGCCTCTGCCGCCTGAGCGAGTTCCACCGCTTCAAACGTGCTCAAAGATGCAATGCCGGCCACGACCGGCGCTTTCCCATCGAGCGCCGCGACCAAAGTCTTGAGCACCGCCACCTTTTCCTCGAACCGCAGCGTCGCGCTTTCGCCCAGCGAACCGAGCGCCACAAGGCCGGTGCAACCATTTTGAATGAGCCATTGCGCGTGCTTCGCGATGGCCGCGTGATCCACGCTGTAATCGGGTTTGAATTGCGTCGTCATCGCGGGAATCACGCCGCGCCATTTCAGGGGAACTTTTTTCATGATGAGTTTGGGTCGGGACGGTTCGGGAATAAATCAGTCGTAACGGTTGGGAGAAAGCATCGTGAGGTCGAGCGAGGGCTTTTCCCCCGAAAGCAACTCCGCCAGTAATTTGCCGCTCGCGGGACCGAGGCTCAGCCCCATCATCGCGTGACCGGTGGAGATCCAAAGATTGGAGAATTGTTCGGCGCGACCGAGATACGGCAAACCATCCGGCGCACACGGCCGCAAGCCGCGCCACGGCTGCACGCCATCGAAGTCCTCCGGTTTGAACTCGGGGTAATAACGGCAGAACGAATCCACAATGCCGCGCACGCGCACCGGATTAATCTCCTCATTCAAACCCGCGATTTCCATCGTGCCGCCCACGCGCAAAGTGTCTCCCATGGGCGTTACGGCCACGCGCGCTTCCGTGAGAAGGGAACAGTGTTGCGGCAACTGGCGCGGCTGCGGAAGCGTGAGGCTGTAACCTTTGCCCGCCTGCATCGGGATGTTGAGCGCGAGCGTTTCCGCCAATTGCGACGTCCACGCCCCGCCGCACAATACAAATTCGTCCGCCTCGATTTCATCAACCGGGGCGGCATCGGGCGAAGTTGCCACTTGCAAGGCCCGCAGTCGCCCGGCGCCTTCGCGCCGGAAACCCACCGCTTCCCGCTCCCAGATAAATCGCGCGCCAAGCTGTTCCAATTGCGATTGCAACGCTGCCATGAATCGCGCCGGTGCCAAATGACAATCCAACGGAAAATACACCGCCCCGGCGATTCGCATCGTCGCGCCGGGATCAAGCGCCGCCGCCTGCTTCGCCTCGAGCACTTCCGCCGGAATGCCCAGTGCCCGCGCCTGTTCCGCCGTTCTAGCTTCTTCCTGCAACGCGTGCTCCGTTTGGCACAGCATGAGCAATCCCTTTTTCACCAAACCGAAATCCACGTCCGGGACGGCCGCGATTTCCTCAAAACATTGCCGGCTCGCTAACGACAAATCCCGGAGTAGTGGCGCGGCGCGGCGCACGTGATCCGGATTGGCCGCGCGCCAGAATTTGTAACCCCAATCCAACAACGCTGCATCCAGCCGCGGCTGGATGTAGAACGGCGACGTCGGACTCCACATCCATTTCAATCCCAGCGCCACCATGCCCGGGGCCGCCAGCGGAATGAAATGACTCGGAACAATCATGCCCGCGTTGCCGTAAGACGTGCCGTCGCGTTGTGCGGCATGGCGCTCGACCACGGTCACATTGAAGCCGCGCCGCGCGCAGTAATACGCCGTCGCGAGCCCGATGACGCCGCCACCCACAATGACCACGCGTTTGCTCATATCAACGAATCCCCCAACAGAACGGATCTTTCGCGTCGAGCAGCAACGTCGCTTCCGCATTTACGAACGCCGTGCCCGTAATGACCGGGATCACCTTGCCCGCCGCGCGATCCACCCACGAAAATTTCCCGGCGAATGTGCTGCCGATGATGCTCTCCTGAATCCACGTCGCGCCTGCCGCGAGTTTTCCATCCGCCGCCAGACACGCGAGTTTTGCGCTCGTGCCCGTGCCGCACGGCGAACGGTCGTAGGCTTTGCCGGGACACTGGACAAAGTTTTTCGCCTGCGCACCGGCAAGGGTGGGTGCGCCAAACAGTTCCACGTGATCAATCTCCGGGAAGCCCTGCGCATTCACCGCCTGTCGCACGCGCCAACAATAGTCAGTCAATTGTTCGGCATGCTTCAACGCGAGTTCCAGCCCGTGCTTCTCGATCAGGAAAAACCAGTTGCCGCCCCACGCCACATCACCCGTCACCGGTCCGAGGCCCGGCACATCCACCGTTACCGCCTGCTTCGCGCGCCAACTTGGGACATTCGCCACCGACACTTCGCCGGTCAGATGTAGCGTCGCGGTGATGATGCCGACGGGCGTTTCAATCTTGTGTTCGCCGGGTTTGATTTTGCCAAGGTGCGCCAGCGTCACGATCAGGCCAATCGTGCCGTGCCCGCACATGCCGAGGTAACCGACGTTGTTGATAAAGATGACGCCCGCGGCGCACGATTGATCCACCGGCGCGACGAGCAACGCGCCGACCATGACGTCCGAACCGCGTGGTTCGTTGACCACGGCGGAGCGGAACGAATCGAACTCGCGTTGCAATTTCTCGCGGCGCGCGGCCAGCGGACCGCTGCCGAGATCCGGTCCGCCCGCGAGGACGACCCGCGTCGGTTCGCCACCCGTGTGCGAATCAATGATGCTGACTTTGCGCATAGCTGGAACGTCGGAACGGGCCTGAGTGTGCCAGATTTCCCAGCGGCGTCTTGTCGCCCCGCGCAGTTCTCACTAGAGTTTTGGCACAACGACGCGCCATGACACCCGCCGAACTGCGCACCGAACTCTTTTCGCAACTGACCGAACCCCTGGTCGGCGAAGCGTTGTTTGATCATCTGCCGGACCTGGTGTTCTTCGTGAAGAACGTGCGTTCGGAATACGTCGTGGTGAATCAAACGCTGGTGGAACGCTGCGGGCGCCGCTCCAAAAACGATTTGCTCGGCCGCCGCGCCGATGAACTGTTCCCCGCGCCGCTGGGGGAAAGTTATCGGCATCAGGACGAAAGCGTGTTGCGCAGCGGCAAGCCCATTCTCAATCAGCTCGAACTGCATTTTTACGCCACCGGCGGTCGCGGCTGGTGTCTGACGAATAAAGTGCCGTTGCGGGATGGCGCGAACCGCGTCATTGGCGTGGTCGGCATCTCGAAAGATTTGCAATCCACCCACGAGCGGGGCGACGATTTTTCCGCCGTCGCCAAAGTGGTGCAGCACATTCAGCATCAATTCGCGACGACCTTGCGCGTCGCCGAACTGGCCCAACGCGCCGGGTTGTCCCCGTATCAGTTTGAGCAGCGCATCCGAAAAATTTTTCAACTCACCGCCGGCCAACTCATCCAGAAGACGCGCATGGAAGCCGCCGTCCAACGCCTGCGCGAGACGAACGATCCCATCGCCACCATCGCGCTGGATTGCGGTTACTCCGATCAAAGCTCGTTCACCCGGCAGTTCAAGCAGACCGTCGGCTTGTCACCCTCGGAATATCGCGCGGCCTGCGGCCAACGGATTTGAGCGCCACCAGCCAAAGCGCGCCTTTGAAGAACCCGCCAGGTTAATCACGCCGCTATTGCCTTGCCGCCGCTGCCGGATGTAACGTCCCACCCAACCTATGAAACGCCGCGAATTCCTCAAAACCTCTCTCGTTGCCAGCGCCGCTGCGGCGGCCACCACTTCCATCGCTCAAACTACTGATGCGAGTTCATCCGCCGACCGCGAATACTACGAGCTGCGCCAATATCATCTGCGCCAAGGCCCGATGCTCGGCCGCTTTGACAAGTTCTATCGCGAAGTCGCCGTGCCCGCCTGGAATCGCGCCGGCATCAGCGCCGTCGGCGTGTTCGACGTGATGATCGGACCGGATCAACCGACGAAATACGTGTTGCTGCCGTTCAAATCGTGGGATGCGATGGATGACGCCCGCGAGAAGTTTGAATCGGATGAAGCCGTGTTAAAATCTGACTTCGCGAATTTGCCGCCGACTGATCCCGGTTACATCCGCAAACAAAGCTCCGTGATGCTCGCCTTCAAAAGCGTGCCCAAGCTGGAGATTCCCACGCAAACGAAAGAAAAGAAGTCGCGCATCTTCGAACTGCGCACCTACGAAGCGCACAGTCGCAAGGCGAACAAAAAGAAAGTGGAGATGTTCGACGTAGGCGAAACGGACATTTTCCGCCGCACCGGCCTGCAACCCGTCTTCTTCGGCGAAGGTCTGGTCGGCACGAATCTGCCGAGCCTGACCTACCTGCTGGTGTTCGACGACATGGCCACGCGCGACAAGAACTGGGGACAATTTGTCAGTCATCCCGACTGGAAGAAACTCAGCACCACCCCCGGCTACACCAACGCCGAAATCCTGACCAACATCACGAGTGTGTTTCTCAGGCCGACGGGGTATTCGCAGGTCTAACCAAGGAATCGATCGACGGGAAAACATTGCATAATGGCATCGAGCAAATATGCAGACGAAGCGGGTGTCCATCACTGTGGTAGTTATCGTTGTGCTTGGCGTGGCCGGATACCTGTGCTGGCTAAAGTTCGTTTCTAATCAGCCACGGGACGCAATTTCGATTCGATACACCGGCGAGAAACGCGGCGCTACAACCGGCATACACGCGGGTCGTAATGACATATTTTGGGTCACTAACCATACCGATAAAAAGCTCATGGTCTTCGTGCGGGAGATTGAAATTCTGAGCAATGGGATTTGGATAACAAAATCACAGCCCCTTCCCGGACTGTTGTATTTCACTAACCAAGTGAACCATCAGACAAGAAACGAGGGCTATCTCGCCCCGCATGCGGAGGGATACGGAGCCGTAATCGGACAGCGTCTGAGTCTGCCACGGCACCAAACCTGGCGGGCGAAGGTTTCGGTTGGAGAGCAGCTGACTGGAATTGAGGGAGTTGTTTCCGCGGCGCAAGACCGCTTGCTTGCTGGCAACACAACCGTAGCGATCAACCCTTTTAACACGAACTTTCAATACTGGCGATCAACAGGTTTGTTAAGTGATCCCGTTGTTGCGCAGTAGTAACGTGTTCAGCGAGGCTCCGTCCGCAGTCTTTCCGCTGTTCTTGTGGTTCGCGATTTAGGCAATCAAATCCTCTACCGCCTTTCCATCCACATCGGTCCGGTGGAAGCGGCAGAAGCCATTCGTCGAATTGCCACTTGGTTCAATGCGGCGGGAACGTTAGACTGCCGCCGTCATGCGCGCGGAAACCAGCGTCAACACAATCAACCGGTTCATGGTGGAATTGGGCCAGGCGGTTCGTTCGCCGGGGCGGGTTTATTTCACTGATGACGTGACGGCGGTGTTGCTGGGTTGGCGCGAAACCACCCTTGATCTGGACCTGAAGGCGGATCCCGAGCCACAGGGGTTTTTCGAGGCCCTGCCCGGACTGAAGGACGCGCTGGACATCAACATCGAACTCGCCGCGCCGGATGATTTCATTCCCGAGTTGCCCGGCTGGCGCGATCGCAGTCAGCACATTGCCACTCACGGGCCTTTGTCGTTTTCCCATTACGACTTTTACAGCCAGGTGTTATCGAAGATCGAACGCTTTCACGCCCGCGATCAAGGTGACGTGCGGCAAATGCTCTCCACCGGGTTGGTAAACCACGAAAGACTTTGGGAACTATTTCAGGCTGTTGAGCCCAATTTGATTCGTTATCCAGCGATAGATGCGGCGGGGCTGCGGCACCGCGTGAACGACATCGTTTTCAAACGTTAAGTTTCCCAGCATGCCGCCCATCCAACCAAACGATTTCGACGGATTGCCCGGAGCAGACGTCATTCGGGCGGGATTGGCGGATCTCACCGCCGGGCGCGATTCGGTGGAATCATTGCTGATTCAGATTGGAGCCCCGCGCTTGAATTGGTTGGGGATTAATTTAACGACGCAACCCGATTTGAATGCTGACCGACGGCTCTATCGCGTGCTCGCCAGGCAACATGGCAACGAGGCTCATTCGCAGTTCAACAACTTGATCCGATTACTTGTTAGCTTTGAAAGAGCTTTGGAGCGTCGGCTCGGATCAAAGCAACGCACGTTGAATCCCGCGGCGGAGCAGCCGACGGGAGTCGGCTCTATGCGGCGTGACCCAAAACGGTGGTAAGACAATCTTTGACTTCTGCGTCGGCGAAGGGGCTTCTGCCGGGCTTTCAGTCCTTCGGTTCACTAGTTCATGTGGTTCGCAGTTTAGGCTATCAAAACCGCCACGACCTTCCGCGGCACATCGGTCCGGCGGAAGCGATGCGGCGAGCATGAGGAGTGTGCGTTAACATCGCGATTTGAGGGAGCGCGGCTGTGTCGCAGACCAGCCGCAGCAAGGTGGACGCCGCGGCGGCTGACGCTTCGCATGCAACCGCGGTCCGCGCATTTGAAATGCCAGACACCGCCAGGTCGCCGCGTCATTGACACTGTTCCCTAAATTGCTAGGGTTTGCCCGCTTCGAACGGCAAAACGGGTTAACGACAAATTAAAACTATGAGTTCCTACAGCTATTCCAGTCCCATTCCGGTCATCGAGCTCGATGAGAACACGCGCAGCCGTTTTATCACGCGCACTTACGCCCACCTGCTTGGCGCCATTGCGGCGTTCACCGGGTTGGAAATCTTTTACTTCACCAGCGGTCTGGCGGCACCGATGGCCAAAGCGATGCTCAGCACGTCGTGGTTGCTGGTGCTCGGTGGCTTCATGGTGATCTCGTGGCTCGCGCGCGGCGTCGCGCACCGCGCCACTTCCAAACCCATGCAGTATGCCGCGCTCGCGGCTTATGTGGTGGGACAATCCATCATTTTTGTGCCGCTACTGTTTGTCGCGAATCACTATGCGCCGGGCGCGATTTCCAGCGCGGCCATTGTGACTGCGTTTGCCTTCACCGGTTTGACCATGGTGGCTTTCATCACGCGCAAGGATTTCTCTTTCCTGCGCGGGATTTTGTTCTGGGCGGGAATTGTCGCGCTCGTGCTGATTATCGCCGGCACGATCTTCGGTTTCCAACTCGGCACGTATTTCTCGGTGGCCATGGTCGGCATTGCCGGTGCGGCGATTCTTTATGACACGTCGAACGTGTTGCATCACTACCCGGAAGATCGCTACGTAGCGGCTTCACTGGAGCTTTTCGCCTCCGTGGCACTGATGCTGTGGTATGTGCTGCGACTGTTCATGTCGCGGCGGTAATGCGACAGCAAATTCTTGTCAGCCCGGCGGCAACGCCGGGCTTTTTCGTTTTCCAGAACGAACGCTCCGTTGCAACCAAACCTTTGGCCATGAGGCAGCAAGTAACACCGTCGGGCTTTTTGAATCGGAGCGCTTCCCGACGGTGCCGTCGTCTTATTTCACCGGGCCGAAATAGGGATATTGATCCCAACGGTCGTCATCGTTCGTCGCACGGGGATCGGCAGTCGTCTGCATCCATTCCTCCAGTTGTTGCTGCAACTTCGTTTTCGCGGCGGCATACTCCTTCTGATCGGCCACGTTCACCATTTGATGCGGATCGCGCTTCAAATCGTAGAGCTCTTCGGCCGGACGTTTGCCAAACGCGAGCTGGAAGAGTTTTTTGAACGATTCCTCATCGCGGCGGGTGAGCAGCAACTCTTTGCTCGGCGAACCGTCGCAATCGCCAAACGGACCGACCGATTTCCATTTCTCCGGATCGCCAACCGGCCAGCGGTCGGGACGGAAGTTGCGGACGTAGAGAAAATCCTTGGTGCGAATGGCGCGAACAGGATAACCGAGATCGCCGGCCCGGACGTTGGCGTGCCGTTCGCGTTCGATAAAGACCGCGTCGCGACCGGCCTGGGCTTTACCCGCCAGCAAGGGCAACAAACTTTTCCCGGTCATCTCCTCGCGGGGTTTGAGACCCACAACTTCAAGAAAGGTTGGGGCGAGATCCGCGAGGTTGACAAAAGCGTCGCTGGTTTTTCCGCCGGCGAATCCGGCGGGCCACCGGATGGCGAGCGTCTGACGCGAGCCGGCATCATAGACGTTGGCTTTGCTGCGCGGGAACGGCCAACCGTTGTCACCACTGATCACCACGAGTGTGTTGGTCGCCCGACCGGTTTCATCGAGTAATGCCAACAGCTCCCCGACGTCGCGGTCGAACTGCTCGACTTCGCCATAGTAATCCAGAATGTCGCCGCGAACTTCCGGTGTGTCCGGCAAATAGGGCGGCACGCTGACCGAATCGAGCCGTTTTCCGGCAGCAACCCCCGAATCCTTTTTATAGGGCCGATGCGGGTCTTGGCTGCCGAACCAAAAACAGAACGGTTGGTCGGCGGGAGCGGTTTTCAAAAATTGTTTGAAGCTCGGAAAATTCGGTCCGGCGGGATTCCGGGTGCGGCCGCCCGCTTTGAAGTTTCCCGGCCCCCAACCTTTGCCGGTGAAACCGACGACGTAGCCGTGGTTCTCCAATACGTCAGGGTAAACGGGAAATTTGCTCGGCAAAAATCCGTGCAGGCTGGCGCCTTCGGCGAGGCGATGTGGCGCTTGGCCAGTGAGGATGGCCGCGCGGGAAGGCGTGCAGGACGGCGCGGCGGAAAAAGCGTGCGTGAACAAAAATCCTTCCCGGGCCACGCGGTCGAAGTTTGGCGTTTGCACGACTTGATCGCCATACGCCCCGGCATGGGGCCAGGACCAATCGTCCGCGAGACAAACGAGAATGTTGGGTCGCGCCGGCGCGGAAAACGAATCCGCACTTGAGGCAAGCAGTCCGGCGGCGAGGAGCAAATGGAGTCGCATGAGCGGATGTTACCAATCGGACTCACGCGCGTCCTTCAAAATTCTTCAACGCGCGGACGGATTGGGATTGAGATTTGGATAATTGAACCAGGCCCGGGTCTAAAGTTTTGGCGTGGGCGTCCCGTCACGCGGAGAGTCCAAAGGCGATCGCAACCGCAGTGGATGCGTTTCCCGCGCGGTCAATAGACGAATCAATCTTGGCAATTAAGTATTAGTGTCATCAGTTGACTCCATGTCTCCTTTGACATTTAATCCACTTATGCAAATTGAAAGTCTGAAAGTCTTTTGCGACCTCGCCGAAACGGAAAGTTTCACCAAGGCCGCGCAAATCAACGGGGTGACTCAATCCGCCGTGAGTCAGCAAATCAGCTCATTGGAACGGCAGTTCAAATCCCTGCTGATCGAACGCAGCAAGAAAAAGTTCCGCCTCACGCGCGAAGGGCAGGTGCTCTACGATTTCAGCAAACAAATCATTCAGACTTATGACGGTTTGCACAGCAAGTTGCAGGAGATCAAAGACATCATCTCCGGCACGATTCGCGTGGCCACGATTTACAGCATCGGGCTGCACGATCTGCCGCCGTACATCAAAAAGTTTCTGAAAGATTATCCCACCGTGCATGTGCACGTGGAATATCGCCGGGCGAATCAGGTTTATGAAGATGTCCTGAGCAACGTGGTGGACCTCGGGCTGGTGGCGTATCCGAACAAGGACAGCAAACTCGAAATCGTGCCGCTGCGCAAAGATCCGTTGGTGCTGATCTGCCATCCGCAACATCCATTCGGAAAACAGAAAGCCATCAAGTTGCGCACAATTGCGGACCAGAAATTCGTCGGCTTCGAGCCGGACATCCCGACGCGCAAAGCGCTCGACAAGGTGCTCAAGGAACAGAATGTCGAAGTGAAGACGGTGATGGAGTTCGACAACATCGAAACCGTGAAGCGCGCCGTGGAAATTGACGCGGGCGTTTCGATTGTGCCGCAGGGAACGATCAGCCAGGAAGTCACCAAGCAAACGCTGGCTTCCGTGCCGATTGAGGACGCGGAATTGTTTCGGCCCTTGGCAGCCATTTACAAAAAGGGCAAAGTGCTGTCACCGGCCATGCGCCAGTTCATCAATATCTTGAAGGAAGGTTCGGCCAAAGCGTGACGGCATGAGCGCCAAACCGGTCGGACCATTCCCAGCGTTGCGCCCCCGCCGCTTGCGGCAATCGGCGGCGTTGCGGCGTCTGGTTTGCGAGACGCGCTTAAGCGTCGAACAACTGGTGCTGCCCTTGTTTGTGCGCAGCGGCAAGAAGGTCCGCAAACCCATCGGTGCGATGCCCGGCGTCTTTCAGCTCTCGCCCGATGAACTGGTGCGCGAAGTCGAACGCGCGCATTTACTCGGCGTTCCCGCCGTCCTGCTCTTCGGCATTCCCGACCGCAAAGACGAACGCGCTTCCGGTGCGTATGCCCGCAATGGCATCGTGCAGCAGGCTGTGCGATTGTTGAAACGGGAATTGCCGGAGCTGTTGGTCGTCACCGATGTCTGCCTGTGCGAATACATGAGCCACGGGCATTGCGGCATTGTGAAGAGCAGCAAACGCGGCGCGAAAATCCTCAATGACCCCACCTTGCCGCTACTGGCAGCAACGGCGGCCAGCCATGCCGACGCGGGGGCGGATATTGTCGCTCCCAGCGACATGATGGACGGTCGCGTGCGGGCAATTCGCACGAAACTTGACGCAACCGGTTTTCCCGACACGCCAATTATGTCTTACGCGGCAAAGTTTGCGTCGGCCTATTACGGTCCGTTTCGCGAGGCCGCCGAGTCCACGCCACGCTTTGGCGATCGCCGCAGTTATCAAATGGACGCGGCCAATGCCAACGAAGCGATACGGGAGGTAGCATTGGACATTCAGGAAGGCGCGGACATCGTCATGGTCAAACCCGCGTTGGCGTACCTGGACATTATCCAACGGGTGAAGTCGGAATTCGGTTACCCGACTGCGGCCTACGCGGTGAGCGCGGAGTATGCGATGGTGAAAGCCGCCGCCGCTCAGGGTTGGGTGGATGAACGCGCGGTGACGCTGGAAAGCCTGCTCGCGATGCGCCGCGCTGGCGCAGACATCATCATTACCTATGCCGCCACAGACGTGGCCGGCTGGCTGCGGAAATAAAAAGACCGTCGGTAAGCGACGGCACTTTCTGACGCGAAAAATCTTCCGCGGGGTTATTGGGTTGGATTGCCGGCCTTCAGGATGGCAAACAAGACAAAGCCCGCAATGACGACACCCACCACGATGGCCACGATCAGGAAGATGCGGTTGGCTTTGTTATCCTTCTTGGTGAAACCCTTGCCGGAGGAATCGAAACCGCGCGAGCCTTGTTCCAAATCGGTAAGGCTGACCCCGCGTTGCATGACGACGGTATTCTCCGGTCCTTTCTTGGCCGGAGCAGCCGCTGCGGGGGCGGGCGCGGAAGCGGCGGGAGCGCCTTCCACTTCCAAGCGCAGTTCGACCTGACCGAGCCGAAGAATCTGACCGGGTTTCAGAACAGCTTCACCGCTGATTTTTTCGCCGTTGATAAAGGTACCGTTGGTGGAGTTGAGATCGTTGACGACGACGTCGTTGCCGCGCAAGGAAACTTCGCAATGATGGCTGGAAACCGAAGCCTCAGCGATGGGAAAAGTGTTGTCGTCCACGCGCCCGATGGTGGTCTTGTCCACCTTCAAATCATGTGAACGGCCGGTCATGCCCTGACTGAGGATTACAAGTTTGGCCATATCGCTTGTGGAGGGGAAGGTATCTGCCCCGGCAAATTCAAGTCAAACGCAAAGGTTTCGATTCCGTAACATAAACTGGTTGGCCCGCCCCACTCAACGGCGCGCAATCAGTTCCCGGAACTCATTGAACAACGGCGTGGAATCATGCGGGCCCGGCGACGCCTCGGGATGATATTGCACGCAAAAAATCGGTTTCGTCTTGTGCCGCATACCTTCGACGGTCTGGTCGTTCAAGTTGATGCGATTCACCGCGACGTCCGCAGGCAATGATTTCGCGTCCACGGCGAAGCCATGATTCTGCGAAGTGATTTCCACTTTGCCGGAGTCGAGATCCTTCACGGGTTGATTGCCGCCGCGATGCCCGAACTTGAGTTTGAAAGTCTTGCCGCCGAGAGCCTGCCCCAGAATCTGATGCCCGAGACAAATGCCGAACGTCGGAATGCCAGACTTGATCAACTCACTCACGGTGTTCACGGCATAATTCAGCGCCGACGGATCGCCCGGGCCGTTGGAGAGAAAAATTCCCGCGGGTTTGTGCTTCAAGACCTCGGCGGCGGAAGTGGTGGCCGGCACCACTTGCGTTTTGAACCCGTGCTGTCGCAAGCGGCGCAGGATGTTGTACTTCATCCCAAAATCGAAAGCGACGATCGGAATATCCGCCGGCGGCAGTGGCTTGCGCAGTTGGCGGGCGTTCACCTCGGCATTACCGCGCACTAGGTCAAATGCGCCGCTCTGCTGATCTTTGGCGTCCCATTGAAACGCTTCCTTGTGGGTGACTTCCCTGACGTAGTCCACGCCCACGAAAACGAACTCCTTCGCCCGTTTTACCGCTTCGGCATCCGAAATGTCTTCCGTACTGATAAATCCGTTAAGCGCACCGCGCACGCGTAGTTTCTTGGTGAGTTGCCGGGTGTCGATCCCTTGAATCCCGGGGATGCCGTTCTTTTCCAGATATTCACTCAAGGAATAATCCGCGCGCCAGTTGCTGACGATGGGAGAAAGTTCGCGAATCACGAACCCGGCGGCGTGCGGGCGCCAGGATTCAATATCCATCTCGTTGACGCCATAATTGCCGATGAGCGGATAGGTCATCGTCACAATCTGTCCTTTGTAGGAAGGATCGGTCAGAATCTCCTGATAACCGGTCATGGAAGTGTTGAAACACACTTCGCCCGCGGCTGACGCGCGCGCGCCGAATCCAGTGCCGTGGAATACCGATCCATCTTCGAGTGCAAGAATAGCTTTCATTTCTAAACAACCGGGCCGGATGCTAGGTGACGCCCCGCAGGGGTTCAAGCATGGAAGCCCGAACATTTCGTCGCACGCGCGGCATTCGCCACTCAACCGACGCGGAAGGAAATTCGTTTGATCACTTCGCGCCCGAAACTGTGTTGCAGGCGTTCGAGGATTTCCTTGCGCTTGTAACGAACGATCTCACTGAGCCAAACGTTGTTATCCACCGCCACGAAGAGCGTGCCTTTGTTCAAACCCGTCGGTTGCGCGTGAGCGGTGATGTTGGGATCAATGAGGCTGTTCCAAACCTTCACAATCTCCACCTCGCCGCGTTTCTGTTCGATGCGAAAGCCGCTCAAGACCGCGGGGATGACCTCGCCCGCCGCGCGGGCGGCGTTTTTGTGGGCCAACTCCAGCGGGGCAACGTCCACCCCACGCCATTGCGCCAGCACGCGTTGCTGGGCGGAACTCTGCGGGCCGCGCGGGCGCGGACGTTGTTTGGGGCCGGGTGGCATGGGTAACGACTAAATTCGGCCGATAACTTCGAACCGGGCCACCCTACTTGATTCGCGAGCCGGACTTAAGATTAAAATCACGCCGCCCCCGCCCCAGCGGGCTGTTCCGCCGGCGCCGCTTGCTTCGCTTCCGGATGTTCATCAAGCACCAGCACGCCATGCGGCGGCAGATCGTAATTGCCAGAGAACGTCGTGCCGGTAAGGAAATCGTGCATCGGTTTGTAGAACTGCACCCGCACCGGTGTGCTCTGATGATTGAGCAGGAAAAACACTTTTGTGGTGTCCGTCTGGCGCAGACTGACTTCCACGTTTTCCGGCACTTTCAACAACGGATGCAAATTGCACAATTGCCGCAACCAGACCACGAGGTCGTTATAGAAATGCTGCTGACTGATGGTGCCGATGTACACCGCTTTGCCCAATCCATACGGGTTCAGCGTCATCGCCGGTTTGCCGGAGTAAAAATCTTTCGCGTAGGTCGCCAGGACTTGGCAACCCTTGGCTTCAATCACGTCGCACCACAACCGGGCCGAGTGCAGATGCGTGGTCGGAAAGGAGCCTTTGAACGTGAGATGATTCTCCTCACCCGGCGGCAAAGCGTCGAACTCGAGCACTTCCAAACCGAACAAATCGGTGAGGTTGTGCGGATAACCGCTATCCGGTGCGATATGGTGCTCATCCACCAATCCAGTGTTGAATGTACTGACGAGCGTGCCGCCATTCTGCACGTAAAGTTTAAGGCGATCCGCTTCGGCAGCCGAAAGCATGTGCAGCGACGGCGCGAACACCAGTCGATACCGCGACAAATCTTCAGTCGGGCGCGCGAAATCCACGGGAATATTTTTGTCGTGAAGCGAGTTGTAGATGAGTTGGATGTGCTCGCGCAGACTGAAGTGTTTGTTGGGCTGATTGGGTTGTTGCAGCGCCCAGTCATTGTCGTGCGTATAGAGAATACAAACCTCCGGGACGACGCGTGATCCCTTCAACACCGGCGCGAGCAACTTCAGTTCTTCGCCGATCTGGGAAATCTCTTTATAAACGCGCGCATCTTTGCGCAGATGATGCGGCATGATGGCGCCGTGGAATTTCTCCGTGCCCATGCGGGGTTGCCGCCAGCGGAAGAACAATACGGCGGTCGCCCCTCGCGAGAAGAGTTGATACGTGAATAAGCGCAAGTAACCGGGCCGAATCAGGGAATTGACTTCCTGCCACGATACGTTGCCGGCCTTTTGCTCCATCACCCAGAATCCCGTGTCGCCGTCAGGCGCCCGAATATCGGTCTTCTTCAACGACCGCAGCATGTCAATTTCACACGCCAAATCCGCCGACTTGGGTTTGATGGCCGACGTGCTTTCGATCGCGACGAAATCCACGGCCTCCGCCAGGTCAAAATGGTCAAAGCGATGCCGCAGGGCGCGAATGTTGGTGGTGACGGGCGCATCCGGAGTGATTTCGCGCAGCACATCGGCTTGCATGCGCACGAACGCCACAATCGTATCGCTACAAAACCGGCACCAATCCACCGCGAGCGCCGGATTATGTTGCGTGGGCGCCGCCATCGGCATCGGAATGTGACTCCAGTCCGTCACCATCTGTCCCCAATGGCACAGCCCCATTTTCTCGTTCAGATTCTTGACTGTCTTGTATTTGAGTTTGAGCCAGTTCTGCCATTCGAGGCGCGAACCTTCATTGAACGAAGCTTCGGTGAAGTGACTGCCGATGCCGTTGTCAATTTGCCAGGCGATGAGATGCGAATGATCCCCAAGCGATTTGGCCATTTCTTCAACGATGCGTTTGGCGTGATTCCAGTAGGCGTCGCTGTTCAAACACACCGCACGGCGCGTGCCTTCGTATTTCAGCAAGCCGCGTTCGTCCACGGGTAGAATTTCCGGATACTTCTTGGCCAACCAGATGGGCGGCGCCGCGGTCGGCGTAGCCAGCACCACCCGCAAACCCGCCCGGCCCATCACATCCATCACGCGCCGCAACCACGCAAAGTCGAATTTACCCTCTTCGGGTTCGCACGCGGCCCAGCAGAATTCGCCGATGCGGACAACGTTGAAGCCGGCCTCCGCCATGAGAGTGGCGTCCTCGCGCCATTGCGATTCCGGGGCTTCGGAAGTTCCAGCGTAGGGAAAAACCCATTGCTCGGGATGGTAATCAACGCCGAAATACATAGTTCGTCCGTGGTTGATGGTTGATGTATCGGGCTGCCGTTGGCTTGAACTTAACGCCGCCAACGTCCAACTCGCAATGGAAATTTACCACGCCGCGCGAGTGGCGCGGAGAAAAAGATCAAAAGACCACGGGCACGCCCTCGTCGAGAATCCGGACTTTTTCCGAAATGCCCAGTTCCTGGGCCAATTGCCGCAACCACCGCGGCGGTTCATCCATATCTTCGAATGATAGCCGGAAGGTGCCGTAATGCATTGGCACGAGCCAGCGCGCGCGCAGGTCCACAAACGCTTTCACCGCTTCATCCGGCCCCATGTGCACGCGCCGAAAACTCTCCGGGTGATACGCTCCAATCGGCAACAACGCCACATCCGGTGCGAGGTGTTGACCGATGTCTTTGAAACCGTCGAAATAGGCGCTGTCGCCGGCGTGATAAATCTTGCGCCCTTGATGTTCGAGCACGAATCCGCCGTAACCCCGATGATGATCATGCAGCGTTCTTGCGCCCCAATGACTTCCCGGCGTGAACGTCACGCACCAGTCGCGATGCGTAAAACTTTCCCACCAGTCGAGTTCAATGATGCGAGCGAAGCCCAAATCATGCGCGAGGTCACCGACTCCCCAAGGCATGACGCCGATTTTGGGATGCGGCAACCGCCGCAGCGTGGGCTTGTGGAAATGGTCGTAATGCGCGTGCGTCAAGAGCACCAGATCGATTGGCGGCAAGTCTTCAATGCGCAAACCGGAACGTTTGATGCGTTTGAGCAGGAAGAGCCAGTTGGCGAAATTGGGATCGACCAGAACGTTCAAATCCGTGAACTGAACCAAGAAAGAAGCGTGACCAATCCAGGTGATCGCGACTTCCCCGCTTTTCAACTTCGGAAACTCCGGACGCTGATGTTCCCCATGCCGCCGGGTTAAGAGAGTTTTCCAGACCAATTCCCGGAAAAAAGCGCCCGGCGAAAAGTGTTGCGAGGGAGTCAGATCCTTGAACGACTTGGGCAATCGTTTCGGAGGCAAAATCGGACGATGAGCCGCAGGCTTCTTCATAGGCCGTCAAGACCGTAACGGAAAAGCGTCCCTGAATAAAACCGAAATTGCCGCGTCCCACTTGGCGGGTAAACCAGGTGTGGTTGAGGAGGTGTGGTGGCGGTTCCGGTTTGGGGACTTGACCGGACCAAGGTTGGCAAGCTCGGGGGAGCTTGGGTTGGGTGAACCCGCCGCGAGACATCGCGGCGGGTTTGCTATTTCTGGCGACGCTTCCGCGGCAAGGGATGAAATTCAAACTGCGCGGGAACAACGCCGCTCTGATCAAGCGTTATTGTCAAATACCCGCCGTCATCCAGCAGTTCAATCCCCGCCAGCGACGGACACAGCCGGACACGAAAAGGTTTCCATAAACGCGCCTCTCGCACCGCCGCGCTCATCCGATGCAAGGAATGTCCCGCGAACCGAATCTCCGGCATGCCCGACAGCAACCGGCTCAACCGCAGGAAAAAGTTGGAATGCAGATGCCCGATGATGGTTTGCTCGATGTGCGGCAATTTCGCGCGAATGACTTCATCCCGCCCAAGAAACGGCAACGCCGAAGGATCGTGGCAAAACAGCAGGACCCGCTGCTCGGATTGCAGCGCCTCAAATCCGGCGCGAATTTCCGCCAGATGTTGGAGGCGCAATTGTTCCCATTCCGCTCGTTCCGCGGGCAACATGTCCGACTCAAACAGCGGCAACGCCACCACTGTCGAAGCACACCCCATCAACACGTACCGGCCTAAATCCAGTTTCCAAAACGGCACCAATTCGAGTTCCGTCACGGCGCGCTGCAAGCTTTTCCAGCGCAACCCACCCCGCGTCCCCATCAACCGCAGCTTGCCCAGTTCGTGATCCCCGAACGTCGAAAACAGTCGCGTTCCAAATTTTTGCCGCAGTTTTTCCAGGCATTCCCGCGCACTTTCCATCGCCGCATCCTCGCTGACCCCCAAGGCCGCGGTGTTACAGGTATAATCTCCGTTAGCCACCACGTAATCCACCTCGGGAACCTCCTGGAGAAACCGGTCCAGTTGCCCATTTTGGCGCAGCGGATAGCGCAACCAGATGTGCCGCCGATATTGGCGCAATGCGAAGCGCAGCAGGGGATTCTTGAGAACGCGATATTCGTAGTCGTCACCTTCGGCCTGTTCCCGCGGCCCGGCATAGTGGACATCGCTGAGAATCGCAAGACGCACGCGGCGGGACATGGCGGATCACACCGCCGGCAGGCGCGCGGGCAAAATGATGCTGAACGTCGTGCCTTTGTTGGGCTCGCTCTCGACCAGGATGTTGCCTTGATGCTCCAACACAATGCGCCGCGTGATCGGCAATCCCAATCCTGTGCCGTGGTTTTTGGTGGTAAAGAAGGGTTCGAACATCTGCGCCAGGTGCTCAGGCGAAATACCGATGCCGGTATCCATGACCCGGACCCGCACATGCGGCTGACCCGCGCGTTGCGGATCAGCGATCTCGGATGACGCAGCGGAAATGAACTCGGTTTCCACCGTGAGCGAACCATTCGTGCCGGTAGCATCCACGGCGTTCAAAAACAAGTTCACGAAAACCTGTTCCAACTGATGATCATCGCCGGACACGGTATCTGACGTCGCTTTGAACAGGCGATGTAACGAGATCAGCTTCCCGTCCAATTGATGTTTCACCATGCGGAGCGAATGCTCCAGCACGTCGTGCAGGCGCACCGGATGACGCACCGGGCGGTTCACGCCGCCAAATTTGAGCAATTGCCGCACGATCAGATTGACCCGGTCCATCTCCCGACCCACCAGCGACGCCAATTCCGCGTCTTTGTTTTTTTCCAAGAGTAGATCGACGAACGTTTTAACCGCCACCAAGGCGTTCTTCACTTCATGCGCCATGCCCGCCGCCAGCGTTCCGGCCGTCGCCAGCCGATCCAACCTTTCGAGATTCTGCTGCAAGCGGAGGATGGCCGTGACTTCGGTCAATGTCACCAGCACGGCGGATTCAGTTGAAGTGATGCGGAGCGGCGTGATGTTGACTTGAAGGGTTCGACTGGGTTGATCCCCAAACCGGACCGTCAGTTCTTCGGCAATGGCAGACGTTCCATCCTCCAACCCCTCGCGAATCAGCTTTTGCAGATTCGGCGGCAACAAAGAAAGCGACGCGCTCGTCGCGACGCCGGGGATCAGCGCCAGTAATTTTTCAACGGCGGGTGAACAGGAGAGGATTTGTTCTTGGCGGCTGACGACCAGCACGCCGGGCGACAGCGCGTCGAGCAGTGCCGGCACGAGGTTAAACTCCTCACCGGGCTTGGTGGCAACCGGATGACTACCGGCGGCCGTTTGTTGCGTTGTGACCACGGATTGGTTGACTTGGTAGCGAGCGGGTTTTGTACGACATCACCCCTTCGATCCAACCCCCGAGCTGGCCGCATGATTCCCCAGCCCGCGCACGCCGACAACTAAAAAGACTTTATTCCAGTGCCGCAAACTCACACTTTGCCACAGATTCAAATGCGCGGCCCCGTGCGTGATTTAGTCGGAGTCTGTCAGAACGCCAACCGATAAGCCACCGAGAATAAATGTACCGTAACATCGTACGTGCCGTTAAAAGCTGGACTGCTCGGGTTGACAATCGTGCGCTTGTCATAAAAATCGGCCCCGTATGCAAACTCAACCGAGAAGTTGTCTCCACGATATCCCAACCCGACGGTAATGACATTTTGATCAGCGTCTGGAATTGTGGGTGAAAAAGTCTCACCCGGGACAGGGCTTTCGTAGAATTGATAACCAGCCCGCAACACCCACCGCTCGGCAAACTGCCAATCACCACCAATCCCAAACGTGAACGTGTCCCGCCAGTTTTGCGGAATATTGCGGTTTGCGGGAGGCAAAAGAATATTGTTGTTTCCCAAATCCACGCTGAGCGTGTCGAAGCGCGAGAACTCAATCCACTCAACATTTGATTCGATGCGAATCGTGTCGGTAATCTGAATGCCATAACCGACAGCGAGAATGTTGGGGAAATTGAAGGTCGAAGCAAAATCACTGGTGCCGGTGGCGCCAAATCCAGCGGCCGTGGGAGTAATATTGTCAATTCGTGTATCACCGTCATACTCCACGTCCATTTGCGAGCGGTAAGTAAACGCGACAGTGTGGCGGTCATTGATTTTCCATGTAATCCCAAAGTTTCCACCAAACCCGAGGCCATCGCCCTGGCCTTTCAATGTTCCATCAGGTTCTGCCCCGCCGCTACCTGGGAAGATGGCCCAAGGGTAATATTGCTTGAGTGTCAATCGCGACCACATGACATCGGCGCCAATGCCAATGAAAAGATGGTCATTCACTTTGAACGCCACAGTCGGATTAAAATTTGCGGTCATCAATTCGGCGTAATGCGGAGAGGTGTACCGCAATACACCCGTTCCTGGGGCAAAAGCCGTAGTCGAGGCGTCGTCCCAGTTCACACTCAAGCCATATGGAGCGGTAATCCCGAGACCTAATGCAAATCGTTGGTTACTCATGGGCAACGCGACATAACCATTGGGCAGAAGCTTCCAAGGATCTTCGGTTTTTGACGATTGCCCGAGGCTCGAAGCGAAATCCACGCTCATGTAAACAATGCTCGGGGTAAACTGGATTTCGGCTCGATCCAATTCCGCTAGATTGGCGGGGTTCTGAGTAATAGCCGAAGAATCATCAATGTGGGCAATGCGTCCACCCGCCCGGCCTAAATTAAAGGTGCCGGGGGGAGGATTGCGAAATCCTTCGCCAATTGCCGGAAAGCAGGCCGCGACGGCGGCTGCCCATACGCCAAACATTATCACGCGCTTCTGCGTCAACTGCGGTCTCGGCGTTCCCGCCGCATCGATGATATTGCACATAGCTTTATTGCTCATTTTTAATACAAAAGACTGCTTCGTTTAGATGCCACATGCTCGAAATGTGTACACCAAATTGCCCCTCTCGCTTTATTCTTGGCAAAAACGATTCAAACCAATCCAACAAACAGCTTTTGCGGAGAATAAGCAGCGGCAATGCCAGCAGCTCCAGTCAGTAAACCAAGTAAGCAACCGTCCTGAGTGCCGATTGCGGTGTGCACGGCAAATTGGCGCAAAAAGTGGTAGGGATTGCCTTTGGGTAGAAAGTTTCATAAAGCATTGAAAGCGAGAAGTCCTGAAGTGAGCTGAGAAATTTATTCCCTTCACAATGATGACTGACGAATTCCGCGAACTGCGCGCGTGGGCCAAAGGTCCCGACCAGCAGAAGATTGAGGCGCAACTTGAGCGCTTTACCCGCCATTCGGCAATCCTGCGAATATTCGACTCGCATGTTGTGGTCCGCTCCTCGCAAGTTTTTAATGATCTCGTAATTGAAGCGGACCAAATGGCCCTGTACACCGGGCCCGCGGTTGTCGGCAGCGTCGTCAATGCCGGTTCATGCTGGATTTGTGAAGTCAAACTGAGTGAATCAGGTTTCAAATCGTTGGCGTTGCCAGAGTCGCCCTCGTCCCTGAATAGCTTCACTGGTTTCGCTAATTTTCTGGAAGGTTGGCAGCGCTACTATCGCGTGCACCCCGAGTTCAAAGTCGTGGTCGCCGACATGCAAATGTTTTTGATGGATTTGCAACAGTGCTTAAATCAAATCGAATTGCGAACCGATACTGACGCGCAAAATGAAACTGCCATTTCGGAGCGTTTTCTGCCTTTCTGCGATAAGGCTGCAGCAGCATTCGATGCGTTGCACGAACGATTTGAAGAGCTAGGCCAACAAATCGACCCCGAATTACGCCCGGTTCACGCTCATTTCACCAAACGTCAACTTCACCCCCTGACATTGTGTTCGCCTTTCGCGCACCGGACATACCACAAACCCCTGGGTTACGCGGGCGACTATGAAATGGTGAACATGATTCTTAGAAATCCGCTCGAGGGCAAAACGCTCTATGCGAAAGCACTGAATGTTTGGTTTCTGAAGCAATGGCCAGCACAAGCTCATCGCAACCGCATTTCCTACCTGGTGGAACGGCTGGAGCAGGAAGCCCTGCGCGGCGCCCGCCGCAAACAACCGATTCGGGTTCTCAACCTCGGATGCGGACCGGCCCACGAAGTCTTGGACTTGTTCACACACTCCGACTTTTGCGATCACCTCGACTTAACGCTGTGGGACTTTAATGACGAAACCATCCAGCGGACCGGGCGTGCCTTGGAAGAATGCAAACGTCGTTATGGCCGCAAGACGCGCATAACCATGAACAAGAAATCGGTGCATCAAGTCTTAAAAGAGGGCGCGCGCACGGCTTCGCCGCTGGGACAGAATTTTGACTACATATACTGCGCAGGCTTGTTCGACTATTTGACAGATCGAACCTGCAAACAATTAGTCGATACTTTTTACAGTTGGCTGGCTGCGGATGGCTTGATTGCTGTGACAAATGTGGTGGATTACAAACCATTCCGACACATGCTTGAATACTTGCTCGATTGGAATTTGATCTATCGCGGCGCAGCTCAAGCACCTGCCTTGCTGCCCGAACGCGCCCACCCGGATTACTGTCGCGTCGTTAGCGATGAGACTGGCGTAAACCTCATGGTCGAGGCTCGCAAACCCGCGCATGACTGACCAAGCTTCCAAAAATCCTGAACTGCTGAAAGCCTTTGAGGTTTACGATCGTCACGAAACCATCAACAACTTCAAAGTTGCCTGTGTGCTTGGCATGATTTTGATGCCCGCCGGTTATCTGTTGGACAGTTATGTTTATCCCGATCAGGCTTGGTATTTCTTCAAACTTCGCTTGGTCAGCTCCGGGCTAATCGGGGCTTTCCTAGGAATATTACTCACGGACATAGGCAAGAAGATGTATCGGCTCCTGGGCGTCACCCTGTTCATGATCCCGGCATCATTCATTGCCTGGATGATTTATAAATCACCAGCAGGAGAGGGGGCGGCCTCGCCATATTATGCTGGATTAAACCTGGTTCTGCTTGTCTTGGCGTTTGTGTTGCACTGGACGTTTTGGGAAAGCCTGACTGCTGCCGCGTTGGTCGTCTTGCTATATTTGTGCGCCAGTTTCGCGCATGACATTGACGCTTTTGACAAACCTGAAGTACGCGGGATCATGGTCAACAACCTGTATTTTCTAGGACTGACCGGCATCATCGTCGTTACCGGCAGTTATTTTCACAGCAAATCACGATTTCGGGAGTTTTCATTGCGCCACCAATTGTCCGAAAGCCAAAAGAACCTCGAAGAGAACAACGTGACATTAGATCGTCAGAACAAGGAACTCGCCGACACGATTCAAAAATTGACCGAGGCCGAATCACAACTCGTGCAATCCGAGAAAATGGCGTCGCTCGGTCGCATGAGCGCTGGCATCATCCACGAGGTCAACAACCCCTTAAATTTTGCTACCACGGCGTTGTTCACGTTACGCAAGAAAGCGAAGCACATCGCTTCGGAGCAACAGGAGGAATACAACGAAATCCTCAAGGACGTTGAAGACGGCATCTTGCGGGTCAAGAACATCGTTTCCGACCTGCGGATGTTTACTCACCCGGATACCGACAGTTTGGATCACGTGGACGCCACCGAAGCTGTGACTTCGGCACTGCGCTTTCTGAGCAACGAAATGAAAGACAAGGTGCTCATCGAACAGAAACTCGGCGCGCAGGCCGTCGTCCGCGCCAACAAAAACAAACTCATCCATGTTTTTGTAAACCTCATTCAGAATTCACTCGACGCCTTGCGCGACAAACCGTTCCCCAACGGCGAGAAACCCACCATCATCATTGAGCAGCAGGATAATAAAGCGGCCACTTGTCTGATTATCCGTGACAATGGACCGGGTATCCCCAAGGAACACATTGACAAGGTTTTTGATCCGTTTTACACCACCAAAGACGTCGGCGAAGGCATGGGATTGGGGCTGAGCATTTGCTATCGCATCATGCAGGAATGTCACGGGAAAATCTCCGTGCGAACGGAGCCGGGGAAGTTTTGCGAGTTCACGCTGGAATTTCCCAAGCCCACCTGACCAGAGGAAACAGCGCGCATGTCCGGACCATACGATTACAAGCAATTCGCGATTCTCTACGTGGACGATGAGGAGCGGTCGTTGAAGACTTTCTCCCGCGCCTTCGAGGATGAATTCCGCATCTTCACCGCCACCAATGCCAAGGACGGCGCCAAATTGCTCGAAGAAAAAGCGGACGAAATCGGCGTCCTGATCACCGATCAAAAGATGCCCGGCGAAAGCGGCAATTGGTTGCTCCAACAAGCCAATCGCATTCAACCGCGAATCGTGCGCATCCTGGCCACGGCTTATACCGACTTCAAAGACGCCGTTGCGGCCATCAACGACGGCGGCATTTTCCATTACGTCAACAAGCCTTGGGATCCCGCCCATCTGGAAGGACAACTCCGACGGGCCATGGAGTTCTTCCTGACGCAACGCGAAAACGAACAACTCGCCCGCGAAAAACTCGAAGCCCTCCGGAATCTCATGGTCGCCGATCGGCTCGTCAGCCTCGGCATGTTGACCGCCGGTTTGAGCCATCACATCCGTAATGCCCTGGTAACCGTTAAGACTTTTCTCGATCTCGCGCCCTCGATGATGCAGGAGGAAAAAGCCGAGCCGGGGAAAATTCGCCACCAGGAATTCTGGACGGACTATCACAAGAGCGTTCTGGGCCAGATTGACAAGATCAACAATTTGCTCAAAGACCTCTGGGCCGCCTCCGAGAAACCCGCCACACAGACAACGGAGCGCATCAACTTACAGCATCTGATCAACGAGACCGCCGCGGAACTGCAAGGAACACTGGTTGCCCGAAACATCACCCTCGAGAACCAACTCGCATCCGACCTTCCCGTAGTCGTGGCGGAACGTGACAAATTCCACCGGCTCTTCGAACTGTTGCTCAAGGAAGAACTGGCCAGTTTGCCGGCGGGCAGCAAAATCACTTTCACCGCCGAGGCGGTCACCGAAAGCGGGAAGCCAGCCGTGCGGGTTCAAATCGCAGATAACGGGCCGGGCTTATCCAATGAGAAACTTCAATGCTTGTTCGATCCGTTCATGGTTCGGGCGGATGCGCCGTCCGAATATGGCATCCATTTGATGGGGTGTTTCTTCATCGTGCATCATCACGGTGGTCGCATCGAAGCCACGAGCGAAGAAGGCAAGGGCACAACGTTTACGTTGTATCTGCCGGTATCGCCGGCCAATTCGCTGGACGAACTCAATCGGGGCATCCTCCAAAAATCCCGCCTCGCCGAACAGGTTTGGGGCGGCATACGCCCGAAACAATAGCGCGTTGCGGGCTACTCCCGCCTGTCCTGGCTTCGGGTTCGGCGCGTCAGTCCTCCGCGAACAAATATTCCAACTCGGTCTTGGTCAGGCTGCGGGCAAAGCCCTCTTCGCCCAGCACATCCGCGATGGTCTTGGCTTTGCTCTGTTGCAATTCCCAAATCTTTTCTTCCACTGTACCCGGAGCGATGAGGCGATAGGCATTAACGGTTTGGGTTTGGCCAATGCGATGTGAGCGGTCAATCGCCTGCGCTTCCACCGCGGGATTCCACCATGGATCGTACAACACCACGTAACTGGCGTTGGTGAGGTTCAAACCCGTGCCCGCCGCGCGCAAGCTGAGAAGGAACACGCCCGGATTCGGATCGTTCTGGAACGCATGCACGACTTCCTGCCGGTCCTTCGTCTGGCCGGTGAGAATGTGCGTGCTGATGTTGCGCGCGCGACATTCCTTTTCCAGCAATTGCAGCATCTGCACGAATTGAGAAAACACCAAAACCTTCTGGCCGTCATGGACCAGGGTGTCGAGCAATTCGAACAGCGTCTCGGTCTTGCCGCTCGGTGAATCGTTCCCCACCAATTGCGGATGACAGCATACCTGGCGCAAGCGCGTGAGCGCAGCGAGCACGTGCATCTTGCTCTTGTTGAGGCCCTGTTCGGCCACGGCCTGCATGATCTGGTCGCGGCTGCGGCGCAGTTCGGCGAGGTAAAGTTTGCGTTGTTCCTCGCCCAACGGGCAATCGCGCCGCTCCTCGATGCGCTCGGGCAAATCTTTGGCCACGTGCTTCTTCAACCGGCGCAACAAGAGCGGGCGTAGTTTGGCTGAAAGTTGGCGGCGTGCGATGCGTTGGGCGCTGGCCACGTCATCACCACCCTTGGGCTCGTAGGTTTCGAGGAAATGTTCCTGCGTGCCCAGATAGCTGGGTTGAATGAAATCCACGATGCTCCAGAGATCGAGCAGGCGATTTTCCAACGGCGTACCGGTGAGGGCGAGCCGGCACTCGGACTTGAGTTGCTTGACCGATTGCGTGACCTGCGCGCCGGGGTTTTTAATGAATTGCGCCTCATCAAGAATCACCGCGCGAAACGGGAACTTGTTTAATTCCTCAAGATCGCGACGGAGCAGCGCATAGTTGGTGACAATGATGTCGTGTTCGGGAATCTGTTTGCGCAGATTGTGCCGCGCGGCGCCGCTTTCGAGCACGAGCACCTTCAAGTCCGGCACAAATTTTTCCGCTTCGCGCCGCCAGTTGTGCAACACAGACGCCGGACAAATGACCAGGGATGGTTTGGGATTCTTCTTGTTGCGATCTTTGAGCCAGGCGAGCCACGTGAGGGTTTGGAGCGTTTTGCCGAGTCCCATGTCGTCGGCAAGAATGCCGCCGAGTTTGATCGTGGCGAGATGGGCGAGAAAATCGAACCCATCTTTCTGATACGGGCGCAAATCGGCTTTGACTGTGGCGGGCACGGCCGCCGCCGGCACGCCTTTGAAATTGCGCACGCGCTCGCGCAACGCTTTAGCCTCGGGTGAATCGGCGAACCGCGTAAATTCTTCATCGCTCAGATGTGCGATGTGTTCCATGCCGACTTTCTGCGGCGCAGCGATTAATCCTTCGACCCCGAGATCCGCCATTGCTTCGTGCGCATTTTGCACCGCCGCGGTATCGAGTTCGACCCAACCGGAATTGGGCAGTTTGACAAAGCGCCCGGTGGCGCTGGCGAGGCGTTCGAGGTCCGCTTTGCTCAGCTTCATGCCCTCGGCTTCCCATTCGGCGGAGACGGAGAGCCAATCAATGCCGCTGCCTTTGACAATCAATTTCGGCTTGAGCCGACGTGGATGCAGGAACAACCGGTGGAATGCTGGATTGCCGAGAAACTCGACGCCTTCGGGCCGGCTTTGCCACGCGACCGCGAGTGTGCCCAAACAATTTTCGTTGGCATCACCAACCCAGAGTCCGGGTTCAGGAGTGAACCAGTCGAGTTGTCGCAACCACTGCATCGCCGGTTCGAGCCGGGCGTCGTCAAGTATCTCGGGTTTGTCCGTCGGACGTTTCTTTTGATCGTTTGGCCGCCATTCCAATCCGGTCCAATACCAGACACTGCCGTCGCGGCCACTCTTGGCCAACAGCCGCAAGCGCACGGTATCGTCCAACAATTCAAGGACGAATTGCGGCGCGGCTTTGTGCGCTACGCAAAGTTGGTCCCAATCGACTCCGTGATTGCTTTGCGTCCGGCGCAAGTGCATGAGCAATCGATGGCTCAAGCGCCGCACGGGAACGCTGGGTTTGTCGAGCCAGTGCTCGATCACATTGGCCGGCGGAGCATTGCGCAGCAGGTAAAATACGTTGCCAGCCAGAACGAGAGGCGGTTGCTGGTTGAAAAATTTAACGGCGGAAATCGAAACGGCGGCGCCATCAGGCAACGTCAACCGATGCGTGAAAGCAAGTTCCTTGCTGCCGTTGCCGCCCGGTTCCAAATGCGGCTCCAACGCGGCAACCTGCCCTTGAAATTGCAACGCCTGCTCACTGCCTGCCAATTCCAATCTTGATGTGTTGCCCCAGCGCGCCAGCCAATGCAACAACTCGGTATCGGTCAAAGTCAGTGTATCGTTGCCATCTTGACGATTGCGGTGTGTCTCGGTCAGCCACGCGATAAAATCCCAATCGGCCGGTGGGAATAATTCCTGTTCATGCGCGGCGCGCGTCGCCAGATCAATCAAGTCGCGCAAGGTGCGCAGCTTCTCGCCCGTGCGCGGACGAAATAAATGGAACTGCACCCCAAGACGATAGCGGGCAGGGTGCGTTTCATCCGGTTGCGGATTGCAGATCACTCGCAGCGTGGCGCGCGGCGTGTCCAGATGCGGCGTTTGCGGCGGGAAAAGCCAATGTTCAAGCGCTTGCACGAGCTTTTGTTCATGTTCGGCCGCCTCGGCGCGAGCAAACCGATCCAAGTTCGCGTGCGCACTGAGTTCCGGTGGCAACGAACGTTTCGCGCGCAGAAACAAAAACGCCAGTTCCTCCAATCGCGCGTCTCCAGCGAGCCCGAGCATTTTGGGCCACCATTCCGTGGCCGGAAAATCCTTGCGCGAAAGTGAGAGTTTTTCAAAGTAATCCTCCAGCAATAACCACGAGCGCTGGGAATCCGGACAGGTGGCAAAACTGCGCAACAAATCTTCGCGTTCGGAGACGGCATCCTTGGAGTCTGACAACTCGCGGCGCAGGTCGGCAAACGCTCCATAGGTTTGCGACAGCACTTTGTTGTTGGCGTCGTATTTGGAGGTGCTGCCACCGTGGCGGGATGCACCGTTTCCGTTTTTTACTGCAGCTTTGGACATCTCTGATTTACAACCCGTGTGTTAGGCTAACATCTCGCCATGGAAACGGGGGACGGGTCAATCACAATCAAAAATTTTTTGAGTCGAGCGGCAAAACTCTTTAGGCTCCCGCACACTTTTCCATGAACTCCAGCACCAGTTCGCCCACCAAACTTCCGATCGACATGCATGTTCACATCGTCGGCACTGGGGCCGGCGGCTCCGGATGTTGGTTGCGCGTCACCGGTTGGCATCGCCCACTCGCTGCGTTGATGCTGCGCCAAGCGGGTTTGCCGGGCAACGCCATGCGCGGCAATTTGGAAGAACTGTTGGTCGAACGGTTGGTGGAAATGGTGCGCACCTCCTCACTCGGAGCCATTGCGATTCTCGCGCAAGACGACGTCCACGATGAGCAAGGTCGAGTCATTCCGGGCGTGGGTTCGTTTTACGTGCCGAACGATTACGTGCTCGGTCTGGCAAAAAAGCATCCGGAGTTTTTGCCTGCGGTTTCCATTCATCCAGCGCGCCCGGATGCGATGGAAGAGTTGGACCGCTGCATCGCCGGAGGCGCGGTGATGATGAAGTGTCTGCCGAATTGTCAGAACATCAATTGCAGCGATCCGCGGCTGACGAAATTCTGGGAACGGATGGCGGAGGCAAAATTGCCGTTACTGGCTCACACTGGGGGAGAACATACGCTTCCGGTGGTGCGACGCGAATATGCCGACCCACGCATTTTGAAGTTGCCGCTCGAAGTGGGGGTCACGGTGATCGCAGCACATAGCGCGACCAAAAGCGGATTAACCGATCCAGAGTATTTTCATGTGTTCGCTGACATGACGCAGCGCTATTCAAATCTTTATGGCGACACGAGTGCCTTTAATGTGCCTTTGCGCGGTCGGCATGTCCGCAAATGTCTGATGGAACCGTTGGCTTCGCGCCTGTTGCACGGCAGTGATTTTCCGGTTCCGGTAAATGGATTGTGGGCTTGGCTGCGCGGGTTCGTGAGTTGGAAAGCTTACCGCCAGGCTCAGCGGACGAATAATATTTTGGAGCGCGATTATCAGTTGAAGGTGGCGATGGGATTTGGACCGGAAAACTTCACGCGGGTGGCGGGTCTGTTGCGACAAGGCTGACTCGCGACATCATTCGCCGCATCTGTACAAAAAACCGGGCCAAACAGTCAGGGGGTGACCGAGAGGCCCGGGGAATTTTCGAATTGGTACTTCAGTAGGTATCCGGAGACATCCGAAATGCCCTTGTACCGAGAGCAAATCGGAAAACCTATAAATTTCCTCAAAGAACAATCGCAGAAGTGCGTTCCAATCAATCCTGCTTACTGACGACACTTAATCATAGTGCTTAATCACTGTCAAACATTCACTCCAAGTATAAGCGATTCCCGACTGGAAATGCCTTCTACAGTGCGCCCCTTATAACAAAACGGACGAACCCGAAGGCGCGTCCGTTCTCGAATGAGTTCTATGGCAACGGCTTATTCGCTCTTGGCTTCGTCCGCCGCGTCAAACGCGTGCTGCAAAGCCACGAGATCTTCACCCGGCTTGAGCGCGTCCAAGACGGCTTGTTCCGCCTTCAACTGCTCAGGCGAGTAGTTGGCGGCCTTGATGGATAAACCAATCCGGCGGTCGCCACGGTCAATCTTGATGACCCGTGCCGTGACGTCCTGGCCGACCTTGAGCACGTTTTTGATTTTGTCCACGCGATCTTCGCTGATTTGCGAAATGTGCACGAGACCGTCAATGTCGTGTTTGAGACCAACGAATGCGCCGAAACTGGCGAGCTTGGTGACTTGGCCCGTAACGAGATCGCCGACTTTGTAAAGTTCATCAATCTTGTCCCACGGATCTTGCGCGAGCTGCTTGACCCCAACTGCGATGCGTTGGTTTGCTTTGTCCACCTCGAGCACTTGGGCTTCGACTTCGTCGCCCTTCTTGAAGACTTCGCTCGGATGATTGATTTTGCGCGTCCACGAGATGTCGGACACGTGAATCATGCCATCCAACCCTTCTTCCAGTTCGATAAATGCACCGTAGCTGGTGAGGTTGCGAATCTTGCCCTTGACCTTGGTACCGGCCGGATACTTCTGCTCCGCCGTATCCCACGGATTGGATTCCAACTGGCGCACGCCCAGCGAAATCTTCTGTTCGTCGCGATTGATGCCAAGCACCACGGCTTCGAGTTCCTGATCCTGCTTGAGCACATCGCTCGGTTTGGCGACGCGCTTGGTCCAAGACAATTCCGTGACGTGAACCAGACCTTCGACGCCGGGTTCGAGTTCCACAAACGCGCCGTAGGGCACGAGGTTGACCACCTTGCCTTTGACTTTGGCGCCGACGGGATACTTGGCTTCGATGTTCTCCCAGGGATTGGCCATCTTTTGCTTGAGGCCGAGGCTGACGCGTTCCTTTTCTTTGTTCACGTCGAGCACAACCACGTCGAGGTCTTGCCCCACCTTGAGCACTTCGGACGGGTGCCCCACGCGACCCCAGCTCATGTCGGTGATGTGCAGCAAGCCGTCGATGCCGTTGAGGTCGATGAACGCACCGAAATCAGTGATGTTCTTGACCGTGCCCTTGCGAATATCGCCCGGCACCATTTCGGCCAGCAATTTCTGGCGGCGTTCGGCGCGCTCGGCTTCGATGAGTTCGCGACGCGAAAGAACGATGTTCTGCCGCTCCTGATTGATCTTAACGACCTTGAATTCGTAGGTGTTGCCAACGAATTGGGTGAGATTCTTGGGCGTAATGACGTCGATTTGCGACGCGGGCAAGAACGCTTCGACGCCAATGTTGACGACGAGCCCGCCTTTGACGACGGATTTAACCTTACCCTGAATGCGACCACCTTCGTTGCAGATGGTGAGAATTTTCTCCCAGTTCTGCTTAAATTCAGCTTTTTCCTTGGAGAGGACGACCATGCCGTCCTTGTCTTCCAACTTTTCGATGAGGACATCCACTTCATCGCCGACTTTGACCGTCTTGATGTCGTCGAATTCGTTTCCGGGGATGACACCCTCGCTCTTGTAACCGATATCCACCAAGGCTTCCTTGGCTCGGACTTCAATGACGCGACCTTTGACAATTTCGCCGGCAGCAAAGCGGGTAGAGCTGTGCTTCAGCGCTTCTTCCATCGTGAGCATAATATTTCTGCGAACGGACTAACTGGGGCTTAATCGGGCGTGAAAAAGTGCCCGGTGAAGCTCCATTGCCTAATCTGACCGACGTTGCGGGGCAACGGAGGTTGAAGGTTAGGTTATTTGTTAACTTCTTTTTCTCAGCCTTAATAAACATCCGCACACGCGGCGTTCAGGCAAGTTGGAGACTAACAGCAGCGCCCTGTTTTGCAAGCCTTTTGGCGGCGCGGATTGGCCGCCGCTCAACTCTCACAGCCGCACGGGGATGTTC
>CAZKMR010000031.1:36111-43236 GCA_964553795.1 uncultured Bifidobacterium sp. | reverse complement strand
GCGAGCGCTGGTTGGACGGTGCCTCAGCCGAACGCAAATGGCTGATTCGCCATGCCGTCCGTCATCCCGCAAAGAAGGGCGTACCGGCCGCGTTGCGATTGCGCAAATTCGCCAAGTGATTTGACGCGGCAAAAACTCTTTGCGATTTGCGTAGGCGATGTTTAGTTCCGACTTCAGGACATGGTTAAACGCCTTACCATTCATTTCGCGAAGAAAGTGCAAGTGCAACGGGAACGAAAAGTTGACTCGGCCCGTTGCATTTACCGTCACAATACAACCTGGCTTGCATCATTCTGTAGCAGTGAGAATCACCGAAGATTCTTCATGCCCGTTGGTTCACATGCTCCAACTCGATCCAAAACCGGATTTACGTTAATCGAGCTATTGGTGGTAATCGTTTTCATCAGGATTCTAGCTGCATTGCTATTGCCAGCGCTGGGGCTGGCGAAAGAACGCGCTCGCGGTGCGCAATGTCTCTCCAATCTCAAGCAATGGTCCGTGCATTGGCAGTTATACTCGTCCGATTTCGAGTGCCGCCGCTTCAGTCATGGAGACCATCCCTTGATACGAAACGATTGGTTGTTTGTTTTGGATGCGAACAGTCAAGTGAACCGAGATTTGTTGTTATGTCCCGCTGCGGTATCGCCTAATCCGACAGACCCCATTTGGGGCAGCCCGACTGCCAGCTATGAAACGGCGTTGCAGGATAAAAGTTCTGGAGGCAAGTATCGGTCCAGTTATGGACTGAATCTCTGGGCTTACGCAGTTCGGTCGGCGCTACAAGGACGACAGGTAGCAGGGCACTGGGGCCGGATCGAAGCAGCCAACCGGCCCACCGAAGTACCGCTCATGGGTGACAGCAAGTGGGCGGGTGGCGGATCGGGACACACACCGGACAATCTGCGAGGGCCAATTCCATTGAGTCCGCCCGATGCGGGGAGCGATCAACGCGGCGATGACCCGCGCCAATACCGAAAACCAGACAGTGAAATCGGACATTTCGCCATGAAGCGTCACGGCAAGGGCATCAACCTGATTTTTTTTTTGATGGTTCAGCCCGACGCGTGCTCGGATTTCGTTTATGGGAGCTGCAGTGGAGTCGCAACTTCGATCCACAACTCGCCGCCAGTAAGCTCAAGCAGAACACGCGCGGAGCATGGCTGTATCAATGAGTCTCTGAGCAGCCTGTTCAGGCCACCGGCACGTCAGAAAGTTACCTTTTTCAACTCACACCAGAAGCCAGGCTCGGCCCTTTCTTTTCGAACCTTCGTCTCCCCGAATGCGAGCGCAAGGTGGTGGTGCTATTTGCCTTTATGAATCATAATGTTACCGCCACGTACCGTGGTGGTATCCAGCAGAGAAGCATCATCATCAGAATTTGGCTGGTTATCGTATATGATCAGGCCGGTGCCAACATCCCAGATTTTGATGCGGAACCGATCTAAATCACCACCACCGTTCAGTTGCCCATCAATGGCCGTCAGGAGGAAGCCGAAGTCGCCGGAGTTGTTCACAGTACCGTCACCTTTGAACTGTGCTCTGGCACCTGATACGACCAGCCACTGGTAACTGGCACTGTGGAAATTCAAGTCACCGGCCTGGAACTGGAATTCCGTTTGCCCGGTTGGGGTGGCGCCGCCTTTCTTGTATTTGGAAACGAATCCAAAATTGGCGCGCCCTTCAATCGGTTCAAATTCTGACAAATCGGGATGGAATGCTCCTGGTGGCGACCAGATCCAACCGCCGCCGGTGACAAACCCGCCGCTCGGGTCGTAAATCACCACGTAAGCCGGCAAGTCGTTCAACACCTTGGTTGCCTCGCCACTGGCACCTTGGGCATCGGTCACCACCAATTTGATGGAGTATACTCCCGCCTCCGGGAAGGTGAGTGAATTGCTGACCGTGAATCCGCTTACGGTTCCGGTAATACTGGTCGCGGGCAGACTGGCGGAAGAAATGATCCACTGAGCCGTGTGGGTGCCGGCCGGCCCGTCATCCGTGAAGCTACCGACAAACTGTATTGCCTGATTGTTTGCTGAAATCAGTCCCGACGTCGGTTGCTCGATGGCCACGACCGGCGGCGTGTTGGATTCCGTGGTGACCGTCACCGTCACGTAGCATTCTGAAGCATTCCCCAGCGCGTCAGTGGCGGTTACTAACACGGAGTAGCTGCCGACCGACAACAATGTGCCTGCGATCGGAGTCTGGATTATCGTCACGGGACCACTACAATCTCCGGCCGCAATCTGGCTGATCATATCTGGCAATACAGCTTCACCGGTTGAATCTGCAATCAGTTGCAGCGGGGCCGGGCACGTGAAACCGGGGGCTACGGCGTCAATCACCGTCACCGTTACGTTGCACGTCTTTTCATTACCCGATGCATCCGTAGCAGTGAGCGTCACAGTGTGTTCACCCAATATGAGGGATGTGCCGGCGACGGGTTGTTGCACCATCGTAATCTGGGTCGGACTGCACAGATCGTCTTTGATCGTGCCAGCAACCAGGTTTGGTAGAATCGCTTCACAATTCGCACCGACACTGAGCGTCAGCGGCGCTGGGCAGGTGATGGTTGGCGGGGTCGTATCGCGGACACTGACCGTGCGAGTCGCCGGGATCGCCGGATTGCCGCTGGCATCCGCTACCGAGTACGTCAGGACATAATCACCCGGCGAGGTCGTATCAACCGAGCCACTAACCGCGATGTTTCCAGTGAGATCACCAGAGCAGAGATCAGCGGCTGTGGCCCCGGGATCGGTGAAGCTGCCGTGGCATTCCACCACGATGGTGGCCTCACCCAGCAGGACGATGAAAGGCGCTGTCGTATCTACAACCGATACAGTTCGAGTTACGCCGCTGCTATTGCCCGCCGGATCAATGGCGCTGTAGGTGAGCAAATAAGTTCCCGGAGTATTCACATCAACCAAGCCAGTCATGGATACCGGCAAAGAACCGGCGCAGGCGTCGCCAGCGGTGGCGCCCGGATCAAGAAAGGCACTGTGACACTCCACCACTATTGATGCATCTCCGAGTAGCGTAACGACCGGGGCAGTTGTATCAACCACCGTGAGAGTGGTTTCACAACTCGTGGAATTGCCGGCTTCATCGGTTGCGGTGAGGGTAATCACGTGAGTTCCCAGGCCGAGCGTTGCCCCTGCAGCCGGGGATTGCATCACCATGATGTTTTCAACTGCGGAGTAGTTGTCGGATACTTCTGCCGCGGCGGCGAGGTCGGAAACGATGGCAGAACATGTGTTATCTGCGGGAAAAACAGAAACGATTGTCGGACAGTTGATGGTGGGCGGCGTCATATCGGGCGCAGGAATTACCCGCACATCAACCAACGCGACCGCCTGGCAGGTATCGGCATTGCCTACCACGATGAAGTGATACAAACCCGGTGGCGTATCGGCAGTGGTAAGGAAAGTCAGGACCGCAGTCTCAGAGACCGCGAGAATGGTGTTCGTCAATTGGACTACCAACCCCTCTGGCTGGTCGCCGGTGCTGAAAATGCTTAAATGCATGCTCCCATCGCCGGCTACCCTCGAGGCGCTCACATTTATACTTCCCGCTGCGCCCGCTGGCACGGTGAGCCGGGCTTGGTCGGTCGTTAATTGGCAATCCACCTCACCAACGAAGACCAGTCGCGTCGCCGCGTCATTTCCGGTGAACTGATTGAGCGGAACCAAATCTGGCCTGGTGGCAACTTCCACAATTTGTGGCCCAACAGCGAGTGGGGTCCACGGCAGACACACCTGCCCCCCAGCATTCCAATCGGAAACCTCGACAGTCCCAATGAGCTGCCGGATCAACTGGTTGCCCACCGGCAGCAGCACGCTGACGTCGACTGGCACTGTCGGTCCTGGCTCCGGCCCGAAGTATCGAATGTTTGCGAAAATCGAAATGTCATCCCCCGGCCGCGGCCAGCCAAGCAATGGATTCTGGCAATTGTCTCGGAGGAAACCAATGTCCTCGGAATAAACAAACACATCTGAAATTGCATCCGGCGGCGTGTCCACAGACGGCTCTCCTGCCACGGGCGGCGCTTCACACGTCGTCAGGATATCAAATGTCCCGATCAGGTGACCGTCCGTGACACTGACCGCAAACAGGTTTTGCCCCGGCGGCAGCGCGATCCAAGGATGAAGGGAGAAGTTGCCGAAGCGATCGGTTTGCGCGAAACTTGTGCCCAGCAGCTGCCACCCCCCCGCCAGATCATCCGAGTAAACGGAAACCAAGACGTCACCACAGATCACCGGGCGCGCATCACCCGGTACCGTTGAATACACAGCGCGTCCCGAAATGGATTGAGTGTATCGGGAACAGAGGTTTTGTCCTTGGGCCGTAACTTTGATCTCTGTTGCGGGCTCAGCCGGCCCGCCCACAACGATCGTGGTGGTGGCCATGTCATCCTCCGGGGCTTGCGGGAAGGTCGGGGTGAGTTGCGCTTGAAGGATAAAGGTCCCCCCATGCGGTGGCGTCCAAGTGAACTTCGCTTCGGCCACACCACCCCCAACGAAGCTGACGGCAGTGCTGCCGATCGGATATGGGACGACCTCACCACCGACCTGCTCGAATGCCGTGAGGTAGACCGGTTGTTCCGGAATCCGCAAGGCGTTGGTCTCGTAGTAATGCACATTCAAGCCCAAGCAAAGTTCGGTTCCCAGCGGCACTGAGCCCCTCAAAACAGGCGTGAAACAATCTGAAGCCCTGATCAGGAAATCGCCATTGCAAACAAAGAGATTGCGACTCACAGACGGAAATTTGGGGCTGGGCTCGCCAGCTTGGTATTCAACTCCTCCTGGAGCTGGGCAATTAACACTCGGGATCGTTACCGTTTTGATGGCTTGACCGATCAACGTCGCATCACTAACCCGCGCGACGATGTCGATGATTCCAGCTTCCAATACCGGAACATAGCCAGAGAAGGTGCCATCCACCAAAGTATGTCCGGTACTGGCTACACCGTTGCCAATGATTTGCAATGAGAACGCCCCGCCCTTAACTGGATATCGCACCACGCCCGCTGTCGATGTGATTTCATATTCTGCGATGCCCGTGACAAAAACCTGGGTCGGCAGGTCACAAGCGGGCAATGGATTGGCTCTCACAACCAGTGTTGCCGTGCCAACTGGGAATGCTCCGACCTGGAGCAGCACCGAGCTCTCATTATTGAGCACGCTGACCTCACCCTCGCTGGGTGGGATGATCTCCGTGCGAAAGAGGCAAAAACCCTCAGGTCGTCCGCCAGAAATTGGGAATTCCACGACCGCGGAGTTTCCCGGCCCAAAGCCCGACACAGGCACTACGCCAAGCAAGTTGGCACCCTCAAAAAACCGTACCGCAAAGTCGCCAGCTGCGATGGTTCCAATGTTAAAGATCGTTGCTTGAACGGTGAAATCTTCGACCGCAGCGGGCAACGTTGGACTGACCGCAGGAATGACTCTCAGGCCTCCCCCTGCTGTGTTCGCCGTAAGGTCAGGAAGCCCCGCTTCCAACACTACCAACTCCAGCTCCGAGGAAATTTCACCGCTGGGCCCTTGCCAGGTTATTACGTAGGGATATTTCCCGGGCACTACTGCGCTGGTGTCCACGTCCAACTGCAGATTGATTGAATCGCCCGGGCACACAGTCTGCGGAGTTGTATTTGAAATGGTAAGCAGGGGGCCAAGCTCCGGTCCGCTCAGGACCAGAGATTCAATTATGATGGGGCAATCTGAAGTACTATCTGCCGTAATCGTAATCTGCTCCTGAGTGTTCACAAAAACATTGGCACGGTGTGGCGATTCTTGAAATGACAGCTCGCTCAACTGTCCATCGGCGGTGATGGTCAGCGTGGCTAAAACTGTCGCCGTATTTCCGTTCGAGTCGGAAGCCGTCCATGTGACCACCTTTGCGCCGGCGTCGCAGCCACTGAGCGTGCCGAAATCATGACTCACGGTAACAGAGCCGCAAGAGTCAGAAGCCGTCACGGACGACAACCAAGCCTGGATTTGACTCTCCTTGTCCGTCGCACTGCAGTCCAGAGTCAGGTCACTCGGCGTTGCCGTGAAAGTGGGCGCAATCGTGTCTTGCACCACGACGGTGCGGCTCACCTGAGCAGTCTGACTACTCGAGTCTGTGGCGGAGTACGTCACCACATACGTTCCGGGCGTGCTCGTATTCACGCTTTCGCCACCAATCACGACCATCAGTGTGCCGTCGCAGTCGGCTGAGGCGACCCCACCCAATTCGATATAATCATCAGTACAGGATTCAATTGTTACATTGGCCTGACCATTCAGGGCTAAAGCCGGCGGATTATCTACCACGCTCAACGTGGCCACTGCGCTGAGTTCCACCCCGCAGGAATTTTGCACACGCACCTGATAATCCCCGGCCTGCGCCGCTTGCATAGAATTGATGGTTAAGGTGGCGTCAGTTTCCCCGGTTAATTCGTTGCCGTCTTTGATCCATTGATAAGTCAAGTTGCCACCCGTCGCCGCCACAGTGAGCAGGACCTGGGTATTGGGACAAACCGTCTGGGGGGCCGGTTGTCCGGAGATCAACGGCGCTTCACACGCTTCAAAACCAGTCAGGATGACCTGATTGGCCGGGAACGGACTGCCCGCTCCATAGTAAACGAGAAACGAAGCCTGCCCGTCCGGAGTGGACAGGCGTTGACCGCTGGCCACATTGGCAAAGGCCCCGCTCAGCGTTGTGGCTTGGGCAATGGCGAAGTTATCTCCACCCGCCGGGGTAAAACCATTGAGCACCGCCAACTCGAGCGCACCATCCAAAATCATTGTGCCGTACACCTGGACCACATCAAATCCGGTGGCCGGTGTGGCGCCTCCCAGGCCGATGGCGAGCTTGGCGCTGGCGGACATGTTGAACCCGCCGTTCACGGTTAACTGACCGGCTGTTGTGGCACTCCCCGGAATCACCGTGCCGCCCATGTTGACCGTGGCACTGACCGTTCCCGATCCGGTCAACGCCCCGCCGGACATGTCCATCGCGCTGTTGGCACTGACATTTCCGCCGTCAAGCTTCAGTTCCCCGTCCGTCTGGGTGAATCCGCCATTGAACGCCAGGGTGCCCGATTGGACCTCGATGGTGCCGGAGTTGCTGAAGGGAATGTTCATG
>CAZKMR010000031.1:0-36011 GCA_964553795.1 uncultured Bifidobacterium sp. | reverse complement strand
ACGGCGCCGCTGCCCGGTTGAATCGCCCCGCCGCTCCAGGTGAACAGGCCATTGACAGTCACGGCTCCATTGCCTTGCCACCGGCTGCCGAGCAGGTTGACGGTGTTGAAGGTGGATGGCCCGGTGTTCCAGTAGAAATCACCGCCATTGAGGTTCAAGGGTTCGGGAGCAAAGGCGCTGTTGTCGTTCAAATTGAAGATGTCGCCATTCAACTGGAAACTGCCCGGCCCGGTCCAGCTGGCACCCGTATTCCAATCATGCGTGCCCGATTGAAAGATCACGGAGGTTCCGGCCGCTGCACTCAAGGGACCATTCTGGCTGATGCCGGCGTTGATCCGCAGGGTGCCCGATTGGACCTCGATGGTGCCGGAGTTGCTGAAGGGAATGTTCATGTTCAACGTTCCGGCCCCGGCGCTTTTGCGCAGCGTTCCGCTGTTCACCATGCTCATCGCTCCACCGAAGTTGTTGATGAAGCCCATGTCGCTGGCCGCATCCCATACTCCCCGGTTGTCAATCACGGTGTCCGTTCCTCCATAGAAGTTCTGGCTGGCCTGCCAGGACACGGTGCTTCCCAGTTCGTTCACAAGTGTCCGACCGTGCCATACCCGGTCGCCACCCCCGCTGATCAATGCTCCGCCTTGCAATGTCACGGCGCCGCTGCCCGGTTGAATCGCCCCGCCGCTCCAGGTGAACAGGCCATTGAGTGTCAGATTTCCGCTGCCCAATAGCGATCCTCCATTCAGGACGAACGACTCAATCGTGATGTCTTCGGATAGAGAGGGAGATCCACCGGATACGGTGGCATCGAAGTTAAATCCACCGTTGCCGTTGTTGGGGTAAAAGGAGTTGGGAGTCCAATTGGCTGCGTCACTCCAGTTGCCGTCCACACCGTTCCAAGACGAACTGATGTCAGCAGCGCTTGCGGGAAAGGCGGCTAGTAACACCAGCCCCACGGCTAAAAGTGCTGGACCGGCGGACAGGTATTTTTTTGTGCGACGATTTATGGTGAGAGTCTGGACTTGGGGCTTTAGCGCGGGGCAACCGGCGGTTGGATGCTGTGATTTCATAAATATTGACGGGGTTGGGTTTTCTGAGCCCCAACGCACCGGCATCCACCGCTACAAGTGAGGCTCTATAATGGATGCCCGGCCCGCCGGAACGTCTTTCAGGAAATCTACAAATAATTGTGCAGGCAACTGATGAGTCCAGCTCAGGCAAGAGAATCCAAAAACCAGGACCACCGAGAGGAAATCAAATGATGGTTGACCGAAAACCAACCGGACAACGGCCTCGAAGTTTTATCCGTGCACCTCGCCCTAAATCTCAAGGAATCCGGACTCTGGAAGCGCTCCTGCGAATTTCGCAGGTGCTGCGCGGCCCTAATTCTCGGCCAGGCTTTGCGAGATATGTTCACGAATTCGTTTTGCCCACTCTGCGTAATCGGGACTATTGCGCCATTCGTGGTATGGCTGGCCAGGGCCGGTTTTCTGCGGGTCGGCCCCCGGCATTGCGCGCGTCGGCCAGCCTTGATCGACCAGCCGTTGCCGTTCTTCTGCCGTTAAAGCGAACGCCGTCGTTATAGCTGCTCGCGAATGTTCAGTCAGGTTGGCAAGTCTCTCGTCGAGACCCAACTCGGTGGCGAGAGAATTCGTTTCCTGCACCGTGTCACTGCCCAGCCATTCGTCATGGTGATCAAGTGGTGGCGCGGTTCGGGCGTAGGAATCCATGCAATAGATGTTGGATGTGCCGACCCAGCGCAGCAACTCCTGCAGGGTAGCGTCGCGTGCGGCCATGATTGGGTTTACCAACGTTTCGGCGACGAATACATTCCCGCTGGCCTGCAACTCCAATGGACTTTCTGTTACCGCCCGCGGCCAGAGTAGTGCGCTCCCTCCAAATGTGCTTTGGTGCAATATCAAGCGCGCGGCTTCCACGCGGCGGAGATCCGCCGTCAACAAGTTGCCTTCAACCAAACTGCCCACAATCTGTAATTCCCCAATCCCCTTCGCATCTTGGTCCTCCCGGCGCCAATTCCATTCGAGTCCAAAGGCGCCGCCACTGATAATTTCGCAATTTAGAAAACGGGCCACTGCCACATTCAACAACCGAATTGCATGGGGTTGAGGACGATCATCACCATGCTCGATTTCAAACCGGCAGTAGGCGGCCCAAAAAGAACCGTCTTCAATACTGACCCCGCCACTGCCAAACAGCCACCGCGAATCGTCAGTTCGTTTGGGCCGCACACGAGTTTTAATCGTCAAACCTTCCAGGACTAAAGGCGCATGGGTGAATAAAATCGGCACACCATCCCGCGCTGCAGCCAGGACCGGCTCGAATCCGTCGCCCGCGCGAATGACCAGGGCCTTCTCGTTTCTGCGAATGGCGCTTTCCGATTGGATGCCATTAAAACGGCATTCAATCACTGAACCGTTCTTCGCCGCGTCCACGGCTTCGGAGAGGGTAGCGAAACCCTGTTCCGGCACATCACCAGAGGCAGCAAGGAAGAAATTCGTAGTGGATTGAGTGGTTGGCAGAGTTGTCGGCTCAATGCCAGCTTCGGATTTAGACATTGGCTTCCAGAACGCGAACCACAGAGCGGCCAGTAACAAAGTCAGCATGACGGGCCAAGCGTACCCGAGCAGCGCCCAAGTCCGGGGGGGCCGCCCTTGAACATGATTTGTAAATGGGGGAGCGAAGTTCGCCGGTCTGTTGTAATTCTCCCAACCACGCCTCCAATTGCCACGCCACTTCCGCTACCACCTGGGGGCGGTCCGCGGCATTCTTGGCCATCAGCCGTTGAATCAATTGCCCGAGCCATTCCGGAATCTTGAGATTCACTCTGTGGGCGGCGGGTGGTTCTTCGTCGCAAACGCGACGCATGGCCACCAAGGGCTTCTCAGCACGAAACGGCGAAATGCCGGTCGCCATTTCGTACAGCACGCAGCCGAAGCTAAACAGGTCGGCGCGCTGATCCACTGGTTCGTTGCGAGCCTGCTCGGGCGCCATGTATTCCGGCGTGCCAGCGATGTAACCGTCACGAGTTAACGACGAATCATCCATCGCCCGTGCCAGGCCAAAGTCCGTGATTTTTACGCGCTCGACGCCATTCTCGAGCAGGAGGTTACCTGGCTTCACATCACGGTGAACGAGTCCTTGCGCATGCGCTGCCGCGAGGCCGGCCGCCGTTTGTGCGCCGATCCGCAGAATTTCTTCGAGCGATAAGTTACCGGAAGTTTTGATGCGTTCGGCGAGCGTCCGCCCCACGATGAATTGCATCACCAGGTACGGCAAACCGGCGAATTCATCTACCGCATAGATCGGCACAACGTGTTCATGGAGCACCGCGGCCGCTGCTCGCGCTTCACGAATGAATCGGGCCCGGGCCAGCGGGTTTGCCGCGAGTACCGGGGGCAATATTTTCAGGGCAACGATCCGATTCAATCCGGAATCGCGTGCCTTGAGCACAATGCCCATTCCTCCAACTGCGACCTGAGCGAGCACCTCATAAGGTCCGAACCGGCCAAGGACACCCGGCTGATCCGAAGGAAGCAGAAAATCAAGCGGCACCGTGACGCTGAAATCTGTTGAAGGTAGAACCGGGGTATCTGTTACCAACGCGAGCATGGCGCGGTGCAGCAACTCCGAGGCGGGCGCAACCGATTCCGCTTGTCCTTTGGCTTGAGCGGCAACCCAACTGAGGCCGCCGGCCAACCGCTCCAGTCGCTCACGGCATTCGGGACACTCGGACAAATGCGTCGCCAACGTGGCCTCAATAGCGGGAGTTTGAGCTTCGCGTAATGCCGCCGTCAGTTGTTTAGTGCTGGGACAGGAATGACCCATTCATTTTGCTTCAGTCCAGACCGGTTCATCCGTAACGGTGTTGATCAATTCGCGCATTCGGGCGATCACCCGGCTGCGGGCGATGTAAACCGCGCCAACAGAGATTCCCAGTTGGCTGGCGACATCTTTCACGGAAACAGAATCGACGGAGGATTGCCAAAAAGCATCCCAAGTGGCGGATTGAAATTCAGGACGCACCCTGGCGGCAGCCCACTCGAACAGGCGTTGCCGATATTCCGCCTCCCAGCGGGCCTGATCCGTCGGACCGGGTTCTCCGTCAAGCAACTTCATGATGGCAGTATCCGGAGCGGCTTGCGGCGATCGCTTTTGCCGATCGAAAAACTTACGCAGACGAAATCGCGTCGTTTGGAGCAACCAGCCACGAAATTTGCCCCGCGTCGCGTCGTACTGAAAATCCGGCATTTCGCGAGCAGCTATTCGCATCACATCCTGCGCGACATCCGCTGCATCGGCTTCCTGTAAACCGTGACGCCGGCAGTGGTGAAAGACCAGCGGAGTATAAACTTGAACAAATTCGGCCCACGCCTGAGCGTCTTCAACATCGCGTACGCGTACAAGCAGGCTGGGACGGGTTGGCGGAGTGGAGCTCATCCCTAAGAGTCATTCGAATGCGCAACTTTAGCCCAAATGATGGCGATGGCCAACCACGAATTCACAGCATTGTACCAATTGAGAGCGTCGCATCACGCAACCGGCATTCGCATTTTGCGAGCGCTGGTTGGACGGTGCCTCAGCCGAACGCAAATGGCTGATTCGCCATGCGGTGCGATATCCCGCCAAGAAAGGTGTCAAGGAAGCGCTGCGGTTGCGAAAACTGGCGCGGTAGGTTCAGACGCCCCACCCGACGCCGGTTATCGCTTCATCCGCGTGATGCGAACGTCCGGCCGATATTTCACGCGCACCAGCAAATCGCCCCGACCTCCACGAGCTTTGGGTAATCCTTCGCCGGCGAGCCGGATGATCTCTCCGGACTTGATGCGAGCCGGAATCGGTATCCGCAGAAAATTTCCCGTCAACCCACGAAGCGATTCCACCCCGCCCTTCTGCGCGCGTTCGAAGCTGAGGCGCAAATCACACTGCAAATCAGAGCCGCGCACTTTGAACCGCACGTCCGGACGTGGCTTAACTTTCACGATGACCATGCCGCCGTCGGTTCGTGGAATGCGAAACCGCGTGCCCGGGGCGGTTTCAGGAGGCACTGCGAGTTCGTAGGTTTCGAGCCGATTGATCTCCGCCGGATCAACCACGCGTACTTGCAGCGTTGCGCCTCGCAAAAATTCGTCCAACCGCAGTTGCATCTCCTGCGACACACTGCGCCCTGAATTGCCCGCGCGCGAAACACTCCTTTGCTGCGCGTGCAACGTCTCGTTGTAAGCGGCGCGGCGGAGCGGGTCGCTCAGAATCTCATACGCGGCGTTCAACGCTTGCGTCCGTTCCTGGGCGGCGGGACAGCCGCCATTTACGTCCGGATGATGTTGCTTGGCCAGGAGGCGATACGCCGCGCGAATGTGCGCGTCGCTGCAATCGCGGTCGAGGCCGAGCGTGGCGTAATGATCTGGCGGGTTTGGTTGCAACAGGTGCAGTTTAGAGTCGCGCCGACGTTCGCGCCAGCATCGTTGGGGAAAGATATCTGATAATGAAGATTGCTATTACGCGGTAAACCGCCAGGATGGGTTAGTCCGTTAGACAGCTTGTCTCTTTCAAGGCATGGTGAATCCTCAAGTGAACTTGTTTCAGTGATGATTTTAGACCCGACGTTCGGGAACAGTCTGTGAAATTACCGGTTAGTCGGACAGTTAACATCACATGAGCAACAAACTATTCGTAGGGAATCTTTCCTTCAACACCACCGAAAACGACCTGAATGACGCGTTCGCCGCCCACGGCACCGTCACGGAAGCCAACCTGATGATGGATCGCATGAGCGGGCGTCCGCGCGGCTTTGGGTTTGTCACAATGGGCAGTGCCGCCGAAGCGCAGACCGCTATCGAAGCCCTCAACGGCAAAGAACTGGATGGCCGGGCCCTGACAGTCAATGTCGCCAAACCGCGGGAAGAGCGTTCCGGTGGTGGCTTTCGTCGTGAGTTTCGCGTTTACGGCAATGCCAGTCACCGGCAGCCCTAAGGCAGGTGATTTGCCGGCGGGATTCGCAGGAATCTCGCCGGTTTCTGCTAAGTTCTCGCGAACCAATGTATGAAAGAAGAACATATCGAAGTCGAAGGGCGCGTAACGACCGTGCTACCCGGCACGATGTTCCGCGTCGAACTGGACAACAAACATCTCGTACTGGCAACGATCTGCGGCAAGATGCGTAAACGTTGGGTGCGACTCACCGTGGGCGACCGCGTAAAAATGGAGATGTCACCCTACGATCTGGACAAAGCGCGGATTACCTGGCGCTTGCGGTAGCCTCTGGCTTTTCCTGACCTAAAGAATTATGATTCACAGCCCGCGCAGCAGTCCCCGCAGCGAATACCAGCATCAGGAAAATCTACGAGTGCAGAGTTCGCCGTCATTGGCAGCCAAGTATCCGCACCTGAAGTCGCTTACTGTGGATCTCGGCTATTACGCTGACGATGGCCTCGCATGCAGCAGCCAGATCAAGTACACGGTGAATCTCGACCATGCCAAGTCAGTGTTTCGCGTTGGCTGCCACAATCAGGAATGCGTGCGGGGCGATTTTGATTTGAGCGAAGCCATTGCGACCGCACTGGCCGAAAAACAGAAGTCGATCACCGGCGAACTTTGCTGTCAGGGCTGGCGCAATCGCGCGGGCATCGACACGATTCCGTGCCGCAATCTGCTGCGCTACCGGCTGACGCTCAGTTACTGAACCGACGCCCGTTACGCCCCTCCGTGCCGCTGCCAGCCCTTGGGCAGTGCTGTCTTTATGGAGAATACACCATTTCACTTCCCAATTACGCTTTCGATCACCCTTCCGAGCGTTGCATCTCACCCGATGGATTGTTTTCATAGCTTGGCTGAATTCCATTGCTGATTACGGCAAAGGATTCCGGGGTTTCGCCAAGAATTAAACCTCGCGACGAACTCGCCGATACTTTGGGGGCTGTGACGCTTGGTTGTTCGGTCAGGAACTTCCGTCAGGTCCGCCGCGATGTGCCAAAATTCCGCTGGCAAACCACCTGCTTGAATGATCGTACCAAAAGTGAACGTGGAAGAAATCAACCGACTCAAAGCCGCCGAAGCGGTGTATCGCAGTTTGTTTGAAAACGCGCTCGAAGGCATTTATCAGAGCACGCCGGACGGGCGTTACCTGATGGTCAACGCCGCCCTCGCCCGCATGTATGGCTATCAGCGCCCCGAGGAGATGTTGAATCAGGTTTCGGACATTACGAGCCAGATTTACGTGGACGCGACGTTCCGGGAACGTTTCAAACAGGAGATCGAACAGAAAGGCTACGTGCGCGAAATCGAATATCAGGTGCGCCGGCGCGACGGCACTGTCATCTGGATTTCTGAAAGCGCCCGCGCCGTGCGGCACCCGGGTGGCGCGACACTCTACTACGAGGGTTTCATTGACAACATCACTGCGCGCAAAGAAGCCGAAGCGGAACGCGCCCGGCTGGAGAAACAAATGCTGCGCGCCCAGAAGATGGATGCCATCGGATCACTCGCCAGCGGCATGGCGCATGATTTCAACAACATTCTCTGCGCCATCCTGGGGCACACGCAACTCGCTTTGTTCGATCGCGCCATCAAAGGCACCTCACGCGACAGTCTGGTTTCGGTGCTCAAATCGGCGGAACGCGCCCGCGACCTCGTCAAACGCATTCTCACCATCAGCCGCCCGGCCGAAACGAAACGTCATCCGCTAAAGCTGGGCCACATCGTGAGTGAAGCCGCACAACTGCTGAATGCCACCCTGCCCGCGTCCATCAAGATCGAAGTGAACCTTCGCACCGACGAAGACGTTGTGGTGGCCGACGCGACGGAGATGCATCAAGTCATCATGAATCTCGGCACGAATGCCGGTTATGCGATGCGCGACAAGGGCGGACAACTGGATTGTGAACTCACCGCCTGCGGCGTGAATGAGGAAGAAGGATTCAAACTGGGAATTCCAACAGGTTCGTACGTCCGCTTGATGGTGCGTGATACGGGACACGGCATGACGAACGACGTTCTGGAGCGAATCTTCGAACCGTTCTTTTCAACGAAACCCGTAGGACGCGGCACGGGTCTCGGTTTGACGCTGGTGCAGAAAATAATTACCGGCAGCGGCGGACACGTGCGGGTAGAGAGTCAACGCGACGTTGGCACGACATTCACGATCTATCTGCCGCAATCGCCCTTGCCCGCGACGCCGCTCAACCCTGAAGACAATCAAGTGTTGCCCGGGAAACGGGAACAAATCCTGGTTGTGGACGATGAAATCCCCGTGCTCAGCGTGATTCAACAATCACTGCGCAAAATGGGTTATCGCGTCATCACGCGGGCCGACAGTCAGGACGCGTTGGAAACATTCCGCGCCGAGCCGAATCGCTTCGATCTGGTGATCACTGACCACACGATGCCCGGACTACAAGGCGCGGAACTGGCGGAGAAAATGGGAGAGATTCGCTCCGAGTTGCCGGTGATTCTGGTGACGGGATTGAATCAACCGCCCAGTTTCAGCAGTTCGCGGTATGCGCCCCGCCGCGCCGTATGCCAGAAGCCGATCAACTTTGTGGAACTGTCCCATCGTTTGCGCGACTTCCTCGGCGCCACCAGCCGCAGATCCTGAAACGCGGCCGCCAGCCTACTGCGTTTGCAAATACGCGGCCAAGGTTTCCAGGTTGGCAACATACTGACGCAGATTGATGGCGGAAGAACTGAGCCACCGTCCGGACGCTTCCTGGCGGCGCAGGATGCCGGTCACAGAACCGACGCTGGGTCGCGACGGACGATCACGCCGCTCTTCGGCCCACAACATTTTTTCGCGTCCGTCACGACGCAGACGCTCGTACCACTCCACCGTTTCCGGCAAATTGAAATCGCCCTGCCAGGCGTAACCGCGCCGGCGTTCGGCGCTGATCTCCTCCAGCGTGTAATGAATCGCCCCGTCGCGATCGCCGTAGATGGGCTTGTTGGTTTCGAGCTCATACAACCGCGCCCACCGTTCCGGGGCAAGTTGTGAACGTTGCAACCATGCAATGAACGCCGGGATCGGCTGGAGAAATTTTTCCTCACCGGTTTCGAGATACAGTCGCCCCAGAGTGCGCACCACGCCGCCGCTTTCGCCCGCACAAACCGCCGGCGGCTCGAAAGCGCGCGCCCACGCGGGTTGCATCTCATAATTATATTGCTGCGCCCAGGCGGGCTGCGGCTCGGGCAACTGCGCCGCAATCAGAAATTCCCCGCCGCGTTTCGCCGCCGCGAGAAAACGTGAATCGCCCGTGTGGTGATAGGCGGTGAGCATCGTGCGAATGCAATCGCTTTGTGTGTTGTCATTCAACGTGTAGAACCCGCCGTAATCCGCGCGCGGCCATTGACGCGGCCAGTCCGCGGGAATGTTCGCGGCCCGAACCGGATGTCGGGCGGGATCGTGCGGTTGCCCGTTGAAACGCTGCGGCCACGCGCCGACCGGATATTGCGCCTCGATCATGCGGGTCAATCCGAACTCCAGCGCGGCGCGGATCGGTTTCAGTTCTGCGGGGGGTAAATTTGTGGCGACGTCGAGAAACTTCATCAGGAACGTGAGCGCACTCTGGGTGTTGTTGTCATCAAACGTCGTCGTGTTCTTGCGCGATTTGAAATCCGGCTTCGTGGCCGCCGCGTCGGTTCGATACGCCCACTCCTGGCGTTTCGCGGGGTCGAATTCGATGACGTAGGACCAACCGCCGGATTCGAGTTGGCCGCGCGCGAGCGCGTTCGCCGCGCCCAACGCCGCGCGCAAATGGATTTCATCGCGCGTGGCTTCGTACGCCGCCAAAAATGCCATGCCCACGCTAGGTGTACCGGGCGGTTGCACCCAGATTTGCGTCTCGGTGGCATTATCTTCCCCGCGCCGTTGTTTCAAATCCGCCGAATACCACCAGAGATAACCGCCCTCGGTGGATATCGAGACGAGATATTCCGTGGCTTTGTGCAACGCCGCTCTGACCGTGTCCGCACTCGGCCGTTCCTGGGCAAAGACCGGGAGCGAAACGCAAAAAAGCATCACCGTGGTGAACAATCGGGGAAAATTCATTACAACATTTGTAGCCGATGCTCGCGCGGGGCGCGAGTGTCAGTACCGGCACACTTGCGTTGGATTTGGGCACTGCCCTGGCAAGCAATCAGGCCGGGCGCGCATACGTTCGCCCGGCCTGATGATGAATTAACTGCGACCGCTTAGTTGTTCTCCGGAATCCGCATGCCGTAGAACGAGCGATAAACGAAAATCAAAGCGATCAGGAAGAAAATAATACCAATGGCCGTCTTGGCATTCTGATTTTGCATCGTCACGGCGATTTCCACCGCGAGCAATCCGAACAACGTGGTGAACTTGATCACCGGATTCATCGCCACCGAGGAGGTGTCTTTGAAAGGATCGCCCACAGTGTCGCCAACGACGGTGGCGGCGTGCAGGTCCGTTCCTTTCTGGCGCAAATCCACTTCCACGATTTTCTTGGCGTTATCCCACGCGCCGCCCGCGTTGGCCATGAAGATGGCTTGGAACAACCCGAAAAACGCGATGCCAATCAGGTATCCAATGAAGAAGTAGGGATTGAAGAATGGCAACGCGAGCGCGAAGCAGAACACCACGATGAAAATATTCCACATGCCTTTCTGCGCGTATTCGGTGCAGATGCGGACGACTTCTTTGCTGTCCTTGTCGCTCGCCGTGGCCGCATCAAGTTTCATGTGTTCTTTGATGTAAACCACCGCGCGATACGCGCCGGTGACCACCGCCTGCGTGCTGGCGCCGGTGAACCAGTAAATCACGCCACCGCCCATGATCAGGCCGAGAATGATTTCCGGGTTCACGATGGAAAGTTTGGCAATGACGTCGCCGAACATTTTATCGAGCAAAATGATGATGCCGAACACCATCGTCGTCGCACCGACGACTGCCGTGCCAATCAACACCGGCTTGGCCGTGGCTTTGAACGTGTTCCCCGCGCCGTCGCCTTTTTCCAATTGATGCTTGGCGTTCTCCCAATCCGCCTCAAAGCCGAAATCTTTTTTGATCTCCTCTTTGATGTTCGCGCGGGCTTCAATCTGACTCAACTCGTACACGGATTGGGCGTTGTCCGTAACCGGACCGTAGCTATCCACCGCAATAGTCACCGGCCCCATCCCCAGGAAGCCGAAAGCAACCAACCCGAACGCAAAGATTGGCGCCGCAAACTTGAATTTCTCCGGCATCAGCGCAATCACCGGCGAGCCGTCAAAATTCGCCAGCAGAAAACTGCCCAGCATCAGCGCCATAATGCAGAGTCCCATCCAGAACGCCGAGAAATTGCCGGCCACGAATCCGGAAAGAATGTTCAGCGACGCGCCACCGTGTTTGGAGCAGTTGGTGACTTCGCGCACGTGCCGCGACGTTGTGCTGACAAACACCTTGGTAAATTCTGGAATCAATGCCCCGGCCACCGTGCCGCAACTGATGATGGCCGAAAGCACCCACCACAGCGACGGACGCGCCACGCCGTTGGCATCCACAAAATCGCCCAACAACAATTTGCTCGCGACGAACGTGACTCCAATGGAAACCGCCGACGTAATCCAGACGAGGTGCGTCAGCGGTGCTTCGAAATCAAAATCTTTCTGGTGACCGTATTTTATCTTGCTCAAAACCTCGTTGCCAAAATAGGAAGCGAGGGAGGTGACAATCATCAACGCTCGCATGACGAACAACCAGATGATCAGCACCCCGCAAGTGGCGGGACTGGCTTCCAACGCCAGCGCCAGAAACGCGATTAATGCCACGCCCGTCACGCCGTACGTCTCGAACCCATCCGCCGTCGGCCCGACCGAGTCGCCCGCGTTATCACCGGTGCAATCCGCAATGACGCCGGGATTCTTCGGATCATCTTCTGGCAGCTTGAACACGATTTTCATCAGGTCCGAACCGATGTCGGCGATCTTCGTAAAGATGCCGCCGCAAATCCGCAGCACCGAAGCGCCGAGTGATTCGCCGATGGCGAAGCCGATGAAACAGGGACCGACCAGTTCGCGCGGCAGGAACATCAGGATGCAGATCATGAAGAACAGTTCCACCGCGACGAGCAACAGTCCGACGCTCATGCCTGAGCGCAGCGGAATCCCCAGTGTGGCCAGCGGATTCCCTTTCAACGCGGAAAAGGCGGCGCGCGAGTTGGCGACGGTGTTGATACGAATCCCGAACCATGCCACGCCGTAGCTGCCAAGAATGCCGAGCACGGAGGACAACAGAATCACGACTACGTTGAACGCAACGTGACCGGAACTGTGCGCCTGACCGGAGGCGTCTTGATGATCCGTCAGAAATCCAAAGTAATACACCATGCACGCGGCGATCAGCACCCAGAGGATGGCGAGGAATTTGCCCTGCGTGAACAGGTAGGTTTTGCAGGTCTCCCAAATCGTGTTGGACACACTGGCCATGCTCGAGTGCACGGGCAGGTTTTTCGTCTGCACGTATTGCACGAGACCGAAGATGGCGCCGATCAAACAGATTCCGATGCCGATGTTCATCAGCGTTCCTCCCGTCATTCCGCCCAGCCCGGCGAACGGGACGTCTTTTAGCTCGGGAATCTTGATGTCGGCTTCGCTCGCCGAAGCGCCGAACGCCAGACCGAGAGTGAAGAGAACGACAAGGACCAAGAAGCGGGAAGTGTTGGTTTTCATGGTTGTGCGGCGAATATGGGAAAGCCCAAAATGAAAGCCAACCCCTTTTTTGCCGGAAGCTGATGCTGGTTTGTTGCCCCCGGGGGACACGGGAAGTAACATCGCCCGATGCAGATTCACGAGATTCTCGCCAACGAAGAACTCCGGAAACACGAGTTTCCGGTGGTGCGAAACCAGGTCTTTCTGGCTCACGCCGGCGATTGTCCCCTGCCCCGTCGCGTCGCCACCGCGGTGAGCGAATTCGCCCAACAAGCCGCCGGCAGCAGTCAGGAAGCTGCGCTCGCTCCGCAACTGATTGAAGCCACCCGCGAGTCTGCCGCCAAACTCCTCAACTGCCATGCCGAGGAAATCGCGTTGGTCGGACCGACGTCGCTCGCATTAAGTTTTTTTGCCAGCGGCCTGAAATTTCGCAAAGGCGACAACATTCTCATCTATCACGACGATTATCCCGCCAACGTCTATCCCTGGATGGCGCTGGCGGACCGCGGTGTTGAGGTGCGCTTGCTCAACACGCGGGGCCTCGGAATCATTCGACCCATCGATGTGCTCGGTCAGGTGGACGAACAAACGCGGCTCGTCGCACTTGCGACGTGCCATTTCATCAGCGGCTATCGGCTTGATCACGTCAGCATCGGCAAAGCGCTACAACAGCGGAGAATTCTCTTCTGCCTGGACGCGATACAAACACTCGGCGCGTTTGCCACCACGATGGATCACGTGGATTTGCTTGCCGCCGACTCGCACAAATGGCTGCTTGGCCCGTGCGGCGCCGGACTGATGGTGGTGAAGCGGGATTTGCAATCGCATCTCAATCCACCCATCTACGGCTGGCACAATGTGCGCAGTCCCAATTTTGTCGCGCAGGAGGAAATCAGTTACCGCAGCGGTGGAAAGAAATTTGAGGCCGGATCGCAAAACCTGCTGAGTGTGGTGGGGCTCAAAGCGGCGCTGGATTTGTTGCTGGAAATCGGCATCGAAAACATCGCCGCCGAACTCTTACGTAAGCGCGCCTGGCTCGTGCCCGCCTTGCAGGCGAAGGGCTACACCGTGCTCAATGCTGAACCCGCGCCCGTGAATGCCGCCAGCATTGTTTCATGCTTCAAACCGGAAACGGACATGGCCGCGCTGCACCAGAAATTACTGGAAGCAAAAATTATCACCACGCTTCGGGTGGACCGCAAAGGGCAGCGCTACGTGCGGTTTTCGCCGCACTTTTACAACACGGATGCCGAGTTGCAGCGCGCGCTGGAATTGCTTTAACCATCGCGTCCACTCTTGGCAGCCCGCCCATTTCCGCCCAAGCTGTCGCCATGTCGGAATCCGCCATCGCCGCCATTAAAAATCTGGTCGCCACGAAAACATTGCCTGACCTCGGGCCAACGCGCCGCGCCGAAGCGTTGCCCGAAAGTGAATTGAACGCGAGACTGACCGCAGCACTGCGCGACACGGACTTCGCCCACCAGCAACAGGAACTCATTCGTGCGTTACTCTTGTTGTGGCACGATCACCTCGACGCCTCGCATGAAATTTCCCAAGACATTGAGACTGCCGACGGCAGTTTTGTGCATGCCATCATGCATCGGCGCGAACCGGACTACTGGAACGCGAAGTATTGGTGGCGGCGCGTCGGCTCACATTCGACCTTTCCAAAAATTGCCAGCCGAGTTAACGAGCTTTTGCAATCTCAGCATCAAAATGAGTGGCGCGACAAGTTGCTGCCGGCTGGAAAGTGGAATCCCGATGCCTTCGTGGATGCGTGTGAGCAAGCTGCCCGCGACGCGAGCGCGAACGACCTGTTGCAGCAGGTGCAACGAATTGAAACCGAGGTGTTGTTGGACTCGTTCCTGGCGAAAGGCCGGGCCGAATGAGTCAGGAAACCACGATTCTCAACGCCGTCGTCCCGATTTTCGCCATTGCCGGGCTCGGCGTTCTAATCCGCAAACTCAACTGGCTGACCGAGGAAGCGGACAAAAGCCTGATGCGCGTTTGCGTCAACGTGCTGCTGCCGTGCCTCATTCTGGACAAGTCCCTGGGCAATCCCGCACTCGCCCAGGCCAGCAATCTCCTGCTCGCGCCGCTCGTGGGTTATGTGGTCGTTGCACTCTGTGTCGGCCTCGCGTATTGGGCGCAAGCGCTGCACGGCCTCCGCGACGCGACGCAAAGACGCACCTTCGCCGTGTGCGTGGGAATTCACAATTACGGCTACATTCCCCTGCCATTGGCGTTGCTGTTGTTCGACCAGGCGACGGCCGGCGTTTTGTTTTTGCACATCATTGGCGTGGAAATGGCCATGTGGACCATTGGCGTAATGGTGTTATCCGGCGGGGCCGCGCGGGATTGGCGCAAAATCATCAACGCGCCGTTGATCGCAATTGTGGTGGCGCTCGTATTGAACGCGCTCAACTGGAACACCGCCATGCCGTCCGTGGTCAACACTGGAATTCACTGGTTGGGCGGCTGCGCCATTCCGCTGGCGCTGATGTTGATTGGCGCCATCATGGCCGACCACCTGAGCGATTTCCACTCCGCGCAGGGCTGGCGCGTTATTGCGGCGGGTGTGTTGCTGCGAATCGCCGCGCTGCCGCTGCTGTTCTTGATCGCGGCAAAGTTCCTGCCGATGACCACGGAGCATCAACGCGTGTTGATTCTGGAAGCGGCAATGCCCACCGCTGTTTTTCCGGTGGTGTTGTCGAAACTCTACGGCGGTGACCCCGCCACCGCGATGCGCACCGTGCTCAGCACGTCAATCGTTTCGCTGGTCACGATTCCCCTGTGGATCAAGGTAGGGATAAAATTCGTGGGACTGTGAATTTTTCCGCGCGACCGATTACAAATTCCGCGTAAGTGTGCCATTGACCGTCTCCGCCGGGGCGGGAATGCTCGCCGCGATGCATCAGTTCAGTCAACACACCAGACGCGTTCCGATGTCCACGCGCCTGACGGTTTTGTGGGGCAGCGGCTTTCAACCGTTCGGCTGGCTCTTCTTCGGTTTCGGAATGATCTTTGCCGTCATCTTCGTCGGCGCCGCGGATTTAGCGGCGGTGACTACATTTCGCGGAGCGTTGGAACAAACCAGCGGCACAGTCAGCACCAGTGAAAAAAGCGGCTATTCGGAAGGTGATTCGCGCCGCTCGGGCAGCGGCACGCCAGTTTACCGGCATCATTACTCATTCACAGTTGGCAGCATCGCGCATCAAGGCGTGTCGTACTCCAAAGGCCGACAACTGACGCCGGGGCAAAAAGTGCAAATCGAATTTCCCGCCGGCCAGCCAGACCGCTCCCGCATCCAAGGCATGAGGACGAAACCGTTTAGCGCCGCAGTTTTGTTCGTTTTGATTTTTCCGGTCGTGGGGCTGGCGCTGGCCCTGCCGGGACTATGGGCGGGACGAAAAAATCTGGCGTTGCTCAAATACGGTTCGCTGGCACGAGGCCGATTGATCGCCAAAACACCCACGAACACGAAGGTCAACAAGCTACCGGTTTATCGCCTGACCTTCGAATACACCGATCAGTTCGGGCAACAGCATCAGGTGGAAACCAAGACGCATCGCCCGGAGAAACTTGAAGACGACGCCGAAGAACGCCTGCTGTACGATTCGTGGCGACCACAACGGGCGGTGTTCGTGGATACGTTGCCCGGAACTCCTACTCTGTCCGCCGCAGGTGAACTGTCGACGGCGCGCCGGGGCGCATTCTTCGGGGCACTGATTCCACCCCTATTGGCCGCACTGATCACCCTGGGCGCGGTCATTGCCAAGTCGCTGTAAATCACTTCGCCCGCAACACCGCTGCCGCCAATCCTTCGATCGTGTGTTCCTTGGCTTCAATGTTTGGTTTCAAGCCGAGCGCTTCGAGGGCTTTGGTCGTTTCCGGTCCAATAGACGCAAGTTTGGTTTGCGGGAACTTTTTCACCAGCGCCGGAAGGTCAAAGCGGGCGTGAAAATGTTGCACGGTTGAACCGCTGGTGAACGTGATCCAATCCGCGCCGCTTTCGAGCAGCTTTTCGCTCGCCGCCGTGGCGACAATCGATTCCGCCGTGGTTTGATAAACGGGAATGTCATCCACGATCGCGCCCAGTTCTTCGAGTGCTTTGGGCAAATCCGGATTAGCCTGTTCCGCGCGAAACAGACACATCTTCACGTTTTCGATGTCCTGATATTTTTTGAACGCAGCGGCAATTTTTTTTCCGACGGCTTCCTCGGGCATCAGGTCCACTTGCAAATGCAACTCCCGCAACTTCGCCGCCGTGCCCGGGCCCACCGCGGCGATGCGCGCACCACCAATGTCCCGCAGGTCTTGATGCGCTTTGAAGAAATAGCCGAAGAACGCCGCCACGCCGTTCGGACTGGTGAACACGAGCCATTCGTAGGAATTGAGTTCCAACAACGCATCCATCAAGTCCTGTAATTGCGTCGGCGGCCCGGTTTTGATGCAGGGAATCTCCAACACATCCGCGCCAAGATTGGTAAATCGCTGCACCAGTTCGGCGGCTTTGTCTTTGGCGCGCGTCACGACAATGCGGCGTCCAAACAACGGACGCTCTTCAAACCAATTCAATTTCTGCCGCAACTTCACCACGTCGCCGATGATCGTGACGGTGGGCGGCGGAAGTTTGGTTTTCGCGGCGCGGGCGCCGATATCCGCGAGCGTGCCGGTGACGGATTGCTGTCGCCCTGTCGTGCCCCAACTCACCATGGCGACCGGCGTGGTCGCGGCCATGCCATTGGCAACAAGCGTGGCGGCAATCTGGCCGATGCGCTCCGTGCCCATCATCACCACTTTCGTGCCCGGCGTCTTCGCTTCGCTGGCCCAATTGACCACTGCATCGGTGGCGTCCGGATCATCATGCCCCGTGAGAATGGTGAGTTGGGAACAATGGTCGCGGTGCGTGAGCGGAATGCCGGCGTAATTGGGTACCGCGGCAAAAGCGGAAACACCTGGAACGACTTCGAACGGAATCTTCGCATCGCGCAATCGTTCGGCTTCCTCGCCACCGCGACCGAAGACATACGGGTCGCCGCCTTTCAGGCGCACGACGGTTTTGCCTTCGCGCGCTTTGGCGATGAGTTGGTCGATCACGTCGCCCCGGTTATCGTGCGCGTCCTTGGCGCGCCGGCCGCCAAAGACGATTTCGGCCGTGGCGGGCGCGAGTTGGAGCAAGGTGAGACTCACGAGCGCGTCGTAAATCACCACATCCGCGCGCCGCAGCAATTCCGCGCCACGCAGCGTGAGTAATCCGGCGTCGCCCGGGCCCGCGCCCACCAAATAAACTGTGCCTGACTTGTTCATCCGGCGGGCATGGTAACCGGCGGCCAAAGGCCGGGCAAAACAAAGCTGGAACGAACGCGCGCCGTCCGCCACGCGAGACGGGCGGGAGAAAAGTTTCCGGGTGAAATCGCCGTAACTGCTCTGTTACGGCAAATTTCTGCCAATCAACTCTCCGATTTCCTCCAGGGTGCGGGTTTCCGCAGGTGAGTACTCGTAGGGCCGCTGCGTGCCGATGCCAATTGTGCCAATGACTTTGCCGTCGGCATGAATGGGAACACACAGCGCGCCGCCGACGCCGGTTTGTTTGGCGCCGGGCTTGGCCACCCCGCTCGTATCGGTCTGGAGATTGCACATGGTCACCGGTCCATTGCGCACGACGGTTTCGCCGGCAATGCCTTTGCCCACTGGAATGGTCTTCACCACGTCGAGCATGAAGGGCGGCAAACCGACTTGCGCCACGAGTTGCAGTAGTTGTTTTTCCGGATCGAGCCTGTGAATGGTGACCGTCTCGGAATTAAAATCGGCCAAGAGCAAGCTTAACGCCTTCGCAAACGCGGCATCGCGATCCGTCGCGGTGGCGAAGAGGGTGGCAATTTGATTGTGAAGTTCGGACATCGATTGGATGAATTGAAATTAAGCCCCGCGCACGATGCGCACCTTTTCCAGGGTAACCAGTCCTTCGCCGCACATGGCGGTGACCGTGGGTAGAAACGCGTTTATTTTTTCTTCGTTATCGACAATTTCCACGACCAGCGGCAAATCGGAGGACAGGCGCAGAATTTTCGCCGTGTGCAATCGGCTGGAGCGACCAAACCCCATCGGACCGCGCAACACCGTGGCTCCGGCGAGATCGGCCTCGCGCGCTTTCAGCACGATGGCTTCGTACAGCGGTTGATGTTCCCAGCGATCGGATTCGCCGAGATAAATTCGCAACAAAACAGCTTCGTGGGAATGTTGCATCACGATCCTTTCGTTGAGCTGAGAGCCGCGCCCAGAAGATAACCCAGCCAGGTCGCGCCCAGACAAAGCATCACCGAGAGCAGCACATTGCCGCCCGCGTACAACCATTCGCGCTCACGCACCAGATTCAGCGTTTGCAGGCTGAAGGAAGAAAATGTGGTGAACCCACCGCAAACGCCAATCATCAGAAACGGCGTGATGAAAGCACGCGCCTCGGAACTCAGTCGCCCGTCCGGCAACGTCAGCGCCGCCAGAATGCCAATGACAAACGAGCCGGCAACATTCACGGCCATCGTGCCCCACGGAAAGGTCTCCCCGATCCGCTGCGCCACCAATCCATTCAACCAGAACCGAGTCACGCTGCCCAGTGCGCCACCAATTGCCACCCAAAGATATGCCAGATTCATCGGGTCAAAACCGTTTGCTCCAAACACGTCCGGGATGGTTAACCAGTGGAAGAAAAAAAGTCCACCCGGGAAAACAAAAAAGGCTGGCAATGACGCCAGCCTTCTGGGGGCGAAGCTATATCAATCAACGGCCCCGAAACTTCCGCTGCGCGGCCAGCGCCACCGCAGCCAGCACCGCCAGGCTCAGAGTGCCGGGTTCGGGAATGGCTGTAGTCGGTACCAGCGCCACGGCATTGGCCACCGCGCTGTTGATGATGGAAGCGTTGCCAATGTCGTACACCTGCGAACTGGTTTGGAGCACCAGCAGCATGGTGGATTGGCCAGGCAAGAGATTGTGTTGGAAACTGGGTGACAGCAGGTTGAAATCAATCTGGTCGCCACCGGCGGAGCGCACGGCGTTGAGCGGAATCACCCCCGAACCGGGCGCATTGGTGAAAAAGCTGACATCCGTTTGGTAGTTGCTGAAGCTGCTGAGCGTCAACCGCCCAATCGCGTCAAGGCTGGAACTGTCGTTGCCCAAAAGATAGGTAAAGGTCAGTCCGCCGAACGGATTCGACGTGTCGCCACTCCACACCTCACTCACCAGCGTGCCGGTGAACTTGGTGACGCCAAAAAAGTTAATCCCCGTAAAGGAAACGTTCGTGCTGGCGACCAGCGTTGCGCCGGAGGGGTCGGGCTCCAGCAGCACCGGAGAAGACCCGCCGGGCAAAAGCGGAGCCGCTTGGGTGGCGACAGAAGTGGAAAGGGCGGCAACCAGCGCCAACGACTTGAAGGTTACAAATGCTTTCATATACGGCTTACGTCCTACGTCTTTTAGTTTGTCCGATCTGATTTTGACGGCTTTTGGGTTCACACAACCGACCTTGGCAATGGGATGAACCAACCGCAGTTTAGTTCCCAAGAAAAATATTGGAAGCCTAATTTCCCTATTTCTTGGTATAGGTCGGACTTTCCCGGCTGGCCCGGCCTGAGACAAAACTCGGCTTGTTTCAAACGCGTTTGTCTCGTAATTGTTTGCGGCGTTTTGCGCCAGCCATGAGCACCACTTTAATCGTCATGCCCACCTACAATGAGCGGGAGAACCTTCCGCGCATGGTGACGCGGTTGTTGGCGCTGCCGGTGAAGGTGCATTTGTTGGTCGTGGACGACAATTCCCCTGACGGCACGGGCAAACTCGCCGACGAATTAGCCGCGAAACATCCGGAAGTGCATGTGTTGCATCGCTCGGAAAAGAACGGTCTCGGACGCGCCTACATCGCTGGTTTCAAATGGGCTTTGCAACGCGGTTACGAGTTCATCTTCGAAATGGACGGGGATTTCTCGCATAATCCCGACGATGTCCCGACTTTCCTCGAAGCCGCACAAAACGCCGATCTCGTCCTGGGGTCGCGTTACATCAATGGGATTCGCGTCATCAACTGGCCGTTGAGTCGGCTCATGTTGAGCAAAGGCGCCGCCACGTACGTGCGCCTGATTACCGGCATGCCGATCACCGATCCAACCGGCGGGTATAAATGTTTTCGGCGGAAAGCATTGGAAGCGCTGAATCTCGAGGCCGTGCAATCCAACGGCTACAGCTTCCAAATCGAGTTAACTCACAAACTCTGGCGGCGCGGCTTCAAGGTGGCCGAAGTGCCGATCATTTTTACCGAACGCGTGCAAGGACACTCCAAAATGTCCGGTCACATTGTGAGAGAAGCCTTGTTCATGGTCTGGCGGCTTTGGCTTCAGAACGGCTGCCGCCGCCGCCCGCGGCCTGGCAAGAACTGAACCGCAACTGCCTCACGGAGAATTCAGCGCGCGCATTTCCTCGCGCAGCCGACGCAATAGAGGATCTTCCGCGGCTTCGAGCAAACGCGTATTGGCGATCGTCAGGTATTGCGCTGCAATCTCGTTGTCCTTCCGCCATAGCCTGAGCGACCGTTCCAACCACGGGCGCGCGGCGGCATATTCGCCGGAATCCACATAATGTCGGCCGACATGCGCCGTGGTGAAATAACCGTTCGGGTCCAACTCATTGGCCTTGAGAAAAAGTTTTTCCGCTTCACTGTGCCGATTCAAAAAATCCAACACCATGCCCCAACGCATGTAATTGTTGCCGTCATGCGGATTGTTGGTGATGCCGCGTTGATACCAGGTGATGGCTTGAGCGGCTTGTTCCGCAAATTCCCCCCGCCCTTCGGCAGCATTGACGCGATAGATTTCTCCGATCGCATGGGCAGTGTCGCCATTTCTTGGCTCGATCTGATAGGCCAGTTCCAAACGTTCCGCTTGTTCAAGGGAATCCAATTCGGCCTGCGCCGCGTGCCGGAGACAAAGCCATTCGCGCCCGAGCCGAACTTCCTGGTAACCCAGATAAATTCCGCCCGACAACAACAGTACGGTAACCGTCGCCTTGCCGGGCCATCGGATGGTGAACCAGAATCGTTCCGTCGCAAACCGCCAATGACTCGCCAACAACGCGGCGAGCGTGAATGCTACGATGGCGTTGGCGGGAATTTGCAGGTTGAAATCCAGCACCGAATGCGCCGCCAACGCCACCAGCCCCAGCGTCGTTCCGAGAACGTAAGCGAACTTGTCGCTGGTGCTGGACGCAAACGCGCGTTCGCCGCGTTGCACGTTTTTCCAAATCTTCGGAACCGCCGCGAACAGCAACAAGACTCCCGCCCCCACAATCACCGCCCCGACCAATCCCCAGTCGGCGAGCGTGTTCAGATAGTCATTGTGGGCACGCTCCGGTTGCAGTTGCACCGAAGCCGGACGATAACCGCGAAAGCGTAAGTCGTAATGCCCCGGGCCCACGCCAATCCATTTGTGATCGCGCCACATTTCCAGTGCGGTCTCCCAAAGCACAAATCGTGTGTCCAGGTCCACCTGCCCTCCCACAAACGCTTTGTCGATGCGCTTCTTGAAATAGTCCGTCTTTTGCGCGGTGACAAAACCACCGATGCATAACAACACCAGCAACGCCAGCGCCTGCCAGCGAAACGGCTTGTATGCGAACAAAATCACGCAGAGCAACAGCAGCGCCAAACCCACGGAAACCCAGCCACCCCGCGAGGCCGTCGCGCCAATGCCCGCCAACATCACCAACGCAGCATAGCCGAGCAAAATCCGCGTCAAGGGTTTGCCGCGTCCCACCAACACATAGGCCATCGCCACTGGCACCAACATTTCCAACAAGCCAGCCAGGTGATTCGGATTGATGTAAGTCCCGCTGCCCCGCCCCGCGTAACCAGACGGAACGGTCCAGACCAAATCTGAACCCGTGGCAAATTGATACACCGCATAACCGGCGATAAACGTGCCCACCCCAAACAAAGTGAAGCTGATGATCTGCGTGGATTCCTGCCGATGCAAATTGTTGAGCACGGCAAAAAACAACACGGCATAGACCAACACCCGGAGCAATTCCTGACGCCCGACATATTCGACGTCGCACACCGCATAACGCCATGCGGCGTAGCCCACGAAGGCCAAGACCGCCCAGCCCAAGGGCGGAAAAAGCAAGGTCGGCCGTTCTGCAATCCAAACCCGCGCCAGCCAGCACGCCACCACCCCAATCGTCAGCCCTTGCACGACCAGAAATTCCTGCAGCCGCGTGGCGCCGAACGCCAGTGGGCTGTACACCAAAATCCCCAGCACCAACCCCAGAATGCCGCGCTCACACCAGCGGTCGAATAAATCACGATTCATTTTGCGCCCGCGAAACTGCCCGGCACGATTCACCCGGTAAAGTTCTTTTCGTGCCACGACTGAGATTGCATGCTGGGGACGACACTGGAATCCGGCGCTGCCTGGCTTCCGCGATTTATTTGAAATTCATGCGTCACGTTCGATTGCAAAACATCTGCTGGCTTGCGCTCGGCGTACTGCTGCTCGCCACCTTAACGAGTTGCCGCACCAATGTGTCCACGCAGAACCTCGAACGCTTCGAATTTCAGCAGCCGCACATGGGGACGCTGTTCGCCATCACACTGTACGCGCCGAATCAATTCACGGCCCAGGCAGCAGCGGAAGCGGCGTTTGCAAAAGTCGCAGCGTTGAACGCGATGATGACCGATTACGATCCCGAGAGCGAATTGATGCGCCTCTGTCAACAACCGACCGGGCAACCAACCGCAGTCAGCCGCGAACTCTTTGCCGTGCTTCACGAAGCGGTGCGCATTGCGGAACTGACCGATGGGGCATTCGATCCCACCATCGGACCGGTGGTGCGATTGTGGCGACGCGCGCGGCGCACCGAAACGTTGCCCGCCTCACAACAATTAGCCGAAGCCCACGTGCGGGTCGGCTGGCAAAAACTTCAACTCGACGCCAAAACGCAGACCGTCACGCTTCTCGCTCCCAACATGCAACTCGATCTTGGCGGCATCGCCAAAGGTTACGCCGCCGATCAGGCTCTGGCGGTGTTACGCGAACACGGCATCACGCGCGCGCTGGTGGCCGCGAGCGGCGATATTGCCGTCGGCAATCCCCCGCCCGGGCAACGCACCTGGCGCGTTTCCATCGGGACACCTTTTCAACGCGAAGGCGAAGCGCGCACGCTGCTGCTCCGCAACGCCGCGGTTTCCACCTCGGGCGATTCCGAGCAATTCGTCGTCATCAACGGCACACGTTATTCGCACATCGTTGATCCGCGCACCGGCCTTGGTTTGACGAATCGTTGCCAGGTTTCCGTGATCGCTCCGCATGCGACTCAAACGGACGCGTTTGCCACGGCGGTCAGCATTTTAGGCGCGGAACAAGGACGCAAACTGATCCAGTCGCAGCCGAAACTCTCCGCAATTATTTATCGCGAAACGCCTGATGGCATCGAGACCATCGAGGTTAATCGCTAAAACTTAGCCATTTCAAAACCCTTGGCTTGCGAGCGGGTCGGCTCGTTCTATACTGGCGCACTGTGGTGGAAGCGAAGAAACAGCGCGTGATTTGCGGCATGAGCGGAGGAGTGGATTCCTCGGCGACAGCCGCGCTTTTGTTGGAGCAAGGTTACGATGTCGTCGGCATCACGTTGAAACTTTGGCCGCAGGATTGCGTGAATCGTGCGGAAGACAAGTGCTGCGGTCCGCAAGCCGTCACCGACGCGCGCTCGGTTTGTCACAAGCTTGGCATTCCCTACTACCTCATTGACGAATCGGCGGAATTTCAAAAACACGTCATTCAATATTTTGCCGACGAATACAAAGCCGGTCGCACGCCCAACCCGTGCGTGATGTGCAATCAGAACCTCAAGTTCGGTCGCTTAATTGATCGCGCGAACCAACTCGGCGCGGACTTCATCGCCACCGGACATTTTGCGCGTTTGGAACGCACGGAGAATGGCCGCGTGCTGCTCAAGCGCGGTCGCGATTTGCGCAAGGACCAAAGCTATTTCCTGTTCTCGCTGCGTCAGGATCAACTCGCGCGCGCGATGTTTCCGCTCGGCGAAAAAACCAAGAGCGACACCCGCGAAGTCGCGCGGCATTGCAATCTCAAGACCGCCGACAAAGAAGAGAGCATGGAAATCTGTTTCGTGCCGGACAACAACTACGGCGGTTTCCTGCAACAGGCGAATCTCGTCCAGAAAACGCGCGGCGAAATTGTGGACGTTCACGGTCAAGTGCTCGGACAACATGACGGCATCGCATTTTACACGATTGGCCAACGCAAGGGACTCGGCATCTCCGCGCCGAAGCCGCTGTACGTCGTGGAGTTGGACGCCGACAACAACCGCGTCGTTGTCGGCGATGATTCGCTGTTGGATCGCGACGAATTCACCGTGCAAAACTGCAATTGGATTCCGTGGGAAAATCCGCCCGCGAGCATCGAAGTCACGGCGAAAATTCGTTACAATCACCCCGGCACGCCTGCCACCGTGACGCCGCTGGAAAACGGTCGTGCGAAAGTGAAATTGCATATTCCGCAACGAGCCGTCACGCCGGGCCAGGCGTCAGTTTTTTATCAGGATGATTTGGTTGTCGGCGGCGGCTGGATCTGTCGTTGATCTTGCGGAATCAGAGACGCCGGATACATTCCAATCATGAGCTTCGAGCAGATCAAACGCGAAGTGGCTTTGCTGAGTCAACAGCAGCAAGAGGAGCTTATTACCTACACGCTGCAACTGCGATACGCTCATGATGAGGCATTTCATCGTGAGGTCACTGACCGGCTCAATGATCGGGAAAAGTCGCATTGGTTGACTCCTGACGAATTCGAGCGTCGGCTGGACAACTAAGGCGATGCAACCTTACGCGGTCTTTATCAGCGAGCACGCTATGGCTTTCGCGCCCCGCTCTGGTTTGGCACGCCAACAGATCATGCAATTCATTCGCTCTCTCGCAGATCGTCCCAACACGGTTGGGGATTTCCAGGAGAAAGACCATGCTGACCGGGTCGTTCAAGTCAAAATCATCGGTCGCCATGCCATCACGTTCTGGGCTGACCACGCCGTTTGCGAAGTCAAAATTACTCATATCAAGCCGGCCGATAAATGAACGGAAACTGAAATGAACGGACTCAGCCGAAGACCACTTCACTCATTTTGTCGGCTGCAAAAACTCCACCCTCTCGCCTTCGCAAAAAAGCACCGGACCGGAGCGCGGGCCGATGATCATGCGTAAATCTTCCGGTCGTTTCGCATAGGGTCGGAGCGCGCGATAAATGTTCAGAAAGTTACGCGGCTCGGAGATGGCCGGCACGTGCATTTCCTCATACGCCCAAGCCGAAAAAGCAAACGTCAGCGGCCCTTGCCGCACCGGATCATAAGCGTGCGGAAATGGTTGCGCGTAGGGCTGCAAATGCGCCGGCAAGTTGTCGCGAAACGCCGGAGTGCAAAACAGATTCGCGACCGCGAGATTCTCGGAATAGAGCGCGAACGAAAAATAAGAATCCCAGCGCCCCACGTAACTCAAGACCGGTAGCACGCCGTAAAGCACGACCACCGCGGTCGCCACCCGCGACCGCCAGATGGCCACCATGGTTTCCTTGATTCCGACCGCATCTCGACCTGACCAAGGCTGTGACCGATTCGGGCGATTCGTTTTGTCGGGTTTTGCCGGAGTGAGAGCAGCCGTACTCCCTGCAAATAATTTTCCCGGCGCAAACAACCCAAACGTCAATGCCACCATGGCCAGATTCCACGGCCAGACCACCCAGTTGTAGTCGTGTCCCCACGGTCCCAGAAACACGAGCGCAAAGGAATGCGTCAGAACAACCAGTCCCAGCGCCACGCGCCGCCCACGCGGAAACCAAAGCAACACGGCGATGGCGATTTCGATGAAAGGAGCCGCTTTCACGCCAAGTTTCAACAGGTCGATTACAACCGCGGGCCAATGCCATTGGTCGGCGGCGGGAGCCACGAACCATTCCGGCGTCACGGCAAAAAACCGCGCGTTCAGTTTCTGAATGCCGCCCCAAAAATATACCAACGCCAATGCCAGCCGACAGGACGCCTGAGCTGAGGGCGCACGAAACAGACTCAGCAACAACAGCACCCAATACATATAAAGCCACGGCTGACCGCGATTTTGATCGCCGCAATAAGCCAAGAAACTCGCGAGCAGAAACGTGATTACCGCCGGACGATAAAACCAAACTGCCGTTACTAGCGCGCCCAGCATGAGCGCATAAAGCAGCCTATCCCACGGCGTGGGTAAAATCGGGAAGCCGTCAAAAATCGGCAGCAGGGGAAAAGTTCTGGAGTTCGTCCAAACCGGCGCGGAAGCAATCAGTCCGAGAAAGGTCGCCAGCAGCAAAGTGACACGCAGCCAGATGGTCCGGCGGTCGGCATTCGCAAATGGCTTGGGCAACACGCGCGGAGGATTGCGAAAGTGAAACAACGCGTCAACGACGCGACGCGAGCCACGGACGCGACTTGCAATAGCCCGGTTGCTCACTAGACTCAAGATGGTCGTAGCAAACCGTCAACCCAGGCAATCATGAAACCTCGAACATTTGTTCCGCATCGGTTGAATCTTTCACTGACGCTGGTCAGCCTCATTTTGGCTGTAGCGGGAACGACCCGCGCCGATGAAACGCCGCAAAAGCTGCCCTTCGTGCAGGATTGGTCCAACGCCGCCTTGATCACGCAGGATAATGACTGGTCAAGCGTTCCCGGGTTTGTTGGTTATCGCGGCGACAAGTTATCACCCAAACCGGGCGTGAATCCGCAAACGATCACCGGTGACGCCAACACCACGCCCTTTAGTGCGCTGGCGAATCAAAAAAATCCGAACAGCCTCCGCACTGGCGGAGTGGCAGAATTCGATACCATTCCCAATCCGACGGTCGCGCTGAAAGGCTCCGCCACAGCTGCCGCTCCGAATCTTCTCTTGCATCTCGACACGCGCGGAAAACAAAACATCGCGGTGGGCTACAAATTGCGCGATCTCGACGGTTCCGCGAACAATGCGGTCCAAGCCGTGGCGCTCCAATATCGGGTTCAAACTAACGTGCCCTTCGTGGACATTGCCGCCGCATACACCGCCGATGCGACCACCGGACCAGGCATTGCCACCGAAACCACGCCGATAGTGATCATGTTGCCGGAAGACGCCAACAATCAACCACTGGTCCAGGTTCGTTGGATCACCGCCAACGCCGAGGGCAACGACGAATGGGTCGGCATCGACGACATCGCCGTCATCGGCGACGAAATGGATGGGGCCGCCGACGCCAAAAAGGCGGACGACAAACTCCGCAGCGCCATCCGCGCTCAGTGAGCGCGCACCGCCCGAAAGTTTTCCGGTCGCTCCGGCACATTCACCTTGCGCGGTCCGGTTTGATTGCTAGAGTTCCCGCCGCCTTACGCCCGGCTTTCGGGCGGTTTTCATTTTTAACCAAGCAACATTAACCTGTGAAAGTTTTCAGCGGCACAGCCAACGAGCCTCTCTCCCACGCCATTTGCGATTACATCGGCATCAAACTCGGCAAATGCAGCGTCAAACCGTTTCCCGACGGCGAGACGTTCGTAAAGATCGAGGAAAACGTCCGTGGTGAAGACGTCTTTGTGGTGCAGCCGACTTCGCCGCCGACGAATCACAATCTGATGGAATTGTTCATCATGATGGATGCGTTGCGTCGCTCCAGCGCTGCCCGCATCACAACGGTGCTGCCCTTCTATGGTTACGCCCGGCAGGATCGCAAAGATCAACCACGCGTGCCCATCACCGCCAAACTCGTCGCCAATCTGCTCGTTGCCGCCGGCGCAAATCGCGTCCTGACAATGGACCTGCACGCCCAACAGATTCAGGGATTCTTCGATATTCCCGTCGATCATCTCTACGCCGCCCCGGTGATTTACGATTATTTACAGAAGAAGAAACTCAAAGACCTGGTGGTCGTCAGCCCGGATGTAGGCGGTTTGAAAATGGCCTATGCCTATTCGCAACATCTCGAATCAGAATTGGCCATCATCGCCAAACGGCGCAAGAGCGCGACGGAAGTGGAATCCGTCGCCGTCATTGGTGAAGTAAAGGGCAAGAACGTGTTGTTGGTGGACGATTTAACGGAAACCGCCGGCACGCTGACCAAGGGTGCGGAACTGCTTAAGAAGAAAGGCGCCAAGAGCATTATCGCCTGCGTTTCCCACGCCATTTTGGGGCAAACAGGCATCGAAAGATTGCGTAAATCGAGCATTGACGAGCTAATCACAACTGATACAGTCTCCCGCCCTGCGATTCGGGGGGTGAAAGTAACCACGCTGTCGGTCGCGGGACTTTTGGGCGAAGCCATCAAACGAATTCACAGTAATTCGTCGGTGACGTCGCTGTTTGAATCGAAAGGCGGGCGGACCAGTTAAGGCCGTCCGAAGATAGAATTGAACAATGAAATCTGTAGCACTCAATGCATTTGCGCGCTCCCAGACGGGACGCGGTGAAGTCAAGAAACTCCGTGACGCTGGCCGCGTGCCCGCCGTGATCTACGGGCGGCAAACCAAACCCGAGAATCTCGAAGTCATCGCGCGCGAACTCAATGACCTCATTCACCGCTCCGCCACGGAAAACATTCTCGTGGACCTCGCTGTGGATTCCAAGAAGCGCCTCGCGCTCGTTCAGGAAGTTCAACATCACCCGCTCAATCGTGCCGTGCTCCACGTGGACTTCCACGAAGTCAACGAGAACGAACCCGTCGTCATCAGCGTCCCCGTCGAAACCACCGGCGAAGCCGTGGGGGTCAAGACCGGCGGTGGCGTCCTCGAACACGTCCTGTTCAAATTGAAGGTCCGCGCGTTGCCCAAAAACCTGCCCGAGCAAATCCTGATTGACGTCAGCGCTCTCGAGGTCGGCAAGACCATTCACATCAGCGATATCAAAGCACCCGAAGGCGTCGAAATCATTGGCAACAAGGTCGCCCCGGTGGTTTCCGTTGCGTTGCCAAAGGTCGAAGTCGAAGAAACTCCGACGGAAGGTGCGGCGGCCGGCGACGTCGAAATGACGAAGGAAAAGAAAGAAGAAGGCGAAAGCGCCGCTCCGGCGAAGGGCGATGCCAAAGCAGCCCCGGCCAAAGCCGATGCCAAGGCCGCTCCAGCAAAGGAAGCGAAGAAGTAATTTCCGTAGCGGTTTGCCTCCAGGCGAGCCGCTATTTTCATCCCGCGCATGGAAGAGTGTTTCCTTATCGTGGGATTGGGCAATCCGGGTGCGAAATACGCCCAAACCCGGCACAACGCGGGCTTCATGCTTGCGGACTTGCTCGCCGAACGCGGGCAAGCCAGTTGGAACACCGAAAAAAAGTTCCAATCGCACATTGCGAAAACGGAACTGGTCGGAAAACGCGTGGTGTTGTGCCAGCCGCAAACGTTCATGAATTTGAGCGGTGAGGCAGTGGGGGCGGTGGTGAAGTTTTTCCAGTTGCCGCTCGGGCGATTAGTGGTGGCGGTGGACGATGCGGACTTGCCGCTCGGAGAAATCCGATTGCGAGCCGGCGGCAGCAGCGGTGGCCATCATGGACTGGAGTCCATCGAGCAACACCTGGGTTCGCGGGAATATCCGCGCTTGCGTATCGGCATCGGGCGCAAAGACAGTCGCCGGGAAATCTCCGGGCATGTGCTCGGAAAACTGAGTGCGCCGGAAATGGGGTTGATGGAAAAAGTTTTGACCCGCGCGGCGGACCAGCTCGAATGCTGGTTGGCGCACGGGTTACCGAAGGCAATGAGTCAATTTAACGGAGTCATCGAAGACTCCACCAACGAAGGAAAGAAGCAGTGAAACGATACGAAGGTTTGTTCATCCTGAACACGGCAGGCAAAGAAGACGGCATCAAAGACGCCCTCGACAAAATCTCTGCCGACATCACCGCCGCCGGCGGCAAAATCGAAACCGTTCAAAAAATGGAACGGAAAGGTTTCTCCCGGGTTGCCGACAAGAAGCACACCAGCGGTTTCTACGCGAACATCATTTTTACCAGCGCCCCGGCAGCCATCACCGCGTTGCGCAGCAAATTCGCCATGAACGACGAGGTCTTCCGCGTCGTGTTCACCAATTCGCCCGAACCCAAAGCCGCCAAGTAACCTCTCCCCTGCTCTGCCATGGCCAGCTTCAATAAAGTCATCCTCGTCGGGAATCTGACGCGCGATCCCGAGTTGCGCTACACTCCCAAAGGGACGGCCATCGCCAAGGTGGGCATCGCAGTCAATCGCGTCTGGACCACCGACACCGGCGAGAAGAAGGAAGAGGTCACTTTTGTTGATGTGGACGTCTTCGGACGCACGGCCGAAAACGTCGGCCAATACATGCGCAAAGGCCGCCCGATTCTGATTGAAGGCCGCTTGCGCCTCGAGCAATGGGATGACAAGCAAACCGGCCAAAAGCGCAGCCGCTTGAGCGTTGTGGCCGAAACCGTTCAATTTCTCGGCAGCGCCACTGGCGGGGGTGAAAGCGGCGCCAGCGCCCCGGCCCGGCGCGCGGCGCCCGCTGCGGCGGCTGCGGCACCCGCCAGCGAACCTCTCGAAGGCGACGGTCCGCCCGAAAGCGACGACGTTCCCTTCTGAAGATCGATTTTCACGAAACTGAGAGTCCGTCTCTCAACCAAAAACTCTCAACTCTCAACTAATTTTATGGCAAAGACAGAAGTCATTCTCACACATAACATCGTCGGTCTCGGCGGTGAATCCGATCAGGTCAAAGTCGCCGCCGGTTACGCGCGCAACTACCTTTTCCCGCAACGCCTCGCGATTCCGCTGAGCGCCGGCAACAAGCGTCGCCTCGAAGCGCTGCGCCAACGCCGCGCCGAACGCGAAGCGCATGAGTTCAACACCATGACCGAACTCGCCAAGAGCCTCACCAAGCTCGTTTGCGTGATCAAGGTCAAGGCCGGTGAAGATGGCAAGATGTTCGGCACGGTGACCGCCGGCATGATCGCCGACGAACTGAAGCATCAGTTCGACGTCACGCTCGAGAAGCGCAAGATTCATCTCGATCACCCGATCAAAACTTTGGGTGAACACGAAGTGGAATTGAATCTTCACGCCGAAGTCAAAGGCACGCTCAAAGTGCGCGTGGAAAGCACGACGCCAATTACCGCACCGGTCGCCGAAGCTGCTCCTGCCGCTGCCGAAGCGCCTAAAACGGAAAAGCGCGGCAAGAAGGCTGAAGCGTCTCCCGCAGAAGAAAAGCCTAAAGCCGCCAAAGCTGAGAAAGCTCCGAAGGCCGAAAAGAAGGCCAAGAAAGCGGAGTAATCCCCGGCTCAAAATTTCAAAGCCACGGTGCAAACCGTGGCTTTTTTGTTTGGCCGCAAAGAGGCAAAAGAGGCGCAAAAACTACTGAACTCGGCCAGCGCTCCAACAGCTTTCTATTGGGAAACGGAATCGGTGAAATTCCGTTTTTGCGCCTCCTGGGCCTCTTTGCGGCCGATGTTCACCAGTCCTTCAACTGCTTGGTCCGTTTCTTCGGCTCGCCTTGCGGTTGAAAGATTAAAACCTGTTCGTCGCCCTTCTGCGCATCAAGCAACTGTTTCGCTTCCTCCGGCGTCATGTTGTGCGGAACGGCTTGTTGCGCCTCACCTTCCTTCTGCTCTTCCGGTTTCGATTTATCGCCGCCTGACTTTTGTTCTTCCTGGGGTTTCTGTTCGTCCTGCTTCTGTTGCTCGTCTTGCTTCTGATCGCCCTGTTGTTGCTGATCCTGTTTCTGCTCGTCCTTTTGCTCCTGGTTCTCCTGATTCTGATCCTGTTGCTGCTGCTGTTGCTGTTGCTGTTGTTGCTGGTTCAACAGTTCGTAAAGCTTTTGTAACTTTTGGTCATCGGGGAAACGTTGCAATCCATTCGTCACCACTTCCAACGCCGCCGGAATGTTGTTGGACAAATACGACAACGCGCCGCCATGAAAAAAATCCTCCGGCGTCTGGGCGCAACTCACCGACGGTTTCAACAGCAGAGATGCGACGATGACGGACAAAAAGCAGCGCCGCAAAGAACGCAGAGCAAAGCCGAGTTGAACTCGTTTTCCGGAATCCCCCCAAATAAAACCCGCTCTGCGGCTCTCCGCGACCTCCGCCTCTCTTCGTTGTTTGGCTTGTCGGATCGTAGTCATTGGGGATTCACAATTTCATCAATGTTCCGCAACTTCTGCGTAAACTCCTCAAACGGTTTTGCGGCAATGTTTGCCTGCAACAACTGCTCCATGATCTGCCGCGCCTGACCGTAATTTCGCTCCCGTGTTGCCTGGTCCGCCGCCGCTTTTGCCTGGCGCGCCAGTTCCTTCATCAACGCAATCTGCTTCAAGCGTTCGTCCACAAAATCACGATTGAATACGGCGTCCTCGTAGTCCCGATCCAACTCCACCGCATGTTGAAAATGTTTCAGCGCCAGCTTCCATTCCTCTTCCAGTTTATCGAGTTCCTCCGCCTGTTCTCCCAGCCGATAATGCACGTTGCCGAGATTAAAATAAGCCTTCGCCTGCAACTGAATGTCCTTGGCCGCCAGCACCGCGTTGAAATGCTGAATCGCTGCTGTGAAATTTGTCGCGCGATAGGCTGCGGCGCCAGCGTTGAAATGTAAGCGCGGGTCTTCCGGCTTTTGCGCCTTGCTCTGCTCATTGAGCAACCGCTCAAACTCCGTCAACGCATTCGTAAAGTTGCCGCTCTGATAATCTTTCAGCGCGGTCGCGGGAGAGGCCGCGCCTGCCAACGGCAACAACAGCAGCAGCGCGACGAGCGCCGTGGTTTTCGGAGCGCCGATCTCCTGATCGGCTCGCTGGCTTGGTTTCGGAGTTGCAGGTTCAAGCCGAACTGGAGTTCGGCGCTCCTGCCTCCGCCCCCGCTCCGGCAGCAACATTTCCACCAGCAGCAAGCCAATTGCAACACCCAGCGGCCAATGGTAACGCTCATAAAATCGTTTCACCAACTTCTCTTGCCCTTCCGATTTCGGCAGCGGCGCGAGGCCCTTCTCGTACAGCGTATCAATCGTCTTCGCGCCGCGGAGCGGCAGATAAAATCCGCCGTCCGTTGCGCCGGCAATCTGCTGCAACAACGATTCGTTTAACCGCGATTTCACCGCATTCCCCTCGGCATCGCGCAAATAATCCGTCCTTCCTTTCGCGTCCTTGATGCGCAGAATCTCGCCCTCCGGCGTCCCAATGCCGACTGTGAAAATCTTCATGCCTTCCTGCGCGGCGGCTTGCGCGGCCTGCAACGCATTTTCGTCATTATCTTCGCCATCTGTGAAAACAACCAGCACCTTGAAATTGTCGCCTTCCTTGAACGCCGTCGCTGCGGTCGTGATGGCTTCAGCCAAAGCTGTGCCGCCCTGCGGAATGATGTTCACATCGAGCGCCTCGACGCTTTGCCGGAAGGCATTGTCATCAATCGTGAGTGGACATTGTAAAAACGCGCTTCCCGCGAACGCCACCAATCCCAGGCGATCCGACTGCGCTTGCTGCATCAAATCCAGTGCGGCAAGTTTCGCGCGCTGCAAGCGGTTCGGCGCAATATCTTCCGCAAGCATGGATTTCGACGTGTCAATCGCCACCACGATGTCCAAGCCCTTTTGCTTCGATTCTTCCCACATGAAGCCCCACTGCGGTCGCGCCAGCGCCAGAATCAACAGCGTCACAGCGATGGTGATCAATGCAAATCGCACCTTCTGTCGGGTCGGCGCGAGTCCGATGGTCAGCCCCGGCAACAAGCGCGCCTGAATGAATTGCGTCATCAGTCGTTGTCGCTCGCGCCAGGCCCACCAAAAAAAAACGATGAGCGCCGGCGGAATAATCGCCAACATCCAGAGCATGTATGCGTAGGCAAAGTTCATCGGACTCAGTCGTGACAATGTGACGGCTTAATCACGTTAAAACGTGAAAGCGTTAAAACGTTACATGGGTTGCAACTGCCGCGACGCACTTCTCGTTGGAACGATTTAACGCTGTAACGATGTAACCTCTTCATCACGGCAACCTCCTCAGCACAGTTTGACCCATGGCAATCTCCGCGGTGAGCAAAACCATTCCCACCGCGATAAACCAAGCGAACAACTCCGTATGCTGCGCGAACTTTTTCACTTCTGCCTCCGTCTTCTCCAACTTATCAATTTCCGTGTAAATCGCCTCAAACTTTTCCGCATTGTCCGCGCGATAATATTTCCCGTTGGTCATCTCGGAAATCTTCTTCAGCGTGTCTTCATCAATATCCACCGGCACCATTTGATAAACACGGCGACCAAAGAAATCCGTCGCCGGCATCGGCGCTTGGCCCTGCGTGCCCACGCCAATCGTGTAAACCTTCACGCCCAACGCCTGGGCTGCTTCTGCCGCCGTGAGCGGAGCAATTTTTCCGGCGTTGCTCTGACCGTCGGTCATCAAAATCACGATCTTACTTTTCGACTTCAACTCGCGCAGCCGATTCACGCCGGTGCTCAGCGCCGAACCGATGGCGGTTTGATTGCCATTGATCGTGTTGAGATCCATTCGCTCGAGATTCTTCAGCAGAAAATCATGATCCAACGTGATCGGCGACGCGATGTAAGCCTGCGTTCCAAAGGCGACGAGGCCAATGCGATCATTCGGTCGTTGGGCAATAAACTTCTCCAACACATTTTTAGCCATCGCCACGCGATTCACGCGCTGACCTTTGATCTCAAAATCTTCCGCCGCCATGCTGCCCGATAAATCGAAGGCAACCACAATGTCCACGCCGCTCGCCGTCGCTTTCGTGGTGTCGAATTTGGTCAAGCGCGGTTGGGCCAAAGCGATGATTAGCAGCGCGAGCGCGAACCACCGTAGCGCCGCGAGCAGTGCGCCGGCATTTGACTTCGTGATTTCCTGCACGCCGCGCAGCAGTTGCGTGGACGAATAGACGAACGCCGCCGGCTTGCCGCGACGGCCCTTCAGCCACGCCGCCAGCGGCAACAGCAGGAGCAGCAACAGTAAATATGGATACGCAAACGTCATTTGATGACTGGCGCAGTGCGATCTTCTCGATCTCCGAGCTGCAAATTTGTCGGCATCGCGACCGGCTCGGTCTCTTCGACCAACCGAACGGCAGACGCGTGCAAATCTAGTAGTTCCGGTTCGCCAGGTTCATACTTGGCGAACTTCACCAGATCACAGTTCGTCAGGAATTCACCCAGGCTTTCCTTCTGATCGCGCGTCAAGCGATCCGTGCGCTGAAGATCAATGAGAAATTCCTCGGTCGTGCGTTCCGGCGCGCGAAAACTAAATCGCTCCTCAAGGTAAAGACGCAACGTATCAGACACAGCGATGACGAATGGCTTGGGCTGAGCAATCAGCCCGA
>CAZKMR010000030.1:32343-44182 GCA_964553795.1 uncultured Bifidobacterium sp. | reverse complement strand
ACTTCCGGAATCTCCCGCGCGAACGCATGCGCCGCATCAACGATCTGTTGCCGCTGCGCCGCGTTGCCCGGTTCTTTGAGCCACACCAGGCCAATGTGATACAACTTCCCCGCTTCGGCGGGTTGCCGGGGCGCAGCGCAACCGACCAACAACACCGTCACGCTCAACAACAGCCCGGTCAGTCCCAGTCGCCGCCATTCAGGACGTTCAATTTTCATAAGCGTGAATTTAGAGAGGCCAACTGACAGCCCTATGTCAGGAGGGTTTCACAAAGTTGAACATTCAGAGTTCAACGTTCAAAGTTCAACGTTCTAGCTTCAAAGTTTGGCCGCTTTCGCCGGTTTATTCGTTGTTGGATGTTTGTTCCATCCTTTGCAGCGCCTCGCTCAGCACCGTCAATCGCGGCATCGGCACTCCTGCGGCTTGCGCCTGGCGCAACGGTTCGAGAAACAAACTCTCCAACTCCAGCGGGCGACCTTGCTCAAAATCCAAAATCGTCGAAGCCTTGTATGCGCCCATCGTTCGCGTGCGCTCAATCATCTTGTCCGCCAGCGTCGCATCCAATCCGTGACCGAGCGCGTTCGCCGCCGCAATCACTTCGTTCATCAATTCGCGCACCAACGCTTCCCATTTGCCGTTGTCGAGCAAGCGATCGGTCGTCAAACACCCCTCGCGTGGCACGAACATTTTCTCCGGTGAAATCAACGCCTCACAGCCCGCCGCGCTCGCGACGCCGAGTCCGTTGAACGGCACATTCCACACCAGTTTCTCCCAGTGCGCCCGCGCGAGATTGTCGGACACTTTGCAAATGACGCCCGCGTGCCGAATCATACTCGCGATGTCCTGCGTGCGCGGCTCGGGCCAGCGTTGAAATTCTCCGAGCATGATCATCCCGTGATCCAGATGTTGAATCACGCCGGGCGCAATGCGGTTTAAACACACGAAGCACAAGCCACCGAGGATTTGTTCCATCGAAAAAAGTTTCGCCAACGCCTCCTCGTTCCCGAGTCCATTCTGCAACGTCAACACCGCCGTGTGCTTTCCCACCAGCGGCGGCAACAATGTCGCAAACTGCGCATTGGCTGTCGTCTTGAGCGCGATCAACACGAGATCGCACGGGCCAATCTCCTCGGGCGTTCGCGCCGCGCGCGGGCGGGCGTTGAAGTCGCCTTTGGGACTGCGAATGCTCACGCCGTTGCGCCGCACCGCCTCGTAATCCGAGCGCAACAGGAAATGCACGTCCTGCCCGGCGCGACTCAGCATCGCGCCGTAATAGCTTCCCACTGCCCCGCAGCCAACGACCGCAATTTTCATCTTTTTCATGAAACCGTCTAGCCGTCGGAGCGGCAATCCTAAAAGCCGCAACCGTCGTCCCTGTGGCCATTTTATGCCAATTGACGTTTTCGGGATAGACCGGCGAAAATGGATTTAGGCCATGATAATATCCCCGTTTGCTTTTTGCCTCCGTCGGGCGGACGTACCGCGTTCAGTTTTCGTTAAATCAATCCCTCCCAGGCGCTGGATCGGCACCGCACTGACGCTACTGGCGCTATCGATCACAGGAACGGCGGCGACTGCGGCCTTGGTCGATGTGTGGCGGGCCAATGACCTCAACGTGTTGGACAACGGCGACGCCGTCGGGACGTGGACCAGTGCCAGCAATCGCGTCGGCACGGTCGTGACTGGTAATCAACCGACTTTATTGAAACAAGCGACGATCTCAGGCGACTCGGCGGTGCAATTCAGCGGCAGTCAATTGACCGTTCCCAACAGTCCGGTGGCGGGCCTGACGGCCTTTTCCATGGCGGTGGTGTTCAAGGTGGATCAACTCGGGGTGGACGAGGGCAGCGGTTGGTCCACCAAGAGCGGCATCGTGGACGCAAACCAGAATGGCGCGGTGAACGATTGGGGATTTTCTGTGCGGGAGACCGGCTTCATCTCCTTCGGCACGGGCAGCGGTGGTTCGGATTCAACGGTGTATCTCGACAACCAACCGACCTACCCATCCGTGGTGGATGGAAAATATCACGTGGTCGTTTGCACCTGGGGCAGCGGCAGTCAGGCGATGTATCTGGATCAACTGCCCGTGAAGACCGGCGGCGCATCCACAGGCGCGCGCGTGAACGCCGGTTTCTCTCTCGGCGGCATTCACACGGGCGAAACCACGCGCCGCTTCGTGGGCAGCATCGCCGAGGTGCAGTTTTTCAACACCGCGTTGAACGGAGCCGAAGCGGCCAATGTCATCAATCAACTTTCCGCCTTTTACCTGACCAATAACCGCCCCAACATCCTGTCGTTCACCGCGAATCCTTCAACGATTTCGCAACCATCCGAACCAGTGCAATTGTCCTGGGCCGTCAGCAACGCCACGTCGGTCAGCTTGAATAATGGTATTGGCTCGGTCGCGGCGACCGGCAGTGTGCAAGTGCTGCCAACGGCGACGACGAGTTACACGCTCACCGCCACCAACAGCAAAGGCGCCAGCACGGCGAATCTCACCGTGACATTGCTCCCGGGCATCCCGACAGCGCATCCGCAGGAATTGTCCGTCGTCAAGAACGCGCCGCGCAACATTACGTTGACCGGCAGCGACCCGCAGAGTTCCCCGCTCACGTTCCAGATCGTGCAGCCTCCGTCCCACGGCAACCTCAGCGGCCCTCCGCCCAACGTGACGTACACGCCTCACTTCGATTACATCGGCCCGGACTTTTTTACCTTCAAAGCAAATGACGGCGTCTATGACTCCGCTCCTGCCACCGTTCAGCTTTACGTGGATGCGGAAGCGCGGGCGCCGCACGGCGTTTTCCTGAACACCACCGATCTCGATGCCACCGCAGCGCCGGGAAGTTTTCTCGCCCTGCTGCGCGCCGTGGACACAAATCGCTTCGAGACGTTCACGTTCACCCTTGTGCCGGGACTTGGCGCAACCAACAACAACCTGTTCACCATCGCGGGCGATCAACTGCGGGCCGGCGCGAGCTTTCCGACCCCGGCGGGTCAAACGCTCTACATTCGCGTGCGTGCCACCGATTCCACCGGCTTGTTTCACGAACAAATTTTCCCACTGAAAACCGAAATGCCGGATCGCCGCATTGTCATCAACGAAATCCACTACAACCCGGACCTGAACCCGATTCGCGAGGAATTCATCGAGCTTTACAATCCCAGCAATGCGCCGGTGAATCTCTCGCTCTGGCGGTTGCGCGATGGGGTGGATTACGTGTTCCCGCCCGGCACAACGATTCCCGCCGGCGGTTTTCTCCTCATCGCCTCTGATCCGGCAACCATTCAGGCGCGCTATGGAAAGACCGCGCTCGGACCGTGGACCGGCAATCTCAGCAGTGACGGCGAACGCATCACGTTGCGCGATCCCGCGGACAACATCGTGGATGAAGTGGACTACAACACGGAATTCCCGTGGCCCATCGTCGCCAATGGCAACGGCCCTTCGATGGAATTGTTGAACCCGACGCTCGACAACGATCTCGGCAGTTCCTGGGCCAGTCCGCTGAGTCCAGCGCTGCCGTCACCCGGCGCTACGAATCAAGTTTTGGTCACCAATGCTGCGCCCAACATCCGCCAGGTAAATCACACACCGAAACAACCGGTCGCCACCAATCAAGTGTTCGTCACCGCAAAAGTCACCGACCCGCAAGGCGTCGCCTCCGTGGTGTTGCATTATCAAGTCGTCGCGCCGGGCGACTACCTTCCAGCCTTCATTCCGTTCACCGTCGCGCAACTCAACGCTGCACCCCTCGCCACGCCGCCGCCGAATCCCGCGTTTGAAGCGAGCACGAACTGGGTTGCCGTGACGATGCACGACGACGGCCTCGACGGCGACGCGGTGGCGGGCGACGACGTTTATTCCGTCACGCTTCCCGTGCAACCCAATCGCACTCTCGTGCGCTATCGCATCACCTGCACTGACGCGCTGGGCGCGACGCGGCGCGCGCCGTTCGCCGATGATCCGTCGTTGAATTTTGCCTACTTCGTGTATGACGCGATTCCGAATTATTTGAGTGTCAGCGCGAGCAATTTAGTGACGTTGCCGATCTATTTTCTCGTCACCCGCAAAACGGATTTCGACGTTTGCAATGCGTACGACGCCGCGAATCAAATCGGGCAGTTCAGCGGCTCGGTTGCCAATGAAGCGCGTTATGCCTTCAATTGGCCGGGCGCATTCGTTTACGATGGCGAAGTCTATGACCACATCCGTTACCGGCTGCGCGGCGCGAACGGTCGTTATCAGAACGGCAAACGCAACTTCCGGTTCAAGTTCAACGACGGACGGCATTTCGCCGCCACGGATGAATTCGGCAATCCCTATCCGCGCAAATGGGCTTCGATGAGTTCGGCCAAGGGCCAGAGCAATCGCGGCACGGTCACGTTCGGCGTCAACGAATACATCAACTATTGGCTGATGAACAAAGTCGGCGTGCCGGCACCCAACTCGCATTATTTTCACTGGCGGGTGGTGCGCGGCGCGGTGGAAGCGCCCGGCGCGTATGACGGTGATTTTTACGGCCTGACCTGGGTGCAGGAGGATTACGACGCGAACTTTCTCGAAGCGCACAATCTGCCCAAAGGCAATCTCTACAAGTTGATCAACGCGCGCCGTTCGACGGATGACTACGTGGACATGGTGGAACAGCGCCGCTACCAAGGCCCGTTTGCGGTGACGAATGGCAGCGATGCGGTGCGGATTGAAGACGCGTTGCTGAGTCCGAACGCCTCGCAAACGGATGCGTGGTTGCTCGCCAATGTGAACTACACGAACTGGTACGCGTACCACACGATTTGCGAAGCCGTGCGCAACTACGACACCTGGCCGAGTGCGAACAAGAACGCCGCCTGGTTCTTCGACACGGACTATAATTCCACTAATCAGTTCAACGGCCGGTTCTGGACGTTGCCGTGGGACATGACCGACACGTGGGGACCGACGTGGAACTCCGGTCAGGACCTCGCGTGGAACGGCATGTGGGGCAGCACGGCGGGTTTGCACGCGAATTTACAACGCGATTATCGCAATACCATGCGTGAAATTCGCGATCTGCTGTTCCAACCGGATCAGATCAACGCCGTGCTCGACGCCATCGCCGCGCGCATCGCCCCGGTCGCCGGCGCGGATTTACTGCGCTGGCGCAACAGCACTCCGTTCAACTCTTCGTATGCCAGCATGGGCAATCCCGGACCGGGGTTGAACGGGTTGGCCGGTTACGTGCAGGACATGAAAAACTTCATGTTCGTCGGCGGCAGCTACGGTTGGTGGCAGGACCGCAGCACCGTCGGCGCCGGTGGCTGGATTACCCGGCTCGACACCGTGGCCAACGACGCCAGCATTCCGCTGAAACCGACGATCTATTACGTCGGCCCCACCAATTATCCGCTTAATGCGTTGACGTTTGAATGCCTGCCGTTCGTTGATCCGCAAGGCCCAGGCACATTCGCCGCGATGCAATGGCGCCTCGCCGAAGTGCGCGACCCGAATCAACCTGCCGCCGATCCGCGGCTGTTCCCGCCGCTCGAATGGGACGCGCTCTGGACTTCCGGCACGCTGACGACCTTCAGCAATCGCATCACCATCCCGGGCATTTACGTGCAGACCAACAAAATCTATCGCGCCCGCGTGCGGCATCAGGACGACACCGGGCGTTGGAGCAAATGGTCCGATCCCGTGCAATTCAGCGTGACGGCAGCCGACATCACGGCACAACTGCGCGCCGGGTTGCGCTTCACGGAAATCATGTATCACCCGCCGGCGTTCAGCATCTACAGCAGCGACGATCTGGAGTTTCTCGAATTGCAGAATACCGGCGCGACAACACTCGATTTGAGCGGCCTGACGTTCACCGCCGGCATCACGTTCACGTTTTCGAATGGCACTACACTCGCCGCCGGCCAACGATTTCTCCTGGGTCGCAATGCCACCGCGCTGCAAGCCCGGTATCCCGGCCTGACAGTCCATGGCATTTACTCGGGTCGCCTCGACAATGGTGGTGAAACCTTGCGACTCAGCACGCCCGTTGGCGCCACAATTCTCGAAGTCACTTACAATGACGCACCGCCGTGGCCCGTGACAACGGATGGCTTGGGCTGGTCGCTCGTCCTCGCGGATGCCGTTGCCGGCAGCTATCGCCCCAGCACAATGGTCGGCGGTTCTCCTGGAGCGGAAGACGCACCGAGCACGACTCCATCCGTCGTCATTAATGAATTGCTCGCGCATACCGACCCGCCATTGTCGGATTCGATTGAATTGTTTAATCCCACCGCGAGCCCGGCCGTGGTCGGCGGTTGGTATTTGAGCGATGACCCGGAAACTCCGAAAAAATATCGCATTACCACCGGCACAACAATTCCCGCCGGCGGTTACCTGGTACTGACCGAAGCGCAATTCAACACCGGGCCCAATGCGTTCGCTTTGAGCAGTCTGGGCGACGAACTCTATCTCTTCGCCGGTGACGCCGGCACCAATCTCACTGGCTATGTTCACGCCGCGCCGTTCGGCCCGACCGCCAATGCCGTCAGTCTCGGGCGCATCGTCAACAGCGTGAGCGAGGAAGATTTTGTCGCTCTGGCGCAACGCACGTTCGGTGCAGCCAATGCCGCGCCGCGACTTGGCCCGGTGGTGATTTCCGAAATCATGTTCCAACCGCCACAAATCGGAACGAACGAAAATCACGACGCTGAATTCCTCGAACTGGCCAACGTGACGCACACCAACGTGCCGCTATATTCGCTCGCGTTCCCGACCAACACCTGGCGCTTGCGCAACGCCGTGGATTTTGATTTTCCGCCCGGCGTCATTCTGCCCGTGGCCAGCCGCGCGCTCGTCGTGGGATTTGATCCGGCCACCAATGCCACGCAAACCGCCGCTTTCCGCACCAGCTTTGGCATCAACACCAACGTGCCGTTGTTCGGGCCGTGGTCCGGTCGCTTGAGCAACGAAGGCGAAGCCATTGAATTGAAATTGCCCGACCCGCCGCAGTTCGATGGCAGCGTTCCCTATGTGCAAGTCGAGAAAGTCAATTATCGCCCGCAATCGCCGTGGCCCGACGGCGCGACCGGCACGGGCCAATCTCTGCAACGCGCCACCCTGCTCGCTTATGGCAATGAGCCGTTGAACTGGTTCGCCGCCGCCGCGACCGCTGGCGCGTTGGGAACGCAAACCTCACAAGATGCCGACGGCGACGGCGTCCCGGATTTATGGGAGATGCAGAACGCCACCGATCCGCTCACGCCCGACGGACAACTGGATTCCGACCTGGACGGCCTGACCAACTATGAAGAATGGCTCGCCGGGACAGATCCCCAAAACGCGGCCAGCGCCCTGCGTTTCACCGCGATTCAAAGCAGCAACGACGAGATCGCGCTACAATTTACCGCCAGGCCCGACCGCACCTACAGCATCGTGAGCGCCAGCGCAGCGGATGCGGAATTGTGGTTCAACGTGGCCAACATCCCCGCCGAACCGACCGAGCGCGTCGTCGTGATTAACGTGCCAGCCACGGAAATGCGCTTCTTCCGCCTCGTCGCGCCGGGACAATGAAGTTGATTGAACCACCCAAACAACTCAGCGCGCAAAGATTTGGCGAATGACGTCCTCAATCGGGACTTCCTCGATATCAATGTCGCGCACGGGAAGTTCGTCGAGCAGCGCTTTGCAAACAGGAATGACGCGGTCGCGTTTGACCTTGAGTTTGATGAGGCCGGGCGTTTTCTCGACGAGTTCGCCGTATTTGGCCAGGTTCGCATCCGCGCAACTTTCCGCGCCGTCACATTCGATACTGATGAGTTTGAAATCGGCAAACCGATCCACCACCTCGCTCAACCGGCCATCGAACGAAATTTTCCCGTGATCAATGATGATGACGCGGCGGCACAACGCCTCGATGTCCTCCATGTAATGGCTGGTGAGCAGAATCGTCGTTTGATGTGTGGCGTTGTAGTGCTTGAGAAATTCGCGCACGATTTTTTGCGAAACCACATCGAGGCCGATGGTCGGCTCGTCGAGAAACAGCACTTTCGGCTGATGCAGCAAGGAAGCGATGAGTTCCATCTTCATGCGCTCGCCCAAGGAGAGCTCGCGCACACTGATGTTGAGTTTTTCGCGCACGTTGAGCATCTCGGTCATTTCGGCGACGGTGCGCTCGAAGCGATCCTCCGGAATGCCGTAAATTTTAGCGTTCAACTCCAGCGATTCCCGCGCCGGCAAATCCCACCAGAGTTGATTCTTCTGGCCAAGCACAAGCGCGAATTGCCGCCGATAATCATCATGCCGTTCCCACGGCACGTGCCCGAGCACCTGGGCTTGTCCCGCGCTGGGATACAGCAACCCGGCGAGCATTTTGAGCGTCGTGGTTTTGCCCGCGCCGTTCGGACCGAGAAAGCCGACCAGTTCACCCGGCTCCACCTGAAAGCTGACGTCACTCACCGCCGGCACGAACTCGTATTCGCGTTTGAATAGACCGCGAACCGCCCCTTTGAAGCCGGGTTGCTTCTTGTAGGTGCGAAAGGTTTTGGTCAGTCCACTGACTGCGATGGCCGGCACGCGCGAATTGTCGAAAGTCGCAGGGCGAGAGTCGAGAGACAAAATAATCAGCCTACCCGCCGCCCGCTTCAGTACCGAATTTTATCGGCTTTCTCCGCCCAGGCTTTGAAAACCACCAGCGCCTCGGGCCGCAACAACTGCTGCATCGGGATTTTGCGCTTGGCAAGCGGCGTGGCGACTTCGCGATAAATCAAGTCGTCGTCGAAATCAATCCGCTGCGCGTCTTTGCGGGTGTTGCCATAGTAAACTTTTTTGCACCGCGCCCAGTAGATGGCCGCCAGACACATCGGACACGGCTCGCAACTGGTGTAGAGTTCGCAATCATCGAGCTGAAACGTCTTCAGGCGTTTGCAGGCATCGCGAATGGCGACGATTTCGGCGTGGGCCGTCGGGTCGTTGGTGGAGGTGACTTGATTCCAACCGCGTCCGACGATTTTGCCGTGGCGCACCACGACGGCGCCGAATGGACCGCCGTGATTGCCACGCATTTTCGTCAGCGAAAGCCGGATTGCTTCGCGCATGTGCTTGTTCTTCATCAGGAAAGAGTGTGACGCCCGCGGGCCCGAAGGGAAAGCCCGCATTGCGCCGCCCCAGCATTCTTTCGTGCCAAAACAAGATCCGCGCACGAATTGACAATTTTTGGGTTGCGCTGCTTTGCCACCGTCCGAGAGTGAGAATTGAGATGAAACCTATTTCCCAGAGTGCAGTGACGCCGAAGGTCGCCCCCGCCGCCGATCGGCCACCGCAATCGGCGAGCCGGGTTCTGCCGCCCCAGATCACTTCGGACCAACCGGGAGTGGCCCCGATGGTGGCAATCGAAACCCGTGCCACGCAGATGACGGTGGTATTGCAAAAGATCATGGCGCAACAGCGAGGGTACCATCATGGCGGACTGAATGATTGATTGACCGGTTCCGGTCAGGCGAACAGTTGACTCGCCGGTGTTTGCCAGGCGAGAAACCGTGGAGCTTCGGTCGCCGCGGATGTCAGCGTGCCGCGAGCCCAGCGGCGGCGGCGATACAAGGCTGCAAAGGTGAACTGCGGTGCGGCCCCGCCCTGCCCTCCCACTAATTCCGCGCCGCGGCGGACGTTGTCCATCATCCACGCGGGCAACGAAAGGTGATACGGATTCCGTTTCACTTCGCCCACGTGAAAACTGGTGCCGGCGATTAGATCCGCGAGGTCCGTTTCGCTGATTTCCACCGCCAGGTTGGGATCATCCATCGCGCCCCAGAACTCCGTTTCAAAAATCTCGCACGCGAACTCCGTCGGCATGCTTCGCAATGCGTCCATCACCAGATGATGCACGCCGATGTGCGTTCCATTCCAATCCTGCTCGTGCGGAAAGAAAATCACTCGCGGTTGATGCTTGCCCAGGATTTCCGCGATCACCTGCACCATCCTCATCCAGTGTTGCGGATCATCCTGGCGCGTTTTTGCCGTCACACGTTCCAGACCGTTTGGTCCGGTCGTTTGCAAACCAAACCCCAGATACGCGCAGGCGTTCTGCAACTCAACCAGTCGCTCCGCCTGGCGGGCTTTGTTGCTGCCTTGCGTCACCGCAACGTTAATGACGTTAAATTTGGCTTCGCGTAACAGGCGCAACGCAAGGCCGCCGGAAATTGTTTCATCGTCGGGATGCGGCGCAAAAAATAACGCGCGCGGCGCGTCCGGCGGCAATTGCGGTTGTGCCGCGGAGGGAATGCCACCGAGCGGCAGTTGCTTGGCCGCGGTGAGCGCGCGCACCGTGTCGGAAACGAATTTTGCGTAGGGATTCATACGAAATCTTAACCAAGATCCGGCAAACTCGCCGCCGCAATCGCCTGCCCGTGCCGCTTGTCCTGCTCATCCGGAATGTGAAACGCAATTTGCTCGGCCAATTGGGGAAACTCAACTTTCAAAACCTCCTTCGCACCGGCGAGAATCATGTCGCCGCCCGCGCCGGACGTGACGCGACCCAGAATCAACACGTGGCGCAGATCGTAAAAGCTGGCGAAGTGCGCGATGCCGTAGCCGAGATAAACGCCGATCGTTTGGTAAATCTTCCGGGTGCGTTCGTCGCCTTGTTTCATGAGCGATTGCACCAGTTTGAGTTTTTCCGGTAGCGACATTTCTTTGGGCGCGTCGATGCCGGCAGGCGTGAGCAGGCGTCCGACGCATTGCTGCGAGAAATATTGCACGCCGCAGCCGTAATCGCCGGACCACTCATCGCGCGGCGCAGCGGGATGATAATCCACCGGCACAAACGCGAGTTCGTTGAGCCAGGTGGTGATGTTGCCATCGGCGTTGACCCATCCGCCGGCCGTGCTCGTGCCGAGCGAAATGCCGAGCACGGAATTCACACCGAGCGACATGGAGGCCGCGAGCGCGGTGACTTCGCCATCATTCACGACTTCAAACGGGACGTTCCATTGTTTTTGAATTTCAAGGAACATGTCTTTCACGCGGCGTTGAAAAACATCCTGCGGCACGCCGCGAAAGAGCGAAGCCACCTTCACGCGATTGTTCACGTAAACGCCCGCTGCACTGCCACCAATGGCGTCCACCCGCGGCAAATGCGCGGCGGCTTTGCGCAGTGAATCTATGATGCCGTCGAAGTGATATTGCGGGTCGGTTTGGAAATACGGATTCCACTCGGTTTCCTCGCTAAAGACAACTTTACCGTCAATTACCGCAGCAGCTTTGCGGTCACTGCCCCCGAGATCAAAACCGATGCGACAGCCGTTCAAGTGGCGTCCGAGGGGTTGGGCGGAAGCGCGTTCTGGCGGCACATCGCGATTGCACACGATTTCAATCGGATGATCGAACATGCGTTGGCCGACGATTTCGGAATCGAATTTGCCGGTCGCATCATCGCGATAGTGGGCGGCAAGCCGCGCGGCCAGATGGGCCGGGCCGTCGAAATGCACCCGCCACCCGCCGCGCGACCAGAGCAGGAATTTCAGGATGCGTTCAAGGTGCTGGTAGTTGGCCTCGGTTTGATTTGCGGCTTCCGGAAAAAGCTCCGTGCGAAAGTGGTGCACCGAGCCGTCGGTCTGTTCGAGGGCCAGCCGGACGGATTGCGGCGCGCCAGTCTTTTGGACGGCTTCGGCGAACGCCCGCGTGGCAAGTGCGGCGGGGCGAAATTGCGAATCGAGAATTGGCACACATTTCGGGGCGCTCAACGGAGAAAATTTTTGGTCACTCACGGCGAAAGGTTTTCTAGTTCAGTCGCCGACACACTTCAAGACATTCACCGCGCCAAACCGCAACGAGACAGAACATGTGTATGTGTCCTGCTCAGTTTTC
>CAZKMR010000030.1:24952-32243 GCA_964553795.1 uncultured Bifidobacterium sp. | reverse complement strand
CACCGCGCCAAACCGCAACGAGACAGAACATGTGTATGTGTCCTGCTCAGTTTTCCCTCTTAATCTTGGAGGGTGCAACAAAACGACCGCTCGAGGTAGGGCGCGTCACTCCGTGCGCGCCGTCGTCTGGCTGACACAAAACGGCGCGCACGGAGTGACGCGCCCTCCCAGCTACGGCAATTATTTCGTTTGAAAGCACGCTCTTAATCTTTCTCTTTGTCTTAATCTGGTGGACCGAGGATTAAGAAGAAGTTAAAGCGCAGGATTAAGCTCAAAAACACAAACCCCTCCCGACACGCGCCGGGAGGGGCTGAACTGGTTGTGAGTTACCCTATCGTCTGTGATGTTGCCTGTTTACCGAAACAACCAGCTCAAATGGTTCACTGAATTTCAACGACGCGGAAGAACTGCTGCGAATTGTTCCGCGTCGGCGTGACGTAGCTCATGGATTGGCCCGTGCCCGGAATCGGATTGCCGATATTTTGCCAACCACCCACGAGCGACGAAACCGATTGAATCTGATACGACTTGCCAACTTGCGTATCGAAGACCACCTCCGCCGCCGTGTAGATGCGGATGCTGTTGGTGGGATTTCCCGATGCGGTCGCGTTAGCCCAAACCACACCGTCCGGCAAAGCGATGCCTGGCACTAGCGGGTTCAATCCGAGCGCGTATTTCAACCAGTTCGGCACGTTGTCACCGGCGGGCGTGGCGTTCGGAGCCGCGTTCGGACTGGTGGTCGAACCGAAGTATTGAATCTGCCAGGCATCCGGCAATCCGTCCGTGTTGCTGTCGCCCGTGAGATCACCGATGGACGCTTTCAGCAAGCCGACCGCGTAGCTGAGGTTGTGCGCGCCATAACTGCCATCGTAATAAACGAACTGATAGTTATACGCCGCGCGCAATTGTTGCTTGGTGTAGGCGGACGTGATCGCCACCGTGGGTTGACCAATGGGCGGTAGCAACATCGCCAGTTGCGCCATCAAGTTTTTAACTTCGGTTTGCACGCCTTGAACCACGCCGTCGCCGTCGTAATCCGCACGTTTGAAGTCGAACGAATCAATGTCGCCGTGACACGAAGTGCACAAACTCACCAGCGCGACGTCATCCGTCTTGTCGTTCGGGGTGCCGCGATCGGTGCGATTGCGGAAGGTATGGCCGCCCACCTCGCCAAAGGCCGGATGCGACGCGGAAACGGTTTGCAAGTGACACGCGACGCAAGTGTCTTTGACCGCTGTCGCGTGGGCCGAACTCGGAATGTCTTTGCCGTAGGTAATCGCATTCGCGCCCATGAGCATGTCGGTTTGTGGGCCGTAGTGCGGGCCAAAGTTGCCACCGCCGGTGGTAGTTTCGACATAATTCGTCGCATCGCGTCGGGCCACGTGGCAACTCATACAAAGTTGACCTTTACCGCCGGTGCTGACGACGGTCTTGTTGTCGAACAAGGTGACAGCGTTCAGCGTGCGCAATAAATGGGGATTATTGGCATCGCCGTGCGGATCGTGGCAGGACGCGCAAGTGATCGCTTCATACATGGTGCGTTGCTGGTTTTGCGGCAGCCCGGCGGCGTAATCAGTGAAGCCCTGACCGGAGTGACAGCGGACGCAGGACGCGCGGCTTTCGCCCGTGGGCGTGCGAGTGGCGATGGAGTGTTGCGAGTTACCCCATTCCACGCCGATCAAGTGATACGGTTCGGAGGCGTGACATTGCGCACAATCACCCGCGCTGAAGCTCACCGAAATGCGATTCGTGTCGCCGAGGCCGAAAGCGTGTTCGCTGCCGGGACCGTGGCAGCTTTCGCATTGCACATTAGCTTTGGCGCGAAGATTAGCGGGCATGGCCGAAAAGTTGCCGACGGTAAAGTTCGTGGGCAGCACCCAATTATTTGATGCCTGCAAGTCGTCAAAGCCGCCGTTCACCGCCAGCGGATTGGTGTCATAACCCACCGAGTGGCACTTCACGCAATGTTGGGCGAAGTGATCCGTACTCCAGCCGTCAATCGCGTTGGTGAACGCGGTGGCATGATGCGTCTTGGACCACGGCGTCATCATGTCCGGCAGGAAACCGCCGCTGTGACAGAGTTGGCAGGTTTGCGCGCCGAGATAAGTCGCGCCGGTGACGTGTTGCGTAATCACGAAGCTGCCGCCGTTGGTCAACACTTGCGCGGTAATCGTGTAAAGTCCCACGACATCGGGCCGTAGCAAGGTTCGACCCGCCACCTGGTAAAACCCGCGATCACCGGGATTGTAGATCGGCATGTTGGTCGTGATGGGCGTGGGCTCGAACGTCGCGATGGAGCCGGGCGGCTTGGAAACCAACGTCCAGTTCACGCCTTGCAGGCTCGCGGCGGGAATGGTCAATCGCACTTGCGCTTCGAGATAGAGCGGTTGGCCCAGGCCGACGGTGTATAATCCGCCGGACGTTTGCGTCGCGGCGGGCAGGCCGTAGTCCTTGATTTCTTGTGGGGTCAAGGCGCGCGCGCCGATCTGGCCGAGGGCCGTCGGTTGCGCGACCGTGTTTCCGGCGGCGGCGACAAACAGACCGATGCCAGCAACGGCCGACATCCAGGACGCGATTTGATTTCTTTTCATAATTGTGGTTTGTGATTGGCTCGGGGCCGTTGCGTTCAGATTGGGACTACATCGTGCCGCTACCGTAACGCTTCTGCTGAGGGCGACTACCCGGTGCTTGGCCAAGAGCAACCATCCGTTGCCGTGGGACGATTAGTTTTGGGAGCGCTTCCAAGGGATAGCCGCGGCTGGGCGCAACGCATGGATTCACTTTTTGATCCGCTCCAACGCTTCGACTTTTTCCTGAGTAGTCAGGGCAATCTCGCTGAGTTTTGCACCGGCTTCGCGCTGCAATTGTTGCAGTCGTTGCCGATCCGTTTCGGAACCGGTGGCCGCAAATTGTTCCTGGGCGCTGATGATTTGCTTCTGCAAATCACCCACCACCGAAGCCAGGTTTTCCCGAGCGCGAGCACGCAATTCCTGCCGCGCTTCATCGAGTGTCATCGCGTCTAATTCCGGCAACGCTCGCAGCACTTCGGCCGCAAGTTGTGAATCAAGCGGAGTCGGCGCGGACGCCACGGCGCTGCCGGCATTGTCTCCTGAAGCGCGCGCAATCGCGCGCGCCAGATCAAACTGAAACGCCGCTTCCCACGCGGGATCAAGTCGCGCCATGACGGTTTTCCCGCCCGGCCCTGCGACGGCGACGCCGAGAAAGTTCAAACGATCGCGTCCGCTGCGTAATGGTTCGAGACCTTGCGCCAACGCCGCGTCGCGCACCGAGCTTTGCGCCGCGTCATCGCTTATGATGACCGCGATGCGACCCGCGCTCACGCGCGCGGTTTCGTTGATGATGGTTGCCGTGCGTTCTGCCAGCCGTCGCCACGGTTCGGTGCCGTGGGAAGGGTCGAGGAGCGCATAAAGATGAATGGTGACGCCCGGCTGGGCGGAGCGCGCGACGGCTTGGGTAACTTCGGCCAGTTCGGATGAAACCTCCGCCGCAATCTCCGGCACGTCAGGTTGGGGAGACGCGGTTTGATTCTTCCGGCTGGTGAAGAAAATTGCGCCCCCGATTAAAAGCGCGGTGAGGATGAGCCAGACGGGATTGATTTTCGCGGGCGATTTGGAAGCCGGTTCAGGCAACGTTTTCACACCGGACACGGTACGATTATCGGGGAGAATGCTCTGCCCATTCCTTGAATTAAATGCTGCGGTTCTTGCGCTGGAAGCCGGCAAGGGTATCAGGACACTCCGCCCGTTCGCGCAAAAAACGCCAAGTCATCCGCAAGATCGGGAGAGAAACTCTGCGGCGCTCAGCTAGGATGAACTCAATGCAACAGCGCAAAATTTCCCTTTGGTCAACGATGGTGCTGTTGGTGACGCTTGCCCCCATGCTGCGGGCGCAAGAAACCCCGCATTTGACCGTCGCCCAGCCCGGCGGATTTCCCGGTCGCCCGCTCGTGACCGGCATCACCAAGACCACGAATGGCGTCAACGTCACGTGGGACGGTCCGGCAGGTTACTACCAACTGTATCTCGCCACGGAACTCGGCACTCCGCTTTGGCAACCCGTCGGCGCGCCGAATCTCGTGCGCAATCTGACGATCTCCAATTTACCGCCCACCGCCTTTTTCAAAGTCCTCGGACCGTCCGCACAATACGCCGGTTCGCAAGCCTGCCTCGAATGTCATGAAGGCGTGCATGGCAGCGTGGACTTGACGGGTCACACTGAAGCATTCGATACGTTGAAAGCCATTGGTCGGCACACGAACTCGCGTTGTCTGCCGTGCCACTCGACGGGCTACGGATTGCCCACGGGTTTTGTGAGTGAAACCGCCACGCCGCATCTGCGCGGGGTGCAATGCGAAAGTTGTCACGGTCCGTCCGCTGCACATGCCGCAAATGAGATGGATCTCACGAAACGACCGCGCATCGAGTTAGCCGCGCAAGTGTGCGGTGGTTGTCACAATCGCCACGTCCCGACTTATGATGAATGGGCGTCCAGCGGCCATTTCAAAGTGGTGGAGGACATGAATCCCGCCGGGCGCATCAGCGCGTGCGGACGTTGTCACTCAGGTTCGGCGCGGCTGGCGTTGGCGAAAGGTGAGAATCCCGCGGTGACGGTGGCCAATGATGCAAACGTCGGCATCACGTGCGCCGTGTGTCACGAACCGCATCAGAAGCGCACCTGGACGAATGTTCTCACGGGCCTCTCGTACACCAATCAACTGCGCTACGCCATCACGTCCACGAATGATTTCTCGCTCGCCACGGCGGATAATTTCACGACGAAGCATAACGTGAACATCAACGTTTGCGGTCAATGTCACAACCATCGCGGCGCGTCGTGGACGAGTTCGGGTCGCCCGCCGCATCATTCGCCGCAATACAACATGATGCTCGGCACCGTCGGTGAATTGCCCACCGGCACAAAAGCCATTCTCGGCACGCACGCCTCGTTGGAAAAGCAATGCGTCACGTGTCACATGCCGGGCGCAACGGGCGGCAGTCACGGCGTCGGCAATCACTCCTTCCGCGTTGAGTCCTACGACGCGTGTTCAAGCTGTCACGTGTTCCCCGAGTTACTGAAGGATTTCACGGCGATGGTGATTGAGCTGCGGATTGATCAGGTGAAGGCGGATTTGAATTTGTGGGCGACGACGAAAGCGCCGGCGGCGTTAAGCACCAAATACGGCACGCGCGCCTGGGAATTCACGGTCGCGGGCGACATCTCCGGTGGCGGCGCGGGGCCGAGTTCGAGCGAACAAGCGCAGATTCCCGACAACATCAAGCGCGCGCGGTTCAACCTTTACATCGTGAAATACGACGGCAGTTACGGTTCGCATAATCCGTTGCACTCCATCGCGCTGCTCGAAGCGGCCCGGAACTGGGTGCAGGGAGAATTGAACAAATGAGCTTTCAAATGCGCCTGAAAAAACTCACCGCCATCGCTTGGCTCGTACTGCCCCAACGCCGTTGGTCCGCCGCGCTGCTGGCGCTCGCGGTGTTCCTACCCTTCGCGGCGGTGTCCTGTCGCACGGTCAAACGCGTGGTCGTGAAATTGCCCGATGTTCCGGGCGCGAAATACGTCGGCTCGCAAGAATGCGAACAATGCCACGAGGAGATTTATAAAACGTTTCAAACCGCGGATCACGCCGTGCTGTTGATGGGCGGACCGAATGCCATGAACGCTGGTTGCGAATCGTGTCACGGCCCGGGCAGCATTCACTCCGAATCCGGCGGCGAAACCAAGCCGCCGTACAGCTTCACGGTGGGTCGGCCCGTAGCGAACGAAATGGGAGCGACCGTAACCACGCCCGACGCGCGCGCTATCGAAACCGTTTGCTTCACGTGCCACGCCAACGTGCGCGGCGAATTCAATCTGCCGCATCGCCATCCGGTGATGGAAGGCAAGATGAGTTGCATTGAATGTCATCCGCCGCACAAAGGCTCGGCACATCTGAGCGGCGGCACGGCGTTGAAGGCGCAGGACGAAAACTGTTTGAAATGTCATCCGGTGCAACGTGGTCCGTTCGTGTTCGAACACGAAGCGATGCACGAAGGTTGCACGTCGTGTCACGGCGCGCATGGCACGGTGAATCCCAAGATGCTCACGGCGCGCGATTCCAATCTCTGTCTCAAGTGTCACTTCCAACGCGTGCAAGGCAGCCAGTTGTTCATCGGCGGTTCGGACCACACGGTGCGCGTGCAACAAGGCTCGTGCTGGACGGCGGGCTGCCACGAAGCCGTGCATGGATCGCGCGTGAACTCGTCGTTGCGCTACTGAGGAAACAGCATGAAGAAAAAAGCGCGAGTCAAACAACAACGAGCCTTCCGAGCGATGCTCGCGACGCGCTACGCCGTGAGCCTGGCGCTCGCGTTCGGCGCCGGCTTGGCGGTCGCCGAAGACGAGGACCCAACGAGTTTTGAAGGTCCGGAAGAAGCGGGCAACAACTGGGTCGAAGTCGGCGCGGGCGGAATGACCACTTTCGGTAATCGCGCGCAAGCGGAACAAAACCGACGGATTTCGCAAGGCGTGTTCGGCGGCATCACGGATTTGCATTTCGAAAAGCAAATCGCGAAAGCCACGATGTTCACGCTCGATGGTCGCGGGATCGCCGGCGAAAACGATTACGCGCTGAGTTTCGGCGTCGAGAAGGAAGAAGCCTATTTCCTGCGTTTCCACTTCGAAAACTTCCGCACCTGGTCGAGTGGCGACGGCGGTTATTACTCGCCCGCCAATGCGTATCATCCCCTGCTCGGCGACGCGCTGGCGCTGGATCGCGGCGAGTTTTCGGTTGAGGGCGGTTTGAAGCTGAATAACTGGCCGGGGCTGCGTTTCAAGTACAGCCATCTCTACCGCGACGGCGACAAAGGCTCAACGATCTGGGGACCGACGCATCCCGGTTTAATCAATCCTACTGCCGGCATCGTTCCGACGGTCCTGTCCATTGACGAAGAGCGCCACATTTTCGAACTCGACCTCACGCATCGCATCAAATCAACCGACCTTGGTCTCGGTGCGGTGTACGAATTCGGCGACCTCAATAACGCGCGGAAGATGTCGCGTTTTCCCGGCGAAGGATTGGCTGCCGGCGAACGCAAAGTCACGCACCGCGAAAATACGTCTTATGATCTGCTCAACGTTCACGCTTCGAGCGAAACGTGGCTCAAGCCCAACCTGTTTTTCTCCGCCGGATTCATGTTCTCCGACCTGGACAACGACACGACGGGGCATCGCATCTGGGGCGACAATTATGACGTGGTGTTCGCGCCGAACGCCG
>CAZKMR010000030.1:1325-24852 GCA_964553795.1 uncultured Bifidobacterium sp. | reverse complement strand
CTGCGCGGTGACTGGACGCAAGGCGAAGGCGAGCAGATTGAATCCGGCGGATTGTTCAACGCGATCAACAATCCCGGCACGCCGCTCACGCGCGAAACCGAAGAAACCCGTTTCGCCCAGAAATACAGTTTCAATGCAAAGTGGTATCCACTGCGACGGCTAAGTATCGACGCGGGCGCGTATTACAAGCGCAGTGAATACGATTACGACCACATCATTGATAGCACGGGCAACGCGACTGCGAATCGTTATCCCGCCTATCTGACGCTGCAGAATTTTGAGACTTACGACGGCAACGCCCGCATCACGTGGCGACCGCTCGGCAACGTCACGTTGGTGGGTCGCTACGAGTATCAACTGTCCTTCATCAACACGACGCCTGATCCAGTTTCTGGCTTGAGCGAAGCGGAGTCGGCGGAGATGACGAGTCACATCGTCGCATTGAACGCGAGTTGGACACCGTGGTCGCGCATGTATTTGCAAGCGGGCGTCAATTACGTGAACAGCGAACTGCACACGCCCGCGGTCAATTACACCGCGGCCTTGCTGGATTCGCAGAACAATTACTGGTCGGTGAACGGCAACGTCGGTTTCGTGCTGGATGACAAGACGGATTTGAATCTTGGTTACACTTATTATCGGGCGGACAATTACACGGATAATGCGCCGGCAGGAATTCCGCTGGGCAGCGGCGCCGAAGAACACGGCATCAACGCGACCCTCTTGCGCCGCATCAACAAGAATCTGCGCGCCTCGTTGCGCTACGGCTTCTACACCTACTCGGACGACAGCTTCGCCGGGTATCGGGATTACGACGCGCACGTGATCTACACCGGTTTGCAGTATCGGTTCTAAGCGCGGTTCCGGTCTGGAGCAGGCTCAAAAACTCTTTTTGTCCATCGTCCTCGGCGTCGTTCTCGTCTTCGTCCTTGATTACCTTAATCTTCCGAGGCACGCGCACGTAGTCATCGCCCGCTCCAGCTGCATCATTTCTGGTCATCGCCCGGCTGCAAGTTTGGCGGACAATTTGCCAAATTCAGCGGAGCCACTTTTAAGCATTAATCCGACATTCATTACGTGAGTACGACGGGTGCATCAGTAGCCGGATTATCGAGTGCCGCCGGGGCGGTTTCCGCTCCGAGTCATGCCGCCCGAAGCTGGCGCTGCTGGTTCTGCCCGAATCGCAATGCAAAACATCAAACACAAACTGCCCATGAAAAAAATCCTGATACTGGTAGCGCTCTTCTCGGCCACCGCCCTCATCAATGCCGTTGCCGCCGACGCTAAGGAAACCTACGACAAAGCCTGCGCCAAATGTCACGGCAAAGAAGGCAAAGGCGACACCAAGATGGGCCAGAAAGCTGGCGCTAAAGATTATTCCGATCCCAAGGTGCAAGAGGCGATGACGGATGAAGCCGCATTCAAAGCCATCAAGGAAGGCTTGAAGGACAAGGACGGCAAAGTACTGATGAAACCCGCTGAAGATCTGTCGGACGCGGAAGTTAAAGCGCTGGTGACCTACATGCGGACTTTCAAGAAGTAAACCGTTGGTCAGGGTAGCAGTGTTACGGTTGCGCCGCTCGAATCCGGCGGGCGGCGCAACTGACCGAAGTAGTGTTGCCGGATACTTTGAAACCATTCGCCACGCATGAAAGCAAATCCTCCCGTCGGTGCCGCCAAGACCCGCCATTTTCGCAATTGGCTGACCTACGCGGGCGCAGTGGTGGCGCTCGGAAGTTTTTTCGCCTTTCTGTTGCTGTTCTCCATCGATCTGTTCGCGCGCAACAGTAATCCGTATCTCGGCATCCTGGCTTACGTTATTGCGCCGGGATTTTTGTTTCTGGGATTAGGGTTGGCAGGCCTGGGCGTCTGGTGGCAACGCCGTTGTGAAAAACGCGCCGGAATGGCCGCCCAAAGCTTGATCGCCGTGGACCTGACCCGCCCGGCGGATCGTAAAAAACTGCGCTGGTTCGTCGTGGGCACGGTGATCTTTCTGCTCTGCACCGCCATCGGCAGCTATCAAAGCTATCAAGTCAGCGAGTCGGTGGAATTCTGCGGGCAAGCCTGTCACGAACCGATGAAGCCGGAGTTCACCGCGTATCAATACTCCGTTCACGCGCGCGTCGCTTGTGTCGAATGCCACGTCGGCCACGGCGCGGAAGCCTTCGTCAAAGCCAAGATGAACGGCATGCACCAGCTCATCGGCGTATTGACCGGCGACTTCGATCGTCCGATTAAAACGCCCATCAAGAATCTCCGTCCCGCCCGCGAAACCTGCGAACAATGTCACTGGCCGCAAAAGTTCTCCGGCAACATTGATCGCACATATCATTCCTTTTTGGCCGATGAGACCAACACGCCTTATTCGGTGCGCCTCTCGCTCAACGTCGGCGGCGCCGATCCCACGCACGGTCCAGTCGGCGGCATTCACTGGCACGTCAGTCAGGACAACAAAATCGAGTACATCGCCACGGATGATCGCCGGCAGGTGATTCCCTGGGTGCGCGTGACCGATCCCAACGGCATCGTCACTGAATATCGCGTACCGAAATTTACCAACGACATCAGCGGTTACGAAATTCGGTTGATGGATTGCATGGATTGCCACAACCGGCCCTCGCACCGTTTTCGTTCGCCGAACGACGCCGTGAATTACGCGATGAGCATCGGCAGAATTGATCCGGCCATTCCGTGGGTGAAGGCGAAAGTTGTCGAAGCACTCGCCGGGGAATATCAGACCGAATCCGAAGCGCTTGAAAAGATTTCTGCCAGCTTGCGCGAGACATATTCTGATCATCCACAAGTTGAGAAGGTGGTGACCGAAACGCTGAACATTTATCGGCAAAACTTCTTCCCGGAGATGAAAGCTGATTGGCGCGCTTATCCGGAGAACACGGGTCACAAAGATTGGGCCGGCTGCTTCCGCTGCCACGATGATCGCCATCAAGCCGTTGGCACGAAAAAGAAAATCCCGGCGAGCGGTTGCCAATCGTGCCACACGATTCTGGCGCAGGGTTTCGGCGCGGAATTACATCAGATCTCGCCCGACGGACAGGAATTCCGGCATCCGGGCGATCCGGTGGACGGCGCGTGTAACGATTGCCACACCGGCGGCGCGTGGTAAGCGCCACCCGGCAAAACTCAATCGAGGTGAAAAACCTCCGGCAAATCCTGCGTGGCGGGTGAGTTGTCAGGATTCACTTCCATGAGCGGCGCCATGTAGGCCCACCATTTTTTCACGATCGGATGGTTCGGCAGATCGGCGGCGCTGTTGTTGTCCGTCTGCTTCTGCACGGCGAACAGTGTCAGCGCTTCCTCATCGAAAAAGATGGAATAATCCGAAATGCCCGCTGCCCGAAGCGCCGCCGCAAGATCCGGCCAGACTTCATCGTGGCGCTTTTTGTATTCCGCCACGACGCCGGGCTTGAGCTTCATTTTGAACGCGTGTCGTTTCATAGACTTAACCACGGATGAACACTGATGGACCCGGATTCTCGGATTGACTGGCCGAAACGCATGGCCAACGCGGGAACGTCTTGGGCTGCGCTGGCAGAGCAAAGCGGCGACAGCGCTTTCAGGTGGGCAAAGTATCGCGAGCAAGAGAAACCAACGGGCGGGCGAAAGCGGCGTGGCGCTCCGCTTCCCGCCGCAGGCCAAGACGCGGCAGATGTTGCGAAATCCCATCCGTGTTGATCCGTGGCCATCCGTGGTTCAATTCTTAAGTTCCGCAAAGCGCCCCGCCGCTTCGTTCCACGTTGCGGGCTCAAAGCGTTGCACGGCGCTCGAAGCGCGCACCACGTCGCGCATTTCCGCGAGCGATTTCAGCTCTCCATCGGCTTTAATTTGCGTGAGCAGATTGCCCATCGCGGTCGCTTCCACCGGCCCGGCCACGACCGGTCGCTGACAAGCATCAGCGGTGAATTGATTCAACAACTGACTCTGCGACCCGCCGCCGACGATGTGAATGACTTCAATCGGTTCACCGGTGAGTTCTTCGAGCGAGCCGAGCACTTCGCGATATTTGAGCGCCAAGCTTTCGTAACAACAACGCACCAATTCGCCTTCGCTTTTCGGAATCGGCTGCTTCGTCTCGCGGCAGAATTCCTGAATCGCTTTCGGCATATCCGGCGGATTGAGGAAGCGCGGATCGTTCAGATTCACGATGGAACGCAGCGGCTTGGCCTTCGCGGCGAGCGCGGCGAGTTGGGCGTAATCGTATTTCTTTCCGGCGGCATCGAATGAACGTTTGCATTGCTGCACGAGCCAAAGGCCCATGATGTTTTTGAGCAGCCGATACGTGCCGTCAATGCCGCCCTCGTTGGTCATGTTGAGTTCCAACGCGCGCTTTGATAGCACGGGGTTCTTCACCTCCACACCCATCAGCGACCACGTGCCCGAACTCAAATACGCCCAGTTTGCCTTGCCTGTCTTCGCCGTCGGCACGCCAGCAACGGCAGAAGCCGTATCGTGTGAAGGCGGCGCAACGACCTTAACGCCCCCAAGACCGGTACGTTCAGCGAGTGATTTGCGGAATTTGCCGAGCGTCGTTCCCGGCGGAACAATCTTCGGCAAAAAATGCGTCGGCAGGCCGAGTTTCTTGAGCAGGGGCAGCGACCAGTCGCGCTTGAGCGGATGAACAAACTGCGACGTGGAAGCGATGGTGAACTCCGCGCGTTTCACACCGCACATCGCCCAATGTAAAAAGTCCGGGATGAACAGCAGCGTATCCGCCGCATTGAGGATTTTGGGCGAACGCTCCTGCCATGCGAGCAATTGGTAGAGCGAGTTCAACTCCATGAACTGCAAACCCGATTGCGCGAAGATTTCCGCACGTGGCACACGTTTGAATGTTCGCTCCAACGCACCGCGCGTGCGGGCGTCGCGATAGTGGTAAGGCTGCCCGAGCATCTCGTCCTGCTGATTGAGCAACACGAAATCCACGCCCCAGGTGTCCGCACCGACAGAGACTATTTGCTTGCCGTATTTTTTGTGGGCGAGCGTCAGGCCGTTTTGGATTTCCGCCCAGAGCCGCATGATGTCCCAACGAAATGTATCGCCGAGATAAACGCCGCCGTTGGGAAAGCGATTGATCTCTTCGAGCCGGAGTTTCTTGCCGTTCCAGATCCCGGCCATCACGCGCCCGCTCTCCGCGCCGAGATCCACTGCGAGATAAACTTTCTGTGCCATAGGCTAAATTTGAAAAGGGTTAATGCGAGAGGCGGTGCCGACTTGTTCTAAAAAACGACAAGGCGCTTCTTGGCGTTTCGGTCAGCCCGGAGGGCTGCCAGAAATTAGCCGGGGGTTGAGCGTCAGCGACACCCCCGGAATGCAGAATCGGAATCATCCACCCCGCAGGGGTGGCAGAAAACTCCACCGAATCCAAACAATTCATAACAAATATTTCTCCTCGTATTTCACGCCATTCTTTTCGAGCAGGGTTCTCAACTCCGCGACAAAATCATGCTTTCGATGATGTTCTTCTTGAGTCGCAATGTATTGCCGCACTGCTTCGATATGCGTCCAACTCACGGTAAAAGCAGCATAACCTTCCTGCCAACCAAACATGGGTTCGTGCTTTTCCGCCGCCCAGATGGAGGAAGCCTTCTTCAGTTCCTGCATGAAATCGGCCAGACGATGGGTGGCGCGCAGGCCGACCAACAGATGAACGTGGTCTTCAACGCCACCGACAATTTCGGGAACGCCACCCAGCCCGCGAATCGTTCCACCGAGATATTCGTGCAGTTGGGAGCGCCAGTTGGGTCTGATGAATGGCCGGCGCTCCTTGGTGGAAAACACGATGTGATAATGGAGGCTGAGGAAGGTTGAACCCATGTTGTGTTCTGCTTTTCTGGCACCCCTCCGGGGTGCGGTTTGTTTTGCGACGGTACCGGGGGTGTCGCTGACGCTCAACCCTCGGCTAATTTCTAGCAGCCCTTCGGGCTGGCTTGGAGCCACCTCATCACATCGGTGGCCACGAGGCCCGATTTAACCCCGCTCGCTCAATACCGTTTTCTCGTAATTGCGCACTTCTTCGAGCCACGTTTCGCCGACGGGCACGTTTTGTTGCATACAGTAATAATCCCACACTGCGCCGAACGGCAACGTCTTGGCTTCTTCCATCAATGCCAATCGCCCGGTGAAATCACCGTCACGCTCGAGCTTTTTGTAGGTGGTGTAAGGTTCGAGCATCGCGATGCAGAGCGCGCGGAGCATGTTGCGCGTGCCGATGGTCCACGCGGCAATGCGATTAATGCTCGCGTCAAAGAAATCCAAACCAATGTGCGTGCGCGCGAGATAATTGCCGCGCACGAGTTCCTGCGCGATGGCCTGTAATTCGTCGGTCAACGTGACGACGTGATCGCTGTCCCACCGCACGCCGCGACTGACGTGGAGCAAAATCTCCGGCACAAAACACAGCACCGAAGAAATCTTGTCCGCCATGTTTTCAGTCGGGTGATAATGGCCAGCGTCGAGACAGACGAGCGTCTGATTCTTCACGGCGTAACCGAGATAAAATTCGTGCATGCCCACCGTGTAACTCTCCGCACCGATGCCGAACAACTTGCCTTCGACCGCGTCGAGGTTGTGCTTCGGGTTGAGCTTCTTCTTGAAAATTTCGTCGAGCGACTGTTCGAGCCGTTCGCGCGGACCGCGGCGATCGGCGGGCGTGTCTTTCATGCCGTCCGGCACCCAGACATTGGTCACCGTGGTTTTGCCGAGCGCTTTACCCATCGCGGCTCCGATCTCGCGACTGCGTTGGCAATGTTCGATCCAGAATTGTCGAACACTCTTGTCCTGATGCGACAAGGTAAAGCCACTCGCCGATTTCGGATGCGAGAAACACGTAGGGTTAAAGTCGAGCCCGATCTTGAGTGACTTGGCCCAATCAATCCAATTTTGGAAATGCGGCGGCTCGATTTCGTTGCGATCCACTTTCTTGCCGCCGAATTCGCCGTAGAACGCGTGGAGGTTGAAACGATGTTTGCCCGGAATCAGCGACAGCGCTTTCGCTGCGTCGGCGCGCAATTCATCGGGCGTGCGCGCTTTGCCGGGATAGTTTCCCGTCGCCACCAATCCACCGCTCAACGTGCCCCCGAAATTTTCGAACCCGCCGACGTCGTCGCCCTGCCAGCAATGCAGCGAGACGGGGACTTTGGTCAGAGCGCGCAGCACTCTATCCGTATCCACGCCGAGGGCAGCGTAGCGTTCCTGAGCGAGTCGGTAAGCCGATGAAATGGACTTGGTGTTCACAGGCAAAGCGTAATTGAGGCGCGCCACGTTTTCCCAGCCAGAACTCATCACCGAAACAGGTGATAACACCGGCGCGCGGCGAACTTGGAACTTGGTATTTCGCGGCCAACGCCCTATAACTCCGCCATGGCAAACCTATTCGCCCCTGGCAACGTTCTCCTCGCGGCAACCGCCGAGGCAAGCGCAGCGCCCACGGGTATTCCGGGCCTGATTGCCAACGGCGGGCCGATGTTGTGGGTCATTTTTTTTGCCGGCGCCGCAGGCATCGTGATTTTTATTGAACGCGCCCTGCACTGTCATCGCGCACAGATCAATTCCAACGAATTCCTCAGCGGCGTGCGCACGGTCATCAAACGCGACAACCTCGTGGAAGCGATTTCCATTTGTGACGCCACGCCCGGCCCGGTCGCTCGTTTGGTCAAAACCGCCATCCTCAACCGCGATTTCGGGCGCGAGCGCGTGCGGGAGTCGCTCGAAGAAGCCGGTTTGAGCGAAGTGCCACGCCTGGAACGGCGGCTGGACCTGCTCGCCACGATTGCTCAACTCGCGCCGCTCTTGGGTTTGCTCGGCACGGTGCTGGGATTCATCAAAACGTTCATCACGCTTCAGGGCCAGGCGTTGTACGCCAACAGCGCCATGATGTCGGAAGGCGCGGGTCAGGCATTGATTTGCACGGCGGCGGGACTCGCCGTCGCTATTCCGATCCATGCCGGCTACAACTACCTCGTCAGCCGCGTCAATTCCATCGTTACGGACATGGAACGCGCCGCCAACGAAATCGTGAACATCGTCAGCGATACCGCTCGCCCGCCGTCCGCATGAAATTCCCCCGGCGCACCCGCCTGCTGCGCAACCCGTTCGATGCAACGGCCTACGCTGCGGTGTTTTTTCTGATGGTGATTTTCCTGTCGCTCGGCTCGCGCCTCTACACGCCGGGGGTGAGCATTGATTTGCCCCGCGCGGCGGATCAAGCCGGCACCGACGCCCCGACCATCTGGGTCGCCATGGATGAAAGCGGCCGCTATTATTTTGACAACCAAAACATTGAACCCGCCGCGCTCAGAACCCGATTGACCGCCATCGCCACACAAGCGCCTGCGCCGCTCACGCTCGTGATCCTCATGGACAAATCCGTGCGCTTTGAAGATTTGCTGCAACTGCAATCACTCGCTCGCGAGGCTGGCATTACCGAAACCCTCGTCGCCACGCAACCGAAAGCCAACCAGCTCTCGGCCCAGCCATGAATGCGGCGCCGCTCGACAAGCCCAACGCGCCCCATCTTCCGCCACCGGACGAACCCGCCTGGTCGCGTACGCGTTGGATCGTTTATATTCTGCTCGCCTTCGGTTTGCACGTGATCCTGTTTTACGCGCTGGGCAATCGCGAACCTATCGCCGTCCGCCCAGTCGAGAACGCGCTCGCCGTGCGGTTGATCACGTCAGCCACCGAACGCCAGCAACTCCATGATCCCACGCTGTTCGCGCTGCCCCACCCGCGCGGTTTCGCGGCGCTGACCTGGCTGCAACCCCCGGCGTTGTCCTACGCCTCCTTTCGCTGGACTGAATCGCCGCGCTTGCTTCCTCTGTCTGTCGGCCAACTGGGCGCAACATTTCTGGAACTGGCGGAAACCAATTCGACCTCCGCCCGTGAAATTGCGATCGCGCCCAGTCCCGCGCTGACCGTGTTACCGCCGCCAGCGGACCTGCCACGCCGCACGAACTCGCAGTTGCATTTCAGCCTCAATCTGGAAGCCCGCCGACCGCCGCGCACGGATTGGAACTTGCCACCACCCCCCACGCTCGAAGGACTGACCAACACTGTGGTACAGGTTCTGGTCAATGAACGCGGCCAGGTCGTTCGCGCCACCTTGCTCCCGCCGGGCAGCGGTTCGAAGGAAACCGACCAAGCTGCTTTGCAAAGTGTGCGCGCATTGATTTTCACCCGCGCCCCCGATGCCACGCCCCCTGTCGTCGGACGTGTGATTTTTGATTGGGCCTCGCCGCTTCCGCCCCAACCCGGATCTACTCCGTGATGTCCGCGCCATTCCTCATCTTCATCTATGTCACCGCGCTGCTGGGGGGGCTGGTGGCATTGACGGTGTACACCGAATTACGGCGGCGACGGTTTCGACCCACCGCCTCCGAGGATCGCATTTTCCGCTGCGACAAATGCGGCCAGGTTTATACGGATGATCCCGATGTTGATCGCTCCCGGTGTTCGCAGTGCGGCAAGTTGAATGAACCCATCACCTTCTGACCGAAACCTCGCGATACCGCCGCTCCGGTCAGCGTGCCGCGGTATTTGTTCCTCGTAAAAACGTTCCGTTGGCATTCCGCTGCAAATCATCTGCGGTCCACATCTCGCGATCTGGTCCGGCGGAGCGAATTTCATAACGCCCGCCGCCCAACGCATGGAAGAACAACGGCGTTTGCCAACGATCAATCAATTGGCCTTTCGCATTCAGTGCGACATGCTGTGCAGGCAGAAACTCCTCGCGAGCCGCATTCTTGCCGCGAAACAGGTCGGCCCAATCTTCATTCGCGCTCAACGACCGATTCGCCGCCGCCTTCAACAACAGCAGCGAATTCTCCATCAGCCGCGACATGAGGGTGAGATCGTTTTCCGACGAAAGGTTGGTGTCGGCATAACCGCGCAGGATGCTTTCGCCAAGCAGCGCATTCGTTCGACCGCTCGCAGGAACTGGAGTGGTGAGGGCCGCTGCGTTGGTAGCGATTTGTTCGGTTGCGGGTGGCGGTGGCGTGGGCTTGGAGAACTTCCATTTCATTCGTCCGAAGACAAACACGAGAACGAACAGCACCGGCAGTAGCAACAAAATGACGATGAGCTTTTTCAAACCACCAACCTCCAAGTTTGAACCTCCAGAGAAGCGCTGGGGGAGCGCACGCGCCTCGCGTGCGACCGGCTGCGCCTCGCAGCCGAGACAACGCGCGCCATCGCGCGTTGAAACTGGCGCGGTGGCGCACTCAACTGCGGCGGACGAGGCGTCCGCCGCCGCACGCGAGGCACGTGCGCTCCCCATACCACCGGGTTGCTTGTGCTTGGGATCTTCTTCGTCACGGCAGCACGAAACCTAGCGGCGCCGTGCCCGAATTGGGATTCCAAAAATTTGCGACATTCGGCAGCACGTAATTCATGTTGCCCGAACTCACGCCAAACCACCGCAGTAGTTCCGCAAAATACAGATCCGCCGACGTGCTTGGGAGCAAACGTCCGCCGCGACCCACATCATCCGGTCCGTCGAGCGCGAGGTTCGGATACGTGCCGAAGATTTTTCCACCGTCCACTTTGCCGCCGAACACCATCGCGTTTGCGCCCCAGGCGTGATCTGTGCCACGCCCGTTCGAGCGCAACGTCCGACTGAAATCCGATGCGGTGAAGGTGATGACATCGTTCTGCAATCCGAGCGCTTCCAACGCGCGTTGATAAGCACCGATGGCGGCATCGAGCGTGGACAACATGCTCGCCTGCGTATTGAGCAATTCGCCGTGATGATCCCAGCCGCCGTATTGCACAAAGAAGGTCTGCCGCCGCAACCCAAGTTGACTGCGAATCTTGATCGTCTTCACCACCGCCTTGAGGGTGGCGGCGACGTAATTTCCGGCTGGAAACAGCGCATCCACCGCCCCGCCGAGTTGCGCGTTCGCGGAGTCGAATTGCGATTGAAACAACAACTGCGCGTCGTCGCTCTCGCGCGTGAGTCGCGAAAAACTTTCGGTCAACAGATTCGTGTAGGTCTGGTCGAGCGTGTTGCGCAACGCCGCGTTTTTGATCTGAAGCGGATTTGGATTTGCGCCGCCCGTGTTGCCTTCGAACGACAACGCGCCGCCCGGCGTGATGACAAATTGCTGCGTGTTGTTGCCCACCTGAAACACGTTATTGCCGCCGAGCGAAATGCTCATCGAGTTGTTCCCGGTGTTGTAGTAGGCGTGCAAAATATCCGCACAACGCCCGGCCCAACCGCTCAATTGCGCCAGGCCTTGTGGCACCGCGGTCTGCCATTGTTCGATCTGATCGCTGTGCGAGAACAGCGCTTTCGGCACGGGCAACGCGGCGTTCTGACCATTTTCCCACGCGTTGAACTGCGCTTTGGTAATCGGCTGTACGAGCGTGCCGACGTTGGAAACGAATGAGAGGCGGCGTTTGCCCACAAATGCGCCAGTGCCATTCGCCATCGCCTGCAAATTCGGGCAGGACGGATGCAAACCGTAATTCGCGGAAGGCGCGGCGAGTTGCAATAGCGCATTGCGATTCAACGCCAGCCCGCCATCGCTCCCGAACGGCCCGCGCGTGACCGAATAAGTGTTATAAGCCGACTGTTCCCATGGGACGAGCACGTTGAAAGAGTCGATGCCGCCGCTGAGAAAAATGCAGACCAACGCCTTGTTGTCGAGCGGACCGCCCTGCGCCGCGACACTGTTGGCAAGCTTGAGATTGAGCAGCGTGTTGAGAATCGCGGACGAACCGACGGCGGCGCAGTTCAGTTGCTTGAGAAAGCCTCGACGCGTGATGGGTTTTGCGGGCATGAGTTTAGTAAAGGTTGATGACAACGCTCGCCTGCGTCTCGAGGAAAAAGTTAGGACGCCAAGGTGGCAGTTCTCGCGCTGCGAGAACTCGGCCCGCGCAGCAGCGGGCCGCAGCGGATTGGTAAACGCATGTGCCAGTCAAAAGGGTTGCGCGGCTGCACGCGGCGCTGGTTTTCGCAGCGCGAAAACCGCCACCAACCTGTGCGGTTTCTCCCGTCGCCTGCGGCTTGGAGCTTGCAGTATGGCACTTCATCGTTGCACCGCTCCTTCTGGGCAGGTGGCCGCGAGATAAATCGCGAGACGAATGCGCAGCAGTCGATCATGCAGCGCGACCTGATTCACCGCGTTGACCAGATGATCCCGCGTGCGCGCGGACATCGAACCGCCGCAAAACAACAGGTTCACTTGATCCACCAGCAACCCAGCGTCACCGGACACGGGCAACAGGTCCGCATAATCCGGCGGGAAACTGTAGGAACTGTAATAAGCAAGGCCGTCCTCGGTGATTTCCCAGAGCTTGTTCGGGAATGAGATGCTCGAATAGCTGTCGGTGATCTGGAATGCCGGACCGACCAAACCCAGTTGTGTGAGCAAGCCGGGCGGTTGGTAACTGGGACGGAAGAAATTGAACACACTCGGCGAATACGTCGGTTCTTGAAACGCCGCGTTGTTGAAATCGCCCCACGTCCACCAGAGCAAATTGGTGTAGCGGCCAACGTTGCCCGCGCGCGCAATCGCCATCGCGCGATGCACGGGTTCTTTCAGCCGGCCGAATTCTGGCGCGCCCAAAAACCATCGCGCATCACGCGCTTCTTCGTCCAGCAGGATGGCTTTGATAACGGCGGCGAGATTGCCGCGTTTGCCGCTGCCGTCATTGGCAAATTTCGCCGCGATGCGCGCGACGTAATTCGACGATGGATTACTCGTGACGAGAAATTGAATGAGTTGTTTGCCAATGAACGGGCCGGTGTTCGGATGCTCGAACAAATTGCGCAGCGCGTCATCGAGATCGCGCATACCGTTTTCCACCGTCGCGGCGCGGGCGGGAATCGTCACGCCGTTCAGCAAGGTCTTCGTGCCGAAGTCATGTTTCTCCGCCCACATCTGCATTGGCACGGAGGAATCTTCGTCGTTCCAGCCGTTTTGTCCCCAGGGTTGCCCGCCGAACCACAGACCGGTGAACACGCGCGCGAACTCAGTGATCTGCGCATTGCCATACGTCGGAATCGGCTGGCCGAAGCCATCAAGCTGACGCGTGCCGTCGGGATTCAGCTCCCAGAGACCGATGCTGAACAACTGCATCACCTCGCGCGCATAATTTTCGTCGGGATACTGATTGATCTCCGGGCGCGCTTTTTGATTGCCGATGTGACTGAGGTAACGACCCATCACCGGATGCAACGTCACTTCGCGCAGCACGTCGTAGTAATTGCCAAACGCATTGCGCACAAAGATGTCGTAATAATCCGCGACCGCGAGCGGCTTGTTTTCCAGATTGGGATCGCGCCGTGAGATGACGCAAATCTGACTCAGCGCAAACGCCACGCGTTGACGCAATTGATCCGGCCCGCTTAAAGCCGCGCGCGCGAATGGCGTCGTGCAATTGTTGCCGAAGATAAAATCATCCATCTCGCTGTAGAGATAGGAAAGGTCCGTGCGCGGACCGTTCCAATCGGCGTAAATCTGTTCGATGTACGGCCGGTGTAGAGTAGCGGGCGCGTTCGTGATCTGATCATCAAGCCACGCCACGAGACCGAGTTGTTGCACGCGATCCAACTCGCGTAACGTCGGGCCGAACGTCGCCTGCTGGAGCAGACGCGCAGCCTGAGCGCGAGTCACCAAACCAGTGCTACCGTTTGGCCCGCCGCGCACCTGTTCAACGAATGAGGCATAATCTCCCGCAGTTGAACCGGTCACCGTTCCGTTACTCGCAATCAGCGGTAGTGCAGCGCGCAGGCTATTCGCGCGCAGTGGATCGCTGCCGAGCACGATTTCATCCCAATCTTTCACGCCGTCACCATCGCTGTCTTTGTCGTCCGTGCTGACGCGATAAAACTCGCGATTCGTTTGCGCAACACGATTGGTGAAAACGCTGAAGGACAAGCCGCCGCTCGTTTGAATTGCGCCGTTGAACTGCATCCAATTCGTAAGTGTGCTGCCGGAGAACAAGCGTTGATCTTTGTTCGCAACATTTGGCCACGCAACGACGACGTTGTTGGTTTGCTTCGACATCGCAACGGCGGGAACGGAGTTCGCGTCGAACGGGTTCGTGCCCCACTTCGCCTCATGTGCGTTGGAAGCGCCGTCGCCGTCAGCGTCAACATGTGGCGGCAATCCGAAGGCGCGATATTTGATTTCCCATGCATCTGGCAAGCCATTGCCATCCAGGTCCTGACCGCTGGGCAGAGTTTCGCCCGTGAACGGCGGACGACTCGACGCGAGCAGCGGATTGGAAGAGTTCGCGCGTTCGAGTGAATCACTGATGCCGTCGCCGTCAGTGTCAGGATTACGTGGATGTGTGCCGGCGAGAAATTCATCGCGATTGTTCAAGCTGTCGCTGTCGGCATCCAACGTGGCATCGGCGGCGGAAAATTTGTTGAAGCTGTGCAGATCTTCCCAAACGTCCGGCATGCCGTCGTTGTCGGAATCTTTCGCGCTGGCGAAAGCCGGAAGATTTTCGAGCGCATTCGTCGTGATGAAAAGTCTCACGCCCTGATGCACGTTGATGCTCATTTGATTCGTGACGCCATTGTAATCCACCCACTTGGCCGTGCCGTTATCGACGGAATTGCGGGCGGTGCAATTATTGAACGTGCGGGAGAGCACCAGCGTGTTGCTCGTCTGATTGGTGATCGTAAACGTGACTGACCACGAATTGCTGTTCGCGCCGCGCTGGGCGAGGACACGGAATTGGAGGCGCGATGAAATATCCGCCGGTCCGTAGCCGCTGAAGCCGAGCGCCGTCAGCAGATTCGCACCCGTGGAATCCCAGATCGTGCTGTTCGGCTGGTTCGGATAACTGAACGCGCTCCCAGCATCCGAGTGAAACATATAGGTCAGCACGCCGTTGTAATGCCGCAGCACCATGCCGAGCGAGCGCCACTCCGGCGTGACCGGATTTTTCACGGCGAACTCAATAAAGTTATCCTCGTTCCAGATGTTCGGCGCGAGTGCGCCCGCGCCGTGATCCCAGACGAGTTGCACGTTGTCCACGCGCCATTCCCATCGCGACGGGGAGTTTTGGAAGAACGGCACCACGCCGATGTAGCCGGGTGCAGTGGTCGGATTGAAAGTTGGGTCGGCGCCGCGTGACATTTCTTCGCGGTCATTTACGCCATCGTTGTCGCTGTCTGCCAGCAGCGGATTTGAGGGAATAGGCGCATTCACTTCTGCGCCGTCGGCCAAGCCGTCGCCGTCGGTGTCCGCGTTGAGCGGATTCGTGCCGAGCGCGATTTCCTGCGCGTCGGAAAGACCATCGCCATCCGTATCGGCGCGATGTGGATCAGTGCCTCGTTGAAATTCCTGTGCGTTGCTCAAGCCGTCGCCGTCGGAATCTGTCGCCGCGAGTGCCGTTGAACCGGGTTGCAACGCGTGTTTCATTTCCCACCAGTCTGGAATCCCGGACGCGTCGAAGTCCAAACCACGATCAATGATTTGAATCGCATGAATGCCGACGGACCAGCCGTCCACATTCGCAACGTTTAGCGTGGCGGTGGTGCTGGTGAGATTCGTATAGAGCACGTAATTGCCATACACGTGATTCGGATTGCCCGGCTCGATTTCAATGAAGTCACTTTGCGGCGCAGTCGTGATGGTGCGGAAGAAGCGATCCGTCGCGCTGTTGGAATTCAAACGCAGCCGGCCACGTTGTCCATCGTAAGTGCCGCCGACGATGACGTAGAGATCGTAACTGGCAAACGGAATATTGTTCAGCGTGAGCGTCGCCTGGCTGCCATTTGCAGCGCGGATGAAACCGCTCATCAATTTGCGGTCGGATGAACCGGCGTTGTCGCTGGCGTCCGTGGCGTCGGCCGTCCAACTGAAGGTCAGGCTCGGAAGAATGGTGCCGTCGCTGCGAACAATCTGATTTGTTAGCGGAACAATAATATCGGCCTTGCCGCCGCTCGGTCGCGTCCACGGGCGAATTGCGAACGTCTCGTTCCAGCGCGTTTGCGGAATGACGCCAGCGACCTCATTCGTGCCGAGCGTGCCGTTGCGGTCGTTCTCAGAAACGAAATGAATTCCGATGCCGCCGCGGAAACTCGTCGGTACGCTGGCCGCGCTCATCGGATTAGTGCCGACGCGGCGCTCCAACGCGTCGGGCGCGCCGTCGCTGTCGGAATCCACCAGCAGCGGGTTCGACGCGGGTGAGCCGTTAACCTCAGCACCATCGGAGATTGAATCTCCGTCGGTGTCCGCTTGGTTCGGGTTTGTCCCGAGCGCAAATTCTTCGCCGTCGCTCAGGCCGTCGCCGTCGGTATCGGCGCGGTTCGGATTCGTGGAGTTATTGCCGCCGTTGTATTCCTGCAACGCGGTGCGGCCATCGCCGTCTTTGTCGTTTGCGGCGTCGGCGGGGTTGGTATCGCTGAGGTTGTTGTCCAATTCCCACCAGCGCGGCAGACCGTCGCCATCGGCATCGGCAAGCGCATCCGCGTCCGCTTCGAGTTGGGCAAAGTCGAATTGAATCCAGTGACTGACATTGGCGACAGACGGTCCGACGCGCGCGAATTCAATCGTGTTTGGCCCCGCGGAAGCCGCGACACTGCTCGCGGGAAAATCCACCACGATGCGCGTGTCGCGATCAACGCGATTGGAATAGATCAGTGTGGTTTGACCGGCGCTATTGCGGAAGCGCACGGCGATGTCATGCAATCCAAAACCTTCGCCGCTTTGCCCGAGCAACGGCAACCAGATGCCGCCCTGCACAAGTTCGAAGCTCAGGCGGAGTCGTGCCGCCGCACTGGCTTGCGCACCGGAGAGAAAAAAGTGAACGCGATTCGTGCGGTCGCCATCGGTCAACGCACGTTCCCAACCTTTCGCGAGTTCATCCGCAGTGACGTTGCGATTGGTGCCCAGACCGTTGAAGCCAATCGGATAGAGCCCGGCAAAATAAAAGTCATCGTCCACCACGGGATTGCTGAGCGTGTAAACAGTGCCAGGACGCGGGTCGTTGCTGTAGTTCTCGGAGGAAAACTCATCGGTCGGCGCGTAACCGGAAGCGAGCGGGTCTTCGTCCTCGCCAATGATCCAGACGGTTTGCAGCGCAGCGCGCGCCGGAGTAACGACGAGCACAAATCCCGCCAGGAACATGGCGATGAGGCGAACGAAACGCATGCAGTTCACGCTTTGACGACTGGGCGACAGTAACATCTCCAGTGCCAAGGTCAAACCCCGGGGCTTGGCCCGGGGGGGCAGCAACGCAATAACGGCACGCGAAACCGCGTTTAATGCACACCCAGCTTCCCGTTGACGGTGCGATAAAGACCGAGGGGATTTTCGTCACGCAATGCTGCGGGCAGAAATCGGACAGGGATGTTTTGAAAACAGACGGGCCGCGCCCACCGGAGTAAAGAGGCGGTGCCCACCGCGGTGAAGCGTCCGTCGGTGGTGGCCGGATAAGGTCCGCCATGTTGCATAGCGGGGCTGACTTCGACACCGGTCGGAAATCCATTGCAAATCACACGACCGGCCTTGCGTGTCAGCACCGGCAAAAAACGTTCGGCCAATTCTGCGTCCGTGGCGCCCAAATGCACGGTTGCGGTCAATTGCCCCTCCAACTGCCGGGCAAGCGTTTCCAGTTCCGCCATTGACTGCGCCTGAATCACGAGCGAAACCGGACCGAAAACTTCATGCGCGAGTTTTGGTTCGCGTAAAAAGTCAGCGGCCGGCACCGTCAACAACAGCGCCGCCCCTTCCGTACGTTGGCCTTGCGCGGGAGTTTCCGCGCGGGCCATCACGCGCACGCCCGGAAGCTTTTCCAACGCCGCAGTGCCTGCCGCAAACGAATCGCAAATGCCCCGATGCAACATCGTACCGGGAACGACTTCTTTGACGCGTGCTCCCACCGCCGCGAGAAACGCATCGAGTTCCGGCGCAGCAAGTGCGAACACCAATCCCGGTTTCGTACAAAATTGCCCGACGCCCAGGGTGAACGAGGCCACGAAGCCTTCGGCTATTTTTTCCGCGCGCTCCTGCAATGCGCCCGGCAGCAAGAACACCGGATTCAAACTGCTCATCTCTGCAAACACTGGAATCGGCTCCGGCCGGGCCGCCGCCAGATCCGCGAGGGCCCGCCCCGCGCGCAGCGAACCGGTGAAGCCCACGGCTTGCATCAACGGATGTTGCACGAGCGGCGCGCCAATGGTCCGCCCGTCGCCTTGCAGCATGGAGAAAACGCCGGCCGGCAGTCCGCACGCGGCGACCGCGCGATTGATGGCGTGGGCCACGAGTTCGCTCGTGCCCGGATGGGCTTCGTGCGCTTTGACCACGACTGGACAACCCGCCGCCAGGGCGCTCGCCGTGTCGCCGCCGGCGACCGAATAGGCGAAGGGGAAATTGCTCGAACCAAACACCGCCACCGGTCCAATGGGCACGAGCATGCGGCGCAAATCCGGACGCGGTAACGGCTGCCGATCCGGCAAGGCGTGATCAATGCGCGCGTCCATCCACGTGCCTTCCTTGGCCGTTGCGCCGTAGAGTTTCAGTTGCCCACACGTGCGGGCCCGCTCCCCGGTGAGCCGGTCGAGCGGAAGACCGGTTTCGTCCGCGGCGCGTTGTAATAACACGTCGCCGAGCGCCATGATTTCGTCGGCAATCTTTTCGAGAAATGCGGCCCGCTCGGCGCCAGACACGTTTTGATAGCGTTGGAACGCTTCATCCGCGGCGCGCACCGCCGCGTCCACCTCCGCCGCCGAAGCGGTATGAAATTCGGGCGCGAGCGGGGTATCCGTGCGCGGGTTCATTGCTGAAAATGTTTTTCCGCCACGCGCCCCCGGCTTGCCTGCGATGAAGGATTGACCAGTCAGGTTCATAAATTGGAAAAGTAACAAACGCGGCGCGATGCCGCCAGTGTCTTGGGCCTGCCCCGCCGGTTTTTCTAACTGGAGCGAATCATTTTATTTCCGATTCATTAACGCTTCGATCTCGTCCGCTTCAATTGGAATGTCCGCCATCAAATCGCGCTGGCCGGTTTCCGTGACGAGAATGGTGTTTTCCAAGCGAATACCAAATCCTTCTTCTTTGAGATAAATCGCCGGCTCACACGTAAGCACCCAACCCGGCGCAATCTTCAGGTGATTGTAAGTAACGTCGTGCACGTCGAGGCCGATGGGATGCGAAACGCCGTGCATGAAATACGAGCGCGCGGCAGGATTCTCCGGCGTGGACTTCTTGAGTTGCGCGGGCTTGAGCAAGCCGAGATCCACACATTCCTTGGCGATCAGTTCTTCGCATTCGATGCGGAGATCTTTGGTGGTCTTGCCGGGCACCATCGCTTTGGTCATCGCGCGAAACACGCGGAGCACGGCGTTGTAAACCTGTTTTTGCCGCCGGGTGAATTTCCCACTGACCGGAATCGTGCGGGTCAGATCACTCATGTAATTACCGAGTCCGGCCGCCACATCGAGCAATAGCAGGTCGCCCTTTTTGCATACCTGATCATTTTGATTGTAGTGAAGAATGTTGTTGTTCGCGCCACTGGCGATGATGGGCGGATACGCGAATTGGCCTTTGTGCCGGATGAATTCATGCGCGAACTCCGCCTCAACTTCGGCTTCGTTCACTCCGGGCTTCAAAAATTTGCAGACGCGTTTGAATCCTCGCCCGGTGAGATCGCACGCGGCCTGAATCGCCGCGACTTCCTGTTCCGATTTCACTACGCGCAATTGATGCATCACCCGGGCGAGGCGTTCGTAGCGGTGCAACGGAAACACCCGCTGACATTCCCGGACGAACCGCGCGTCCCGCGTTTCGACTTCGTTTCCGGCGCGCTGATGTTCGTTGCTGTTGAGGTAAATCACCTCGGACTCGCAGGCAATCTGGCGGAACAAGGTCGGAAACTCCGACAACCATTTTACGTTCTTGATGCCGGAAATCCTGGTCGCCTGCTCCTTGGTGAGTTTGTGCCCTTCCCACGTGGTGAGGAGTTCGCTGGATTCGCGAATGAAAAGAATTTCCCGGTGATTCGGATCGAATGCCTGTGGCGCGAGCAGCAGCATCGTCTCTTCCTGATGAATCCCCGTGAGATAAAACAGGTCCGCATTTTGAATGTGCCCCATCGTGCCGTCGGCGTTCGTCGGCATGATGTCGTTGGCGTTGAGCACCGCGACAGCGCGCGGCAACAGCGCCTGGGCGAGGCGTTCGCGATTCAGGACAAAGAGTTCAGGCGGCAAAGGAATCGATTTCATGACGGCAATAACTGGCGCGAAAACTTTAGGAGAACGCGCCGGAGAAACGAGGAAAAACTCGCTGGTCGCGTCAGGACGCGTCCGTCAGGTAGGGATGCCGCGCTGCGGCGTCCCCGTCCGCGCAGAGCGGACGGAACAGGAAGTTAGTGCACCACCGGGATCGCGGTTGCGCCGCTGAACGCGGCGCGGACAGCGCAGCGCGCTGTCCCTACCAAGCGCTGTCCTGCGCCCTGCGTCAACGGTCTTTCCGTTGCGCCCATTTGCGACCGTGGCGCAAGGCGGCCAGAGTTTCCTGCAAGCGCCGGGCGCGCGTTTCCGGACGCTTGGCCGTCGAAAGCCAGACGAGATATTCCCGCTGGCAGGTGCGGGATAGGGACCGGAAATTCTCTGTGGCGGCGCGATTTTTCTGCTGCGCCAATGCCGCGCGGAAAAACTGCGGCATGGGCCAGGGCCGGCGTTTCACTTTCGGCGCGGATGGAATCGCCGGGTCGGCATCCAGTTCCACCGCGGCGCGCAATAGATTTTCCAACGCGCGCTGATTCAATCCCTCGAGCGTGGTGAGGCGGAGACTGCGAATGTTGGTATTGCCCGCGCTACCGGGTTCAAACAACTTCGCCGGATCGGGCAATTCCGTACCGCGAAAAAAAGCCAGCCCCAGATGCTTCTGGCAGGCACTGAGACCGCAAACCAATTTGCGCCCCGAGAAACACAGCATGTTCCATTTGATGGCGGCAGCCAGGTCCGGTTGCCAGTTCAGAATCCACTCGGTCAATTGCCCGGCCATGGACCGCGAAAAATCCGGACACAACTCCAACCACTCGGACGGATCTTTGGTCTTGGGGCGGGAACAATCCATGAGCGCGGAGCTTAGCGCGAGACGGGAACGGGCCAAATAAAAAACCCGCGCTTGCAGCGCGGGTGATGCTAACACCTGAACCGAACTAAAACGGTCAAAGAGGATGTGTCGTGACGTTGGTTAATGCCATCCAGTCATTCAAACCACCCAATGGTCGGGAGCCGCCCGGAATCCAGGTTTTGCTGGCCCCATCCCGCAATTGATAAGTCTCGGCATGGCCGTCGGCAAAGTTGATGCCGTAACCATTGTTGTGGCTGCGAGCGGGCAAATCCAAAAACCGCGCACTGCCACCCATGTCCACTAAAAACATCCCGTCATTGATGCTGTCCTGATCTTCATCCATAACCACCCAGGTTTGGGTGGGTTTCTTGATCTCCGATTCCTTGATGTAAACAGGCGCATTCTGACTGCGCGACCCATTGGGATTGGTGACCACCCAGGTCGGACTCACACCAAAACTTGTCCCGCCCATGTATGAATTCATCGAAATGCTTCGCAAGATGGGTTTGTTGCGGAAGGCTGCCGGGACGGCGGGACTGCTGGCAATCCGATTGTCCGCAGCACACTTGTAAACCTTGAGTGATTTGGTGTAATCCCAAAGCAAGCCTGACTGAATCCCGGTTGGGTCCGCCCCGCCATAAACATACGAACCGGGTAAACCATCGCTGGCGGCATTGCCGCCGCACCAAGTCCCCGTGAAACCACCAAAGGTGGGATACGCCGAAACCAAGCGCCCCTGGTTGTCACCAGAATACATCGCCCACGCCAATCCAAACTGCTTCAGATTGCTGATGCACTGAATGCGTTGCGCCCGCACTTTGGCCTTGGCCAGCGCCGGCAGCAACATCGCCGCGAGAATCGCGATGATGGCGATCACGACCAGCAGCTCGATCAACGTGAAGGCGTTTCGACGAAACACAACTTGGGTTTGGGAGCGATTCATACTTCAGGCTTGCTTCTAGTTTTCAAAAGCAAGATTCCGCCACTGGCATTGGGCGTCAAGACTTCCTCCAAACATGAAGATGTAAAAATACCAGCTAACTGCACCTAAATTCATTACGCGAAACCCTGAAAAATCAGGACTTCAGGGCCGCAAAAGGAAAACCCCGCGCCGACTTCTGGCGCGGGGCAAAATAAGTCGGCAAATCCTCAGGACTTTTTGGCCTGATCGCTCTTCGGCGCTTCCGCCGGTTTTGGGTCGCCTTTCTTGGCCGTCGCGCCACTGGCAGGGCACTTGGTCGCTTCCTTTGCCGCCGGACAACTCTCGGTGGATTTGGCTTTCTCACCACAGGCGGCCTTGTCTTTGCCGGCGCATTCCGTTCCTCCCGCATACGCGCCCACCACGAAAGCGACTGCGGCCAAGCTTAACATGATTTTCTTCATAACTTTAGTCCTTTGCTGTTTTTGTTTCGAATTGTTGCACTATCGGACTGCTAACTCGGTTGATCTGTTCAAAATCATTTTCGCAGCCGGGCCAGGAATCCCGGGTCCATTCCCGCCAGGTCGGCACGCCGCTGCCGGGCCAGAAGCTCGCCATAAACCCGCGTATCCCGAATAAGCATTTCCAGCCGGGCGCGAAAGGCCTCGCTCGCAATCCGGCCCTCAACGACATCCACCTTTTCGGCAAACGAAACCCCATACGGCAGCGACCATGCGTAGCATTGGCGCGCCACTGTGCGCAGTTGATCGGTGACTGTCAGGCCTTTCTCGTGCGAGGCGACGATGGTGGCAAAAAGTTTCCCCGCAAACTCGTGCCAGAAGTGATCCAAAAAATTCTTCAGCGCGCTGCTGATGCTGCCGTGATAATCGGGGGTCCCCAGCACAAAAACATCCGCCGCTTCGACGCGAGCCTTAAGCGTCGCAAACCCCGGATGCCCGTAGGCGGTCTCCAGATTGAACAACGCCAGCGGTTCTTTATACAAATCAAGCAGGTCCACCTCGCAACCTTGCCGACGCAATTCTTCTGTGACGTGACTAATCACCACGCGGGTGACCGACGTCGCGTGGGTGCTGCCGACGACCGTCAGGACTTTCAGATTTGGTTCAGCCATAAAGGTCGAGAAACTGTGCGGGCATTCAATGGAACGGGCAAGCTCTTTGGCGGCATCGGGCAATTCCAAATGCGAAACTTCGGCTTGCTAATCTGCTTCGATGCCTTAAAAGAAAGCTCTCACATTGACCAATATTCCGGTCGCCACATGGGACCGAGAGCAACGAATTAAACTTATGGCACTGCGTTTAGGCGATATCGCACCCGATTTCAAAGCTACCACTACCGAAGGCGAGATTAATTTCCATCAATGGCTCGGCAACTCGTGGGGTGTCCTGTTTTCCCACCCGGCGGATTATACGCCCGTTTGCACGACGGAACTGGGTGCGGTCGCGAAGATCAAAGCCGAGTTTGAAAAACGCAATGTCAAGGTGCTCGCCATCAGCGTGGACCCGATTGATTCGCACCACGGCTGGATCAA
>CAZKMR010000030.1:0-1225 GCA_964553795.1 uncultured Bifidobacterium sp. | reverse complement strand
GTCGGCCCGCCGGATTGCAACGCCCAGAAATCCGCAATCTTGTCCAGATGCGCCGGCCAGTCATGAATGCGGGAATTGAAGATTGGCCCAAGCACCGCGTGTTGCCGCGCGTCTACGTAAAAGCTCTTAATGAGTTTCAAGATGCCGTCGTGGCCGCCGAGGCGGGTGTAGAGAGAGGGCAGCGAATCGCTCATTTTCTATGCAAATTGCGGGATTTGGTAGCGCTGGTCGCGCTGCGACAAGCAGCGCCGCGTGCAGCGGCGCAATTCTTTGTGTCTTCAATCTACGCGCTTCAGAATCCTTCCGGCCCTGCATGGGCCGGGTTCGTCGCTGCGCGACGAACGCTACCAAACTATCCCAGCAGACTCTTCGCCTTCGCCAACGCTTCGTCCAACTTGCTGGCATCTTTGCCGCCGCCGCGAGCGTTATCGGGTTTGCCGCCGCCTTTGCCGCCGACGATGGGCGCGATAGCCTGAATGATTTTGCCGGCCTGAAATTTAGCCGTGAAATCCGATGAGACGGCTGCGACTAAAGCGACCGAGCCGTTCGCCGAACCACCAAGAACCAACACGCCTTTGAATTGCGATTTCAATGCATCGGCAACGCTCTGAAGAAAATCGCCGTCCACGCCGCCGACGTTATGGATAATGGCGGGCGTGCCGTTCACAGTCTGGACGCGTTCGAGCAATTCACTCGCGGCGTTCGACGCCTCACGTTGTTGCGCGGCTTTAAGTTGCTTCTCCAATTCCTTTTGCTGCGCGAGCAGGCTCTCGATCTTCTTGTCCAACTCGTGTACCGGTGAATTGATTTTGCCGGCAATGCTCTTGATGAGTTGCAACTGTTGGTTCGCCAAATCATAGGCGGTCAAACCCGCCACCGCTTCGATCCGACGAACGCCAGCGGCCACCGCGGCTTCGCTCACGATACGGAACAAGCCGATCTCGCCCGTGGCGCGGACGTGCGTTCCGCCGCAAAGCTCCATCGAGTAACCATTCAACTGACCCGCTTCGCCCCCGATTTGAACCACGCGGACGGTGTCGCCATATTTGTCGCCGAAGAATTGCATCACGTCCTTGCGGTCCTTCACATCGTTGTGCAGGACTTCAGTCCAGGAAACACCGGCGTTTTCGAGGATGCGTTCGTTGACGAGCTTCTCGATGTCGGCGACCTGCTGCGGCGTGAGCGGCGCGCTGTTGAAGTCGAAGGTCAACTTGTCCGGGCCGAC
>CAZKMR010000029.1:16513-44211 GCA_964553795.1 uncultured Bifidobacterium sp. | reverse complement strand
GAAACTTCCGCAGCCGACCGATCAGCGGATGCAACACCAGCCGTTCGACGGTCTGGTCAATGGCTTCGAGAAAGCGGACCGCAGCAGCGGGATTGTGATCGTGGAGGTATTGGAAGTAACCGAACGCGTCGAGTTCCGCGTCGTGCCGGACAAAGATTTCGATGCGCCTCACGCGGCAAGGGCGCGACGACTGCGGGTGGCGAGCGCGGCGAAATGACCGCGTTGGTATTTCTTCAAAGGACTGCGCAACGAGTGCCGCAACGCGGCTTCAAGCTGGGGATCATTGTCCTCCTGCTCAATGAGTTCATACACGCGCAACGCCTCGCGGATGACCTCATCCTCGGAAAGATAGCCGCCGCCCTTCATCTTCTGGCCGACAAACTTTTTCTGATGCGGCGTGAGCAAAACTTTCATGGCGCGACATTACGCCCGGCTGGTAAGGCGTGCAAGAGCGGATTGGCAATAGGAGCGCCATAAGGTGCGGTCGGTTGCGGGACGACGCTTTCGGCAACCTGAAGGGTTGCGAGAAATTAGCCGGGGGTTGAAGCCGCGCGCGGCTGATACCCCCGGTTCACGTCGGAAATTTCCCGCACCCTGAAAGGGTGCCAGAATCCTCCCACCCAAACGCCATCGGCTCGCACCCCTTCAGGGTGCTGCTCCATTTGTTCGTTGACCGGGGGTATCGTCGCTTCCGCCTTCGCTACGCTACGGCGCGACAAAACGCGTCTCAACCCCCGGCTAATTTCTGGCAGCCCGCCGGGCAGGCTCGGCGCGCGGCGTTTGGCCGCTTGTCATTCCTGCGGAAAGGTGACAGATTCAACGCATGGAAATCGTCTTTAGCGTCACGCAAGAGGCTGATGGTGGCTTTGTGGCGGAGTGCTTGTCGCACGACATCTTCACGCAGGGCGACACTTGGGAGCAGTTGCGCCGGAACGTGCAGGAGGCGGTTTCAGCATATTTCTTTGATCAGCCCAAGCCCGCGCGCGTGCGGCTTCATCTGGTGCGCGACGAAGTGCTGACCTCATGAAACTGCCGCGCGACTTGAGCGGGGCGGACCTGATCAAGCTGCTCTGCAAACACCACGGTTACCAGCGCGTCAATCAGGAAGGCAGCCACGTCATCTTGCAGACCGAAACGCCGCAGCATCATCGCATCTCTGTCCCCGATCACAATCCGCTCCGCATCGGTACGCTCAACGCGATTCTGAACGCCGTGGCCCGCGCCAAAGGCATCAGTAAGGAAGACGTGCTAAGGCCGTGATGGTTGAACGGCGGCGTTGGATTTGCGATTCACTTCGTCACCCATATTTGACATCGCCCCATTCCCGCTCTCTGTTGGCTCAACTGTTTGAACAGTTGAGGTGTTATGAAAACAACCGAGACAAATTTCAATGTGCGCCCGCCTTCGCAAGGCTTCGGCGCGGCAAGCCCGGTGGGCTGGAGCGAGACGGCGGGTGAAAATTCAGAGGTAGGGTCATCGCGCTGCGATGACCGGACGGCGCAGCGCGCCGTCCCTACCAATGCTCGCGAGGACGCGCGCCCCACCAACGACACGCCCTTGCTCGACGCGTATTCGGATGCGGTCACCACGGCGGCGGAGGAAGTCAGTCCGTCGGTTGTGCGCATAGACGTTCACAAACGTGGTCGCGGCAATAATGGCCAACCCGGCTCGGGCTCGGGTTTCATCATCACGCCGGACGGATTCATCCTCACCAACAGTCACGTGGTACACGGCGCGGAGCGGATTGAAGTCACGCTCGCGGACGGGCGGCGACCGGATGCGCATCTGGTCGGCACGGACCCGGACACGGATCTCGCGGTCATCCGCATTTACGCGCCGAACCTGAAGCCGGTGCGGCTCGGGGATTCCAATCAATTGCGCGTCGGCCAGCTCGCCATCGCCATCGGCAATCCCTACGGCTTCCAATACACGGTGACGGCGGGTGTGGTGAGCGCGTTGGGCCGGTCGTTCCGCGCGCCATCGGGGCGGTTGATGGACAGCCTCATGCAGACGGACGCGGCGTTGAACCCGGGCAACTCGGGCGGGCCGCTGGTCAATTCGCGCGGCGAAGTCATCGGCGTGAACACGATGGTGATTTTGCCGGCGCAAGGATTGTGTTTCGCCATCGGCATCAACACGGCGAAAACCATCGCGGGCTGGCTGATCAAGGACGGCGCGGTGCGGCGGAGTTATATCGGCGTGGGCGGGCAGACGGCGAAGATTCATCGGCGCGTGGTGCGGTTTTTCAACCTGCCGCACGAGACCGGTATGCTCGTGCTCGGCGTCGAACCCGGCAGTCCGGCGAGCCGTGCGGGTCTGCGCGAAGGCGACCTCGTGGTGGAATTCAACGGCAGTGCCATCGCGACGATTGACGATCTGCACAAGCAACTCACCGGCGAACGCGCGAGTGTGAAATCAACGCTCGCTGTGATTCGACACAACGAGAAGTTGGCGCTGGAGATCACGCCGGAAGAGTCGCGGGCGCGGAAGAATCATTGATGGCGAAAGATCGTGGGTTGACATCTGCGCAGATGGCCGGATTTTTGGAAGTTATCCTGACAAAATCGGCTTATGCGGAAAAAACTGTTTATCGCCCTGGCGCTGTTAGTGGTCGCGGTTGTATTTGCGGTCCAGCAGCGGAAACTGAATTCCCTCAACGAACGGCTGAACGCGCTGCAACTCCAAGCGCCAATCACCACGCGGTCCGGGCCGGTGGCGAACACGGTTCGCCCGGCAACGGACGCTGTGACCGAGCCTGTTGAATTGCAATTTGCGCCGGATGCGTCGGTGGCGCAGCGCTTGACCGCGATCGAAGGCGCCTTGCGGGAATTGCTCCAGACTTCCGATTATCTCATGGAGCGCGGTCAAGTGCCGCTGGGCAGTCGCAAGGTTGGCGAGGTGATCGCCCGCTTGAACGATTCCACCGCAAATGATTCCGAACGCTTGCGGGCATTGCGCTTACTACGGCAGGGCGGCCAATTGAACGAACAAGCGGTGGGGAGCGCGTTGGCGTGGTTGAATGGTTCGACCAATTCCAGTTTGCGCGAGAATATTCTGCGTCAGATGGAAGGCGTCACCAACAGTTCGCTGCAAGGCCCGCTGCTTCAGCTCGCGCGCTACGATGCGGACGCCGGGGTGCGCGAACAAGCGGTGGATAATCTGCGGCGCTACGCCACCAATCCACAGGTAGAAGCCAGTCTGTGGGATATGCTGCGCACCGATCCGAGTGAGCAAGTCCGCAACGAAGCCGCGCGGGCGTTGGCGCGCTTGCCCGTGACGGAAACGCGACAGGCGACGTTAGAACAAATCACACTCAATCCGGAAGCGTCCTTGGATGAACGTCTCGTCGCGTTGCAGGCCTTGCGCCGCTCCGAAGCGCAAATCCCGGACACCATGGCCGCGTTGGCGCAGGAAGCGTTCGTGTCCACCGATCCGGTGGCGAAAGCGCGCTTGTTCGACGCTTTTGACGGAATGGATGATCCAGCGCTGAAAGTGCCGCTGGTGTATGGGCTGCAAGATCCGAACCCTCAAGTGCGCGAGCGCGCCGCCGATGCGTTGAGTGGCTATCGCGATGACCCAGCCGTCGTGGAGTGGTTGCAATATGTAGCGCAGAACGACGCTGATCCCCAGGTGCGGCGCGAAGCACTCCGGGCCATTGGCAATCGCCGCCTTTAAGCATTCACGACTATTGTTAGCGCATGGCTTTGACCAGCGCGGCGACGCGTTTTGCATCAACCGGATTGGCCAGCTTGCCGCCTTTTTTGAGTGATGAACCCACAATAACGCCGTCGGCAAAGCGCAAATAATCGCGTACGTTCGCGGCGTTCACGCCGCTGCCCAGCAGCAACTTTGTTTGTGGACACGCGCGGCGGACGCGCTCCACGTCCGCGAGGTCGGCGGCCTGCCCGGTGCCCACGCCGGACACGATCAACGCATCAGCGAGCCCGCGTTCCACGGTGTCGTGCGCGCTGTCTTCGAGGGTCCAATTACCCAGCGGCACGGCATGTTTGACGTGTACATCGGCAAAGATCTCTGCCCTGGGATGAAGCCGATCGCGATAACGCACAGTGTGGTAGGCGTCGCCTTCAATCAGACCTTGATCGGTGAGCATCGCGCCCGTGTGAACGTTGACGCGGATGAAGTCGCCGCCACAAGCGGCACACAACGCCAGCGCGGCGCAAGCGTCGTTGCGCAGGACGTTGAAGCCGATGGGAATCTTCACCGCCGCGCGAATGGCGCAACCCGCCGCTGTCATCGCCGCAATAGTCTCCGGGCCAACTTGGGTTTTTGTGAATGGTACATCGCCGAAGTTCTCGATGAAAATCGCGTGCGCGCCGCCGCGTTCATAGGCGCGGGCATCGGCGACGGCAAAATCAATCAAGGCTTTCAGCTTTCCGTCCCAGCGCGGCGAGCCGGGCAGGGGTTTGAGATGAACGACGCCGATGAGAAGTTTGGACTTGGGCAGGGAGGAGCGGCTCATTTGGTCAATTCGGTTTCGCGCAATTTTCGCAACGCATTCATCGCCGCTTCGCTTTCGGCGGCTTTTTTACTTTTACCCACGCCACGAGCCAGTTCCTGACCGCCGTGGTGCACCGTGCATTCAAACACCCGATCGTGATCCGGTCCGGTGGCCGACACGACGTGATACTTCGGCGCGTCCGGCGACTTGGCTTGCAGGAATTCCTGGAGCTCGCCTTTCGGATTCTCCAGCAACGGCAGCGCGCCCAATTCAGTGAACTCCGACACGAACTCGCGCAACACGAAATCCCGCGCCGCTTCGTAGCCGCCATCCAGAAAAATCGCACCGATGACCGATTCAAACGCGTCGGCCAGCGCCGAGGAACGCTCACGTCCGCCATGGGATTCTTCGCCGCGACTAAGAATGAGATATTGGCCAAGTCCGATGGAGCGGCCATGCACAGCGAGGGTGCGCCGGTTCACGAGTTTGGCGCGGGCCTTGGTCAGCGGACCTTCGTCGAAGGCGGGAAATTTTTCGTAAAGCTCGCGCGTCAAGGCGAGTTGCAGGACGGCGTCACCGAGAAACTCCAAGCGCTGATTGTGCTGTACCGCCGCCCCTTTTTCGTGCGCCACCGAAGGATGCGTCAGCGCGAGCCGCAACAATTTCTCGTCGCTAAAACTGTATCCAAGTCGGGCTTGGAGAGCGGCGTAATTGGACACGGCGCAGACACTCAGTTGGAGGTTCGGTGGTCGGCGGCAGCCAGGTCAGCCTCGCTCGGATTGGCGCCGGTCGGATCGGACGCGCCGTTTTCCGAGGCATCGGAAGCAGCTTCGTTTGCCGTCGCAGTGGGTGCGGACTCGGGCGGCGGATTCAAGCCGTGCTCCAGGAGATGGGCGACATCGCGTTGGACTTCTTCGAGTTGATCCAGATGCAGATCGGGGTCGGTAATCGTGAACACGTCGCCCGTCTTGGGTTGCTCGTAAACGAAGGTGCGTTGGCCGTCCCGCACGATCTGCTCCTTTACCTTGAGAATACGTTTGCGTTCGAGCATCACCGCCAAAATGTAACCGGCGGGAACATAGCGGGGGTCGTTCAACTCGATGAGTTTCTTGAGCAGGGTTTCCGCCGTTTCCTTCTGGATGGCTTCCACCACCGGCGGCGGAATTTCATACGTCCCTTGCCACCGCGAAATCAGACCTTTGGGGTTGGGCGCATCCGTGGATTGTTTTTGCCAACACGCTTCGCAGATGTCCGAGCGGCGCAACTCGGCGCCTGCATCGAATAGCAGCGTATGATAGACCTGCTTGTCGGCGAAGGGTTGCTGGCACGCTTCGCAGGCGTGGGCGCGGGATTGAATATTCCACTCGTTCATGAAAACAACTCCGTGGTTGTGGATAGATTATTCGCGGATGAGTCGGCGAGTTCAATCCCAATTCCGCATCGCAACGCTGGAAATCCGTTAGTTTTCCGCCCAAACCGCGGACTTTGCACGCATTCGGAACGGCTTATTTCGTGGTCGGCAACCGCAAACACACGGCCTCCTGATCGTTCCGCACGAGGAGCAAGTCGCCGGAAAGCGCGATGGGATTCCACGTTTTGGAATTGAACACGCGGAAGCGAACCAACTCATGCGGCGCTTCCGGGGTCGGTCGGAGCAGCACCAATTCACCTGATTCCGCCATAAGCAAATAGTGTTTGCCCACTAGCAGACCCTGGCCATGACCATAGCGACCCTCCTTCCAACGCAGCGACCCGTCCGCTAAGTTCACGCACGCGAGCATCCCGTCATCCAAACCGTAGAGGTTGTCCTCGCGCGCATACAGGTGCGCGAACTTGGATTTCATCCGAATGGATTTCCACACGAGTTTCGCGGTGAATTGCTCGGCGTCGCGGGCGATCTCCAACAATTCCGCGCCCACGCCGTAGCCGCTGGAAAACAAGACGCGATTCGTGCTCACCACCACGGGCAAGGCGCAAACCACGTTGCCGTTGCCCCACGGTTTTTCCCAAAGAATTCTGCCGGTCGCCGGATCATGCCCGGAGACGCTGCCATTGTTAAATGCGAGAATCTGCGGCGTGTCGGCCAGCGTGGCGTAAATCGGCGCGGCGTAACCAGGACCATGATTGCCCGCGGTCCAAACGCGCTTGCCGCTTGCCGTTTCAAAAGCCAGCAGCGATCGCGACACCGATTCGCCGCCGTGTACCACGACCAGGTCATCCACAATCAGTGGCGCACACGTATAGCCCCACTGCGGCACGTCGCCGCCCGATTCCGCAATCAAGTCGCGCGACCAAAGGGATTCTCCAGTCGCGAGGTCGAGACAGTTCAACCGGCCCGTGCTTCCGCAAGCAAACACCCGATTGCTCACCACTGTGGGCGTCGCGCGCGGACCTTCGCCGGCAATAACGGTGTTGTAACGCACGGGATCGCGGTGCAACCACAGTTGCTTGCCGGTCAATAAATCATAAGCCACCACGCACTCGTCTTCGCCACGCTGTTCCTGGGTCAACGCCATCGCGCCGACGATCACGAATCCGGACCATCCTGCGCCAACTTCTTGTCGCCATAAAACTTCCGGCGGCTGCGCGGTCCAATTGGTTTCGAGCTGCGGCCCGGGCAAAACGCCATCCCGATTCAGCCCGCGGAATTGCGGAAAGTTGGGCCGCGCCTCGATCGCCATCGTGGTGAGATTTGTGATGGCACCACTGGACACTGTTGGCAACTCGGGTGATTTGGCCCAGCGAAACTCGATGATGGGCACGAGGTCGCCGCTGGTGCCGCGAATGCGAAACAAGGCAGCGCACACAATCGCCACCCCAACGGCGCCAAACGTGATGCCCAGGCGCAATCGCTTCGGCGCGCGCGACAGAAAGGTCCACCACAACAACAGCAATCCGCCGCCCACAATAACAATCTTGGCCGTGGTAAGATTGCGCTGTTGAAATGCCCAATCATCCTGAGCGCGCACCCACAAAATGGCGATCACCATCCCGAGGACAATGACGACTCCGGGCCACCAACGAATGCCACGCGCGAAGGTTGATGAAGTGGAACGAGAAGCGGTCACAATGACGGGAAGATTACAATTTTGCGCTGGGAACTATTGATCACTTCGCCCGGTGAAGTCCGCCAGCAGCACGATGGCTTTATCGAGTTCGCCGCGCGCGCTGAACTCCGACGACGGCGCGATGTAGCGATTCAACATCAGCGCAAACGCAAGCTTCTCGCCAGCGGCCGTCGTGACGTAACCCGACGTTGAATTCGCCCAGCGCAACGTGCCGGTTTTGGCATGAACATTTCCTTCGGCGCGCGTGCCCTTCAGGCGATTACGCAACGTGCCGTCGCGACCCGCCACCGGCAGCGCGTCGTGATAACTTTTCGCTTCGGGATGCTTGTTCATGTATTCGAGCAATGTGATGGTCGCGTTCGCCGTTGTTAAATTGTTGCGCGATAATCCCGACCCTTCCTCGAAGCGCACATCGTTGCGTTTCACGCCGATCTTGGTCAGAAACTTGTCCAACTCGCGAATGCCGTAGTCTTCTGAAGACGTCGTGCCAACGACAGTTTCCGCCGACGCGTTGGTGTCGCGGGCGGCGCGTTCGGCCAGCGCCTTTTCACGTTCCAGTGAGCCAATGTGCGCGAGCATGAGATCGGTGTAGAGATTCTGTGATGGCTTTTGCACCGCAACATTCAATTCGCGCATCGGCTTGGATTCCACCGCGCCGAGTTCGACTAATTTGGTCGTGTCCAGCGGTTGCCCCGCGCGATCGAGCCAATTCACCGTGTGCGTTTTACCGGTGACTTTAACGCCGTTGCGCTGTAACGCCTCGCGGAAGAATTCCACGAACAATCCCGCTGGATTGTGCATCGTGACGTCATCGGTGTAATTCGTCTGATTGAGCGGCATCGTGCCCGTGACATAAATCACATTCTGGCCGAGCGGACGATAGAAGCTGATGTTGCGGCGGCCCCCGGCGGGAACAGTTTGGGTGCGATTGTTCAACACCACGTAGCTCGTGGCCGGTTTGATTGCGAGTTCGCACGGCGCACCGGGTTGCGCGCCAGGCTTCACCGAAACTTCGAGCGTGTTGTCGTTGATCGTCAGCGCAGAAATCTCTGCGCCGTAATAATAATTCACATCGTCCCACACCCAGCCCGAGCCATACGGCGACCCGACAATAAAACTGTCGTCGCCGATCAAGTCGCCGGAAATCTGCCGCACGCCGGCATTGGTGAGCGCGGCCACGAGCGGTTGCAAAGCTTTGAAAATATCGCCGCCGCCAGCTTTTGCGTTGAAGCCCGGATCGCCGCGACCGTACACGATCAAATCACCTTTCAACACGCCGCGCACGTCGGGCTTAACCGCCGCGTAAAGCGAAGTCTTAATGCGATAATCGCCGCCGAGCTTATCGAGCGCGAGCGCCATCGTGTAGAGCTTGCTGTTCGACGCGGGACTCAGGAGTTTGTGCGCGTCGTTTTCAAACAGCGTTTTGCCGGTGTCGAGCGAAACGACTTTGATGCCGTACGTGCCCGCGGCGAAACGCGGTTGGGAAACCAAATCCGTCAGGCGCTGTTGCAACTCTGCAAGAGTAGCGGGCGGATTGTTGCTTTGAGCGCGGCCTGAAAAGACCAGCAGCAGCGACAGAACAACCAAACCTGAAAAACGCAGAGGCACTGAGAGCGCAGAGGAGCGCGAAGTGAATAACGGTTCTATCTGAGCGGGTCTCCGCGTTCTCCGCGTCTCGGCGTTCCTCTTCATGGTTCTGATTTCTCGATACCAAGTTTCTTCTCCAACGCACTGACGCGGCGTAGCAAATCCGGCAAGCGCTGTAACGCGAGCAGTTGTCGCTTCGTTTGCTTGTCCGGCAACGCGGGGCTGCCGAGCACCATCTGGCCGTCGGGGATATTATGCATCACGCCGGATTGCGCGCCGACGGTGACTTTGTTGCCGATTTGCAAATGGCCGCCCACGCCGACCTGACCCGCGAGGATCACGTAATTACCCAGCTTCGTGCTGCCAGCCACGCCGGCTTGCGCGATGATAATGCTGTGCTCGCCGACCTGAACGTTGTGCGCAATCTGCACCAGGTTATCAATCTTCGTGCCTTTGCCGATCACTGTCGGACCGAGCGCGCCGCGATCAATCGTCACGTTCGCGCCGATCTCGACGTCGTCGCCGACGATGACATTTCCCACTTGCGGCACTTTGCGATGAATGCCTTTGTCCAACACGTAGCCGAATCCATCCGAGCCAATCACCGCTCCCGCATGAACGCGCACGCGATCGCCGAGTTCCGTGCGCGCGTAAAGTGTCGCGTTGGGAAACAGAACACAGCCCACGCCGACTTTCGCGCCGATGCCGATGTAATTGTTCGCGTGAAGAATTGTTCCGCCGCCAACAACGGCGTTTTCTGCGATGACGCAATTCGGTCCGATATGCGCCGTGGCGTCCACTTGGGCTGAACGCGCCACCACCGCACTCGGATGAACCCCCGCAGGCAGCGGAGGCTCGGGGAAAAATAGCGCCAAAGCTTTGGCAAATGCGATGCGCGCGTGCGGCACGCGTATCAGGGTTTTGCCCGTGCTCGAGTTTTTTTCGCCGCTCACAATGACGGCGGAAGCCGCGCTCTGTTCGGCGCGCGCGAAAAATTCGTCGGTTTCGGCAAAAGTCAGGTCGCCGGGTTGCGCGCGGTCAGCGGGAGCAAATCCTTTGAGTTCGATTTGCGCATCGCCAAGCACCTCACCTTCAAGGTGTTTAGCGACGACAGCAGCGGAAAAAGTCATAGGTCCGAGGGCAAGTCACACGTTGACTTGAAAAATTTTCGCCACTATAAAGACGCGCGACAGCAATTCAACCTTAGTTTATTTATGGCCAAAACTCTGCGCGTCGGAATGATCGGTTACCGCTTCATGGGCAAGGCACATTCAAACGCGTGGCGGCAGGCGCCGCGCTTCTTCCCGCTCAAGGCGCACCTGGAACTGCACACCATCTGCGGCCGCGATGCCGCCGCCGTCCAGACCGCCCGCGCGCAACTCGGCTGGCAAAACGCCGCCACCGACTGGCGCGATGTCGTGGAATCGCCGCTGATTGACATCGTGGACATCAATACGCCGAACGATTCGCACGCGGAAATCGCCATTGCCGCCGCGCAAAACGGCAAGCACGTGCTCTGCGAAAAACCGCTCGCGCTCACCGTGAAGCAAGCCGAGCAAATGCTCGCCGCCGTGCAGAAGGCGAAGGTCGTGCACATGGTTTGTCACAATTACCGGCGCATTCCCGCGATTGTGCAGGCGAAGAAAATGTTGGCCGAAGGCGCGCTCGGAAAGATTTATCACTTCCGCGCGCGTTACGCGCAGGATTGGCCCGCTGATCCGGAATTCCCGTTGGTCTGGCGCTTGCAAAAAGGCGTCAGCGGCACGGGCGCGCACGGCGACATCAACGCGCACATCATTGATTTGGGCCGCTTCCTCGTCGGAGAATTCTCCGAAGTGTGCGGCATGTTGCACACGTTCATTCCCGAACGTCCGTTGCCCGATGACACCGGCAAAGGCGCAGGTTTAGGCGCGAAAGCCGCGCGCAAGATGGGCAAAGTTACCGTGGACGACGCGTCGTTGTTCATTGGCCGCTTTGAAAACGGCGCGGTTGCCAATCTCGAAGCCACGCGCATGGCGCTGGGTCGCAAGAACAACATCACCATCGAAATCAACGGCAGCAAAGGCTCGCTCTACTTCGATTTCGAGGACATGAATCGCCTAAAGTATTTCAGCAACGACGATCCGAAAGATCGCCAGGGTTTCCGCGATATTCTCGTCACCAAAGGCGGAACGCACACGTATTTCGGCAGTTGGTGGCCGGAAGGACACATCATCGGCTACGAACACACGTTCATTCACACGATTGTGGATTTCGTGAACGCCTGCGTTGACGGCAAATCAGTGCAACCGACGTTCGAAGACGGCGTGAAAAATCAGCGCGTGCTCGAAGCGGTCGAAAAATCAGCGACGTCCGGCAAGTGGGTGAAGATTGTGAATAAGTGAAGCTCCCGTAGCGGCGGGCCTCTTTGCCTGCCGTAGAGCCAGGCTTCGAGCCCGGCGGATGAGGCTAAATCACGCAGAACATCACTCAATTTGCTAATCGCGCGACCAGCATTGCGTCGTCTTTATCCGGCTGGCACGATGCCAGCCTCTACGTCAGGCAAGGATGCCTGACGCCACACTAAATTTATGAAAACCATCAAGGCAGGAATTATTGGCACCGGTTTCATCGGACCGGCTCACGTGGAAGCGGCGCGCCGCGTCGGCTTCGTGGACATGATCGCGCTCTGCGAAGCGAACGACGATCTCGCACGCACCAAAGCCGCCGCGCTCGGCATTCCCAAAGCCTACGGCAGCGTGGCCGCACTGCTGAAAGACCCGGAAGTCGAGGTCATCCACAATTGCACGCCCAACCACGTGCATTTTAAAATCAGCAAACAGATCATGGCCGCGGGTAAACATGTCATCTCCGAGAAGCCGCTCGCGATGACCACCAAGGAATCCGCCGAACTCGTTAAGCTCGCGAAAAAATCCGGCGTCGTGAACGCGATTGATTTCAACTATCGCTATTATCCGCTGGTGCAGGAAGCCAAGGCGATGGTTGCTTCCGGCAAACTCGGCGACGTTTTTCACGCCACCGGTTCATACACGCAGGATTGGCTCTATCTCGCCACCGATTGGAACTGGCGACTCGTCCCGCAGTTCAGCGGCAAATCGCGCGCCATCGCCGACATCGGCTCGCACTGGTGCGATTGCATTCAATTTGTCACCGGTCTGAAAATCAAACGCGTTTGCGCGGACTTCCTGACGGTGCACAAGAAACGCATGAAGCCCAAGAAACAGGTCGAGACGTATTCGGGTAAAATGCTCGCGCCGTCCGATTACGAAGCGATGCCGATCAACACCGAAGATTTCGCGACGGTGATGTTTGAATTCAGCAACGGCGCGCGCGGATCGTTCTCCGTCTCGCAAGTATTCGCCGGTCGCAAGAATCGGTTGTTCTTCGAACTCGCCGGCTCGAAGAGTTCCGTCGTGTGGGATCAGGAGCGCCCGAACGAAATGTGGATCGGCCATCGCGAACGTCCGAATGAGTTGCTCATGAAAGATCCGTCGCTGCTCAGTCCGGAAGCGCGGCCGTATGCGCACTATCCCGGCGGCCATCCCGAAGCGTATCCGGATGGATTGAAGAATTTTCTCATCCGCGTTTACTCACATCTCGCCGGAAAAGAAAAGCCCGCCTTCAGCACCTTCCAGGACGGCCACGATGAACTCGCGATTTGCGAAGCGATCCTTGCGAGTTCGAAATCACATAAGTGGGAGACGGTGCGGTACTGATTAACTATCGGCATCGCTTACATCCGCATTTTAACGGAGTGGCTCGCGTGACATGAACATGCGAGCCATTTTTCCGTACTAATCGCTTGCCATGAACTGCAATCGGGCGGATAAACGAAGGGTCGTAACTCAGTCGTAACCTGCAAACCCCATAACTCAGAAAGACGTAACATGAAACTTCTCTCCTTGAAATCATTGTCCCTTGTCGGCACGGCGGCACTTGCCTCGCAAAGTGCCATGGCCTTCACGGAGGACTTCAATGCCGATAACTCCGCCAACTGGACCGTAAATAATCCCGGTCTGTCTGATTACATTGCGGATTTTTATTACGATTACTCCGCTATTGGAGTTTCGGCCGCACCCAATGGCACAGGCACCCGCGGGCTGAAACTGACCGCTAACAATAGCGGCGGCGTGTTCAGCGGCATCAGCGTTTCACCCACTGGCCAAAGCTTCTCCGGCAATTATCGCGTGAGCTTTGATATTTGGCAGAATTACGTCGGTCCGGTTGGCTTGGGTGGCAGCGGCACAACCCAATTGTCCATGTTTGGGATCGGCTCAACTGGAAACAGTGCCGCTTGGGCCGGCAGTGCCGCATGGGGATCTGGCGCCAATGGCGTCGGATTCGGTGTAACGCTGGACGGCGGTTCGTCGGTGGATTACCGCGCCTATTCCTCTGCTGCGACCACAGGTTATCCGGAAGGCAGCGCGGTGTTCGCCTCCGGCGGCGGTCGCAATGGCAGTGACGCCTACTACGCGAGCTTTGGCGGCGCCAGCGCCCCAGCCGCGCAAGTGGCATTGTTCCCAGGCCAGACAGGCGTGACGGATGCGGGCGAAATTGCATTTGGCTGGCATCGAATTGACATCGAAGTGGTCGGCGCTGGCTATGCCTCGTGGTTCATTGATGGACTCTTGATCGCCTCAGTGGATCTGAGCACGGTTACATTGGGCGGAGGCAACCTGTTTCTGGGTCACGGGGATACCAATGCAAGCTCTTCAACCGACCCGAACGACAGCCTGTTGAATGTTACGATTATTGATAACCTCCAAGTGGTGGCAATTCCGGAGCCGAGCAGCATGGCGTTGGTCGGACTGGGCGGATTGGCCTTGTTGGCGCGCCGCCGGAAGTAAACCGAAGCGCAGTAAATTCAAAACCGCCTGGAACATTCCGGGCGGTTTTTTATTTCCCCGAAAGCAGCGCGGAAACTTTGACAGCGATCTGACCCCCACGAACTAAAGATTCGCCCACGAGAATCGCGCTCGCCCCGCAGTTCTTTAACCGCTCCACATCGGCTCGGGTAAAAATGCCACTCTCCGCGACCAGCAATGGCGGCTGTTGCAATTCCGGCGTGTGAAACAATTTCGCCGCGAGTCGCTCCGTGGTCGCCAAATCCACCTGGAAAGTTTTCAGGTCGCGATTGTTCACGCCGATCAGCTTGGCCCCAATGGCGACAGCGCGCTGCAATTCCGCTTCGTCGTGAACTTCCACCAGCACGGCGAGCCCGGCTTCCGTGGCCAGATCGTGAAACTTCTTCAGTCGCGCATCGTCGAGAATCGCCACGATGAGCAAAATTGCGTCCGCACCCCATTCGATCGCTTCCAAAATTTGCCGCTCATCAATGATGAAGTCCTTCCGCAATAATGGCAATTTCACCGCCGCGCGAATTTCCCGCAGATAATCCAGCGAACCTTGAAAGAACTTCTCGTCCGTCAGCACCGATAAACAGCTCGCGCCCGCCGCTTCGTATTCTTTCGCGATGCGCACGGGATCGAAGTTTTCGCAGATGACGCCTTTGGACGGCGACGCTTTCTTAACTTCCGCAATCAACGCCACATCGCCCGCGCGAGGTTGCAGCAAAGCCGCAAAGAAATCGCGCCGCGCGCCACGCTCCAGCACGGCGTCGCGCAAATCACCCGCCGCCAACAACCGCTCCGGCAGCTTCGCGACTTCGAGTTGCTTCTGCGCAACGATGGTATCGAGAATGTTCACGGGATAGTTATTGGTTATTTGTCCGTAGTTCATAGCTGTCAATGGATAGCATGACGCTTCGCGCGGAACAGCTACGGACTACCCACTACTGACTACGAACTTTTATTCTTCATCATCCTTCACGCCCTGCATCCGCTTGAGCGGACAACCCGCGCGCAACCAGGCGTTCACAAAACGATCCAAATCGCCGTCCATTACCGCTTGGACGTCGCTGGACTCCACCCCGGTGCGCAAGTCTTTGACCATGCGATACGGCTGGAACACATAACTGCGAATCTGATTACCCCACGACACGCTGCCCTTCTCGCCGTAGAAACGCTCCATCTCGGCTTTGGCCGCGTCCTGGCGCAGCGCAAAAATTCGGGACAGCAATAAATTCATCGCCGTCGCGCGGTTCTGATGTTGCGAACGCTGGGCCTGCGAGGCCACCACCAAACCGGTCGGGATATGCGTGATGCGCACGGCGGTTTCCACCTTGTTCACGTTTTGCCCGCCTTTGCCTCCGGACCGAAACGTGTCCACTTGAAATTCATTCGGCGGAATCACGATTTCTGACGACGCTTCTTCCAGTTCCGCAATCGTATCCACGCTCGCAAAACTCGTGTGCCGCCGTTTGTTCGAATCGAACGGCGAAATACGGACGAGCCGATGCACCCCGCGTTCGGCCTTCGCGAAGCCATAAGCGTTCTCGCCCCGCAAAATCATCGTGACACTCTTGATGCCCGCACCTTCGCCCGGTAACGCGTCCTCCACCTCGACCTCCCAACCACGCGACTCCGCCCAGCGCTGATACATGCGCATCAACATTCCGGCCCAATCACACGCTTCCGTGCCGCCCGCACCCGCGTTGATGCTCAAAATGCAGTTGCTCTTATCGTGCGGGCCGTTGAGGTAAACCTTGAGTTCGAGCGAATCCAATTCGCCCAGCAGTTTCGTGAGATCGCGCTCCAACTCCTGCTCGATTTTCGCCTGCGCCTCCGCGGGTTCGCCCGCTGCCAATTCAATCATCACCCGCGCGTCTTCCAATTGCTTCTCCGCCTGAGTCAGCGGCTCCAGCTTGCCGCGAATGGTGTTCGCCTCATCAATCAGCTTCTGCGCCTGCTCACGATTGTTCCAGAAAGCCTCCCCGGCCATCAACGCATCCAGCTCGCCTTGTCGTTTTTGCAAGTGGGCGACGTCAAAGAAACCTCCGCAGGTGCGTGAGTTTCTGCGTCGCGGCTTCCATGGACATCGTTACGTTCTCAAACATAGAGCGCGGAGCTTACACCGCAAAAACCGCAGAATCCAGAAGCGAATCCGGTCTTTTCCAGTCGCCGCGCTGATTGCGCCGCGGATTTCGACTGGTGCGCCCGCCCCGGACAAAACTAATCTTTTGGCCATGCTTGAAGTCGCTGTTTATGACACGCGGCCGTATGACCGCGAGTATCTTTCCGCTGCCAAAGGCGCGAACCAGATCAACTGGCGCTTTCACGAATTTCGCCTCACCGCCGAGACCGCCGCCACCGCGCAAGGCGCGGACGCCGTCTGCGTCTTCGTGAATGACCGCGTGGATGCCGCTTGCGTGAAAACTCTCGCGCGACTCGGCGTGAAACTCATTGCCCTGCGCTGCGCCGGTTTCAACAACGTTGCGCTCGACGTTGCCAAGAAGCTGCAACTCACGGTCGTTCGCGTTCCGGCTTATTCGCCCAACGCTGTCGCCGAACACACGCTCGCCCTCTTGTTGACGTTGCTGCGCAAAACGCATCGCGCCAACAATCGCGTCCGCGAACTCAACTTCTCGCTCAATGGTTTGGTCGGCTCGGAAATCTTCGGCAAAACCGTCGGCATCATCGGCACCGGAAAAATCGGGCGTATCACCGCGCAAATCTTTCGCGGCTTCGACGCCAAAGTGTTGGCACACGATCCGTTTCCGACGCGCGCTTGGGCGAAGCAACATCGGATTCAATACGCCCCGTTGCCGCAATTACTCGCCAAGAGCGACATTGTTTCTCTTCATCTGCCGCTGACGCCAAAGACCAAACATCTATTAAACGCCAAGAGTATCGCGACAATGAAACCGGGCGCGTTCATCGTCAACACGAGCCGCGGCAAACTGATCGACACCCACGCGCTCATCAAAGCGCTGAAAACCGGGCGGCTCGGCGGCGTGGCATTGGATGTTTACGAGGAAGAGGAAGGGATTTTCTTCGAGGATTTGTCCGGTCGCGTGCTGCTCGACGATCAACTCTCGCGCCTACTTACATTTCCCAATGTGCTCATCACCTCGCATCAGGCGTTTCTCACCCGCGAAGGCTTGAGCGAAATCGCGCGCGTGACGGTGACGAATATTCGTAAGCTGAGAACCAACGGCGCGTTTTTGGACGGAACAACGCTTTAGAACGGTTGCCCAAGTAATTTCCGTAATGGTGGGCGACGACCTGCTGGCCGTCGCGGCAAACCAGCAGGTTTGCCCCACCTATGCGGAAATTACTTTTGGCAACCACTCTAAAACCTTAGGTAAATCCCCTTCAAATACTCCGCTTCTTTGAAATTCGCGTGATGATCCGGTGCGTGACGCGTGGTTTGCAATTCAGTGAAACGCCGCCCCGAATCCCGCGCAGCCGCTCTCACCGCGCCGAAAAACTCCTCCGCACTCACATGCGCCGAACACGAGCACGCCACGAGAATCCCGCCGGGCGTCAGGTGCTCGATGCCAGACATCGCGAGTTTGCCGTAGGCGCGAATTGCACCCGCGCGCTCCGCCTCACGTTTCGCCAGCGATGGCGGGTCGAGCACAATCAAATCGAACTTGCGATTCGCGTTTCCGGCGAGCCATTCGAATGCGTCGGCTTGCACGGATTCGTGGCGACACGTGGCGATGATTTTGTCGCTGGCGTTGAGCGCGAAGTTTCGTTTTGCCGATTCCAGCGCATGTTTGCTGATGTCGAGATCAGTCACGAATTTTGCCCCGCCACGTGCGGCGTAAAGCGAGAACCCGCCCGAAAAACTGAACGCATTGAGAACTGTTCTTCCGCGCGCCAACGTTTCGACCAAATGCCGATTCTCGCGCTGATCGAGGAAGAAACCGGTCTTCTGTCCCCTCCAAACATCCGCTTCAAACTGAATTCTGTTTTCACGAAACACAACCGGAACGACGGCCTCCGGCCTGGCGTGTTCCGGAAATAAAGCTTCACCATCGTGCCGAGCCGGTGCTCGGCGCTCCAGATTTCGACTGACACGCAAAACGATTCGCTCCGGCTGCAATCGCTCGCGAATCAGCCCGGTGATTTCCTCCAATCGCTCCACCCAAGCTGCCGTATAAATCTTAAACACCAAGGTCGTGTCGTAACGATCCAGCACGAGACCGGGCCAGCCGTCGCTTTCGCCATTGATGAGCCGATATCCGGTTGTGTTCACGTCGAACAAACCTTCGCGCCGTTGCAGCGCGGCGTCGAGTCGCGCGCGCCAGAACTCCGTACCAATCGTCAGCGGTTTGCCGACATGCAACACCCGCAAGCGAATCGGCGAGTCCGGATCAAAGAAACCCACGGCGAGAAACTTATCGCTGCGATCAAAGATGACCGCGAGTTCTCCGGTCGCACCGTCGCGATTTTGTTCGCGCACACTATCGGAATAAACCCATGGATGTCCGGCGCGAAGATGTTTTTCCGCCGCGGCGGTGATGCGAACACGCAGGCGTTTTGCCGCAGGATTATCTTTGGCTTCGGGGCTCACGATTTCGACCCGTCGTTCAATTTTGTCGCATCTTCCGTTTCCGCCAGATCACCCCATTTGCGCCGGAAATAATAATCACACGCGAGCCCGACGCCGTTGCGATGCGGGAACGTGTAGATCAACAGAAAGAAAATCAGTCCCGAAGAAAAATAAAACCACGCCGTCGCCGGATTGTTCAGGCGAAAGTAAATCAGCACCACGAGTGGAAACAAAAACGCCGCGCGATCAATCACCACGAGATACGCCCACAAATCGCCTTGGTCCGCGAGATACTTGAAATCACAGTGCGAGCAACGGTCATGCATCTTCAGCCAGCCCTGATAGATCGGACCTTGCCCGCAATGCGGACAACGTCGTCGCCAGCCGCGCCACAGTAAGGTTCTCAGTTTTGGAATCGGTTCGTTCATCACGCCACTTTGCCGCGAAACCTTAGCACGCAAAGCCCGAACAACGCCACGCCCATTCCGGCGAGCATTACGAGATGAAACCAGAAGTCCTGCAAACTCGCGCCGCGCAAGATCAATGCGCGTTCCAGCTCGATGTAATACGTCGCCGGAATCACCGTGCTGATGGCGTAAAAGATGGCCGGCATCGTTTCGCGCGGGAAAATGAAGCCGGAAAAGAACACACTCGGCAAAATGAACATCATGCTCAGTTGCAGCGCCTGCATTTGGTTCTGCGCGCGCGTCGAAATCAGCAATCCCAGACTCAGCAGCGCGAACACGTAAAACAGCGTTCCAATCATCAACGTCGTCACGTCACCCGCAATCGGAACACCGAACACCCAACGCATCACCACGAACAAAAACGACGCCATCACCATGCCGATAATCAGATAGGGCACGAGCTTGCCGAGCATCAAGCCCCAACGTGACAGCGGGCTGACCATGAGTTGCTCCAGCGTGCCGCGCTCGCGTTCGCGCACGAGCGACATCGCGGTGGCGAACGTCGTGGCGATTTGCAACACGATGCCGATGACGCCCGGAAGAAAGAAATTCGGACTGCGCATCTCGGGGTTATAGAGAATTTGCGGTCGCACTTCGACCGGCGCGGCGCGAATGCCGAATCGTTCCGCGAGCGCTTCGAGTCCGTTGAGAAATCCGACATTCAACGCCGTGTTTAAGGCCGACGAGGCGATGGTAGAATTTGAGCCATCAATCAACACTTGCAGCTTCGCGCTGCGGCCGGCGTGCAAATCCCGTGTGAAGTCCGGCGGAATCTGGATGCCGACGTACGCCTTGCCGCGCCGGATGAGTTCGGCGAGTTCCGTCACGCTCTGCGCTTCGCCCACGACCTGAAACGTGCCCGTGTTTTCAAACTGCTTGATCAGACTGCGGCTTTCCTCCGTACGATCTTCATCATAAACAATCGTCCGCATGTTCTTCACGTCGGTGTCGAGCGCGTAGCCGAACGCGATCATTTCCACCAGCGGCGGAAACATCATGAAGAACAACGTGAAGGGATCGCGCCACACGACGCGGAACTCTTTGTAGAGAATCGCGCTGAATCCGCGAAAAGGTGTTTTCATTTCGCGTCTCCGTTCTGGTTGTTCGTCAATGCCACAAACACATCTTCCAGCGACGGCGCGATGGGCCGGATATCCGCGTTGGGAATCTTGTGTTTGGCGAGTTCAGCGTGAATGGCGTCTTCAGACACATTTTCATCCACAAGCAGGTGCATGGATTGACCAAACACCGTCGCCGTGCGCACGCCCGGCATTTGCCGCACCGCTTGCAAGCCGACCGTCACGTGATCGCAGGTCACGTCAATTCGTTTAGTGCGCGGCGGATTCACAATCGGCAATTGTTTCAATTCATCCGGCTCGCCGCACACGACGAGTTTGGACATGTGAATGTAACCTACGTGCGAACAACGTTCCGCCTCGTCCATGTAATGCGTGGTGACGAACAACGTCATCCCGCGGCTCGAAAACTCGAACAATAAATCCCACAACTCGCGTCGCGCCACCGGATCAATGCCCGCCGTCGGCTCGTCGAGGAATAACACGGTCGGTTTGTGCACGAGGGCGCAAGCCATGGCGAGCCGCTGCCGCCAACCGCCCGAGAGCAACGCGGCGCGGCGATCTTCATACGGCTCGAGATGCGTCAGCGCGATCAGTTCATCGTAACGCTGCTTCAGCGCTGCGCCCTTTAAACCATAGAGCCGCCCGTAGAAATTCAAGTTCTCATGCACGGTCAACTCATCGTAGAGCGAGAACTTCTGCGACATGTAACCGATGAGCGGTTTGATTTCCTCCGCCTGCTTCTCCACATCAAACCCCGCGATGCTCGCCCGCCCATCGCTCGGCTCAAGCAAGCCGCACAACATGCGGATAACCGTGGATTTGCCCGATCCATTCGGTCCAAGAAAGCCAAAGATCGAACCCTTCGCCACGTCGAACGACACCTGATTCACCGCCGTAAAATGTCCGAAGCGTTTCGTCAACGCGTCGCAGGAGATCATGGTTTCGGCGGGCATATCAAAGGACGGTTGATTTCATTGCGTAACCCATGGCCTGAAAGGCCACAAGAACCCAGCCCAGGGCTGAGCGCGAAGGCGCGATGCCCTGGGTATGCGTCCCAAAATAATCCCGCGCCCTGAAGGGGCGCGAGAGGCGGCTAAACTCGTTACACCCGGTCCAAGACATTCACGCAATTTTTCAATCCCACACATATCGTTCGTCGAACTCGATTTCGTAACGTTTCAAAAATGCCCGGAACTCCTCCTGAAACGAAACTCGTTTATGATGTTCCCTTTGATTGCGAATATATTCCCGCACTTCTTCCACCGCCGATTGACTCACCGAGAACGCGCCATATCCGCCTTGCCAATAAAAATTCGCGAACTGTGGTCCGCGCGCTCGCAGCCAATCGTTCGCGCTCTTCTTCAATTGGCCGACAACCTCGCTCAACGTCTCCGTGCGCGACATCACAAACAACAAATGGACATGATCGGGCTCGGAACTGATTTCGACAGGCGAACAACCAAGACCATTGAGCGTGCCGCCCATGTAGGCGTGCAGGTCCGGACGAATTTCATCCGGTAACACGCGCTCGCGATGTTTCGTCGAGAAGATCAGGTGAATATAAATTTTGGCGAGCGATTGCGGCATGTATCAGGAGCTGATGTGATTATCTGGCGTCAGGAGGATGGCCTGAAAGGCCATGAGAATACAGCCCAAGGCTGAGCGCGCCAGCGCGATGCCTTGGGATTGAAACGCAAATGAGCCCTCCGCCCTGAAAGGGCGGGAGAACCGGAAGTTCGCCAAATGTCTTGCGTTTAATTTCACCCGTTCGATTTTGCAATGCCTCTCGCGCCCCTTCAGGGCGCAATATGTTTTATGGGACGTTTTCCCAGGGCATCGCTTCGCTCGGCCCTGGGCTGGGTTCTGGCGGCTCGTTGAGCCGCACGGATGCGGCCTGAAAGGCACATTACTACCCTGCTTCGATTGCCAGTCTCGAATCCATGTTTATCTGTGCCCATCCGTGGTTAATTAGTTTGGCACGTTTGGGAAAACCACATCCGCCGCCATGCCGGCGCGGAGTTCGCTTGCGGTGTTGTCGAGTTTCACCTTCACGCCGAAGACTTGTTTCACCCGTTCGCCGACAGTTTGCACGTTGCGCGGGGTGAACTCGGCGCTGCGTTGGATTTGCTCCACTTCGCCGGAGAATGTTTTGTCGGGAAAGGAGTCCACGTGAACATTCACTGCTTCAGCGAGCTTGATATGACCGAGCCACGGTTCGGGCACAAAGACGCGCACCCACAGGTGGTTCGTGAGCAAAAGCGTGGCGATAGATTGATTCGGCGCGACGACGTCGCCGACTTTCACACTGAGGACTTCCAGTACGCAATTCGTTGGGGCAACAATCTTCATCTCGGCGAGGTGTGCGTCGAGTTCGGCGAGTTGCGCGCGAATCAATTCGATGCGTTCGGGCCGCGTGCCAGCGAGCAACAGATCGTAGCGCGCTTTCGCGGCAGCTACAGCTTGTTGCGCGGATTGCGCCGAAGTGACGGCGCGATCGCGTTCGGTGACGGAAATGGTTTTCTCGGCGAACAACTCAACGGCGCGCTGACGTTCAGAGGTGGCGAGAACTTCCTGTGCCGTTTGCGCCTCCCACTCGGCTTTGGCGGCGGCAATTTCTTCTTTGCGCGGCCCGGCTTCGGCTTCGGCGAGTTGGGCGGCCAATTGCGCGCGGCGCGGCGCAAGTTCAGCGGCAGAGAGCGTGGCGATGAGTTGACCGTTGGTTAAGCTTTCGCCTTCGCGCACGAAAATTCCTTCCACGCGTCCGCCATAGCGCGAGGCGACGCGGGTTTCGTCCACTTCGATCGTGCCGGAGACGGAGTTCGCGGGACGGCCAGGCTCGCAACCGGCGAGGATTAAGGTCAGTGCGATGCCGGAAGCGATTGGAAGCAACTTGGTTCTCACGCGCCACCGAAGCTAGCAACGTTACCGGCGCGATTCAATGCGCGTGCGGAACGCCGATTTCTGAATCGGCGTGTTCCCCCGAATTCAAACATCACCGAGCCGAGCGGGAGTTCGGCGCTCCGTCCATTTCAGTTCGGTAGCGCGAAAGCCACGTAAGCATCGCCGCTTTTTGTGCCGCATTTGCCGCCGCCGCATGCAATGACGATGAATTGCCGTCCGTTCACTGAGTACGTGGCGGGCGTGGCGTAACCGGCAGCCGGCAGTTTGGTTTGCCAGAGAATTTCCCCGGTGCGCTGATCAAACGCGCGAAACATTTCATCCTTGGACGCAGCGATGAAAATCAATCCCCCCGCCGTCACCACCGGGCCGCCGTAATTTTCCGCGCCCGTGGGCGGAATACCGCGCGCGGTCAATTCGGGCAATTCGCCCAGCGGCGTGCGCCAGACAAATTCACCCGTGTTGAGGTCAATGGCGTTGAGCGCGCCCCATGGCGGTTTCACGGCGGGGTAACCGTTGGTGTCGAGCCAGCGATTGTAGCCGGTGTGCGTGTAGGGCGAGTCAATCAGAGCTTCGGAATTCGTCTGCGTCGAGAGCGTGGCGCGATGTTCAGTGTCGCCCAAAATGTATCCGGCGACGGCACGCTTTTGCTCGGCGGACAGGAAGGCAAACGACGGCATCATACCGCGCCCGGTTTCCAACAACTGTTCGATGTCCGGTTGCTTGAATTTCGTCGCAACATTCTCGAGCGACGGAAACGCGCGGGCGGGATCGCCGGACCGATTGACGCCGTGACACGCGGCGCAGACTTGCGCGTAGATTTGTTCGCCGTCTGACAGTTTTGCGCCGTCTTTGGACTTTGTTTCCACCATCGTCAGAATCCACGGCATCTCGTTACTGTTGATATAAAGAATTCCGTTCGGATCAGCCGCAGCGCCTCCCCACTCCGCACCACCGTCGAACCCGGGGAAAATAATTGTGCCTTCACGGCTCGGCGGCGCGAACGGCGTGTGCGGTCGCAGTTTCACGAACTTTTCCAGAACGGCGCGATGCGATTCCGGCGAGATATCGGTGATTTGATCGGCGGAAAAAATTTGTCGCGCGAACGGTTCGGGCTTAAGCGGAAACGGCTGCGTGGGCCATGCGGATTCGCCCGCAAGATCGGACGACGGCACAGCGCGTTCTTCGATGGGAAACAGCGGCGCGCCGGTTTCGCGATTGAAAACGAAGATATGACCGGATTTGGTGACCTGCGCGACGGCGTCCACGAATTCGCCATTGCGTTTGACGCGCAGCAGCGTCGGCGGCGCGGGCGGATCGCGATCCCACAAGTCATGATGCACGAATTGAAAGTGCCAGCGACGTTTGCCGGTCGTGGCATCAAGTGCGAGCAGACAATTGGCGAAAAGATTCTCACCGATGCGATTGCCGCCCCAGAAATCGAACGCCGCCGAACCGGTTGGCACGAAAACAATTCCGCGTTCTTCATCCAGCGCCATGCCGGCCCAGGAATTCGCGCCGCCAATGTATTTCCACGCTTCCGCCGGCCAGGTGTCGTGGCCAAATTCACCGGGTTGCGGAATGGTGTTAAAACGCCAGATCAGTTCACCGGTGCGGATGTTGTAAGCGCGAATGTGACCGGGCGCGGCTGGGCCCGGGCCTTCCGAAACGCGCGAGCCCATGATCAACAAATCCCGAAACACAACGCCCGGCGTCGTGGCGATGACGTAAAGTTGACTCGCATCGCGTCCAAGTCCCTGCTTCAAGTCAACGCGGCCTTGCTCGCCGAACGAGGAAATCAGTTTTCCATCTGCGGCGTTGACCGCGAAAAGCGTCGGCCCGGCGGAATACAAAATGCGCCGATCATCGCCATCCGCCCAATACACCACGCCGCGATTTACCCCCAGCGCTTGATGGTCGCCCCCACCGCGCAGCGGTTGAAAACGCCACAGCTCCCGGCCCGTTGCTGCGTCCAGCGCGAACAAGATCAACTCGGGTGAAGTGCCGTACAACACGCCATCCACAATGAGCGGGTTGCACTGGATTTGCGAACGCCCATCGGGTCGCGCGCCGCCCGCGTGGTATGTCCAGGCGACTTCGAGGCGATGCACGTTGGATGTATTGATTTGCGCGAGTTGGGAATAATGCCTGCGCGCATCGTCGCCGAGGTAGGAGGGCCAATTGACCGACGCCACAACACAGGTCAGGTCAAACGCCGCGACAAATAAGCACAGCAGGAGCAAGCGCATGATGTGCGCGGAAAACTATCCGTTCGGCGTGCGGGCGTCACGGAGGAATTCCACGTGACTGTCGAGCATGAGGCGATTGCGTCCGCCCGCGTGGGCCGCGCGGCCTTTCAATTCCCCGGGCACCGCCGGAATCGTGTTGGGAAAATAAACATCCACCGTCAGTTCTACCGCCGCGGGCCCGCTGACCGAACCCGCCTGGGGATTGTTCGCAGCGCGCAATGCCAACAGACACTCCGCTTCGGTACGGCCCCAAAAATTATCGAGCGGCACCGGATCGTCCGGCCGATCAAATCGCCACATCCAGTAGCGGACGATGGGTGCGTTGGTAGTCAACCCGGCGAATTGCCAGGTCTGCGGCGCAGCGTGCCACGATGCGGCTTGCAGGGCGGGACAACTCCAAACCGACGCCGTGGGAATCAGATTGCTCAAGACCACGCCCGCCCAACCGGCGCGGGGGTCGCTGGTGGGCCAGGTGCTCCAGGGTTTGTAGCCGCCGGGCAGCGCCGTTTTCAGATGGCGCGCGTCGGGAAAGCGACCGTGATTATCATCCAGATAAATGCGCCAGGCGACGCCTTGTTGTTTCAGTTGCGAAAGGCAGGAAGCGCGCCGGGCGGATTGTTTGGCGCGCGACAAAGCCGGCAACAGCAAAGCCGCGAGAATGGCAATGATGGCAATGACGACGAGCAACTCGATCAGCGTGAACGCCGCATCGAACCGGCGTCTTGATCTTACTCTTGTTCTTAATCTCAATCCTCGGCTCAACCGATTGAGATTGCGATTAAGAGTAAGAACGGACTTCATGGCGCCGGCACCAGCCGCACAATGCGATCCGGTTTGTTCAATGCGACATAAATCAATCCATCCGGGCCGCACGCGACGTCCCGCACGCGCCCGATGTTTTTGAACAGCACTTCCTGCTGGGTCACTTGTTGATTCTTGATTTCGAGCCGCCGCAACTCCTGTTGGGCCAGCGCGGTGACAAACAAGTTTCCCTTCCAGCGGGAAAATTTCTGGCCGTGATAAAAATCCATGCCGCACACAGCGATGGACGGCGTCCAATGAATCACTGGTTGTTCCATGCCTTCCTTGGCGGTGAGCGCCGTGATGGGAGTGCCGGGATAATCCATGCCATGCGTAATCACCGGCCAACCGTAATTGCGGCCGCGTTGAATGAGGTTGAGTTCGTCGCCGCCGCGCGGACCGTGTTCCGTTTCCCAGAGTTCACCCGTCACACGATTGAAGATGAGACCTTGCGGATTGCGATTGCCATAAGACCAGATGCTCGCCACGGCATTGGATTGGCCCACGAAGGGATTATCTTTCGGCACGCGACCGTCGTCGTGCAGGCGATGCACTTTGCCGTTGGGTCGGGTGAGGTCTTGCGCCATCTGCATCAGGCCGCGATCGCCAATCGGGAAGAAAAGATGCCCTTTGCTGTCGAACGTCAACCGGCAGCCGTAATGATGCGACGTGGCGAGATAATGCTCCAACGGCGCTTTGTAGATGATCTGCTCGTCCGTCCATTTGTGGTCCTTGATGCGGCCGCGCACCACCGCTGTCATGCCGACTTCTTTGCCGTCATTCATCGCCGCGTCGCTGTACGCGAGATAAATCCAGCCGTTCTGGGCAAATTCCGGATGTGCCGCCACCGCCATCAAGCCACCCTGACCTTTGGCGCGCACGGCCGGCACGCCCGCGATGGGCTCCGGATGGAGTTGCCCGCGCTCGATGAGGCGCAAGCGGCCACTCAATTCCGTGACCAGCAACCGATCCCCCGGCAGGAACGCGATGGACCACGGCGTGTTGAGTTGGTCGGCCACGGTTTGAAACCGGAAGGCGTGCTCGGCGCTCCGCACGATTTCACCGTCGATCGGCTTGGCAAAATCGTTGGTGTGGCTTTGCGCTTGCGCGAGTTTTTCGCGGAGCAAGACTACCATGGCGCGAATCTCCGCCTCACTCATTACGGCGCCAAATCCTGGCATGCCTTTGTCGGGATCGCCGACGCGAATAATCCGCGCGATACTCGCGTCGTCCGAACCGTATTGCCATTCCGCATTGACCAAACTACGGGCCGAGCCACCCCGCAGGTCGCTCCCGTGACAGCTCGCACATTGGTTCGCGTAGTAATCCGCAATGTTGCGAATCTGCGCCGCTCCACTCAGCGCGCCCAACAGGAGCAGTCCGGCGGTCAGACCGCCAAGGGATCGCGGGGCGCGAACCAATGCCATGTTTGATGACAGTTTCATAGTTCCGGGTCAGACGGAAGGCCTGCCTCAAGATTCATTCGAACTCGCGAATATCAACGATCACCGTCCAGCAAGTTCCCCAGCCCGCCCAGGACCGAACCTTCCTCGCGCCGTCCGCCGACCTTCGAAGCGGCCACGATTCGATCCGCCATGCGGCTCAGGGGCAGAGATTGCAGCCAGATTTTGCCCGGGCCGAGCAACGAGCCAAAGAATCCGCTGTTCTGTTGCGAGCCGTCACCAAAGATG
>CAZKMR010000029.1:0-16413 GCA_964553795.1 uncultured Bifidobacterium sp. | reverse complement strand
GCCGAGCAACGAGCCAAAGAATCCGCTGTTCTGTTGCGAGCCGTCACCAAAGATGGTTTGCATCTCGATGCCGTCGTCCATGTACATCATGCCGCCCGCTTCCGCGATGGCGGCTTCATTGGGGTCGAGTTCCAATTCGACGAACTGCATCGCGTCGCCGAACACCTTGTTATCAATTTCGTGCATCTGGTTCATAGCATTCTTCCGCAAAATTTTCCGCGGATGATGCCCCGCCGCCTCGAACCGCGCAGCTACAATCTGTCCGGCGAAGTGTAGCGGCACCCTTAGGGGTTTGGTGGGAACTAGCTTAAGAAGTCGTTGCGGCAACTGGCGTTGCGGCAACGGGAGCGGGCGCCGTTGGGGCGGTGGTAGCCAGTTCGGTGATGCGAATGCCAAGATGATCTTCCACCACCACCACTTCGCCGCGCGCCACGAGTTTGTTGTTGGCCCGCAGTTCCACCGGCGTGCCGGCGGGTTTATCCAATTGCACGACCGAGCCGGCGGTCAGTTGCAACACCTCGCGCATCGGCAGCTGGCACGAGCCGAGTTCCACCGTCAAGGTGACCGGCACGTCGAGCAAAATGTCGAGGTTGGGAGGGACGGAAAGAGTGGCGTTCATATAATCAGGATTTCAAAGCATTCAAAACTTCCACTGCCCAATGTTCGTTACGCGTGCCCAGGCGACCCTGATAGCGCGGCACGCCATTGAGGCGCACTTGGATTTGGTTGGCAGCCTCCAGCGGCAGATGTAACACATCTCCGACCTTCAGGGCCTGCAACTGGCGCGCGGAAATTTGCGGCCCGGTCAGCGTGGTGCTGATAGGAATGTTCACGTGGTCCAACGCGGGATTCCATTGATGCGGCGCGCTGGGCGCAGGCGTCGTGGGGACATCGGCCGCTGGCTTGAGTTCGGCGCGCATTTTCTGCAACAACGGTTCAAGGGTGCTCAAGGGCAGGGCGAGGCGCATTTGCCCGGAGCATTCGCCCACGGTGGCGGTGAAAGTGGCGACCACCAGCGTCGTTTCCGGCGCGGAGGTTTGTAGATAGCGCGGATCGTTTTCGTGCCCCACCAGTGTGGCCTTGAGTTCTTTGCTGCCTTTCCAATGCGCGCACCAGGCGTCGGTGATCAATTGGTTGATTTGATCGAGCAACGCCATTTCGATTTCCGTCAATTCGCGCGCGGCCAAATCATTCGCGCCGGGACCGCCCAAAAGGCGATCCAATAAACTCAGCGCCAAGGCTGGGGCGATTTCCAACACCCCAAGGCCGCGCAAAGATTCGACCTTGAACAAGGCCAGTTGCGTGGGTTGGCGCAAAGCACCAACGAACTGACGGAACGTCGGCGTTTCCAGCGAATCCAACTTGAGCTCGAATTCCGTTCGGAAAAGAACCGCCAAACGAACACTGCACGCGCGGCGAATGGTGTCGTAGTCGGACGTTAACCGGCGCAATTCCGCGGCGGAAAACAAGGTGCGCTGGGAGAGTTCATAGACCTGCGGTCCGAGCGCCGCCGGCTCGGGCGTGGCGACCGCAGTGGCCGCAGCAGATGGTTGGTCGATGGACTCCATGTGGCGATTACTGAATGGCGAATTCGGTGAAATAGATTTCTTTAACCCGACCGTCGCCCAACACGCCGTTGAACGCGGAGATGAGTTCGGTGCGAATCAAATTGCGCGAGCCGGGCTTGTCCAGGTCGGCGATGGTTTTTGTCGCGAGAACACTGGAGGCAATGTCGCGCAGTTGTGCGTCGCTCTTGTCCACTTGTTCCTTCAAGTCCGCGGCGGTGCCGACCAGGGTCAGCGACGCGAGGAGATAACGCGTGCCGGCCGTGCCCGAGACATTGACCAGGACTTTGGCGCTGAGCGGCGCGGTGATTTTGCCGCCGGCGCCCTGTTTACCCCCGGACGATTTGGCCGGTTCGCCGTGTCCGTCGCCGGTGGACGCTTCGGTAGTTTCGGAACGAGCGTGAGCTGTCGTGGCGTTGGAGTTCAGCTTCGGCAACAGGACGAACACCGTCATGACGTACGCGATGACGGGCATGAGTACAATGTTGAGGACTAGCGGCAACAGGGCTTTGAAGCCGCCGCTCGACGTGGCGCCGTCCGCAGGCTTGGCGGCATCAGCTTTCTTGTCAGACATAATTCAGTTCAGGGATTAACGTTTCAAGTTGACCAATTCCTGGAGCACCTCATCGCTCACGGTGATAATGCGGGCGCTGGCCTGGAAACCGCGTTGCGCGGAAATCAGATTGGCGAACTCATTGGCGAGATCCACGTTCGACAATTCCAACGCGCTGGATTCGATGAACCCAAGGCCGTTCGTGCCGGGCTGTTCGGCCTGGCTCAACGGTCCAGCCGCCGCCATGCCGGAATACAGATTGTCACCTTCTTTGAGCAAAGCCTGCGGATCGCTGAATTTTTGCAGCAAGATATAACCGCGGGTGTATTCGGTGCCGTCGGACATCTTCACCTTGATCGAGCCATCGCGCGCGATGCTGAACGTGGTCATGGTGGCGGTAGGCGACGTGGTCGCGGGCACGAATTGCGCGTCAATCTGGATATCGCCGCGCAATCCGGTCGGGCTGCCATCGGTATTCCAACCTTGCACGCGCAGCCCCTTGTTCGTGATGAGATAGCCGCTGTCGTCGAGGCGGAAATCGCCCGCGCGCGTGGCGTATTCAACGGTGCTAATCGGGTCGCGCACGATGAAGAAACCGTCGCCGTCCACGGCGAGGTCCGTGCCGACGCCGGTGCGGGTCAACGCGCCCTGAGTGAAAATGTTTTTGACGGCGGAGGTGTTGACACCCGAGCCGACTTGCATGCCGGCTTGATTGGAGCCGGAAGAACTGGCGCTGGAGACTTGCAGCGTCTGGCTGAACGCGTCGGAAAAGTCCGTGCGGGCCGCTTTGTAGGCGACGGTGTTGGAGTTGGCGATGTTGTTACCGATGACGTCAATACGGTTCTGGAATTGTTGGATACCGCTGACACCGGAAGAGAGGGCTCGAAGCATGGGATTTACCTTTGGTTAGTTGGCTTTGGCTGGAGTGATCGTGAGTATCTGACGCACGTCATAACTCGTCCGGCCGATTACGATTCGCGGCTTCCCTGCCTCGGTTAACACGCCCGTGACCACACCGTGCGTGACTTTTTTGTGACCCGTCAAAACATCCACCGTGCGGCCCACCAACGCTTGCGCCAGGTTCAAACTGACGACGTTAGGGCTGAATTGCCGGCGCGGCAGCGCGGCGGCGGTATGCGTATTTGCGTACATCATAAAATGGTTCACGTTGCGCTCGCGTCCGGCGGCGGAGCGTTGAGATCGGTTCCCGCCGGGAAAATTCGGAGGATATCGCCCAATTCGTAACGCGTGCCGTTGACGAGCAATTTCGCCACGCCTTTTTCCATCAACACGGAATCCACCACGCCGGTATTCAGGCCGGTGGGATAGTCTTCATCCTGCACCATGACCGTGGTGCCGAGCAGCGTGCCCGCGCGCAAGGAAGCCATGTCCTGCATCATCGCCTTGCTCTGTTCCAGCGAACTGAACTGCGCCATCTGCGCGATGAACTCCGTGTCTTTCACCGGGTTCATGGGATCTTGTTGCGACATCTGCGCCACGAGGAGCTGGAGAAAATCCTCCTGCCCCAGCGTTTGCGTAGGCGTGCGCGCGCTGCCGTCCAGCGAGTTTAACGTCGAACTGTTCGTTGCGAGAATTGCGTCGAGACTTGCCATAAAATCAGGCCCAATAATCGAAGCGCCGATTGCCGCGCGGGTTCGCGCTTGGGTTGGTTTTTGGATTGGTGGTCGGGAGCGGCGGAATCCCGGCTTCCGCGCCGGATCGTTCGTGACCCTGACCTTGCTCGCCGCCCTGCCGCTGCGAGAAGCCTTGCTGATTGAAGAAATCGGTAAAGCCCGTGGTGGCGCGTTCGCTTAAATGCGACAACCGCACGCCTTGGGACGCCAGCGCCGCTTGAAGCTGCGGCCATTCGGTGTTCAGCGAACGATAATCGCCAAAGTCACACCGCGCCTGCACTTCCACCTGGCCTTCGCGCCATTGCAGTCGCAACGAAATTTGCGTTTTGACATCGGGAGTCAACACGACCTCGACCAGATCGTCGCCCCCGCGTTTGAACATCCGCACTTCGCGGGAAATCAATTCGGCGGTTCGGGCGACCGATGGCGGCGTGGTTACCTCCGTGAGTTCGCCAGCGTCGCTGGTATCGAGACGAACGGGCGCCGGCGCCAGTCGCCCGGCTTCCAGAAGCGATTCAGGAGATGAACCGACGTTGCCCGCCTTGCGCCCATCCTCAGTCGGCAATGTGGGTAGCGCGGCAACTGGCCCGGCCGCGGCGCTGGGCAATAATTGCTGGGTGTTCCCGGCAATTTCTTCCATATTTGGCCCTGTTTTCATCGTGCTACCGTAATTAGCACCGGCTATGCCACGGAGGGTTTCGGTTTGATCCGCGCGAAATTGCCGCGCCGCTCGGGCGGTTTTTTGCGCTTCCAGCGCAACGGCGCCGGGCATTGCGGCACGATTTTCCTGACTCGCAACTTCCGGGGTCGCGAGCAAATCGGTTGTTTCAGTTGCCTGCGCTGTGGTCGTGTTGCGAACTTCTGCTTCACGCGCGAGGCGGGCGCTGGCGATGAGATTGAATTCGTCCGAGCGCACTGCGACCGATTGAGAATCTTCCGGTTCAACTGCTGGGGTCAGACCGTCCGCACCAATTAATTCCACCGCGATAGAAGAATTATCCGGAGCGGAGGCTTCGTCCGGAAGCATTGCGGGTGTGGCTGTTTGCTCGGTTGTTCTGAATGATGCTGTGTTGCCGCAAGACTGCGCTGGATTCGTTGATGAAATTTGGGCTTCGGCATCGAGCAACAATTCACCGGCGGAAGCAACCTCGCTCGGCGCGCTGGAATCCACGCCTTCGTCTCCGGCAGCAGCAGTGGTGGCGGGAGTTGGCGTCGCATCGGTTTCGGCGACGACCCCCTGGGGCGGGACCGATTCGTCGAGTTGAACGGGTTGACCGGATACCGCGCAGGCCCCGGCCAGACTCGTGTCCAACGCAGCTTCTTCCTCGCGTTGTTTCGAACGTAGCGGGGTGCGCGATAGCGGGGGTGATTGTTCATCGCGAGCATTCTCGCGGCGCTCCGAACGCGGGCGTTCGGCGCGAGCATTGGGAGCTTTGCGTTCCGGAGCGCGATGCAGCGTGCGCTCCAAGACCGAACCAAACGATGATTTCGATTGCGGCGGCGGGGCCACAAACCCGGAGGCGGGATCGGATGCTGCGGCGTTGGCCGGCGGCGCCATCAAGGAGACTAAAGAATTCATAATCCGGGTTTCTTGGCGTCTTTGGGTTGCGCGATATAAAACCGCAACCGGTCGGTGACGCGGGCCACGCGTTTGGCTTCATCCACCCCAAGGCGGGCCATTTCTTCGAGCACCGGCGCCGATTCGGTTTCTTTCATCAACGCCAGAATTTTGAGCAGCGTGGATTCTTCCAGTTCCTTCAGGATGGGCGCCGCGCCTTCGGGCGACATGGAAGCGTAGGTGCGTGCGAGCTTCTTCAAGTTGACGGCCTCTTCGGCGTTGATGCGCACGATATGCGCTTCCACTTGTGCCTGGAGTTGATGAACCGCCTGGGTCACCACGTTGATTTCGAGCCGCTCGGCTTTGAGACGTTCGGCCAGATCGTTCAACTCTTTCTCGCGCCGATCCAACGCTTCGCGTTCGGCCTTCAATTCCGCCACGAGCAGTTCGGCTTCCTGACTTTGAAATTCCCACGAGGGCACGGCGGTCTTCGCTTGCGCGACGATGTGGTCCTGCGCCAATTCCCCTTCGACGATGTGGGCGGGCGCTTTCCAGACCAGCACGGTGACCACGGCATAGAGCACGAGGCCAAGGATCGATGACACGATGGAGTTTTTTAGAATTTTCATGCGAGGGGATCAGCGGCGGTGCGCCAGGATTGCGCCGGCGTTGCACGCTGCGTGGCGAGTTCATCCAGGAATTTTTGCGTGTCCCGCTGCGCGTCGCGGTCGTATTCCAGGCGTTTTTTGCCGCGCACCTTCTCAACGGCTTCACGTTGTTTGCGGGCCGCCAACATTTGTTGCAACGCCTGACTCACACCGCGTTCCGCCTGGGCCAACGCGTCTTCGCGCAACTTGCGTTCATCTTCCAGAAAACTGCTCTCCTGCCGCAGGCGCGTGGCGGACGATGCGGAGCAGCCGGATTCGAGCGTCTGGCGCAAGCGCAACCACGCCGCTTCGAGATCGTGTTGGATGGATTCCAACTGCGTCACGGCGCTCTGGCGCACGAGCAACGCCTGCGCGTAGTTTTCCAGCGCGGCTTGTTCCAGCCGCCGCCGCGTGGTGGCCACCGCTTCCAAACTGAACTTGAACGGTTTCATAATTTATTTTGCCAACCCGGGCCGCGGCGCGCTGACCGGTTGCACCGCCATGGTCTGGCCGAGCAAACGCCAACTGTCGGCGGCGACAAATCCTTCGCGCACACCCTGGCGCAGAAATTTTTTCAACGGATCATTCAAGCGGATGGCGAGATCGATCGCGGCGTTGCTGCCGGCGGGATACGCGCCAATGCTGATAAGATCCTGATTGCGGCGATACAGCGACAACGCCTCGCGCGCGTGCCCCGCCAACTCGATTTGATCCGCGGAACACAGGTCGCGCGACAACCGGCTCACACTGTCGAGCACATCAATCGCCGGGTAATGATTCTGCGTGGCCAGTTCGCGGGTGAGCACAATGTGTCCGTCGAGAATGGAGCGCACCGCATCGGCGATGGGATCGTTCATGTCGTCCTGTTCGACCAGCGTCGTGAATAAACCGGTAATAGATCCACGCTCGCCGGTGCCAGCCCGCTCCAGCAGTTGGGGTAACAGCGAGAAAACCGACGGCGTATAACCACGCGTCGCGGGCGGTTCGCCGACGGCCAGACCAATCTCGCGCTGCGCCATTGCAAAGCGCGTGACCGAATCCATCATCAACAACACGTTTTTACCCTGATCGCGGAAGTATTCGGCGACGGCCATGGCGGCGAAGGCGCCTTTCACGCGCGCCAGGGCGGGTTCGTTGGAAGTGGCGACAATGATGACCGAACGTTTGCGCCCGGCTTCATCGAGATCTTTCTCGAGGAACTCGCGCACCTCGCGACCCCGCTCGCCAATCAGCGCGATGACGTTGACGTCAGATTCCGCGCGACTGGCAATCATGCCGAGCAAAGTAGATTTACCAACGCCGCTGCCGGCAAAAATGCCGAGGCGTTGCCCGCGCCCACACGGGATGAACGTATCAATCGCCTTCACGCCCGTTTGGAAGACTTGCTGGATGCGCTGCCGCTTGAGCGGGTGCGGCGGGAGAAAATTGGCGCTCACCTGGGTTTCGGCATTGAGCGGCCCGAGACCGTCGAGCGGTCGCCCAAGGCTGTCAATCACTCGCCCCAACAGACCGTCGCCCACGCTGACTTTCAGCGGCGCGCCGAGGGCAATGACCTCGCTACCGGGGTGAATGCCATGCACTTCCCCCAAGGGCATGAGCAACACATGATGATTCCGAAACCCAACGACTTCCGCGAGCGTGCTGCCATCGTGCCGCGCGGATTCAATGCGGCACACTTCGCCCACCGCGCACAGCGGTCCTTCGGATTCGATGACCAATCCGATGAGTTGCACGACGCGACCGCGGTTTTCCAACACGCGGGTCTCGCGCGCGCGTTGAAACGCTTGCGCAAGGCGATGGCCGGGCCGGACGGTGGGTTGAGTCAAGGGCATGCGGGTAACAGTGATTGTTTGAGCGCCTGGAGCTTCGTTTCCCGGCGCGCGTCGAGGACGCCGAAATTCGTTTGCACGAGGCAACCGCCGCGCGACACCTGCGGCGAGGTCTGGAATTTCAAGCGTTCGCCTTCGACGTCGCTCAAGAGGAGCGGCGCGTTGGCTTTTTGCAGTAATTCAAAATCCATGGGATTGAGCATCACCGTGAGATTGCTGGTTTGCTCGACGCTATCCAGCGCTTCGCGCACGGACGCTTCCACCATCTCGCTGGAAACCGGGAGGTCGCCGACAAGTTTCCCGGCGATTTCCAACGCCAGTGCCACCATCGCTTCTTCGCATTCGCGGGTCACGCTAGGCACCGCTTGTTGCAACGAACGGAGCACACCGCTTTGCAATTCAATCAATTCGCCGCGCTGGCGAACGAGCTGTTCGCTGAGTGCTTTCTCGCCGTCGCGCCGTCCGCGTTCGTATGCGGCACGTTCGGCCGCCGCGCTAGCAACAGTGGAACCTGACGGCAGGGTCGATCCCGCGAGGCGAACGTCCCGCAACGGTTGCGACAGGCAGATGGTTTCACGCCACGGCATCAGCGGTTTCCTCCTGGGGATTGAGATCAATTTCGCCCTCGCCTTCGAGGCGGCGCACAATGTCCACGATGCGCATTTGGGCAGCTTCGATTTCCTTGGCCTTGAGCGTGCCGAGGAAGCTCATTTCTTCCTTCACGGTTTCGGCGGCCCGCTTCGAGATGGCGCCAAGCAATGCCGACTTGACCGGGAAACTGGCTTTCTTGAGCGCGACGGCCAGGTCGCGCGTGTCGACTTCGCGCATGACTTTTTGCAGCGCGGTCGAATCCAACCGGGTCATGTCCTCAAAGGTGAACATTTTGGCGCGGATGGATTTGCTCAGGTCCGGGTTGCGTTCTTCGATGGAGGTCAACACCGTCTTGCTCATGGCGCGGTCGAGGGCGTTGAGCAGGGTCGCGGCGGATTTCACGCCGCCGGTTTCGGTGATGGCGCGGGTCGGTTTCACGCCGAGCTTGCGCCGCAGAATGGCAACGATCGTTTCGATGACTTCAATCGGCGTCGGTTGCAACGTCGCCAGGCGCTCGACAATTTTGTCGCGCAATTCAACGGGGCATTGATTCAGGAAGGCGGAAGCGCGTTCAGGCGGAAGATAACTGGTGAGCAACGCGATGGCTTGCGGATGCTCGTTCTTGATGGCGTTGTATAGCTCGCGGGAGTCCGCTTCAATGATGGGACGCAACAGCTCGGGATCGGCCGCTGATTCACCGTTGGGAGAATTGCGGTTGACGAGCGAGGCGGCGCGACTCTGCCCCACGGCCTTTTCCAGCGTCAGCCGGACGATTTCCGCGCCCCCGGCCACCGAAGTGCTCGCTTGGACCGCCACGTCGGCAAATTCGCGCAACACCTGGTTCTGCAACTCGTGACTGATGAGATCGAGTTTGCTCATCTCTCCGATGATGACCTCCATTTCGCGCTCTTCGAAATACTTGAGGATTTGCGCGGCGCTGTCCGGACCGAGCATGCACAACAACACCGCCAGCTTCTGCGGCCGGGTCAGTTCAGTTGGGCCGGCGGCGGGTTGATCAATGACAGGTGCTGCGGCCATAGATTATTTCTCTTTCGGCTGCCCCATCCACGAGCGGATGGCTTGCGTCATGTTGTGCGGATTCTCGCGAATGAGTTGGTTCAACACTTCCACCGTGACGGCGTCGGAATCATTCGGTCGGAACACGCGGCCATTCATGCCCCCGGAGCCCACAGGCACGCCCAACGGAATGTTGTCCACCGGCGTACTCTTGAACATGCGCCAAAACACAAACAGCACGAGGCAACCCAACACCGGATAAATCGCGGTCTTGGCCAGCTCCCACCAAAATTGTTTCTTTTCCTGTTGATCGAGTTGCTTGGCGATCTCCAGGGCCGGCTCTTCGTTGAACGGCATTTCCTCAATGCTGATCTGGTCGGGCCGCGTGGCGTCCGGTCCCTCTTGAATGCCGAGCGCGCCCATCACCACGCGTTTGATTTTCTGCATTTCCTCGGGCGAACGCGGAGCAATGACGCGGTTCGTGCCGCTGCCTGTGGTGTTTGCGGCGACGAAGACGGCGGCGGAAACGCGTTTCACGCTGCCGGGCGTTTGCATGATGTTGCTGATGGTCTTGTTGATCTCGTAAGAAGTGTTGACGACTTTCTTGTTCGACTTGCTCGTGCTGGCGGGCAGCGCGGCGGCGACATTGGTGTCTGTGCCGGAATTCGCGGCGACGCCCGGCGTGCCGCCGTTCGGATTGGCCGTCATCGTGTCGAGCTTGTCTTCGGTAACAGTCGAGGTCCGGGGAATCTGGGTTTCCGGATCAAACTTCTCTTCCACATGCGTAATGGAATCGAAGTTGATGTCCGCCGAGACGCGCACAACCGATTGGCCGGCGCCGAGCACTTTGTTCAACATGTCTTCGGCTTTTTTGGCGAGATACTTTTCGAGATTTTGGCGGGCGCTGAGTTGCGTGGCGGAAAGACCGGCAACGGAATCATTGTCGTTATTCTCGGAGAGCACGTTGCCCATGTTGTCCACGACGCTCACGTTGTTGGCGGCGAGACCTTCGACGGCGTTCGCGACGAGAAACCGGATGGCGTTGACGTTCTGCGGCGGCAACATGCTGTTGCCGCGCACGCGAACGAAAACGGATGCGGTCGGCTTCTTGGTGTTGTCCACGAGCAAACGATTCTCCGGCATCACGATCATGACACGCGCGGCTTCAATGGTATCCACCTGGGCAATCGTGCGGGCGAGTTCGCCTTGCACGGCGCGGAGGTAATTGGCGCGTTGCACAAAATCGGAAATGCCGAAGTTGGGTTTGTCGAAAATCTCGAAGCCCACGCCCTCGCCGCGCGGAATGCCTTTGGCGGCAAGTTGCATGCGCATGGGATGCACCTTGTCGCTCGGTACGGAGATCGTGCCACCACCGCGGCTGACTTGATGCGGCACGCCGGCTTCGTTCAGGGCCGCGATCACCTTGGCGGCTTCGGCGTCGTCGAGTCGGCCATAGAGCATGGCGTAGTCCGGGCGCGCGGACCAAAAAATGAGCGCGCCCAAACCGACCGCCACCGCGAGCGCGGTGACCACGATGGTGAGCCGTTGGCCGCCACCCAGTTGTTTCCAGATGGCTTGAAGTTGACTGCCGATTTGCGTGAGTCCGTTGTTCATCAGTTATCCCTTCGCGACATTCCCGTCACACCTGCATGCGCATCAGTTCCTGATACGATTCCAAAAGCTTGTTGCGCACCTCGACCATGAGTTGGAACGAAACGCTGGCTTCTTCCATGGCAATCACCGCTTGATGCAGCGGCACGCCCGCGCCGGTGGCCATGCTGGCGACCGCTTCGCTGGCGGCGGCTTGCTTGGCGCTGACGTCGGCGACCATGCGCCCGAGTGTGTTTTCAAAATTTCCGCTCGCCGGCGCGACTGAGGTGCTGGGCAGCGGCGCCGCGGCAGGAGCGAGCTTTCCGAGTTCATACTGCGGGATAACGGGCTTGGCGAGGTCGGGCGTCAGGCCATTGGCCCCGCGCAACATGTCCATGCCCATCGGCAGTTGAATGGCGGAAAGCGGATTCATTCAGTGCGATTCAGCGGTCAGCGTTTTCCAATGGAAAGCGTTTGTAACGCCATCGTGCGCGCATTGCGAACGACGGCGAGGTTGGCTTCGAAGACGCGGGAAGCGTTGATCAAGTCGGCCATTTCCTCGTGAATATTGATGTTTGGCATGGCGACCATGCCGTTGGCGTCGGCGTCCACGTGACCGGGGTTGAACACCATGCGCGGGGCACGCTGATCTTTTTCGATGCGCGCCACTTGAATGCCGGTTTCGCCGGGGGAAGTTCCTGCCGCGTTGGTTTGCTGATTCAAGAGTGTTTCGAACACCACTTGCTGCCGTTGATACGGTTTGCCATCGGGCATGCGCGTCACTTCGGCGTTGGCGATGTTCTGGGAGATGACTTCCATGCGAATCCGCTCCGCTTCGAGCGCGGATGAGGAAGCGTTGATGCCGGTGAGGACGTTAATCATAAGTCATCAGGAGGGTCGGCCGGTGATGGCAAGGCGCAATTTGAGCAATTGCCCGGTAACGAGCTGGGTTTCCAGCGCGTGCGCCACGGTGTTTTTGTGCAAATTCATCAATTCGTTTTCCAACTGCACCGTGTTGCCGTCGCGGGTGTTGGCCACGGCATTCGCATCCACAGTCAGGGCCGGTTGCAGGCCCTGGATGCGGGCGGCGTCTTTGGCGCCCATCGCGGATTTGAGCTCCGTGGCGAAGGATTGATTAACCTCGATGCGCTTGTAGCCGGGCTTTTCGGCATTGGCCAGATTGCTGGCGATGGCTTCATGCTGGAGCGCCGTGGCGTCCATCATTTTCTTCATCGCCGCGTAATTCGGCTGGCTAAACAGAGCGTCAATCATAAGTCCTGCGACACTTTTTCGTGTTCCGCCAAGCAGTGGCAGTGCCAGCGGGCCAAAACCCCAATTTTACGAGGGTTTTAAGCAAATGGGCCGCGGCCCCGGGGAAAAAATTGCCGCCATGGGCCTGGTTCACTAGGCAAGGAGCGCTTGGATAGAAGCCGGTCGAGGCGGGCTCGAAAAAAGAAGCGGCGCAATTGGTTGAGGGGGAGAAAGGCTGCTGTTTGAGTCGTTGGACAGGCGGCACGAACCAATTAAACCTTGCTTAGCGAGGCAAAGATTGATTCATTCTGGACGCCGTGCGCACGTGGCGGAATTGGCAGACGCGCTACTTTGAGGTGGTAGTGCCGTAAGGCGTGCAGGTTCAAGTCCTGCCGTGCGCACCAAATCCAATTTCCTGGATCAAATCGCCCGCGGCATTTCTTCTGGATCAATCAAAAGCGGCAACGTGAAGCGACGAATCGTTTTTTCCAACTACGACGACCTGGAGAATCCCTATTATGCCGGTGGCGGCGCCCAAGCGATCCATGAAATTGCCCGGCGGCTGGTGCCTTCGTACGAAGTTACCGTTTTGACCGGAAAATATCCGGGCAGTCGGGATATGATTAAAGACGGAGTGGCGTATCGGCGAATTGGATTGGCGCCCGCCGGCCCCAAGCTCGGCCAATTAATCTTTCAGGCATTGCTGCCACTCGTCGCGTTGCGGGCCCGATACGACATCTGGGTTGAAAGTTTGACGCCGCCGTTTTCGACGGCGTTTCTTCAGTGCTTCACCCGAAAACCCGTGGTTGTGTTAACGCAGAACTTAGCGGGTCAAGCGATGGCGCGAAAATACCGTCTGCCATTCCACTGGGTTGAGCGGCTCGGCTTGAAAACCTACCGCCACGCCGTCGCGCTCTCATCGCACATTCGCACGCAGATTCTCGCGGCGAATCCCCGGGTGCAAACCGTGGTCATTCCCAACGGGATCGCACCTGAAGCCCTTGAGCAATCGCCCAGCACGGGCGGCGATGCGATTCTGTTTTTGGGGCGAATTGACGTGCAACAGAAAGGTTTGGATTTGTTACTCGAAGCCTATGCCCGACTTGCCGCCGAAAACCCGCCTCCGCTACTCATTGCGGGGTCAGGCGTCTCACAGGATGAACAATTCGTTTCCCAACGCATCAAGCAACTGGGGATGCAGGACCGCGTGCAGTTGCTGGGCAAAGTGCAGGGCGAAGCGAAGCGAGCCGCCATGGCGCGGGCGATGATTTTTGTGATGCCGTCGCGATTCGAAGGCTTTCCGCTGACATTGCTGGAAGCGTTTTGTTGCAAGCTGCCCACGGTGGTTTTCGATATCGCCGATCTAAAGGACGTTGCCCCCGAATGTTGCGTGAAGGTCGAGGCTTTCAATGTGGAAGCCTTCGCGCGGGCCCTGCGGGAATTGTGTGCTGACGCCAGCGCGCGCGAGCGACTGGGAGAAGCGGCGCGACGTTTTGCGGGCAATTATAGTTGGGACCGCATCGCGGAACGATACCGGGAATTCTTGGACGGGTTGCATTGAATCGCCCCATTAGCCCCCGAGAATTTCCCGCGGCGCGGGCTGGTTGTGTTCCGGTCAAGACGGTGAGGCGACCGGCGGCTTCTGGAGTTCGAAATAGACGTTGTCGTAGAGATTGAACAACCAATAGCGCAACAGGCTGCGAAAAGGGATCGCATTGCGGAGTTTTTGGCGGGTGGTCCGATTGTCCGTCGTGAGCGCCGCCTGGAGGACGTTGAAGCGGCACGCCGCGTAAAAGTTATATGGTGAGCCGGCGGCGAAATAGTCCATGCTCCGTTCCGTAAAGAAATGCTTGTGCGTGGGATCTTGGAACGCCCAATCGCTCTTGGCGTAAGGCACGATGATCTTCAAAACGCCACCGGGTTTCAGGATGCGGTGCAGTTCTGTCATCACGCCCACGACGTCCTCAAGGTGTTCCAGCACGTTGTCCAGGAGAATCTCCTCGGCTGAGTCGGCTTCGAGCGGATAAGGGAACACATCCAGATTGAAGTAAACGTCCGCTTTTACATTGGGGCTCACATCACAATTGAGGTAACCCGTGAGATATTTGCGGCCGCAGCCAAGATTGATTTTGCTCATATCCGTCTAAATAGCCAAAGCGACCTGGGTGCCTGAATTATTTGGGGCCATGTTGAGAAGTGGCAGCCGGCTCGGGCGCGAAGCCGGGACAAATAGGGCAATGGTTTTCATGTACTTCTGAGCCGGTGCAGGATGCGGCGCAACAAAAGGGAGGTTTTGCCCAGGGACGGATTATCTTTTGGCAGTTCAGCCAGCGCGGCCTTGGGAGCGGGCGGTGTGGATTGCAGCGCGGCGGTGACTTCCTGCAGACAATGGACGTTGTGGTAGAGATAAACGCCATCCAGCCGATCAACTCGCGGCCAGGTCGCCCAAGGTCTGGGCCACAAGCGCAGGTTCTTCCGGTATTGGGCGCGCCAATTAAACTGCGACGGCAGAATCACCATCTGATCGAAGTATTGCGTTTGCATGACCTCGTTCAGCGCGGTTTGATCGTCGAATGGCCCGCGATAATGTTGCCGGCCCCGCGCCACGATGGCCGCGCGCATCTTCTGACTGCTGGGTAAATGCCAGAATGTTACTCCCGCGTTGAGATAACAACTGGTGTATCCCTGGCCCAGCAGACTCACCGGGCCACCCCACTCCGTCGCGGCAGCGAAAGCCGCACCTCGCAACAATGCGGAAAAATGCGGAAGCGGTCGCAGACAAATGACGTCCGTCCCATCCACCACCAACGCGTACTCGGCATCGAGTTGGTCGGGCCAGGTCCAACGCCGGAACAAAGCATCCCGGCGCGTGGAAACAAAACCCGGGTCAGGTTGAACCAAGTGATAGTGAATGCCCGGCAATTGCGAGGTCGGCAGCGACTCACCATACACGAATACATGTAACTCGGTGTCGGGATTCTTTTGAAAGCTGGTGAACGTTTCGCCGAGGCGGGAGGCGCCCGCGCCGAAAACCGTGGTCACAATAACTTGTCGGCCGCTCATGTGCACCTCATCACGCGGAAACCGGCGGGGACATAGTCAGGGCATAATCACGCATTTCAGTTTGCCTATGTAGTGAATTCTCGGCCGGATTGAAACGGAAAACTGCAAGTTCCGCCGTTTCGCCCGGTTTTTGAGCGCGGATCGGCGGCGATTTCTGGCGGTGCAAGTCGGGCGACGCAAGGTGACGAATCGCACCACCTGAACCGAACTGTCGGGCCACGACAGCGCTTTCCCACTGGAGTTCCGGTCGCGTTCTCAGATAAATTGCCAACAGACCATGCTGCGAAATCTGGTTCGATACACTTATTGGGGGCGACTCCTCATGATGCCGGCGCGCTTTTTTCTGGGGGCGCTGCCCATCATCGGCCGCCAGTTTTTGCGGAGTCTTCGGTGGGTGTTTACCTCGCGGGAGTATTACAACCACACCTACCATCTCACTGCGCTGAACCAGCAGTACCTCGCCAGCTATGTTGCGGTGGTTTCCGGCCACGCGGTCAGTGAAATCGAAGCCTACATGCGCGAGCTGGAAGCCGATGACCAACTGCGCGCCGTCTTGCAACAACAAGCGCAAACCAGTCGCGACCGCTTCAGCACCGACCAGGAACCCCGCTATGGCCGGCGCGTGGGTTGGTATGCATTGGTCCGCGCCACGCGACCGCGCGTAGTGTTGGAGACAGGCGTGGACCGGGGCTTGGGCACGGCAGTCATCGCAGCGGCCTTGCGGCGCAACGAAATCGAGGGGTATCCTGGAATGGTTTACGCCACCGACATTATGCCCGACTGCGGGCACCTCATTGCCGAACCCTACCGGCAACACTGTCGCATTTTGTTGGGGGATTCGGTGGAATCACTCAAAAAATTTACCGAGCCCGTGGACGTATTCCTGCATGATAGTGATCACCGGGCCGAATACGAATGGGCGGAGTTTCTCGCCATTGAACCGCGCCTGCATGATGACTCCATCGTGATGAGCGACAACTCGCAGGCGACGCCGAAACTCCGGGAGTTTGCACACCGGCGAAACATGTCGTTTCTCTTTTTTCAGGACCAGCCATTGAACCACTGGTGGCCGGGTGATGGCATCGGCACGGCGTTTGTGCCGGGTCGAAAGATTG
>CAZKMR010000028.1:42513-44504 GCA_964553795.1 uncultured Bifidobacterium sp. | reverse complement strand
CCGGTGATGGCCGCCGCGCCGTCGCTGGCGAGGAATGTGCCGGTCGCGCCGAGTTCTTCAGGCACGCAAGTGCGCTTAAGCGGGGCGTGGGCTTCGTAATGCTTGATCATTTCCATGAAACCGGAAATGCCGCGCGCGGCGAGCGTGTTCACCGGGCCGGCGCTGATGCAGTTGACGCGGATTTTCTTCGGGCCGAGATCATAAGCGAGATAACGCGTGCTGGCTTCGAGCGACGCTTTGGCCACGCCCATGACGTTGTAGTGCGGCACAACTTTTTCCGCGCCGTAATAACTCATCGCGACGATGCTGCCGCCGTCGGTCATCAGTGGCGCCGCGCCGCGCGCGAGCGCCACGAGCGAATACGCGCTGATGTCGTGCGCAATGCGATAGGCTTCGCGGCTGGTATTGATGAATTCGCCTTCCAACGCGTCTTTCGGCGCAAAGGCGACGGAGTGCAGGAGCAAATTCAATTTTCCAAATTTCGCGCCTACTTCGCTGAAAACTTTCGCGATGTCTTCGTCTTTCGTGACGTCGCAGGGCATCAGGAGCGTGTCGCTGCCGAAGGTGCCGGCGAGTTCCTCGACGTTTTCCTTGAGGCGTTCGCCCTGGTAGGTGAAGGCGAGTTTCGCGCCGGCTTTATGCCACGCTTGCGCGATGGCCCAGGCGATGGAGCGTTTGTTGGCGACACCGAAGACGATTCCGGTTTTTCCTGCGAGTAATGACATGGCTGTGTTGGTTTGGTCGTTAATTCGTGGCAACGAAAACGCCGCCAGCATGGACACGCCGGCGCGAGTTATCAAGTTTCACTTCCGGCCGCGCAACCACAACAAGCTGCCCAGCCCGACCCACAATAATACGCTCACCGCCCACGTGCCGGCGTGCGGGTGGCGGGGAGCGAGATGTAACGCCGCCGCGCCCACGGCCGGTCCGACGCAGATGCCGAGACCGATGGCGGCTTCGTGCAAACCGCCGTGTTCGCCTTTGGTTTCGCCCACATCCATGGAATAAAACAGTGACGAGTAGTAAATCAGTCCGATGGACACGCCGAATCCGATTTGGGCGACGAGCACCAGCCAGAGTTGCGTCGCCAACATCACAGTCGCGAAGCTGACGATGAGTCCGAGGAACGCCGCGAGCAGCCAGCGAAACCGATAATGCCAACCGGTCCATTGCCAGAAAGCGATAAACGAGAAGGCGCGTGTGAAAAACCAGACGGAACAGAACACGCCGGATTGCGTGGGGGAAAGTTGAAATTTCTCGGCCAATTGCGGAATCACCGCGCCCAGGGTGTTGATGGCGATGTAGGCAAAGGGATTGGCCAGCCACGCCATTTGGAGAAAGCGATGCGGCGGGAGGGATTGCCGAAAGGCGGCGGCCTCGGGGTGGGGGGCCGCGGGCGTCGAGGGCGGAACGGGCCTGGGTATTTGCCGCGCGATGCGTTCCAGCCAGAGCGTCAGCAGCAATTGCAGAATCATCAGCGCGATGCAAATGCCATAGAGGCCGGGCCGACCGAGTTGTTCCCACATCCAGCCGCCGACGAAAAACGCGACGGCATTTGCGCCGGACCAAACCACATTGTACCGCCCGACCATGCGCGCCGTGCCGCGATTGGTTTCGCCTTCCGTCACGAGCGTTTCGAGCGAGGGCCAGATGAGGCACAGCGGAATGGTCCACGCGATGAGGGCGAGCACCTGACCCACAACGCCGGGTACGATCAATCCCAAAGCCAGCCCGAGCGCCATGCCGGCGAAACCGAGTTTCAACGCGGGGAAACAGCCGCGGCGTTGGATGAATTTTCCGCTTTGCCACGACGCGAACACATAGACCAGGCCGTGCACAGCGGTGAGCCCGAGGTTGCCGCGCGCGCCGAAGCCGAATTCGTCGCGCATCAGGAAGAACAAATAGAACAAATAAAAAGTCGCGGCGAAGCTGTTGATGGCTTCGAGGGTAAAATAACCGAGTTTGAGTTGGCCCGGACGCACGGCGGGAGA
>CAZKMR010000028.1:27837-42413 GCA_964553795.1 uncultured Bifidobacterium sp. | reverse complement strand
TGGCTTCGAGGGTAAAATAACCGAGTTTGAGTTGGCCCGGACGCACGGCGGGAGAATAGATGAAGGCATGAGCTTTGTCAGGTGAGCGTCCGCTTGCTTCCGGGTGGCTTTGTTCGCAACCTGTGCCGCGCACGTGCAAGACTTGCTTAAAAAAATTCAGACGGAAGCCGCCGAACGCTTAACCCTGCCGCCCGGACGCGAGGCGGCGCAGGAATTGCCGCGGTTTCGCGCCTTTTTGAAGCAGGCCAATCATCGTCTCAAACACGCGCACCAGAACGGGCGCGGCGGGCTGGAAGTCGCGCAGGCGCGCGCGGTCGCCATTGATTGCATCATTCGCGCGTTATGGCAGGTCGCCTACAACAACCTGACGCCGAGTGCGAAGAATAGTTTTCCGCCGCTGGCTTTGGTGGCGCTGGGCGGTTACGGGCGCGGCGAACTCAATCCGTTGAGCGACATTGACCTGTTGTTTTTGCACGAAGGGCAGGTGGCCAGCGGTACGAAACCGCTGCCGATTCTGGAGCGCATGTTGAACGGCGTGTGGCTCGCGTTATTCGACATTGGATTAAAGCCCGGTCACGCGGTGCGCAGTGTCAGCGAGTGTATCGCCGCCGCCAATGACAAGAATGATGCCCGGCGCATTGAAACGCGCACGTCGTTGATCGAAGCGCGCTTGATTGCCGGCGACGAGGCGTTGTTTGCCAAATTTCAGAAGGCCGTGTTGACGAAGTGCGTGCAGGGTTACGAGGACAAATATATCGCGGAGCGGCTGGAAGATCAGGCCGAGCGGCGGGCGAAATACGGCAACTCCGCGTTCATGCAAGAGCCGAACCTTAAGAACGGCTGCGGCGGGCTGCGCGATTATCAGAACCTGCTCTGGATGGCTTTTTTCAAGTATCGCACCCGCTCGCTGGAGGAATTGCAGAAGCACGAACTGGTGATGCCGCGTGAGCGCAAGCAACTCGAGGCGGCGTACGATTTCCTGCTGCGCGTGCGCAACCAACTGCATTACCTGGTCAATCGTCCCACCGATGCGTTGACGAAGAACATTCAACCGGCGGTGGCCTTGCAATTGGGTTACGGGGATCGCTCGCCGAGCAAACGCATCGAAAAGTTCATGCGCGATTTCTATTTCCACTCGCGCAACATTTTCATCATCACCCGCACACTGGAACAACGACTCGCGTTCATCAAAGAACCACCGTCGCGCCTGTCGTTGCGCCGCTTCCTGCCCAAGGGCAAGGAAGTCGAACCGGTGGACGGTTTCAAATTCATCAACGGCGAAATTCATGCTGCCAGCAATCGGGTGTTTCGCGATCAACCGCGTCGCCTGATGCGGGTGTTTTTACACGCGCAACAACGCGGGCTGCGGTTGCACCCGGACCTCGCGCAACTGATCCGCAGCCAGATTGCGCTGGTGGACCGCGAGTTTGTGCGCGATGAACACGTAGCCGAAACGTTCCTGACCATTTTGAATCAACGCGGCAATGTCGCGCCGATTCTGCGCGCGATGCACGAGGTGGATTTTCTCGGCAAATACGTGCCCGAGTTCGGCAAGCTCACCTGTCTCGTGCAGCACGAGTTTTATCATCAATACGCGGCAGACGAACACACGCTCGTTTGTTTGCAGCAACTCGACCGCATTTGGGAAGCGAAAGAGCCGCCGCACGTCAATTACGCCGAGCTGTTTCAAGAAATCGAACGCCCGGCCGTCTTGTATCTGGCGTTGTTGCTGCACGACACGGGCAAACCGGAAGGGCGCGGCAAGCACGCCGCCGTCGGCGCGAAGCTCGCCGCCCGCGTCAGCAAGCGATTGCATCTCGACGCCGCGGCGACGCATGTGCTCGGCGTGTTGATCGAACAACACCTGTTGATGGCGGTGATTTCGCAGCGGCACGACATGGATGATCCGTCCGTAATCCGGAATTTTGCGCGGCTGATTGAGACGCCGGAAACCTTGTCGTTGCTGACGTTGTTGACGTTTGTGGACGCGCAAGCCACCAGCGACAAACTCTGGAACGGGTTCAAAGATCAGTTGCTCTGGCAATTGCACAAGCGCGCGATGCCGTTGCTGACAGGCGGCACGGAGTTCGTGCGCGCGGAAGAAAAACAACGCGGCATCTTGATGGAAGACGTGCGGGAATTGTTGCCCGCGCAATTTTCCACGGAGGAACTCGTGGCGCACTTCGAGGCGCTGCCGGCGCGATATTTCCAGATCCACTCGGCGCGGGAGATTCATGACGACTTGTTGCTCACGCATCGCTTCATGCGTTTGCAAATCACGGAGGAAAAAACGCCGCTCGCACCGGTGGTGAATTTGCACAACGAACCCGATCGCGGTTACAGCGTGGTGCGCGTGTGCACGTGGGATCGCGCCGGGTTATTTGCGAAAATGGCAGGTTCGCTCAGCGCCGTGGGATTGACGATTTTGAGCGCGCAGATTTTCACGCGCAGCGACGGGATTGCGCTGGATACCTTTTTCGTGACGGACGCCTTCACGGGCAAGCTCGCCACCGTGACGCAGCGGGACGATTTTGAGAAACTGCTGACCAAGGTGCTGCTCAACGAGGACGTGAATTTGCACAAGCTGATTGCCCAACAGCGGATTTCCCGGCCGTTGTATCAGGCCTATGCCGGCGAACAGATTCCCACGCAGATCGGCTTCGACAACGAGATGTCCGACTCGCGCACCTTCATCGAGGTGGAAACCGAGGACCGCATTGGCTTGCTCTACACGATTGCGGACACGCTAGCCGAACTGGAGGTGGATATTTCCACCGCGCGCATTTTGACCGAGAAAGGCGCGGCGATTGACAGCTTCTATGTGCGCGAACTCGACGGAGGGAAAATTCTCGCGCCGGAACGGCAGCAAGCCATCGAACGGCGTTTGCTCCATGCCATTAACACGATGACCTCCCCGTGAGCGTGGCGTGCGTCACGGTTTGATCTGCTTCAATAGCTGCGCCTTCTTGTCTTCGGGCAGCGCGAGTTCGGCCACCCATTTGCGCGCCGCCTCGGGATCTTGCCGCGCAAAGTTATTCATTACGCTTTGCGCGGAGCTGTAACGCTGGTTGTCGTCCGCGATGAGCGCCACGAGCGGTGCGGCGAGTTCGGGCGATTGCCACGACAACTGGCTGACGTAAGTTTGCGCGGCGGAATCGCGCGACTTGCCCTCGGTCAGTTGCAGAACGTAATTCGCCGCGCCGGTCGGATCGTTTTGCGCCCAGTTGTTCATCAAATTGCGCAACGCGTCCTGGCGCAAATTGCCTTCGGGAAACTGCGCCACCCACGCCCCGGCGGCGGTCGGATCGGCATTGGCCCAACTCGACAGGACATTCAGCGCGGCGTTGTTCTGCGCTGTGCCGGCGGGCAGCGTGGCGACGTAATTGGCGGCCTCGAGTGGCGCGCTGTTGGCCCAGCCCGAAACCAGTCCGCTGATGGCACTTTCCCGCGCCGTGCCTTCGGGCAATTGGGCGATCCAACTTTGCGCGGCGGACGGATCGGCATCCGCCCAGGTCGAAGCGACGCTGCGCAGAAAACTGTCGCGGGTTGAGCCTGCTTCCAAACTGGCGCCATACGCGGCGGCGGCGGCGGGATCGGCTTGCGCCCATTGCGAACTGATGTTGCTGAAGGCACGCCGTTGCCCTTCGCCGGCAGGCAATTGACTGGCCCAGGCGACCGCGGCGCCGACATCCGTCTCGGCCAGTTGCGAAGCGATCTGACTGTAAAAATTGTTGCGCGCGTCGCCGGCAGGAAGCTGGTTGGCCAGAGTCGCGGCGGTGGCGGGATCGTTACGGGCGAGTTGATACGAAAGACTGTTCAGCGCGTCGCGTTTGGCGCGGCCTTCCGGCAGGGCCAGCACCCATTCAGCGGCGGCGGCGGCATCTTGATTGGCCCAATTGTTGGCGATCTGAGAGATGGCATTGTTGCGACTCCAGCCGGGCGGCAATTGGTCGGCGAACGCGGCGGCGGACACCGGGTCTTGCCACGCGAGTTGGCTGGCGACGCTTTGCAACACTTGATTGCGCAATGAACCGGTGGGTAATTGCTGCGCCCACTGCAATGCCGCGTCAGGATCTTGGTGGGCCATTTGTTGCGCGACGTTGGCGATGAAATTATTGCGCGCGCGCCCCGCCGGAAGATTCTGCGCGTAAGTCAAGGCGCCGGACGGATCTTGCGCGGCCCATTGTTGGCCGAGGCTGCTGAGCGCGCTTTGTTTCAAGGAACCTTCCGGCAATTGTTGCACCCACGCGGCAGCGGTGGCCGGATCACCCGAAGCCCATTGATGAACCAACGAGGAAACCGCGCTGTTGCGGCTTTGACCGGCGGGCATGTCCAGAATGCTGGCGGCGGCATTGGCGGGATCACTGTTGGCCCAAACCCCGAGCACGGCGCTCATCGCGGACGAGCGATCGCGTCCTTCGGGCAGGCTCTTGGCCCAGGTGAGCGCGGCTTGCACGTCCTGCGCGGCCCAGCTTCGCGCGATGCTTTGAAATGCGTTGTTGCGCTGTTGCCAGTTTTTGATTTCCGCGGCCCGCGCGGCGGCGGTGGCGGGATCTTTGGTCGCCCAGGTTTCAAACAAGCCATGAATCGCGCTGTAACCGTAGTTGCGATCCAGCCGGGAATCTTTCACCAAAGCAAACGCGGCTTCCGGGTCTTGTTCCGCGAGCAGATGCGCGGTGACGCCGAGCGCATCTTTGCGTAACTGCCCGGGCGCGAGTTGCAGCACCCAGTCCGTTGCGGCGCGCGGATCGTTTTTCCCCCAGCCGCGCAGGACGGCGAGGATGGCTTGATTGCGTTCATTGAAATTCTTGAGCCCGCTGGCGGCCGTCATGGCGGCGGCGGGGTCGGATTCCGCCCAGCGGAGCAACACGGTGGAGCGGGACATGGATTGCAGCTCCGGCCGCAGGCTGCCAATGGCCGCAAACACGGCGGGCAAATCCGCGGGGTCAACGGACTTGACGATGTCGTTCAAGCTTTCCCAATACAGAGAATGCGATTTGCCGCGGAGTTCGGCCAAAGCGGCCACCGCTTCGGTGGCATTGCGGCGGGTGGCGCCGGGCGCGGGCGAAGCGGTTGCGGTCACGCGGGGCTTGGTAGAAACGGCGGGCAGGGGCGCGGTGCTGGCGGCAGAGGTGGTCGTTTCAGTAGGTTTGGGATTCGTCGTTTGGCGGCCGAAATACAGGCCGGTGGCGAATCCCGCTCCGGCCAGCAGCAGAGCGAAGACAAGAGTGATGGGTTTCATGCAGTTCCGCAATTAGACGGAGTCACCCGGAAATGCGCTCGATTTATTTGCGCCGTTTCCGACTTTGTTTGAAGGCTTTCAAGGCGTCGGGATGTTCTTCGAAAAAAGAAGCCAGGTCGGCGAGCATCGTCAGCGTGTCGGGGCTGAGATGATGTTCGATGCCCTCGATGTCGGCGCGCTGGGTTTCGGCATCCAGGCCAAACAGGGAGAAGAAGCGCGACAGCGTGGCGTGACGATGTTGAATGGTCAACGCCACGGTGCGGCCTTCCGGTGTGAGTATGAGGCCGCGATATTTTTCGTATTTGACGAAGCCGGCGCGCGCGAGTTTTTGCACCATGCTGGTGACGGAAGCCTGCCGGACTTTGAGGGAACTGGCGATGTCCACGACGCGGGCGTAGCCCTTCGCTTCGATCAACTCGTGGATGCGTTCGAGATAATCTTCAGCGCTCTGGCTCGGTGCGGATGGCGCGGGCATGACGCGGGGATTAAACAACATTTCCCCGCTGAAGCAAGCCATGCTCTTGGCCGGCGCGGCGCGGTGCGTGAATTTTGGCTTGAATGGCGCGCGGTTTCCGCGTGAGTTGTGGGCCAACATGGCCGCCAATCTCACCAGTGCCGCAATGGTCCGAACGTTGATGCTCAACACCGAGAGCCCGCTGCACGACCTCGCGGCCATCATCCGTTCGCGCACGCCGTTGATCGCCGTCGAGAGCAATGAAGAGCCGGAGATCGTCACGCTGGTGCGGCAGATCGCCACGCATCAGCAGTTACGCGCCTTTCGTTGGACCGTGACCGAAGGCTTGCAGGCTTTCGATCCGAACGATCAGCCCACGCAATCGGTGGTGAAGTCGAGCGAAGTGCTGACCCATATCCGGACAAATGCCAACAACGCCCTGTTTGTGCTGCTGGATTTTCATCCGTATTTGCAGGACGCGCTGCACATCCGGCATTTGAAAGACATCGCGCTGACGTATCGGAAACATTTCTGCACGGTCATGCTGGTCGGGCATGCGATCCAGATGCCGGAGGAATTGCGGCCGTTCACCGCGCCGTTTCGGCTACCGCTGCCGACACCGAATGAATTGCGGCAAATTGTTTATGACGCGGCGGCGGATTGGGGCGCGGAAAACGGACAACGCGAAGTCAACACCACGAACAAAGCCATCGAATTACTCGTGCGCAATCTCGTGGGTCTGACGGCCACCGATGCGCGGCGACTGGCGATGAAAGCGATCGCCGATGACGGCGCGATCACCGAATCCGAAATGCCGGACGTGATGCGCGCGAAGTATGAACTGCTGGGGCAGGATTCGCCGCTGACGTTTGAATATGAGACGGCGAAGTTTTCCGAAATTGGGGGCATGAGCCGCTTGCGGCAGTGGCTTGAGGTGCGCCGGAGTTTCTTCACTGAGGCGGAGAAACCGAAGCTTGAGCCGCCGCGCGGTGTGTTGCTGTTGGGCGTGCAGGGGTGCGGCAAGAGTCTGACTGCGAAAGCGGCCGCGGGAATTTTTGGCGTGCCGTTGCTGCGGTTGGATTTCGGCGTGCTCTACAACAAGTATTACGGCGAGACGGAGCGCAACCTGCGCAAGGCGCTGGAGACCGCCGAAATCATGGCGCCGTGCGTCTTGTGGATGGATGAAATTGAAAAGGGGCTGTCCGTGAGCGATGGCGACGACGGACTGTCGCGACGGATTCTGGGCGCGTTATTGACGTGGTTGTCCGAGCGCAAGAAACCGGTTTTTGTGGTTGCGACTGCGAATGACATTACACGTCTGCCGCCCGAAATGGTGCGCAAAGGTCGGTTTGACGAAATTTTCTTTGTGGACCTGCCGTCGGCTTCGAATCGGCAGACCATTCTGGAAATCCATCTGCGCAAGCGTGGTTTGAAGCCGGAGCAGTTCCAACTCGAGAATCTGGTGCAGGCGACGGCTGGGTTCTCCGGCTCGGAAATCGAGCAGGCAATCGTGTCGTCCATGTACACTGCGCATGCCCAAGGCCGCGCGGTGAGTCAGGAGGATTTGTTGACGGAAATTCAGCAGACGCGGCCACTCTCAGTGGTGATGGCGGAAAAAGTCAGTGAGATTCGCGATTGGGCGGCGAGCCGGACGGTGCCGTGCGACTGAGGTGTTTTTGGACTGCGCCGGCAAAGCGTAGCGACGACGGTGCTTGGGGGCGGGCGACTGGTGATCACCTGAGCGAGCACCTCGGCGGATGAGCGCGGCGAAAGCGGTGTCGCGCTTCGCTTGCCACTGCAGTCCAAAACGCAGCCGTGTTAGCCGCGATGTATGAAGCTTCAGAGCGCCGCGACAATCGCGTCTCCCATTTCTTTTGTGCCGACTTTCTTGGCCGTCGTTTCGATGGGATTGAAAATGTCGCCGGTGCGATTGCCGGCATTGATCGCTTTCAGCACCGCGGTTTCAATCGCGGCGGCGGCATCGTTCAGACCGAAGCTGTGCCGCAGCATGAGTGCGCTGGAGAGAATTTGCGCAATCGGGTTCGCGAGATTTTTGCCCGCGATGTCCGGCGCGGTGCCGCCCGCCGGTTCATAGAGCCCGAATGTGATTCCGGCGGACGTTTGTCCGAGACTCGCGCTGGGCAACATACCGAGCGATCCGCCGAGCGCGGCGGCTTCATCGCTGAGAATGTCGCCGAACATGTTTTCGCAGAGCATCACGTCGAATTGCGTCGGCTTGAGCACAAGTTGCATCGCGCCGTTGTCCACGAACATGTGTTCCAGCGTGACGTCCGAGTAATCCTTGCTGATGCGCGTGACGACTTCGCGCCACAGCACGCCGTTTTCGAGCACGTTCGCTTTATCGATGCTCGTGACCTTTTTGCGGCGCAACCGGGCGGCTTTGAACGCCACGTGCGCGATGCGCTCAATTTCCGGCGTGGTGTAAACCATCGTATCAATCGCGCGATGATACGGATAAATGTTTCCGTCCGCGGGCGAGGGTTTGGCGATTTCTTCGGTCTTCTTCGGTTGACCAAAATACATGCCGCCGGTGAGTTCGCGCACGACGAGAATGTCAATGCCGTCGCCCTGGCGTTCCTTGGCCAACGGACACGCGTGCGCGAGGGCCTTGGGCAAACTCACGGGCCGCAAGTTCGCGAACAAACCGAATTCCTTCCGGATGCGCAGCAATGCGGCGCGCTCGGGACGTTCCTCTTTGGGAATCGTTGGATCGCGATCCGGCAGACCCACTGAGCCGAAGAGAATGGCGTCGGATTGTTTGCAGAGTGCGAGCGTCGCATCGGGCAACGCTTTGCCGGCGGCGTCAATGCCCGCCCACCCGACCGGCGCTTCGGTGATTTGCAGCGTGAAGCCAAACTTTTTTTCGGCGGCGCGGAGGACTTTGATCGCCTCGCGCATGACTTCCGGACCGATCCCGTCGCCCGCGAGCGCGGCGATCTTGAAATTCTTTGAACTCATAAGGTCACGGAGGTTAGCAGGCGGAAGCTGCGAATTCCAAGTCTCAACCGGCAGGACGGCCAGAAGGAGACATCCGGCCCAAACATAAATCGAATTGCCATTCGGCCTGTCCCGTCGAAAAATCCTGCTTATGAAACCATTAACCGCTCTTGCTGCCGCCCTGATCTCCGCCTGTCTGACCACCAGCGTGTTGGCGCAAAACTGGGGGAACTGGCGCGGGCCGAACTACAACGGTTCAACGGCGGCCAAAAACCTGCCGACCACCTTTTCCAAAACGGAGAATGTCAAGTGGGTGGCGGAGTTGCCCGGTCCAGCGGCAGCGACGCCGGTAATCTGGAATGATCATGTTTTTATCAGTTCCACCGATGTGAAAAGCCGCACGCTGCGGGCGCTGGCGTTTGATCGTAAGTCGGGCAAGCAATTGTGGAATCACGAAGTCGCGCAGGGGTTCAGCCAGGACAATCGCAGCAATCTTGCGTCGCCTTCGCCCGTGACCGATGGGGAATTGGTTTATTTCTTTTACGGCACGGGTGATTTGGTGGCCTACGACTTCGCTGGCAAACAAGTCTGGGCGCGAAATATTCAAAAGGAGTATGGGCAATTCGCCTTCCTCTGGACGTTCTCCACGAGCCCATTGTTGTTCGACGGAAAACTTTATCTCCAGGTATTGCAACGCGACACGCCGGTGAATGGACGCGGTCGTTCGGACGGACCGAATGACAGTTATCTGCTCGCGCTCAATCCGAAGACGGGTAAAGAACTCTGGAAGCAAGTCCGCCCTAGCGAGGCACGGGCGGAATCACGTGAAGCCTTCAGCACGCCGATGCCCTACACGCACGCGGGCCGCACGGAATTATTGATCGCGGGCGGCGATTGCATCAGCGGCCACGACCCGAAGACGGGCGCGGAATTCTGGCGTTGGGGCACGTGGAATCCCACGCGGATCACACATTGGCGCGTCGTGCCGTCACCGGTGGCGATGGATGGCAAGGCGATCGTTCCTGCTCCGAAAGGCGCGCCGGTTTATGCGGTGAAACTCGGCGGCAAAGGGGAGTTGGACGACAGTTGGCTCGCTTGGACTACTCCAGAGCGCGAAGTTTCCAGCGACGTCAGCACGCCGGCAATTGCGGATGGGAAGCTCTATGTGTTGAACAGCGACCGGAAAAATCTCTCGCGCGTGGATCCGGCCACGGGCAAAGCGGATTGGATTGGCGACCTCGGCACGCGCACCAAGTTGGAAGCATCGCCGACCATCGCGGATGGAAAAATCTACGTGCAGAACTTCAAAGGGGAAGTGTTCGTCGTGGCGGCCGGCCCGGAGTTCAAGATTCTGCACACCGCCCAGATGGGCGACGACGAAGACAACGATCTCCGTTCCAGTATCGCCGTCGCGCACAATCAACTTTTCATTCGCACGGGCAGCAAATTGTACTGCGTGGGGCAGTAGGGGGCAGAGTTAATCTTCACAATGGGACCAACTGAATTGTCGCCCCGAAAACATTGACTCGGAGCGGTGGGCCGTTATCCTGCGCGTTCGGTTTGGGGAGCTGATTTCCCGCCGGACAACCTTTAACTCTTATGGCAAAGCTCACGGTTCGCGATCTCAATGTACACGGCAAACGCGTTTTCCTGCGCGTGGATTACAATGTGCCGCTCGAAGAAAAGAACGGTCAGATGGTCATCACCGATGAGACGCGCATTCAGGCGACTTTGCCCACGCTGCGGTTGTTGATTGAGAAAGGCGGCCGATTGATCCTCACCGCGCATCTGGGTCGTCCGAAAGGCAAACGCGAAGCCACCATGTCCTTGCGTCCGGTGGCGGCGCGCCTGGCCGAATTGCTCGGCACGAAAGTGAATTTTGCCGACGATTGCATCGGGGAAAAAGTCGAGCAGTTGGCCAATGAACTTCCGCCCGGCGGCGTGTTGCTGCTTGAGAACGTGCGTTACTACAATGAAGAAGAAGCGAATGACCCGGCGTTCGCCGAGAAACTCGCGAAAGTCGCGGACGTCTATGTGAACGACGCATTTGGTGCGGCGCATCGCGCGCACGCTTCGACCGAAGGCGTAGCGCGAATCGTTGCGAAGCGCGGTGGTCAGTGCGCGGCGGGATTGTTGATGGAACGGGAACTGAAGTTCCTCGGCGACGAATTGGAAAGCCCGGCCCGCCCGTTCGTGGTCATTCTCGGGGGCGCGAAAGTTTCCGACAAGATCAAGGTGATTGACCGCTTGCTGGAGAAGGCGGACACGATCCTGATCGGCGGCGCGATGGCTTACACGTTCAAACTGGCGCAAGGTTTTAAGGTGGGTAAATCGTTGGTCGAACCGGACAAGACGGACGTGGCCAAAGCGGCGTTGGAAAAAGCCAAACAACGCGGCGTGCAATTTCTCCTGCCGGTGGACAATACCATCGTTACGCCGGTCAAAACGGACAAACTCGATAAAAAGGGCCGGCCGGTGCTGGACCTGACCAACCCGCGCACCTGGACCGAACCGAACATTCCGGATGCGGAAGAAGGGGTGGACATCGGTCCGGCGACGGCGGCGAAATTTGGCGAAGCACTGCGCAATGCCAAGACGGTGTTGTGGAACGGACCGATGGGTATTTTTGAAGACAAGCGCTTCGCGGTCGGCACCAATGCCGTGGCCCAAGCCGTGGTGGATGCGACGCAAAAGAACAGTGCGAAAACCATCATTGGCGGCGGTGACAGTGTGAAGGCGATTAACAAAGCCGGCATGGGCGACAAAGTGACGTTCATGAGCACCGGGGGCGGCGCGAGTCTCGAGTTTCTCGAAGGCTCGGTGTTGCCGGGCGTGGCCGCATTGAGTGACAAGTAATCAACTCGGAGATTTTGAAATGAATAAAGAACGTAAGCTGATCATTGCGGGTAACTGGAAGATGAACAAAACGGTCGCCGAGTCGCTGGAACTCGTGAACGACCTGAAGCGCGACCTCGCGAACGTGAAGGAAGTGGACATCGTCGTGTGCCCGCCCTACACCGCGCTGGAATCCGTCTCCAAAGCCGTGCTCGATTCCAACATCAAACTCGGCGCGCAAAACATGAGCGAGAACAACGTTGGCGCGTTCACCGGCGAAATCGCCGCCGTGATGCTCAAGGAGTTCTCGACGCGTTACGTCATTCTCGGCCATAGCGAGCGGCGTCAATACCAGAAGGAAACGGATGCGTTGGTAGCCAAGAAAGCTGCCGCCGTGCACGCGGCCAATTTGAAACCCATCATCTGCGTGGGTGAAACGTTGGCCGAGCGCGAAGGCAATCAGATGGAGAAAGTTCTCGAGACGCAGGTTGCCGGCAGTCTGGCGGGTCTGACCGCCGAGCAGATGCTGGAAACCGTGATTGCGTACGAGCCGGTTTGGGCCATCGGCACGGGCAAAACCGCCACCACGCAGCAGGCGCAGGATGCCCATGCGTTCATTCGCAGTTTGCTGGTGAAACTTTACGACGAAGCGACGGCGAAAAAGGTCCGGATTCAATATGGCGGCAGCGTGAAACCCAACAACGCCAAGGAGTTGATGAGCCAGCCGGACGTGGACGGCGCGCTCGTGGGCGGGGCTTCGTTGGAGGCGCGAAGTTTTGCTGACATCATCAAGAACTCCATCTAAACTGCGCGGCTATGACTTTGTTTATTGGATTTTTGACGGTGGTCCTGGTGCTCGACTGTCTGCTGTTGATCTTGTTGGTGCTGGTGCAGTTGCCCAAGAAGGAAGCGGGCGCGGGCTTGGCCTTCGGCGGCGGCGCAGCCGATGCGCTGTTCGGCGCGGGGGCTGGCAATCCGCTCACCAAAATCACCAAGTACGCGGCGGTGACGTTCTTCGCTTTGTTGATTGGCATCGCGTTGTTGCAAAAGAGCAGCCGCAGCGGTCAGGCTGAAGCGTTTCGCAGTCTCGTGGAGCAACAGAATCAACCGGCGGCGACAGCCCCCGCTCCGGCGACTGTGCCGACGGAATCCACCCCCGCTCCGGAAACCCCGGCGCTCAATCTGATTACTCCCACAAACGTGTCAGCTCCCGCGGTTGACACCACAAACGCCGCGCCGAAATAATCGCGGCGATGAAAATCGCCTCCCGCGCCACCGGAACTTTCCCGCTGGCGCGGTTGTCTTTTTGGCCCGAGGCCTTGGAGACAAAATCTTGGTTTCTTGGCTTGAAGCTGTTGTTGCTGCTTGCGCTGGCAACAGGGCTCACCGGTTGTTATCGCGCCGAGCCGCCGGCGGACATCACCATCTGCAACGCCAACGAACCTGAATCGCTCGATCCCCATATCGTCACGGGCATTTCCGAGATGCGCATCACCAAGGCGCTGTTCGATGGCCTGACCAAACTGGAGCCGCGTCGGGCGGAGCCAGTGCCCGCGTTGGCGGAACGATGGGAGATTTCTCCAGACGGTCGCACTTACACGTTTCATCTGCGCAGCAATGCCGTTTGGTCCACGGGCGAACCGATTGCGAGTGCGGATGTGGTTTGGTCGTGGTTTCGCGCGCTGAACCCGGCGACGGCGGGTGATTACGCCGGACAGTTGTTTTACATCAAGGGCGCGGAAGCGTGGTATAACGGCGTGACGACGAACCGCGCTGATGTCGGCATCCGGGCGCTGGATGCTGCCACTGTGCAGGTGGAGTTGAATGCGCCACTCGCGTTTTTCCTCGAATTGTGTTCGTTTCCCACCTTGGCGGTCGTGCCGCGGCAGGTCATCGAGAAATATGGTGATCGCTGGTTGCACGCCGAGCCGCTGCCGACGAGTGGGGCGTTTTTGTTGGGCGCGTGGCGGGTGAACGACAAAGTCCGCCTGTTGCGCAACCCGCGCTATTGGGACGCCGCGAATACCGCTTCGGAAATCATTGATGTGCTGCCGACCGGTTCGCCCAATACGGCGCTTAATCTCTACGAAACGGGCGTGGCGGACATCGTCTGGGACAAAGACCTCGTGCCGTCGGAGTTGATGGATGTGTTGAGTCAGCGCCCGGATTTTCACAGCTTCACTTATCTCGGCACGTATTTTTATCGCTTCAACGTGACAAAACCGCCGTTTGATGACGCCCGCGTGCGCAAGGCGTTTGCATTGGCCACCGACAAGCCGCGCATCATCGCCAAACTCACCAAAGGCGCCGAGCAGCCCGCGAATCATTTTGTGCCCAACGGCGTGGCGAATTATACCGCCGTCACGGCGCCGGGGTTCGACCCGGAAACCGCGCGTCGATTGTTGGCGGAGGCCGGCTATCCCGAGGGCAAAGGTTTTCCGCGCGTGAACTACACATTCTTTGGCGCCGCGGGTGGCGGGGCGAAATTGCACGGCAAAGTCGGCATCGAATTGCAACAGATGTGGCGCGACGTTTTGGGTGTGACGGTTGAGTTGCGTCAGATCGAACGCAAAGTGTTTTATTCGTCGCAGTCAAAGCTTGATTACGACATTTCGATGTCGAGTTGGATTGGCGATTACAATGACGCGAACACCTTTCTGGATTTGTTCACCAGCACCAGCGGGAACAATCGCACCGGCTGGAGCAACGAGCGCTACGACGCCTTGATCAAAGCCGCCAATCTGGAAACGGATTTGCGGAAACGCGCCGAGATTTTTCAGCAAGCCGAACAAATGCTCGTAGTGGAAGAAGTGCCGGTCGTGCCGCTGTATTTCTACGCGGGATTCAATTACTACGACGACGCCAAAATCGGCGGCATCTGGCAGAACATCCTCGATGAGCATCCGATGCAATACATCTATAAGAAGAGTCGCGAGGCGAAGGGCGAGAGTCGAGGGCGATTGCCTGGGTCACAACCAGCCTCATTAAGCGAGGTATCCCGATAAATGTATTTTCTGCGTCGCCTGCTTGCTCTGATTCCGCTGTTGCTGGTCATCAGCTTCCTGGCGTTTGTGTTGGTGCGACTGG
>CAZKMR010000028.1:0-27737 GCA_964553795.1 uncultured Bifidobacterium sp. | reverse complement strand
TGGTGGATTTCGCCTACACGCTGCTCGATCCAAGGGTGAAATATGAGTGAGAACAGCGGCAATACAGCGGCTTCGAGTCCGAATCAGCGCGCGTGGCGGCGGTTTCGGCGGCATCGGCTGGCGCGTTACAGCGCGTGGTTTTTGGCGGGACTGGTGTTGTGCGTGCTAATCTGGCCGCTGGTGACACCGCATGATCCCGCAACGCTCTCGGACTACCAATTTCAACCGCCCAGCGCAAAACATTGGTTCGGCACGGATGTGCATGGGCGCGATGTGTTCACGCGCGTAATGTATGGCGCGCAAATTTCGTTGCTGGTCGGCGTGGTGGGCGCGGGCGTTAGTCTGATCATTGGCGTGACCTGGGGCGCAGTGGCGGGTTACGTCGGCGGGCGAACGGATAATCTGCTCATGCGCGTGGTGGATGTGCTGTATTCGTTGCCCTCGATTATTTTCGTGATCGTGCTGATTACCGCGTTGGAAGGCGTGCTGAAGAACTGGCTGGAGGGAATCGGTTCCCCAACGCTCGCGAAATCGGCGCGATTGATTTTCCTGTTCGTCGGTCTGGGCGCGGTGTCGTGGTTGACCATGGCGCGGATTGTGCGCGGTCAGGTGTTGTCGTTGCGAACGCGGCAGTTTGTGGATGCCAGTCGCGTGTTGGGCGCGGGGCCGATCTGGATTTTGCGGCGGCACATCATTCCCAACGTGCTGGGCGTGGTGATCGTTTATCTGACGCTCACCGTTCCAGCAATTATTCTGTATGAGAGCTTTCTCAGTTACCTAGGGCTGGGCATTCAACCACCGATGGCGAGTTGGGGTTCGCTCATTGCAGAGGGCGCGGAGCAGATCAATCCGATTCGCATTTACTGGTGGTTGATCGTGTTTCCCGGCGGGGTGCTGGTGGCCACCCTGTTGGCGTTGAACTTCCTCGGGGACGGCTTGCGCGACGCGTGGGACGTGCGAAGCGATCATTGAGCGCTTCCGGGCGCAAAGCCCGCCTGAACACCGGTTTTTGAAAGTTTGACCTTGCCCGTGGGTAAGTTAGACTTCCCGCTCTTGTGCTTATGAAGATTTTGGTTTGTGACCCGATTTCGCCGAAAGGCATCGCTTTACTCCAACAACGGCCCGAATTCGAAGTGGTAGTGCTCCCGAAACGGCTTCCGGAAGCCGAATTGCTTCCCCTCGTCAAAGACGTCGTCGCCATGGTGGTGCGCTCCGAAACGAAAGTGACCCAAAAGGTGCTCGAAGCGGCGGAAAAGCTTCGCGTGGTCGGCCGTGCGGGGGTTGGCGTGGATAACGTGGATGTGGAGGCCGCGACGCAGCGCGGGGTCGTGGTCATGAACACGCCCGCCGGCAACACCATCACCACGGCGGAACTCACGTTCACGATGCTCCTCAGTCTGGCGCGCAAAGTGCCGCAGGCGCACTCGACCATGATTGCCGGCAAGTGGGAACGAAAAGAACTGGGCAAGCATGGCGTCGAAGTGGCGGGCAAGACGCTCGGTGTGCTGGGCATGGGCCGCATTGGCAGCGAAGTCGCCAAGCGCGCGATTGCCTTCGGCATGCGCGTCATCGGCTATGATCCGTTTCTGACCGAAGCCCGCGCCAAAGCGCTCGGCGTCGAACTCGCGTCCGAACTCGATGATGTTTACAGCGAAGCAGATTTCATCACCGTCCACATGCCAGTCACCGAGCAAACGCGCGGCATGTTGAACGCCGCGGCGTTTGCGAAGATGAAGCCCGGAGTGCGCATCGTAAATTGTGCCCGCGGCGAAATCATCGTGGAGAACGATCTGATTGCGGCGTTGGATTCGGGCAAGGTGGCCGCCGCCGGGCTCGATGTGTTCATCGAAGAACCGCTGCCCGCGAACCATCCCTTCGTCAAGCATCCGGGACTGACTTTGACGCCCCATCTCGGCGCCAGTACCACTGAAGCCCAGGAAAAGTGCGGCATCGAAGTGGCGGAAGTCATCACTGGCTACTTGCTGACTGGGGAAGTTCGTAACGCGGTCAACCTGCCGTATCTCGACGCCAAAACCTACGAACAGGTGCAGCCGTATCTCACGCTCGGGGAGAAACTCGGCAAGCTGCTGGCCCAACTCGCGCCGGCGCAGGTGGACAAGTTGCACATCACTTATGGCGGCAAGGCGCAGGAACTGCCGAACATTGATCCCATCACGCGCGCCATTTTGCAGGGCTTTCTCTCCCGCGCGGATGTGAAGGATTTGAACAACATCAACGTGCGCAGCATCGCTTCGACGCTGGGCCTGACGGTGGAGGAAAAGCGGTCCAATGAACCGGTTACGTTTAACGAGTGGTTGCACGTGCAGGCCTTTAATGGTTCAGAGAAAGTTATTTCCGCCGGTGGCACGTTCTTTGGTTCGCCAAACAACCCGCGCATCGTCCGGCTCTACAGTACGCCCGTGGAAATCCCTATCAGCGGGGTATTACTGCTATTAACGAACAAAGATCGCCCGGGGATTGTCGGACATCTAGGAACGTTGCTGGGCAAGCATCAGGTCAACATTGCCAGCATGAGTTTGAGTCGCGACACGGCAGGAGGAGACGCCTTCACTGTTTTGAATCTCGATAGCGAACCGCCGGCGGCCGTTTTGGCTGAACTGGAAAAGGATGACTCCATTCGCAACGTCAAAGTCGTAAAATTGTAGTTAAACCAAAAAACAAACATGATCCATCGCATCGCAAACATTTTGACGGTGGTGCTGGCGACCACGCTGGTCGCGGCACCCACCAGTCCCGCCGCCACGGAAGGCGCTTCCGCGGCCGGCGCGTCCACCAAGATCGCCGATCTCATCGGCGACCCCGTCATTGCCAAGGGCAAAGGTGTTGAAATCAAACGCAGTCAATTGGACAACGAACTGCTGAACTTCCACGCCATGATTTCGGCCCAGGGCCGCAGTGTTCCACCGGAACAAATGCAAATGGTGGAACGCGAGAAACTCAATGACCTCATCGGCATTCAACTCATCCTGGGCAAAGCCACCGCGGCGGACAAAGCCAAGGGCAAAGCGCAGTTTGAGAAAGCCCTAGAGCGATTGAAAACCAACAACAAGCTGACCGACGCGGAACTCGAGGAGAAACTCGCGCCGACGTTGCGGCTGCAGAATCTCAGCCGCGCGCAGTGGGAACAACAGCGCATTGATCAGGCCACGGTGATGGCCGTGTTGGAACGCGAGTTGAACGTCTCGGTGACCGACGAGGAAGCCAAAAAGTTTTACGAAGAAAACCAGGCGCGGTTCGAGCAACCGGAACAGGTGCGCGCCAGTCACATTCTGATCGGCACGCGCGACAACGCGACGGGCGGCGAATTGTCAGCCGAACAGAAGCAAGCCAAGCGCAAACAAATCGAGGACCTGCGCAAACGCGCCGTGGCCGGGGAAGATTTTGCCCAACTGGCGAAAGAACACTCCGAAGACCCGGGCTCGAAGGAAACGGGCGGCGAATATGTCTTTGGCCGGGGCCGCATGGTGCCGGAATTCGAAGCCGCGGCATTCTCGCTGAACACGAATCAAATCAGTGACGTGGTGACGACCTCCTACGGTTATCACATCATCAAGCTGAGCGAAAAGATTCCGGCCAAGCTCTTCGCCTACGCGGAAGTAGCGGAGGAATTGAAGGAGAACCTGCGCGCCCAGGAATTGCAGAAGCAATTGGTGGATACCGATTACGTGGCGAAACTGCGCAAGGAAGCGAACGTTGAAATCCTCGACGAGCGACTCAAAAAGCTCGATGAGACGTTGCCCAAGCCGGAGAAGCCCGCGGCCAAACCGGAATCAGGCAAGTAATCAAAGCCAAACCTTTCACCGCGTCCTTCGTTTCGGAGGACGCGGTTTTTTATTTGTCCCGCTGGCGGCGTTTCGGATGCGATTGAATATCGCGCAGAAGAAACTTGGCCAGTTGGCGCAAGCGCGCCTCCACATCGAGCGTCTCCAGAATCGTCTGGCGATCTTCCGCCCCGGCGAGCACCGCGCACGAAACCAGATCCGCTGCTTGCTCGGGATCGGCAATGGAATCGAGATAGCCGATGACTTCCTTGGGCGAAAACGCAGGCGGCGGTTGGCCGGGTTCACCGGGTTTGTGATGCGAGACGAACGGAAACGGAAACGGCATGCCGAGCTGCACGCGTTCCTTCAGCAATTCGCGCACAGTGTCCAGCAAGGCATCGGTCTTGGTCGTGTTGCTCGGCGGTGTGGCGAGGGGTTCGATTTCTTGAATGCGATAAGGCCGATATTTTACAACCTTGCCGAGTTTCACGCGGGTCAATCCCTGCAAGATGAGGTGCGAGGTGCTGTCCTTGTGCGCCACGGAAACGCGAATCAGACCGACGCCCGCGATTTCCACTGGCGTTTCCCGCGTCGAATTCGGTTTGCGCATCGCCACGGCCAGCACGCGGTTGCCGTGCAACGCGTCGGCCAGCATCTGCCGATAACGCATCTCAAAAATGTAGAGCGGCAGCAGTGCTTGCGGGAATAATGTTGCGTTGGGCAACGTCATCACCGGGACTGCGTTCGGCAGGTTCATGGCAACAATCTACTCGGCGGCCAAGGCAAAGCAATCGGCTTAAAACTTCGTCAATTGTTCCAGCTCCTTGACGCGTTTAGCGACCAGGGCCGGCGTCACGCGCGTGGTGCGATTCAGTCCAAACCCTTCGCAGCAGAACGACGCCACAACGCTGCCATGAATCATCGCGCGCCGCAGATTGGCATCCACCGAACCTTTGGCCGTGGCCAGATAACCCATCATGCCGCCTACGAAAGAATCCCCCGCGCCGGTCGGGTCCAGCACCGAATGCAACGGATACGCCGGGCAGAGGAAGAAGCCTTTGGGACTGCTGAGAATCGAGCCGTGCGACCCTTTCTTGATGATGACGTATTTCGGGCCGAGCTTGTGAATCTTCTTCAGCGCCGCGAACACATTGTCTTCTTTGGTCAGTTGGTGCGCTTCGCTGTCGTTCAACACAAACCCATCCACGCGCTTGAGCAGTTTGACGAGTTCATCGAACGCGATGTTGAGCCAGAGATCCATCGTGTCCGCCACGACGAATTTCGGCCGGCGCATTTGGTTGAGTACATGATGTTGCAGCGCCGGCGCAATGTTGGCGAGCAGTACAAATTGCGACTTCTGATACGACTTGGGCAGCAGCGGGGAGAACGTTTCGAATACGCCGAGTTCCGTGAGCAGCGTGCGGCGATTGTTCATGTTCACTTCATATTCGCCGGACCAATGGAACGTCTTGCCCGGCTTGATTTGCAAGCCTTCGAGGTCAATGCCGTGCTTGTGATAGAGCCGCACGTATTTCTTGGGGAAATCTTCACCCACCACGCCCACCATTTTCACCGGCGAGAAAAAACTGGCCGCCACCGCCGCGTGACTCGCCGAGCCACCGAGCAGTTTCGGGTTCTCGCGCGTCGGGGTTTTAATGGAATCCAGGGCCGTCGAACCGACAATCAATACACTCATTTCAATAGCTTCTCCGATTTTAATCTGGTCGCACGGTAGAAAATAATGCCCGGACAGGCAAGCTTGCCGGCCCGACTCAGGCCAAATATTTCTTCCCTCCACATCCGCTTGCCGGAACAATTCCGCCGTGACCTTGAAAGATGCCCAGGCGCAACACGCCCGACTCGCCGCCGAAATCCGCCGCCACGACCACGCGTATTACGTGGTGGGCAAAGCGGAAATCAGCGACTACGAATACGATCAGCTGTTCAAACAGTTGCAGGATTTGGAGCAGGAATTTCCGCAACTGGTCACGCCGGAATCACCCACCCAACGCGTCGGGGGCGCGCCGGCGGAAGGTTTCAAGCGCGTGAAGCATCTGCAACCGATGCTCTCATTGGAGAAGATTGAAGGCGCAGAACACCCGACCAAGGACGAAGAGCCGGACCGCGACAAACGCAATCGGGCACAGGACGAAAACACGCTGCCGGAACTCGAAGCGTTCAATAAAACCATTTGCAAGCAACTGGGACGCGACCGCGTGGAATATCTCCTGGAGCCGAAGGTGGACGGCGTGTCCATCAGCGTGCATTACCGGCGCGGCAAACTCGCGCTGGGCGTTACGCGTGGCGATGGCACGTTTGGCGACGACATCACTGTGAACCTCCGCACCGTGCGCGCCATTCCGCTGGAGTTGAACGTCAAGAACCCTCCGGAACTGCTCGAAGTGCGCGGCGAAGCCTACATGGCGATTCAGGATTTTGAGAAGTTGAACGCCAAACTCGCGGCCGCCGGTGAGAAAACACTGCCCAATGCCCGCAACGCCACCGCCGGCACCCTCAAACAACTCGATCCGCGCATTGTCGCGGATCGCCCGGTCAACGCGGTGTTTTACGCGGTCGGCGCGTGCGAGGGCATTGAGTTCGAGTCGCACGCGGAAATGTTGGAGTCCCTCCAGAAATTCGGTCTGCCCACGCAAAAAAAATGGTGGTTGTGCCAGGACATCGCCGCGGTGTTGAAGATGTATCGCCAGGAAATCGTGGCGAACTACGACGAGGAGCGCGATCTGCGGAAACAATTGCCCTACGACATTGACGGCCTCGTGTTGAAGGTGAATCGCTACGAGGATTGCGAACGCATTCCCGGCAAAACCCGCGCGCCCGGCTACGCCATCGTGCACAAGCCGATTCCGTGGATTACTCCGGCGGAAACAGTGTTGCGCGACATCACCGTGCAGGTTGGGCGCACCGGCGTGTTGACTCCGGTGGCCGAACTCGAACCCGTGTTCGTGCAGGGCTCGACCATCTCGCGCGCCACGTTGCACAACGAAGAGGAAATCCGCCGCAAAGACATTCGCATCGGCGATACCGTGGTCATCCGCAAAGCCGGTATGGTGATTCCCGAAGTGTTGGAAGTGCTGAAAACCAAACGTCCGAAAGGCGCGAAGGAATTCAATTTAATCGAGCATGTCGGCGGGAAATGTCCCGCGTGCGGCGGACCGATTGCGAAGGAAAAGATTTCCGATGGCGCGTCGGAAGCGGTCGCCTGGCAATGTCAGAACATCGCCGGTTGCCCGGCGCAACTCATGCGGCGCGTTGAATACTTCGCCCAACGCAAAGCGCTCGACATCGAATCCCTTGGCGGCATCGTGGCGGAAAAACTCGTCGAACGCGGGCTCGTGAAGGAGCCGTTGGATTTGTTCGACCTCAAACTGGAACAACTCGCCAGGTTGAATCTTGGCACGGACGAAGAACCGCGCACGTTCGGCGAGAAGAATGCCACGAAAGTCATCGACGCACTCGAACGCGCCAAGACCGCGCCACTGCATCGCTGGATTCATGCACTGGCCATTGCTGACGTCGGTGAAACCACGGCCAAACAACTCGCGGCCACTCATCAAACCTTGGAGGATTTGGCAAATTCCACGGTGCTACGCGACATTCTTGCGCTCGGTGAAAAAGAATCGGAACGCGCCGAAATCAGCCCGCGGTCACGCAAGAATCCGCCCAAGGACGAAGCCGACAAATTGCGCCGTGAAAAATGTGACGCCGAATTGAAAGTCGAAATCGCCGAGATCGAAGCGCGCTTGGATCAAGGCGGATTGAAAGCGCGTTTGCCGGAAGTTGGCCCCGTCGCCGCCGCGAGCGTGTTGCGATATTTCGCTTCGAAGGACGGAAAGAAGGTGTTGGAGCGCATCAAGGAATTAGGAATCACACCTGAAAACGATCTACCCGCCGTCACCGCCGCGGCGACTGCCGGTCCGTTCGCCGGCAAAACGGTGGTGCTGACCGGCACCTTGCCCTCGCTCACCCGCGAACAGGCCACGGAAATGATCGAGGCGGCGGGCGGTAAAACGAGCGGCAGCGTGAGCAAGAAAACCGACTTTGTTTTGGCTGGCGCGGAGGCCGGTTCAAAGCTGACCAAAGCGCAGGAGTTGGGCGTGCAGGTTATCGACGAAGCCGAGTTCCGGAAAATGTTGGGTGAATCATGATTCAATCCCTCGGCAGACTGTTCGCCCGCTGGTTCGCATCTCATGTGGAATTGCATCCCACCGAGACGTGTCCGGAATGCGGGTCACAGTTGGTGCGGGAAGTGGATGACCCGCAACGCGAATGGCGCTGTCTAAATCCCGATTGTCCGCCGCAGGTGCTGGCGCGATTACAACTGTGGACGTCTCCGCAAGCAATGGATCTCGAAGGATTCGACGCGGCCTTGGTCGCACAACTCGTGAAGCGTGGCTTGGTGCGGGACGCGGCGGATTTTTATCGCCTGACCGTTGCGGAACTCGCGGCGCTGGACGGCATCGCCGAAGCCAGAGCGCGCAGCCTGGTGGCGGCAATGGAGGCGAGCAAAGCGCGTGAGGCGTGGCGGGTGTTGGTCGGCTTGGGTATTCCACACCTCGACGCGGCGCCGGCACAGGCGTTGTGCGGGCAGTTTGATTCGTTGCACGAGTTGTTGGCGGCGGCGCGGGAGCGGGAACTGGCCGTTGCTGGCGTTAGCGAATTTGTCGCGCGACGCTTGAAGCGTTGGCTCGGTGATCCCGTGAACCGGCGTTTCGTGCGGCGGCTCGCGCAGGCGGGGATCAATTTCCATATCCGCACTGCGTAACGGATCGGGCTGGGTTAGTTCTTGCCCAACGCCCGGGCGACGGCTTGCTTGATATTGTCGCCGCGTAAGCCGGTCGCCACAATTTTTCCGTCCGGTCCGATCAAGAAGATGGAGGGAATTCCCTGCACGCCGAATTGGGCCGGGAGGTCTGTTTCCGACCATTCGCCGAGGAAGCCTTGCACCCAGCCGAGTTCGTTTTTCTGCGCGTATTTGCGGGGCGCGGCGACATTGGCATCCAGGCTCAACGCCACCATCGCGAATCGCGGGTCAGCTTTGAATTCATCCCAGGTCGCTTTGAGGTTCGGCGTCTCTGCGACACACGGGCCGCACCAGGTCGCCCAGAAATCCAGCAGCACGTATTTGCCTCGGAAATCCGAGAGTTTCAGCGGCTGGTCATCAATGGTTTTGACACTGAAATCCGGCGCCGCTTTGCCGGCTTTCATCACGGTGCGCGCGGCGAGTTTGATGGTGCCGAGGTCGTAGGGTTCATCGGTGCGGCCTCCGGGCGAATCCGGCACTTCGATTTCTTTTTGCAGGTGTGCAATCTGCGGTGAATTGAACCGATTGTAATCTTCGCCGCCTTCGCGCAGATCAATGCGCAACGAATATTTGCCGCCGGGCACATCTTCGACGCGGAACGAACCGTCCGGCGAAAAGTTCAGCGCGTACCGGCGGTTTTGGAAGTAATGTTCGCGCCCGGCTTCCGTGCGGTAGAAGTCACGCAAGCGAGCTTGCGCGGTTTCCTGGTTCTTCTGGTATTCCTCCTGCGCGGCCATTTTTTCAGCGGGCGTGTCCAACAGACCCAGTTTTGCGGAAAAGGCTTTGGCGATGGCGCTCAGGTCCGGCATGACCGTCGGTTGCGGCACCACTTTCTCCAGGTTGAAAACATCCTGGCGGAAATTAATCGTGCCATCGTAGCCGGTGACTTCGAGTCGTCCGATGACGGGCCGACCTTTGCCGCCGAGAACGAGTTCGTGGGTCGTGCCGGGTTTGGCGACGAACCTCGTGGTCTGGGATTGGGCGATTGTGCCCATCCTGCTGTCGCGCACTTTGGGCTCGTGATAAACCTCGACGGGAATCGGCGGGACTTGTTGGAACGAGAATCGACCATCGCCATCGGTTCGCGTGGTCATGAAAAGGCTCAGTGCAGCGATATGGCGTGGATAAGAGGCATAAGGAATGTGGGCCATTCCGAGGCGGACCGTTTCGTTTGACCCCGGCTGGCTGCCGATGCGGAGTTGGCCTTCGATTTGTGCGTAGGATTGCAGGCGAACTTCCCCGTTGCTGCCGAGATCGCTTAGTGATACTTCCGCATAACCGGCCTCGTCCACGACGATCACGGAGTAAGCGTCGGGCTGTGGTTTGAACGCGAAGCGGCCCTCAGCGTCCGTGGTGGTTTTCTTCGTGCCGCGATAAAGATTGTCGCGCACGGCCAGCGAGTTGCCGTCCAGATAGACGCCATTTTTGTTGTCGGTGAGATAAACACTCACAATGGCCGCCGGCGAACCGTCGGGTTTCAAAACAATGCCGCCATAACCCGCACCTTTCTTCAGCGCCAGGGTGATGTTCGTGCCATCGTTGCCAATGAAATCGGACGCCTGCGGCAAATAACCGTCCGCTTCGATCAACACTGCGGGCGGCTGCGCTTGCTTGTTGAAATAGACGGTGAACGTGCCGTTGCTGTGCTCGGTGAGGCGCGATGGCAGCCAATCAATCTGGGTTTGATAGCGGCTCTTGCGTCCCGGCGTCACGGTGAAGGCCGCCAGCGGTTCTTGCGTTTCAGCGTCCACGGCGCGACCGGTCACTTCGATGTCGCCGCCGGCTGGAGCGGGTTCCACGCCTCGCAATGGTTCTTCCTGCAATAGCTGCTGGTCGCCGGCGAGACGCTCAGTTTTGTCGCCCGGCACAAACTCGACGGTCAAATCGAGTTTGTTGGTCGTCACCCGCCCGATCAAACGGTAAGGATTCAGCGGGTCAATGCTGCAGTTGCGCGGCGACATCTGATAACCCTTGATGCGCGTGGAGAGACTGACCGATTCCGCCGGCACATTCTCGAAAGAGAATTTTCCATTCGCATCCGCCTCGGCTTGCTGCGAATCCCAGGCGCGATCGCGACTCAACAAGACTCGGGTATTCGGCGGAATCGGTTGACCATCTTTGAGCCGGATTGCGCCCGCGACGGTGAAGCCGGGTTGCACTGCCAGTTCGCCGGCATCAAAAGTGTCGCCGTCGCCGCCCGTGCGCACGGTTCGTACCGGGAGGCTGCCATGCGCACGCAACGATTTCATGATGCCGTAGAGTTCATAGGATTTGTTCGGCGGCAGATTGACGAAAAGAAAGCGACCTTCCGCATCCGTCGCGACGGAAAAATTGCCGACGTAAATTTCGGAACTGCGTTCCGCTCCTGATACGCCAATCTCGACGCCGGCGAGTGGTTTGCCGTCCTTGAGCACGCGGCCCTTCAACGCCGCGCCTTCGGTCAATTTGAGTTCATGAATCTTACCGCCGGTGGCCAGACTCGAAAAGATGCCCTTCGCAAAACTGCGGGCCACGACGTCCACTCCCGCCGCATCAAAAGCGGTTTGGCCGTTGATCACAAACTGGCCGTCGTCATCCGTCACCGCGAGGGGATCAATGTCCTTGTTGCCGCCATAGCGAGTGGATTGGGATCGGGTCACGCCACGGATATTCACGACCGCGCCGGCCACCGGTTTGCCGTCGGCAGCCACGACGCGACCGGCGAGCCGTTGCTGGGGCGTTTCACCACCGGTCTGCGGTTTCAACGTGACGCTGATCGGTCGCTCAGCCGGGTCCACTTTTTCCACGTACTGAGGTTGATGATTCTTGGCCACGACCAGCACTTGAAAGCGCAGGTCCGGATCCAGACTGGGAATGGTGAACTGACCGGCGCTGTCGCTGGTAGTTTGTTTGAGGCAATCCGGGTAACACGAAGGACACAGCACCCCGGCGCCGACTTTCGGGCCGGCCGTGGCGATGAAAATCGTCGCGCCCGGCAGCGGGTTGCCGGTGGCATCAAGCACCGTTCCGGTAAGGTCGGGCCGGGCGGGAACAGCGGCGTCGGCTGGTGGCAGGGTTGCGAGGCTGATGGATAAGAGCCAGAACAGGAACGTGATGCGAGCGAGGAGCGAGTTTCTTGAGTTCATAGTGCGTGTGCGTGTTGGTGACCCAAACTAACGGCTTACGACGGTTAAACTCCCCGGCGAACGAATTGTTCCGGAACGGCGAACGTGTCAGGGACGATGATTTTGACAGCAGACTGCCTCCGGCGTTCCAAACTAAACAAGCGGAAAAAGGTATAGGCAGGAAGCGCCGCCCGTTCGCGGCTCACGCCCAGTAATTCACATTCAAGTCGGCGAAGAGGTTGTCGCGCGATTCAATTTCCGTGAGCCACTTTTCGTCCAGCACCCGCGTTGTGAGTTGATGTTGCAGGGTGTTGAAGCGGAGCAGGTGGGTTTTGACGCGTTTCTTCGCGTAATCGGGACTGGTATTGGTGCGGAGAATAAACGGCCAATCGCTGGCCTGCGCGAGCAGGAGTTCGCGCGCGGCTTGCTTCAAGGCGCGTTGTTGCAATGTGTCGGGCTGCGGGAATTGCTTCGCCAGTTCGCTCATGCGTTCCTGCGCCACTTGCAGGTGACGATAAATCCACTCGTTCTTTTCATTCAACCACACGCGGTAGTAGCCTTCCTCGCCCCAACTCGACGCCGCTGGCGTGGCGATCTGATTCGTCGCATGGCGTCGCAGATACTGCTCGGGCGTGATCAACTCGAAGGTCTTCTGGTCGAAATACGCCTTGCGCATGAAGAGATCGAGAAACTGTGGCCCTTCGTACCACCAATGGCCGAACAACTCGGCGTCGTAGGGCGAGACAATCAATGGCGGGCGATCGAGAATGGCGCTCAACTCCTCGATTTGTTCGACGCGCGATTTTAGAAAATGCGCCGCGTGTTCAGCAGCTGCGGCGGCGGCGTGCTTCGGATCGTAGGGTTGTTTGTGCGCGTTGCCGCCGGTGATGCGGTAATATTTGATGCCGGTGAACCCGCGATTCTCCGGCGACGGCAAATGCGGCTTCACGTATTCGAGATCCAGGTCGAAGCCGATGTCGCGATAGAAATCGCGATAGCGATGGTCGCCGGGATAACCCTCGGTGCGACTCCAGACCTGGCGCGAGGATTCCATGTCGCGCCCGAAGACAGCGATGCCGTTTGGCGTGAACACCGGCGCGAACACGCCATATCGCGGACGCGGATGCGCGTGCAGGAGACCGTGCGAATCCACCACAAACCACCGGATGTTCGCCTCCTGCAAATAGGTTTCCACGCCGTCGAAGTAGGCGCATTCGGGCAACCAGATGCCGCGCGGGTCGCACCCGAAACAATCCTGATATTGATCGCGGGCGATGAGAATTTGCGCGCGCACGGACGGCGGATGATTCGCCATCAACGGCAGCAATCCGTGCGTGGCCGCAGTGGTGATGATTTCGAGCTGGCCGAAATCCTGGAGGCGGCGGAATTTGCCCACGAGGTCGCCGCCGAGTTGTTGATACAACGTGCGCGCCGCGGTGAGACGTTCATGATACATCTGCGCCAGTTCCTGAAATTGCGGCTCCCAATGGGTGCGACTGATTTCCTTGTCCGCGAGGACGATGAGGTCGTCGAGATGTTTGGCGTAGCGTTCCTGCAACAACGGATCGCGCAGCATGGCGCACAAAGTGGGCGAAAGCGTCAACGTGAGACGCGCTTCCATGTGGTCGCGCTGCCAGCCGTTCATCACTTGCAGGAGCGGCAGGTAGGTTTCGGTAATCGCCTCAAAGAGCCAGCTTTCCTCGAGAAACTTCGCATGCTCCGGATGACGCACGAATGGCAGATGTGCGTGCAGGAGGATGGACAGGTAACCGGGCATGGCTTCAGTTTTTTGCGCTTAATCTTTTTCTTAATCTGTTTTACGGGCTGCCGTTCGGGCCGGGGATTAAGATTAAGAAAAAGAGGGAGATTAAGAGAAGCACGAACACATTCACCCAGCAAATTTCGGCGGCGGCGCGGCGGGGTCGAAAAGCGCTTTTATCTCCGGTCGCGTCAGCGCAATCAGCGTAAAAATGCCCAGCACCGTGCCGACGGGCATGAACAGACAGGAAACGCAGGCAATCGCAAAGCAATAGGTGTAGTTCCGGGTTTGGCGCAGGCAACGGCCCGCCCAGATGATTAAAAACGCCAGCACCCAACCGACGAAAATGATGACCAGTGCGATGCCCACGAACATCCAACCGACCAACGCCGGCGGCGCTTCACCCCGCGCATCCAGTTTGTCCGGCGCGACAATCATCACAATGCCGATGATGAGGTGAATGATGGGAAAACAGGCGAACAACGCGCACAACCCGCCGGCGATGTAGTGGAACAGTCCGAGCAGTTTCAAGTGTTCGCGATCCTTGTTCATGCGTTCACTTGGCGTTTGGTGGTGGCGGCAACTCCGGGTCTTGCGGTGCCGCGCCCACGGCGCCGCGCAGTTCCGTGGCGCGGCCAAACTTCAATTCCGCGGCGCGCCCGTCCGTGCCGTCGGCGGACACAGCAACGACCGGCAATTCATAAGTTCCATCGGGCAGCGCGAAGCGAAAGCGGAAGGAGCCGTCGGGTTGCAATGCGATTTGTTTGCCGGCGAAGGTGACTGTGGCGTCGGGTTCGGTGGCGCCGTAAATAATCAACTCCGCATTTACGTTAAACCAAAAATCCTTCGGCCCGGCGCCACCAAAGAATGACGAAACATACGAGGAGGGCGCGGGCGCTGCCGCCGCTGCGCCGGAGGCGAAATCAAATTGGAATTCGGGCCACGGAATATCGCCTTCCGGCGTCACAAATTCTTCCGAGCTGGGCAGGGTGGCGCGGGCACGATCGACCGCGAGCATTTCGGCCAGGGCCATTTCTTGTTCGTTGGTCCAGTCGCCAATTGGCATGGCGGCGGGAAAATCCTTGGAGCGAATGTGCTCAATGCCGTGGGCGAGCGGCACGCGTTCCGCCTCGGCTTCCCCGATGCTCTCGCGCAGTAACGCCAGCATGGTTTCGAAGGACAATTCGAGCGGAATGGTAGCGAATTCGACTTCCGTGTCGGCGGAGATGTTATCCGGCGGCGCGGATTGAGGCGCGGAAAACGCGAGGGATTTCCACTGGCGATTGCGCTGATAATAACCCAGTTCGGTCTGGTAGGTGTGCCCCGCTTGTTCCACATGCACGAACCAGTGCTTGGATTCGGGATGCACGTGACATTCGGCGACCGTCTGATCCGGTTGGGCGGTGTCGAATACGCGCAACACCAAATGCCGATCAACCGATCGCGCGTTGTGGCGAAATTGTTCTTCGCGCGTCAAATCCCAATGCGCATAGAGCCAATGCGGGTCGCGCGCGGTCAAAAACAATTTCCCCGTCCCATACGATTCGGGCAACGGCGCTTTGGCTTCGTCGAAATGATCCAGCGGCGCGGTCGGGCCGAGCGAAAACTTTTCGCCCGGGCCGCTGACCTCCGGATGACTCGTTTCGTCGCCCTCGAATAGAAACGCGGGCAACGCGGGCTCGGTGAGGCGCGGGGCGCGGCGCACCGGGCGCGTGACAGCTTTTCGCAAACGTAGCGATTTGGTTCGCGCGGCTGGCGGAGCCGGGGGCGCATCGGGAGTTGATGCGGCCAGCGCGGAGCGCAACGTCTTTTTCTTCGCGCTGGCTTTCTTTTTCGCGGTGACCTTCTTCTTCGAGGCGATCGTTCGGGCCTTTTTGGGTCGGATACTTGGGACGATAACTTCCGCTTCCGCCCCGGGGGCAACGGATTTTTTGCGGGCGATCTTGCGGGTGGCGACTTTTTTGCGGGCAGCTTTCTTTTTAACGGTTTGCGGTGGCGCTGCCGCTTCGGCTTTGGTGGCGCGAACGCGTTTCTGGGGAGTCGATTTGGAAGTTTTGGTTGTCGTGCGAGTGGGGGAACGGCGGACGGCAGGTTTGCGAGTCCCTGCGCCCTGCTTTTTTCTCGTTCCAGACGACAAGCGCTTCATGTGAATGTCGTTTGAGACTAAAGGCACTCCTCCAGCCGTGCAACGGGAAATCCCGCGTGAAATGCTGCTTTGCCCGGTCCGTACTTCGCGGTAGTTTTTCAGCATGAGGCTGGCACGAAAACTTTTGCATACGCGCTATCGCGTCAACGATCTGGAACGCACCGTGAAGTTCTATCGCGAGATTCTCGGGCTGGAAGAAGTGAAGCGGCACAAATCGCCGCGCGGTTCGGAACTGGTGTTTCTCAAAGCGCCGGAGAGCGAGGAATTGATCGAACTCTGTCATTTCCCCGGCAGCGATTCCGTGCAGGTGCAACCCGATCTCACGCATCTGGCGTTCTCCGTGGATAATCTGGCGGAGTTTGAAAAGCATCTCGCGCAGCACGGCTTGAAATACTCGGATGGTCCGACCAAAACCTCCACCGGCACAGTGTTCGCGTTCATTGACGCCCCGGAGGGATACGAAATCGAATTGATTGAGAACGGCAATCCCTGATTGCGAGCGGATGATTCCGGCGGGGCCGGGCGATTCCTGGCTTAATTATTACGAAGCATGATTTTTCGCGCCCGCCAATTTGAATTTGCGTTTCCACGCCCGGTTCTGGTCATGGGCATCGTGAATGTGACGCCGGATTCGTTCTCGGACGGCGGACAGTTTTGTGACGCGGCAGCGGCCGTCGCCCACGGGGTGGACCTGGTGCGGCAGGGTGCGGAAATTCTCGATATCGGCGGCGAATCCACGCGTCCGGGCGCGGCGCCGGTGGGCGAGACGGAGGAATTGCGGCGGGTGGTGCCCGTGATTGAGGCGTTGGCGGCGCAGGTGCCCGTGCCGCTTTCGATTGACACCATGAAGCCCGCCGTTGCGCGCGCCGCTGTTGCCGCCGGAGCAAGCGTCATCAATGATGTGGCGGCCAACCGTGCCGATGCCGAGATGGCCCGGGTCGTCGCCGAAACCGGGGCTGGCTATGTGGCGATGCACATGCAAGGCTTGCCGGCGACGATGCAAGCGCAACCGGCGTATGCGCATGTCGTGACCGAAGTGCAGGAATTTTTCGCCGAACGATTGCAGCGGCTGGGGCGGCTGGGCGTGGCCGCAGAGCAGGTGGTGTTCGACGTCGGGATTGGCTTTGGCAAGAAGTTGGAACACAATTTGCAGTTGCTCAACGCGTTGCGGGATTTTACAACGCTGGGGCGGCCACTCCTGCTCGGCGTGTCACGCAAATCCTTCATTGGGGCGTTGACGGGCGCAGGAGTGGCGGAGCGATTGCCCGGATCGTTGGCCTGCGCGGCGGTGGCGGTGGCGAACGGGGTGCAAATTATCCGGACGCATGACGTCGCCGAGACGGTGCAAGCCATCCGGGTGACGGAAGCAATTTTGAAACAACAAACGTAATGTCGGTCTGGCGGTTCATTCAAGACGCGTGGCGACCCGCGCTGGAAATCTTCATCCTCGCGGTGGGGATTTATCTGGCCACGCGCTTCGTCCGCGGCACGCGCGGCTGGCCGGTCGTCATCGGCTTCACGATCCTGCTCCTGGCCATCTCTTTGGTGGCTGCGTTGCTGAAATTGGAAGTGTTAAGTTGGTTGCTCGGCAATGCCTCGTTTGTTTTGGTGTTGGGGGCCATCATCATTTTTCAACCGGAAATCCGCCGTATTCTCGGGGAACTGGGAAATCTCCCGCTGTTCGCCACCGCGCGGGAACAACGCGAGAATATCGAAGTCGTCGTCGGCACGTGCGAACGCCTTGCTGAGGTCCGCATCGGTGCGCTCATCGCGATTGAACAATCCATCCAGCTCTACGAAGCCGTCGAGTCAGGCATCGTGATTGATTGCGAAGCCACGCCGGAAATGCTCGAAACGATTTTTTTTCCGAACAACGCCATTCATGATGGCGGCGTGATTCTCAAAGGTGACCGGATTGCTTATGCCGCGTGTATTTTTCCCCTCACGCAACGTTCGGACTTGAGCAAATCCGTCGGCACGCGCCACCGTGCCGCGCTGGGATTGAGTGAAGAAACCGATGCGGTCATTGTGGTGGTATCCGAAGAATCCGGTTCGATTTCCTACGCCTACAAAGGCCAACTGGTCCGCGGTATCAGCATCGAGGAGTTGCGCTCCTTCCTGACGTCCATTCTTGTGCGGCCGACGCGGGCGCCGGGCATTCTCGGATGGTTGCGCTTGCGTCCGTACGAAACGCCGCGGCCCGGCCCGGCCGTCATTACCCGGGCCGAACCTCGCCCGGCGCCGCCCGGAGGGACCAAATAATCATGCTGCGCGACCTGTTACTTCGGAACTTCGGTTGGAAACTGCTTTCGGTGGCGCTCGCAGTGGTGATCTGGCTGACCGTCAAAGCACTTAGCGCCGAACAGGGGCAGACCGAGCGCATGTTCGTTGAATTGCCCGTTCAACTTGTCTCCGGCACGGCAGACGTGCGCACCTTTCGCGTTGAGCCCGCCACGGTCAATGTCGTCGTCAAAGGCCGCCCCGCCGTCATCAAGCGCCTCGCTGATCGCGAAATTCGCATTTTCGCCGATATTACCGCGGCAGACCTGACCCAAAGCTTTCGCCAACACGTGGATGTGGCCTTGCCCAATGGCATCAGCGTTGTTCGGATCGAACCCACCGAAGTCCAAATCACTCCGCCGCCCCGGCCCGAACCGCGCATCATCATTTCGCCTCCCCGAACCAACAAATGAGCAAACCCAAAAAAATCTTCGGCACGGACGGCGTCCGTGGCACCGCCAACGTTGAACCCGTCACCGCCGAAACCGCCCTCAAACTCGGTCGCGCCGCCGGCCACGTCTTCAAAAATCTGGCGCACGAAGCGCGCGGCCATGGGCGGCACAAAATTGTCATTGGCAAAGACACGCGCCTCTCCGGTTACATGCTCGAGAACGCCATCTCCTCCGGCATTCTTTCGATGGGCGTGGACGTGTTGTTCATCGGACCGCTCCCCACGCCGGGCGTCGCGTATGTCACGCGGAGTTTGCGCGCCGATGCCGGCATCGTCATCACCGCCTCGCACAATCCTTACGCGGACAACGGCATTAAATTCTTCCGCGCGGACGGCTACAAACTCGACGACAAAATCGAAGCCAGCATCGAGAACCTCGTGTTCAGCGGTGAGATCGAAAACATCCGTCCCACCGCCGAAGAAATCGGCAAGGCCGTCCGCATTGACGACGCCCTCGGGCGGTACATCGAATTCGCGAAAGCAAGCTTTCCGCGCGGCATGACGCTCGAAGGAATGCGCATCGTTCTGGATTGCGCGAATGGCGCCGCCTACAAAGCTTCGCCGTGCGTGCTGCGCGAACTCGGCGCGGAAGTCATGGTTTTCGGCGACGAACCCAACGGCAAGAACATCAACAAAGATTGCGGCTCGATGCATCCGCAACACCTTTGCCAGCTCGTGAAGGAATTTCGCGCCGATGTCGGCATTGCGCACGATGGCGACGCCGACCGCGTGCTCATGTGTGATGAACGCGGTGAGTTGATTGATGGCGACGACATCATGGCCATCGCCACGCTCGACATGCTGGCGCAAGGCACGCTCGCGGAGAAAACGCTCGTCTCCACCGTCATGAGCAATGCCGGCCTCGACGCGGCCATCACCGCCGCCGGCGGCAAAGTCATCCGCACCGGCGTGGGCGACAAACTCGTCATTGATGAAATGCTGCGCGGCGGCTTCAACTTTGGCGGCGAACAAAGCGGCCATCTCATCTTCCGCGATTACGGCACGACCGGCGACGGTCTGGTGGCGGCGTTGCAAATGTTGCGCATCATGAAATCCAGCGGCAAGGCGTTGAGCAAACTCGCCAACTGCTGGAAACGTTTCCCGCAACTCGTCACCAATGTGAAGGTCCGCGAGAAAAAACCGTTCGAACAACTCGACGGCGTTCTCAAACTCGTCGAACAAGCCGAAGCCGACGTGAAACCCGCCGGGGGCCGCGTGCTCTTGCGTTACTCCGGCACCGAACCAAAAGCCCGCCTGCTCATCGAAGGTCCGCAACAAGCCACGCTCGAAAAATGGAGCGGGCAAATCTGCGACGCCATCAAACGCCAGGTCGGCGCTTGATCTGATCCGCCACGTTCTCGTCCTCGGATCAGCAGCAATTCGAGTCCTCGGCGAGCGAGTTCGATGTTACCGTTCGCACACGGGCACTGCGGTCCAACTCAGCTCCAAAGGAGCGGCAGCCAGTAGCCACGGGTGAAGCGCAGCGCAACCCGTGGAAAACGAAAACAGAAACGCCAGCCCCAACGGGGCGACAGAATCCTTCGCCCACAGCGGGTGAACTGACCCGAAAATTCTGGCGTGATTCGAGCGCGGTCTGTTCCACTCCCATGCCGGTCATGCTTCGGCCTCGCCCCGGATTCAACATTTGAACCATCCGTCCGCCGCCGTTAACCTGCCGCATGGGGCGGACGTATCGGTTTGAATGCAGCAAATGCGGTTACCGCGTCGCAGTAGCCGGTGGGGCGGCGCGCGGCCCGCATCTGGCCGTGCAAACCATTCATTGCCTCGAATGTCGTGAACTCTACGACGCCGTCATCGAGCTCAAAGTGCCCGCTTCGCCTCAGAATCTGCCGCGTTGGAAACTCAAACCCACGCCGTTCGATACCGGCCCGAGTGACGAGAAACCGCCCACTTTTGCCGCCGCGCTCAACCGACTGACAGTGGGCCGCGGCAAACGTCATCGCTGGGACACTTTCAAATTGATGTGTCCCGTCGCCGCGCGGCATCGCATTCGCATCTGGAAACAGCCGGGCAAATGTCCGAAGTGCGGCGTCTTTCTCGACGGTGGCGGCACGCCGTTCAAAGTGTGGGATTAAGCTTGTTGTGTAACCGCTGATGTCTGCGGATGAAGCGCATCAACACAGGCGCTAGCAACAGCAGCATCGCGGCGGACGGTTCGGGCACAACCGTGAAGGATTCGATCGCCAGATGTACTCCTTGCGGCACGCGGCTCGCATCCAATTCAATCGCCTGCACAGCGGCAAAATTCACTCCGAGAAATTTGCTAAAAGGAACGCTTAACGTGCCAAAAGTATTTCCACCCAAAGCCTGCGCGAGATCATTTTGGATTTGATAATTGAACCAAGCCCCGCCGCTTTTGACGCGGACATAGAAGAGACTAAAATTCGCATTGGGCGTCGTGTCCACAAACTCCAACTCAAACCGATTATTGCCGCCAGTCAGATCAAGGTTCAATGGCGTCACACTCCCGTAGTCCAATTTGAAATATCCAAGCCCCGCGTTGGCATTGAAATGAAAACGACCCTTGATCGGATCAATACTGGCAGTCGCCAAGCCGGACGATCCGATGTATCCGACCGCACCTACGGACACGAGCCGCGTCCCGCCGATGGTAACACTGGAATCCAATCCCATCTGCAATTGCGTCGTGCCGGGATAATTCGTCGCGTGTAATAAAGTCAATCCACCTTGAGTGAAATCATCAATTACGAGGGCCGCAGCCCGGTGCGGAAGTGAAAGCATGGCCAGACCAAAGGCAACGCACCCAATAACGCAGTGCAGATGGGAAATCTTGGGGTTCATGACCGCAAGCTTATCACGTCATCTAGCTCTGACAACTGAGTCTTTGTTTCACTCGCGCTACACGGTTTGCTCTCCCTCCGAGTCTAGAATCGGAACGCCCGGATGGTCTGAGAAATCTGGTGGCGCGAGCGGCCGCGCGAGCCGCTGCATCGGAGCGCCGGTCTCCTGACCCGGCGCGTTGATGCAGAATGTTTGATCGCGCCAAGTCGGATACCGACACTCAAGCCAGGCGCGAAATTCACGTGCTCCGTCGCGGCTCCGTCGCGGCCTTGGTGTGAGGTCTAGTTTTTTTCGCGCGTATTGAGACTTTTTGCGGCCACCAGTTGGTGGTAGAACAAAGTCGCACGTCATGCGAATCCTCTCTTCCCTATGCCGAACTCTGGCCCGCGGCGCGGCGTTACTGGTCGGGCTCTGGCTCAGCGGCACCGTTCAGGCGGCCGCAGGCGTGACACTCATCACGCACGGCTTGAACGGCAACGTGACCGGTTGGGTCACCGGCATGGCGACGAATGTGCCGAGTCATCCCGGGTTTCGCGGCACAAACTTCTCGGTTTACGACATGACGTTCGTACCGGCGGGCGGCGGCGCGTTCAATCTCATGGCCACGCGCACGGCGGGCGCACATCCGACGAACGCCTCGTCCGGCGCGATTGTGGTCAAACTGGATTGGAGCGAATTGGCGGACGGCAATTCCTACGACACGTATCAGGTGGCGAGCGCGGTGACGCCGGCGTTGTTGAACACGAATTTCATTTCCGAACTCGGCGGGCACGCGCTGGCGGAATTTCCGTTGCATTTCATCGGGCACAGTCGCGGTGGGTCGCTCTTCGCCGAGGTGAGTCGGCGGCTCGGCACGAACGGTATCTGGGTGGATCACCTGACGACGCTTGATCCGCATCCGTTGAACGACCCGGAGTTTCCGTTCGACGGCTTCTTGTATGACGCGGTGGATGCGCCGGCCAACACGTATGTGAACGTGTTGTTCCACGATAATTACTGGCAGAACATCAACTCGCTGGTGCGTGGCAAAGCGGTGGCGGGCGCGTATGTGCGGCGACTGACAAATCTCGACGGCGGCAACTCCAGCCCGCATTCGGACGTGCATTTGTGGTATCACGCGACGATGCAGTTGACCACGCCCGCGAGCGACACGGAAGCCTCGGTGCAAGCGACGCAGCGCACAACGTGGTGGAACGCTTACGAGCAACGCGGCACGAACGCGGGGTTCATTTACAGTCGCATCGGCGGTGCGGACCGCACGAGCACGGATCAGCCGTTGGGCGGCGGTTTCCCGATGATTCGCGATGGCTACAATCAATGGTGGGACTTGGGCGCGGGCGTGGCGAATAATCGCACGGCGTTGCCGGCGAACAACGGCGCGTGGCCGAACGTGATTCGGGTCAATCGCCTCACGACGAACGCCGTGGCGCAGGGCGCGGAGATGCCAGTGCGGTTTTATTATCAATGGGCGCAACCAAACACGAGTCTCGCCACGATCAGCATTCACCTGGACGCAGACTTGAATCCGCTCAACGCGAACGAAACGTTGCTAGTAGAAATTCCCGTGCCTGGCAGCGGCGCGAGCGCGGTGAATCTCAGCGCTACCAATCTCGTGCTCGCGACAACGAATGTTGCGCCGGGAAATTACATGGTGCTCGCGAAGATCACGGGCACTGGTCGGTCGCGGCATCTTTACGCGCCGGAAGCGGTGGAAGTCATCGCGCCACAACAGCCGCCGACGTTGGACATCGTGCAGTTGAACGCGACGCAAGTTCGCATCGGCGTGAACGGTGCGCCGGGGCAAACAGTGGTGCTGCAAAGTTCAATTAATCTGCAAGCGTGGTTGCCGCTCGCCACGAACACGCTGACGACAAGTCGGTGGGATTACACGAACACGGTGTCCGTGGGCGAGCAGTTCTATCGTGGTGTGCTGCCGTAATTTGTTGGAACGCGGACGGTCCCCGTCCGCAGCATGTCGCCAACTCTGAATTCGTCCGAACCTTCCACACACCTTTCGTTATCCCGCGCTGCGAGCCAGGGACGGCTGGCGATCCGGTGTGGAGTGCATCCGCGCCAGAGTTGGGTTTTGCGCTTCCTGCGCTTCTTTGCGGCTCACGCACCGATCTGGCGTTTCAGTTGTTCGTAACCTTGCACCAGACGAAAGCCCGGTTGCAGAATGTCCGCGCTGGGAATTTCGTGAATGCGCCTCTCCTGTACTGCGGTGATGTCGCGCCATCCGGGGCGCGCGGCAATGGCGGCAACGTCCACGGGTTTGCCGCACCAGGAGGCGAAGATAATTTCAGGGTCAGCAGCGCGAACTTGTTCCGCAGTAACGACGCGATCGGGTGCCGCGCGACGATTGCGAAAATCCGCAAAAACATCCGTGCCGCCAGCGCGTTCAATCAATTCGCTCACCCACGCGATGCCGGTGATGAGCGGGTCATTCCATTCCTCAAAGTAAACGCGCGGACGATGCGACGGCGTGGTCACAGGAGCAAGTCGGTCGCGAAAATCTTTCAACAAAGCGGCGGCCGGTTCAGCGCGGTCCACGAGGCGCGCCAGCGATGCAAGAGTAACTTCGATTTCCACGAGCGTGCGTTGATTGGTCGCAAGCACGTTGCAGCCGCGATGAACGAGTTGCGCCGCCAAACCCGCTTGCACATCGGAGAACGTGACGACGAGATCGGGTTCGAGCTGGAGGATAGGCGTGAGATTCGCGGAGCTGAATCCGCTGACGCGCGGCTTGGGCGTGGCGCCGGGCGGCGGTTCAAAATAAACCGTCACGCCGCCGACCGCATCCCACGCGCCGAGTCGCCAGAACCAATCCGCGGCTTCAGCGGAGAGACAGACAATGCGTTGCGGAACCGAACAACTCATGCCGACGTGGGCACGAAGGTGAGCTTGGTGAGATCGGAGCGATACGGGCAATGGCGACAGTGATTGTCGCAACAATAACCTCGGCGCAGATGATACGCTGCCGTGAACACCATCAGGCCGTTGTCGAAATAAAAATCGCCAGGCCGAAGTTTCGGCCCGGCGCTCCCCGATGCGCGTTCCCTGGCGCGATGAAAATTCATGACGCAACGGCGGCAAACGCAGGCCTTATTACGTTTCTCTGGCGGCACGCGTGCGAGCAATTCTTCTGGAATGGAAACCTGTTCGCACCAGCACGGACCTTTATAGGCCGCCGTCGTGCAGAGCTGACACTCGTTCGGCTGACCGCAGAGCGGGCAATGCGCCGGGTCGGTTTGAGAACTATTCGAGGTCATAGAGCGAATTGTCGGCGGAGAGAAAGCCGGTGTCGGCGGCGACGTTGGCCGCGCCGTTTTTGTTCTCGGTGAAACGATGTCGCCACGATTCGGCGTGACCATCCACGAACGCGACGTTGCTGCGTTTCTGATGCCGAAATGCCTGCGTGCCAGCCCAGCGACCGCTGAACGTCTGGTCGCCGGAATTCGGCCACGGCGCGCGCATGAATTTATTTGCGCCGCCGGAATAACCGCCGTCGCCGAACAGCGCGGTAGCGGCAGGATTCTTCACGGCAGAAACTTTAGCGGGCTCGGGGATGTTTTCAAATTGGCCATGCCCGAGGAAGCTCGTGTTGTAGTTGTAGCCAGTGTAGGGATCGCTCAACCAATTCGCGCCGCCGGTGAATCCGGGACATTGCTGAATCGCTTTCACACCGTGCCCTTGCCAGAGAATGCCGGGCACAACTTCCGCCGGACTGCTGCTGATGGTGGTCAAATCCCACGCGTAGGAAATCATCACGCCGTTTTCCATCGCGTAGTAGTAAGCAACGGGAAACGAACCGTCGTGATCGCTGACATAAATCTGCGCGGCGATTCCCATTTGATGCAGGTTGCTCAGACAATGTGTGCGTTTGGCCGTGGCTTTCGCGCGAGCGAGCGCGGGTAACAACATCGCGGCGAGAATCGCGATGATGGCGACGACCACAAGCAGTTCGATGAGCGTGAATGCGCGGTGAGTGTGACGGGTGACAGGTGACGAGTGACAAGAAGCGCTCGAGTTCGGGAGCAATGTTTTTGGACTGCGCCGGCAAAGCGCAGCGACGACGGCGCTTTCGGATGAAAGGGAATTTTTCTTAATCACGAATGCCTTCGGGCGCGCAAAAAGCGGCGTGGCGCTGCGCTTCCCGCCGCAGTCCAAGACCCTCTGGCGTTTCTGTAATTTATCGTGAATTCTCACGGTTGATTGATTTTCAAACGGTAAAACGCCCGCTCTATTGGCGCCGCATTATCCGTGAGCACGACCGCTAACGCATTACTCGCGGTGAAGGAACTAAGCGCGGTCCAGTGAATCAAATTGGTGGACCGCTCCAGCGTGTGGAGCAACGACGGCACGGGCGTGAAACTGATGTCGTAGTTTGCACCGTGCGCGGTGAGTTGCAGCGCGGGCGTGGTGAATTGAACGACGGCGAACGCAGACAGATTGGTGACGCCAGCGACGAGCACCTGTTGGTTTGCTGGTTGATAAACGAACGGCAGCGCAGTCCAGTTCGTGCCCTCGGATTGGAATACGAGCAGATCGTCGCCAGCGCCGTTGTAGTTTGTTCCGACGCTTAACGTCAGATTGGCCGCGAATGTTACCGACGCTGAACCGAGCACGGGCGAAACCTCCAATTTTACAGTAGTCAGCGGAATTCCGGGCAACGGAGCAAATGCGCTGAGATCGTTCAGCGGCATTGTCGTGACCTGCACAAGGTCGCTCACTTCATTAAATGCGAGCGTAATTACGTTTTCGTTCGGAGCGCCGGGCTTTTGAAAGAACAACGTCGCGGTGTTGCTCAGAATATTTTCCGGCGTGACGGTCAGCGAATCGCCAAGAATCCTTGGTCGCACCGCAGCGAACGCGTCCACTTCGCCATCGCTGAAGTCCGGATCAATACCTTCGACTTTGACGTATTGAATCCACGCGAAACCGGATTCGCGCAGATCGAATCCCGTGCCGCCACCGCTGCCGTCGTAGAGATCAATCGCATCCGCCGCCGTGATTCCGCCCGCGCTGAAGATAGCGCGCATGGCGAGATTGACCGGCTTCGTGAAATCCATCGCTTCGTTCGACCAGTTGCTTGTGGCGCGATTCCACTTGTAGGCGTGCGTGGGAAACGCGCTGTCGGCATAGGGCCCGTTGTCGAAGCGATACCACGGCCACGTGTCAGGTTGACCGGCGACTTCACCGAGTTGACCGGTGAAGCCGGGACTGACGGAAATCTTCAGCGGCTCGGAGAAAATTGTTCCGCTCAACAAACACGCGCCCATATCGGTGCTTTCGTTGACGAACTGGTTCGGCGTGAAAAACGAATTGCCGAACACGAGCAAATCAATGCCGTAGGGATGCGCGGTATTGTCGTGAATCGGTTGAGCAAAGCGCACGATGACTTCACTGCCCGCACCGAGTGTGAGAATCAGGTTGGGCGTGATGAGTCCGCTGTTGGTTGGCGCAGTGCTGAACGGGGCTTCGACCAGCTTCACGCGCCGATTCGTCGTGCCGCCCGAGATGGCGCCGAAGGGATCGTAAAACCACGTCGCGGGCGCGCCGAGCACGGCGTTAGTGTCGCCGTACGATGCCGGGCCAAATGGTCCGGTCGCGCGGACAATTTCAGTCGCGAACGGACTGGCCGACGCATTGAGTGCGGCGACCAGTCCGAAGACAAGGATCAATTCTTGCGACGCGCGCATGTCACGAGCAGTGCAGAGATCGAAAGCAACGCGAGTGTGCTGGGTTCTGGCACGGCGGCAGCGATGGGTTCGCCTGGCGCCGGGCCGGAGAAATTAGCCGCAAAGCTGTAGCCGTCCCACGCGCCGTCGGTCAGCAAGCGATCGCCCGCGCCGACCCACGAAGATGCCCACGCGTCGTTGGCGGTGGTTTTGGTGAAGTACGCCCAGAAGCCGATGTTCCAGCCTTCGACATAATGATCACCGGCTTCCAACGCCATCCGCGCATCATCCGGGCTGGTGGTGTTCACCAAGCCGCCGCTGCCGAAATTCAACGCGGGCGAAACACCGAAGCTGCCGTTGCCGTTGAGATCGTAACCAATGCCTTGAATCGCCGTGCCCCAGACATACGTGCCGAGATGCGCGAACAAGCGCGAATCTGCGCTCACAATCTCTTGAAACATATCAAACCCCGTCGCCGAACCATCCCAACGATAGCCCCACAGAAGTGATTCCGCGGATTTGCCGTCGTTCCAATCAATGACGAACGCGGCTTTATTGGCACCGGAGCCGACCCAGAATTGCACGTCGTCAAATGACGCGCCGCGAGTGGACGAAATGAGAAACACGCCGGCAACCGCCAGCGACAACAACCGAAGTTTTTTCATGCTGATCTTTCTGCTGAGTTCCGCCGCGATGAAGCGAGCGGAACGGGTTTTGGTTTCAGAGAGACCAGCGCGGAAGGGAGAAGTTCGTCCTCGTCCTCGTCCTCGTTCTCGTCCTCGACCCCGTGCCCGGTTCGAGAAACCGAGGACGAGGACGAGGACGAGGACGATTCGTGAAAACAAAAACGCCTTCATCTTCCGCAAATCGAAAATGAAGGCATCAACGAATC
>CAZKMR010000027.1:42660-46039 GCA_964553795.1 uncultured Bifidobacterium sp. | reverse complement strand
GTTACGAGAGTCACGGGCGCGAACGCAAAGGTGTGGCGTCCACGTTCCTCGCGGATCGCGTGGGCGACACGGAATTTGTGAAGGTGTTCGTGCAGCCGTCGCACGGGTTTAAGCCGCCGGGCAATGGCGACTTGCCGATGATCATGGTGGGTCCGGGCACGGGCATCGCGCCGTTCCGCGCGTTCCTCGAAGAACGGCAGGCGACCGGCGCGAAAGGAAAAAACTGGCTGTTCTTCGGCGATCAAAAGCGCGACACGGATTTTCTTTACGAGGAACTGCTGACGGATTGGCAGAAGTCCGGTTTCCTCACGCGGCTTGATCTGGCGTTCTCGCGCGATCAGGAGCGAAAGGTTTACGTGCAGGACCGCATGATGGAAAACGCCGCGGAACTGTGGGCCTGGCTCGAAGCGGGCGCGCACTTTTACGTGTGCGGCGATGCGAGTCGCATGGCCAAGGACGTGGACGCGGCGTTGCACAAGATCGTGGAAACCGCCGGCGGCAAGAGCGCGGAGGAAGCGAAGGCGTACGTGGCAAAATTGAAATCGGACAAACGGTATCAGCGCGATGTGTATTAACCTGATCATGGCTCACGCAAAGGACGCGACGGACGCAAAGCGCCAAGCTGGAGGTTTGGCAGAAATTAGCCGGGGGTTGAGCAGAGCGATACCCCCGGAAGATGTTGCGGATCGCCAGCACTCCGAAGGAGTGCCAGAAAATCCAGCGTGGCCAGCGGTGGTAATTTTTCTGCGACCCCTTCAGGGTCGTGCCTGTCGCCAGTTTACCGGGGGTATCGCTCGCCGACTCGCTCAACCCCCGGCTAATTTCTGTCAGCCCTTCGGGCTGTTACGCGGCGCGGCGGCTTTCGTTAAGTTGTCCTTCCGTTCTTTGCGACCTTCGCGCTCTTTGCGTGAGAAAGGATTTTGTTTATGAGTAACGTCACCTTACCCGAACCCATCGCGAGTGCCGGTTTCAGCGCCGAGCAGAAGGAGTATTTGACGGGGCTGTTCGCGGGCGTCGCCGCGCGTGGGCAAAAGTTCAGCGATGTTGAACCTGCGCTGACTGCGAAGGAGGATTTAATCCTCGAAGAACGCATCAAGCGCGAGTTGCATCCGCTCGATGCCTACGAGCAGATCGTCGAGAACGCCATCGGCAACAAGGCGCCGGACAAGGAGGAAGTTTTCCGCTTCAAATGGAACGGGCTGTTTTTCCTGACGCCGGTGAAGGACGCGTTCATGTCGCGCCTGCGCATTCCGGGCGGCGTGTTGAAGTCGTATCAGCTTCGCGAACTCGCGCACATCGCACAGCAATTGACGAGCGGTTACGTGCAGATTACCACGCGCGCGAATCTTCAGATGCGCCTCATTCAACCGAAGGACGCGCCGGAGTTTTTGCAGCGCATCCAGGCGATTGGGTTGCACACGCGCGGCAGCGGCGCGGACAATATCCGCAATCTGACGATGAATCCCACGGCGGGCGTTGATCCGGTGGAGTTGATTGACGTGCAGCCGTTCGTGCAACAGCTCGGGCAAGTCATCATCAACGACCGTTCGTTCTACGATCTGCCGCGCAAGTTTAACATCGCGTATGACGGCGGCGGGCTGGTTGGTTCCGTGGAGGACACAAACGACATCGGCGTGAAGGCGGTGAAGGTTAGCGATGAAGTTTTGTTCCGCATCGCGCTGGGCGGGGCGACGGGGCACAAGTCGTTTGCGCGCGATCTCGGCGTGATTGTTCCGCCGGCGGAGATCAACAAGGTGGTCGTGGCGGTGGTGCGGGTTTACATCGAGCACGGGTGTCGGACGAACCGCAAAAAGGCGCGCCTCAAGCATCTGCTGGAAACGATGTCGTTGGACGAATATCTCGCGCTCGTGGAAAAGAAGCTGGGCAAACCGCTGCAGCGCGCGCCCTATGACGCAGCGCAGATGCGTTGGGCGTCGCAGGAACTGGCGCATTCGCACGTCGGCGATTATCCGCAGAAGCAAAACGGGTTCAGTTACGTGGGCGCGACCTGTCCGGTGGGCCACATCACGCCGAAGCAGATGTTGCGCGTGGCGGAACTGGCGGAGCTTTACGGCAGCGGCGAGGTGCGGCTGACCGTGTGGCAGAACTTCATCATTCCGAACGTGCCGAACGCATTTGTCGCGACGCTGAAAAAGGCGTTGGACAAGGCGGGTTTGCCGACGAAGCAATCGAACCTCGCGAGCGGCGTGATTGCCTGCACGGGAAATTCGTATTGCAAATTTGCGCAGGCGAACACGAAGGGGCACGCGCTGGAAGTCATCAAGCAATTGGAAAAGAAGATCGAACTGGATCAGCCGGTGAACATTCACGTCACCGGTTGTCCGAACTCTTGCGCGCAGCATTACATGGGCGACATCGGTTGTCTCGGCACGAAGACGAAGATCGGCGGCGAGAGTCTGGACGCGTATCACGTGTTTGTGGGCGGCGGCTTTGCGAAACATCAGGCGGTGGGGCGGCAGATTTTCTCCGGCGTAACGGCGGAACAATTACCCGGCACAATTGAAAAAATGCTGCGCGCGTATCTCAAGCACCGAAGCAGCAAGACGGAGACGTTCCAGCAATTCAGTATGCGCCACGAAGTTGGTCGGTTGCAGGAGATGTTTGCGGAGTTTTAATCGCGGCGTGGCGGCGGGCGTCTCGCCTGCCGTAAAGCCGGGCTTCCAGCCTGGCGGAAAGGCCTTCCGGAGTGGTTTAATTGCGGCATGGGGAGCGCACGCGCCCTCGCGTGCGACCGGCTGCGCCTCGCAGCCGGAACAACGCGCGCCACCGCGCGTTGGAAGCTCGCGCGGTGGCGCGCTCGAGTGCGATGGCCGAGGCGGCCACCGCCGCACGCGAGGGCGCGTGCGCTCCCCGCTGCCAGAAAGTGAGATGCCCCATGACGCTGCGGTGCTTCTTTCCAACTCGCGTAAGGGGTGAACATTTTAGACACTGCGGCAGATGTCTGACGCTGCCGCGCCCATTCCGCCTTACGACCCGACCGCCAAACCGCATAAGCGGCGTCCGCGGTATCGCGGCACGCATCCGCGGCGGTTCGACGAGAAATACAAGGAGCATAATCCGGAGCGTTACGCGGAGACGGTCGCAAAGGTTAAAGCGTCTGGAAAAACGCCGGCGGGCACGCATCGCTCGATCATGGTCGCGGAAATTCTTGACGTGCTTGCGCCGCAGCCGGGCGAGGTGGCGGTGGACGCGACGCTCGGTTACGGCGGGCACACGCGTGAAATCCTGCCGCGATTAGTACCGGGAGGACGTTTGCTGGGGCTGGATGCCGATCCGATTGAATTGCCAAAGACGGAAGCGCGTTTGCGTGCGGCGGGGTTCGGCGCGGAAGTGTTCACGGCGCACCGCAGCAATTTTG
>CAZKMR010000027.1:17830-42560 GCA_964553795.1 uncultured Bifidobacterium sp. | reverse complement strand
TTGCGTGCGGCGGGGTTCGGCGCGGAAGTGTTCACGGCGCACCGCAGCAATTTTGCCGGCCTGCCGCAAGTGCTCGCACAAGCGGAATTGGCCGGTGCGGACGTAGTTCTCGCGGATCTCGGCGTGTCTTCGATGCAGATTGACGATCCGGCGCGCGGCTTTTCTGTGAAACTGGACGGTCCGCTCGACATGCGCATGAATCCGCAGCGCGGGCAATCTGCCGCGCATTTTTTGGAACGCATCAAAGCCGAGGCCCTGGCCGACTTGTTGGTGGAAAACTCGGACGAACCGCATTCAACCAAACTGGCTCCGTTACTCGCGGGCAAATCTTTTGCGACCACGCGAGAGCTAGTTGATGCCATTCGCGCCACGCTGTCGCGAGTCGGCAAAGACGAACTTGACCTCACGGTGCGGCGCGTGTTTCAGGCGCTACGAATCGCGGTGAACGACGAGTTTTCCGCGCTCGAAACATTTCTGCGAAACTTGCCGGCGTGTCTCAATCCCGGCGGTCGTGTGGCGATTTTGACGTTTCATTCGGGCGAAGATCGCCGCGTGAAGAAGGCGTTTGAGCAGGGCTTTCGCGATGGAGTTTATGCGGAGATTGCGCGTGAGGTGATGCGACCGACGGCCGAGGAGCGGAATACCAATCCGCGTTCCGGACCGGCGAAGCTGCGGTGGGCGAAGCGCGGACGGGGTAATGGATTGATGGATTGATGGATGAGTGGATTTCCTGCTGGTCAACGGTAGCACGGCTCGCGCTGCGATCCGTAACGATGCGTGCAGCGGCGTAAATCTCTTCGGCCATCGCTCTATCCCGTTAGTTTGTTCCGCCCGCTGTTGCGCGGGCGGCGTTCTCGCAGCGCGAGAACGGCTACCAGGCAAAGCGGCGCTCGTCGCGCACGACACAGTTGTGCTCCGTTAAATTGGGATATTACCGTTTCCCCGCCGCGTTTGACTCGTACGCCGACGGTTTGCTACCGTCTGCGCTCTTATTTAGCGATGGAATACAAAGACACACTCAATCTCCCGCGCACGGACTTCGCGATGAAGGCCGACCTCGTGACGCGCGAGCCCGAACGTCTCAAGAAGTGGGAAGCCGCCAATCTTTACGCGCAAATTCAAGCCGCGCGCAAAGACGCCGAGAAATTCGTCCTGCACGACGGCCCGCCTTTCGCCAACGGCGACGTCCACATCGGCACGGCGCTGAACAAGATTCTCAAGGACATCATCGTCAAGTATCAGACGTTGCGCGGCAAAAGCGCGCCCTACATCCCCGGTTGGGATTGTCACGGGCTACCGATTGAGTTCAAGGTCACGACCGAGATGCGCAAAGCCGGCGACACAAGCGCCGATGCCGCCACAATCCGCAAAGCCTGCGATGCCTACGCGCGCAAATACATTGATCTGCAGCGCACCCAGTTCAAACGCCTCGGTGTGCTCGGCGATTGGGAGAATCCTTATCTCACGCTGAACAAGGAATACGAAGCGGATGAACTGCGCCTGTTCGCGGACATCGTCGAGAAGGGCTTCGTCTATCGCGGCAAGAAGCCGATTTATTGGAGCATCCCGGCGCGCACGGCGTTGGCGGAAGCGGAGGTCGAATACGCTGATCACGTCAGCCAGAGCGTGTTCGTGAAATTCCCGGTCGTTGGTCGGCCCGGCGTGAACATCGTCATCTGGACGACGACGCCTTGGACGTTGCCCGCGAATCTCGCGGTCGCCTATAACTCCACGTTCAGCTACTCGCTTGTGCAGGTTGGTGAGGAGCAATTTATCGTGTCCGCCATGTTGCTCTCGGCCATCGCCGAGAAATGCGGCTGGCAGGATTATCAGATCGTCCGCAGTCTCGACGGTGAGCACCTGAAGTCCGTCGAGTATCAACATCCGTTCTGCAATCGCACCGGAAAATTGTTCGCCGGCGATAATTTCGTCACGAACGACACGGGCACGGGCTTCGTTCACATCGCGCCCGGTCACGGCACGGACGACTATAATCTCGGCCGCGCCCATGGCCTGCCGATCTATTCGCCGGTGAACGACGACGGCGCGCTCGCTTACACGAACGATTTGCCGGTCGAGCAGCAATTCCCCGCGGAGATGCTCGGCAAATCCACGCTCGCCAAACACGGCAAGAGCGACGCGAACGAAGCCGTGCTGCATGAGTTGCGCGTTCGCAAGGCGCTGCTGCATCAGGAGAATTACCATCACAGCTACCCGCATTGCTGGCGCAGCAAGACGCCGATCATCTTCCGCGCGATGGATCAGTGGTTCATCAAGATTGATCATGTAGCCGCCGAGGTAACGAGGCGGACAGACGCAATTGAAGCCGACCGCCTCCTCACGTCGGCGGCTACGTTCAGACAGCAAGCCCTCGCTGAAATTGATCGCGTGAGCTGGATTCCCGACTGGGGCGTCAATCGCATCAAAGGCGCAGTACAATCGCGGCCCGACTGGTGCATCAGTCGTCAGCGCACTTGGGGCGTGCCGATCCCAGCATTTTACGACGCGAAGGGTGAAGCCATCCTTGATGCGCAAATCGTCCGCAATGCTGCTGCGTTGATCGAACAACACGGCTCGAACGTGTGGTTCGAGAAATCCGTTGCGGAGCTCTGGGCCGCAGTGAAGCCGAAGGATTGGACGGGCGCAGACGCGGTTGCCAAATCCAACGACACGCTGGACGTCTGGATTGATTCTGGATCGTCATCGCGGGCGGTGCTGATGCGGCGAATGGAACTTGCGCACCGGAGCGCGGGTCTGCGACCCGCAGCAACTCCGAACGTCGAAGATTCCGCGAACGATGCTGCGGGTCACAGACCCGCGCTCCCATGGCAGGCCGACATGTATCTCGAAGGCAGCGACCAACATCGCGGCTGGTTTCAATCGTCGTTGCTGCTGTCGCTCGCGGGCAATGGCGCGGCGCCGTTTAAGACGGTGTTGACGCACGGCTTCATGGTAGATGCGGATCGCGAAAAGATTTCCAAGAGCAAACAGGGCGCTTACGAAAAGCCGCAGACGGCCGAGGCCTACGTGAAAAAATATGGCGCGGACGTGGTGCGGCTGTGGGTCGCGTCTCAGGATTTTCGCAACGACATCGTCGTCAGCGAGGAACGCATCAACAAGGTCGGCGAGACATATCGCGGCATCCGCAACGCGCTGCGCTACCAACTCTCGAACCTCTATGACTTCGATCCCGCGAAGCACACGGTGGCGGACGACAAGCTCACGGGACTTGATCGGTGGATTCTCGGAGAGTTTGCCAAACTGGAACAGGACGTTTGCGACGCATACGACAAATGCGAGTTTCACGTCGTGTATCAGAAGCTGAGTCAGTTTGTCGCGGTGGAGCTTTCGGCGGTTTATCACGATGTCATCAAGGACCGCATGTACACCGATGCGGCGGATTCGCCGAAGCGGCGCTCCACGCAAACGGCGTTATATCGGCTGGTGACGGGTTTGTGTCAGATGCTGTCGCCCATCATCGCGTTTACTGCTGATGAAGCGTGGGAACTCGTTCCCGGAAAACCTGCGGCCTGCGTTCACGTCTCAACGTGGAAGACTGGCGGCTTGGTTCGCAAAGAATCCGAAGTGGATTCTTGGAAGAATCTGTTCGTGTTGCGCGAGCTTGCTTTACCGGAGTTAGAGAAGGCCCGACAGGCAAAACAAATCGGCAAGTCACTCGAAGCCAAGGTCACGTTGAATGGCAAAGGCGCATTGTTGCTTGATGCGAAGTTGAACCTGGATGCGTTGCGCGAGTTGTTGAATGTGTCGCAAGTGCAACTTAACGAAGAAGGCGGCGAAACGGTCTTCGCCACCGTCAGCAAAGCCGACGGACAAAAGTGCGAGCGCTGCTGGCATTGGGAAACCGACATCGGCGCGAATGCAAAGCATCCGACGTTGTGCGGGCGTTGTGCCGGAGCGGTTGCATCATTTGAAGCCTAACGGCGCGGGAATAATTAACGCGCGCTCACCTCGGCCTCGCTCGCAAAGTTTCGCACTTGTGCTGCCAAGGGACGGTAGCGTTCGTCTTGCCCGGAAATTTCCTCCCACAAGGCGCTGAGACTGATGCGACGATCGGGCGCGCGATTCACCCATTCCACTTCCGCTGGCGAATCTGGCGCAGTGAAGCGAATGCCCCAGATCGGATCGAACGCATCGCTGGAAAGTGAATACCGCATGTCGCCGAGCACCGTGGCATCCGAGGGACTGCGTGCGACCCAACCTTCCGAAAACCAGTTGAAGCGTTCGAAGGACTGAAGCTGATTGCGCGTGCGTTCAAATTCGGTGAGATCGGATTTCGTGACGCACGGCAGCGACCAACCTTCCACCACGGTCGCAGCCGAGAACCAGCCGACGCGAATGCGGTCGGCGTAAATTTTCCCCTCGTGCGTGTAAAGCGCGCGCCAGACGAGATTGTTGGCGAGGGTGGGCATGACTTCGCGGCGTTCAATGGTATGACCACGTTGCGTGGCCAGTTGCTGTTGCGCCGCCAGCGCACGGGAGTGTTGCATTGCGCCGAGCGCGAGATAGGTCAATGCGATGGTCAGGCCGGCCCGCGCAAAGACGATTCGTTTCCCTAGTAATGAAAGGATTAATCCCAGCAACAGCGCGAAGGTGAAAATAGGATCAATGATCGAGATAAAATCCCAACCGATGCGCGCGTTGGTGAACGGCCAGAACAATTGCGTGCCGTAGCTGGTCGCGGCATCCAGCAGGCAGTGGCTGAAGTAGGCCAGCGCGCAACACAGCCAAATCCAGCCTGCAAATGGTCGCCATTTGCGATGCCAGAGCCAGAGACCCGCGACAAAAGCCGCGCCGAAGGGCGCGAAAAAAAGCGAGTGAGTAAAGCCGCGATGATGTTCAATGGCGAGCAGGGGATCGCTCGCGCTGCGAATGAACACGTCGGCATCGGGAACAAATGCAGCCAGGCCGGCCGTGGCAGCGGCGGTTCGGCCCAGTTTTTTGCCGAAGGCGGCATATCCCAGGCTGGCGCCGAGCAATGCGTGAGTGAGCGGATCCATCAGGTGGTGAATTTAGCCGAAGCTGTCTGCGACACAAACTTTCCGCCGGAGAAAACGGTTGCGTCGCTTCCGGATTGCTTTGCGAGGATACCGAAATCCACTGGACACGCGGCAGTGTTGGCTTATTCCTATCGCCCGCATGGCGGCGTCGAAGTCCCCCAAACTCTGGATCTTTATCGTCTGGCTGGCGGTGTTTTACACCGTCTGGTTGAGCCTCATTATTGTTGGCAATCACTGGCAGACGTTGCGCGAGCATTGGGGCATCGCGGTGGCGATGTTTTTTGGGTCGTATGTGGCGGGTTCAACCCCAATGGGCGGGGGCACGGTGGGCTTTCCAATTCTGGTGTTGTTGTTCAAACAAGAACCCACGCTGGGACGTGACTTCAGCTTTGCGGTGCAATCCATCGGCATGACGAGCGCGAGCATTTTCATTCTATGTCGGCGGCAAGCGTTGGAATGGGTGATTCTGCGTTGGGCGCTTCTAGGTTCACTGATTGGCACGCCGCTGGGCATTTTTCTCATCGCGCCGCATGTGCCGGGCATTGTGATCAAAGTCGTGTTTGCGGTGGTCTGGGCGAGTTTCGGCGTGCTGCATCTGCGCCGGACGAAAGACATCTGCGCGAACATTGGCGAAACACCGACGGCGCATCGGTTTGATCGCAATGTCGGATTCGCCGTTGGTTTCGGTGCGGGGGCGACGGTCGCCGCCGTCACAGGCGTGGGCATTGATATGATTCTCTACGCGGTGATGGTGCTGTTGATGCGGGCGGATCTGAAAGTGGCCATTCCCTCGTCGGTGATCATCATGGCGTTTACGTCGCTGGTGGGGATTGCGACCAAAAACCTCTTCACCGGAGTGCAGCCTGGTGTTTTTGAGAACTGGCTGGCGGCCGCGCCGATTGTGGCGTTGGGCGCGCCGTTAGGAGCTTTTATCGTGACGAAGATTGGGCGCAAACCGACGCTTTATGTCGTCGCGGTTTTGTGTGTGATTCAATTCATCTGGACTATGCACGAAGAGATGGCGCGGCTGGGCTGGCTGGGGCTTGCGTTGGCGGTTTTCGCGGTACTGCTGCTCAACGTCGGTTTCGAGTGGCTCTGGCGTATTGGCGACAAACTCGAACGCCGCGCGATGCCGATGATCGTGTCGCAACCTCAAACGGATTCCGATTCCGGCGCGAGATAAATCAGACGTTGCCTTGTTCGACGGCGGCCTGTTGCGCGCGCAAGATGTCGTGCAACGTCAACATGCCCACCAACGGTCCGTCCGGCCGATCCTGCAGGAGCACGACACCGGTTTGAGATTCGATCAATTGCATCTCCGCGGCGCGGAGCGTCAAGGTCGACCGACAGACACGCGCTTCGGCCAGGGTCGGTTCGCCGCCGTGCTTCCGGGCCTGGTTGGCAGCCTCACGCGTCAATAGCCCGCGTAGTTGGCCGTTTATGACGACGGGAAATTGCGCGTATGGATGGCGCTGCAACACTTCTTGAATCTTCTCCGGCGCGAGCGAATCGATGATCACCGGCTTGGGATTGGCCAGGTGCATGACGGATTGGTCCTGCCATTCGCGCAAATCGCGCGGCGGACTGAAGCGCTCCAACAGGTGTCCGTCTTGTTCGAGTAGCGCGTCGTAAAAGTTGTGGTGCGCCATGCGGCGGGCGATGGCCTGACTGATAACGGCCGCGAGCATCAACGGGGGCACGAGCGAAAACTGATGCGTCATTTCGAATACAATCAAAATGCTCGTCACCGGCGCGCGCACCACCGCGCCGAGCGTGGCACTCATGCTGACGATGGCCAACATGGCGACGCTTTCGGCGGGCAAGTGCAGGAACGGTTGCGCGATCCCGGCGAGCCCCAGGCCGGTCATCGCACCGAAAAACAGGGTGGGCGAAAAAATGCCACCACAGCCGCCGGTGCCGTAGCACGCGACCGTGGCGACGAATTTCGCCGCCAGCAACAGCGCGGCTGTCTGCCAGACTAAATTGCCGGCGAGTGCGGCTGATAAATCTTCATAGCCAAGACCGAAGACGCCGAGTCGTCCCGTTTGCGTAAACACAAACACGCCCAGCGCCCAACAGATCAAGCCGCCCACGGCTGGGCGCATCCAAAGCGGAATGCCGGTCCAACGTTTCTGGCGGGCGCGCAGTCCGAGCGCGGATTTCTGGAAGGCGATGCCGACCAAAGTTCCGGCCACGGCCACCACGGGCACGAGCAAGTAGGATTGCCAGGTAGGTTCGCCGATGGCTTCCAGCGTAAAGGCGGGTTGTGGACCAATGATGCCGTGAGAGACTAGCGCGCCGATCATCGCGCCAAGCAAAACGCTGCCCAGCAGCCGGCTGTTGAGATCGCCGATGAGTTCTTCAAGTACAAAGGTGACGCCGGCCAGCGGGGTGTTGAAGGCGGCGGCGAGTCCGGCTGCGGCGCCGGTCGCAACACCAAGTCGCCGCTTTTGCTTGGGTTCACCTGCCATGCCGGCGACCAGCGACGCCGCGCCGCCGGCCAATTGCACGCTGGGACCTTCGCGCCCCAAACTGCTGCCTCCGCCGATTTGCAGCGTGGCGGCGAGAAATTTCACCCACACGACGCGGAAGGGCACGTAACCGAAGTTTTTCCAGAAAGAGGCTTTGAGTTGCGGAATGCCGCTGCCGGCGGCGTCCCGGCAAAACGAGTTGAGCAACCAACCCGACAGCAGGGATGTGCCCATGATCAATACGAAACTGGACCAGAGAAACGTCGTCTGGTTTTCCCGCGCCAACCGCGCCAGCCCGGCATGAGACACGGCGCTCATCGCCAGATGAAACGCCACGGAGATGAACGCCGCGGCGAGCCCGAACAGACAGGTTTTGAGAATCGCTCGCGGTTGTTCGGGTAACCGCGCCAGCCACGCCGCCAGCATCTTCACCCGCCCATCGTGCCGGAAATTTCCGGCGACGAAAAGTTCCAATCACGCGCGGACCCACAAATCGGTCTGGATGAAGTTGTGATTGAAGCGCGCGCGACGCTGCAATTGAAAACCCGCCGCGCGCAATATCGCGTCCGGCGAGGTCAGTCGGCGCGCCGAAAGTCCGGTTGCCCGACGGAAGAACGCGTAGGCCAGGGCGAGAATGATTTGTGCGCGCCGACGGCGCCAACCGGTTTCCGGCACAACAAAATCCGTCACAATCCAGCGGGCCTGTGGTGCCGTTGCGGCGGCGAGGTTGGCGATGACGCGGGACAATTCTTCCGCATCAAAGCAATCGAGAAAAAAGTTGGTGACCACCAAATCAAAGTCCGCTTGCGCCGAACGCCATTGCCGCAGGTCCACGTTCCCAAAGTGCACGGTTTGGTTTCCGCCCGATTGGTGCCAAAGTTGCCGGGCCTGGCGCAACATGCCCTCGCTTTGATCCAGCACCGTGAAGTCACCGGACGGGAGTGCGGTGGCGCAAGCGACCAACAGGCGACCGTGGCCTTCGCCGGCGAGTAAGACACGCCGCGAATTCCGGACCTCCGGCAGCCAATGAGTGCGACCGCGTTGCAACAGGTTTCCGGCCAGCAGCGCCTCCAGCCAGCGATAGTGTGGGGCCAAGCGATCAAAGCTCATTGGCGGTGCGAGTGGCTGTTTGGCGTGGCTGCCGCCACCACAGCCAGGCGAGTGTCGCACCCGCGGTATAGGCCAGCACATCGCGAAAATCGCCAGTGGTGCGGAATAGATGCGGACCAATCAGCTCACACCAAATCGACCAGACCACCAGATGAAAGCCGATCTCCGCACCGGAGGGATTGGCGTCGTGCGGTCGCAATCCCAAGCGGCGTTGCAGCCACAACACCACCGGCAGCGCGCAGGGGAGCATCAGGCAATCATTGAATTGCCCGCGCAGAAAAGGCGATGTGACATGGGGCAAAAGCAGCCACCGATTCATGGCGTAGAGGACGCCGCAGCATAGAAACAAAGGGTCGCGCCAATAACCGAATCGTTTCATAGCAATGCCAACATGAGGCAGCCGGCGACCACGGCCAGCAGGAGTTTGAAGAGCGCGATCATCCCGGCAGCATGCCAAAAAGCGACGAGCGCGAAAATCAATTGTTCCCGCGCCCGTCGAGCGAAACTAAGTTTGGGCCAGTTCCAATCAGAGTTTCTGGCGCGCGACACCTTCAAAGGTGATTTTTACCGGTTTGATCATGCCCTGTTCATCGAACTCCATTTTGTCGATGCACGTGACGCGATGATTGCCGTCGCGTTCGCCCAGTGGGCGGCGGTGATAAACGATGTAGTAAACATCTTTGCCGGGCAGTTGGATGACGGAATGATGCCCGGCGCCGGTGGCGACGGTCGGATCTTGTTGGAGAATTTTGCCGATGCGTTGGAATGGCCCGAGTGGCGAATCAGCGATGGCGTACGCGACCGAATAATTCGGTCCGGTCCAGCCGCCTTCGGACCACATGAAATAATATTTGCCCTTGCGGATGAACATGAATGGCCCTTCCACATAACCTTGGGGTGTCACCTCTTTGAAGATCGTGCCGTCAGGAAACGGTTCGAAGCCGGTGAAATCTTTCTTCAGCTTCGCGACGTTGCAATGGCGCCAGCCGCCGTAATACATGTAGAACTGACCGTCTTTATCTTGAAAGACGAATTGATCGATCGGTTGTGCGCCGTTGTGGAACCTGTCAATCAGCGGTTTGCCGAGGTAATCCTTGAACGGGCCTTCCGGCTTATCCGCCACGCCGACGCCGATGCCGCCGACGTCGCTGTTGTTTTGAATATCATTCGCGGCGAAGAACAGGAAATACTTGCCGTGGTTCTTCACGATGGCCGGCGCCCACATGGCGCGCCATGCCCATTTCACTTCATTGGTGTCAATGATGCGGCTGTGCTTGGTCCAATTCACCAGATCCGGCGAAGAGAAGGCGTCGAGGAATACTTGCTGATTGTACGGCGCGGAGTAGGTCGGATAAATCCAGAATTTCTTGCCGAACACCGCGCCTTCCGGATCGGCATACCAACCGGGAAAGACGGGGTTGCCGGAGTAGGCTTGAATTTCGGTCGAGGATGCGGAACGACACCCAGTGCTCAAACCGACAGCCATCGCAGTGCCGACGACAAGCAAGCTACGTTGAATGAAAATGCGGAAGTTCATGCGCAAAAAGTAGCGAGTCGCGCCGCGCTTGTCACCCGCATTACCGGATTTATTGCGACCGGCATTGTCGCGCTCGGCGCTAAGTCTTCGATTTCGAAGCTGCCGCGGTAAGTGGTTTGAGCAAGACCAGCGCGAGCAGCGAGACCACACTGAGCGCGCCGAAAGCCATCCCGTAATTCCAGCGGCCGGCAATCCAGCCGCCAATCCAACTGGCCCAGGCTTCGCAACCGTTCGTGGCCGCCATGAACGCGCTGAATTGCGTGGCTGCCAGCGGCGGTTGACTCAGCCCCATGAACAGCGCGTACGACGTCGCCGTGAACAGGCCAATACAAAAGTACAGCCCCGTCAGGATTGCAAAAAACAGGGCCGGCGTGGTGATGGCACTCAAACTCAACCCGGCGAGGGCGAGCACCATGGTCGTGAATCCAATCACTCCGTATGCCACGACGCGCGTGCGCCCGAAGCGGTCGGCCCAGACTCCGCCCACCAAACCGCCGACGATGGTGGCGCCAACCACGGGCACGCCGAAAAGCCAGCCCACGGTGCTTTGGGAGAAACCGTGATCCACCAGCATCGGGCCACATAGCACTCCGGCGGCTTCAAACGCCGCGCCCGCCGTTACCGCAAACAACAGGCCCAACCAGACGGAACGTCGGCGCAGAATGACCCGCAATTTTTCCCGCGGCAACTGGCGCGCCGGTTCTGATGTTCTCACATCCGGAGTGCGCACCAACAACACTGCCGTGGTGGATAACCAGATGCAAGCGACCAATCCGGCAATGAGCACGGGCCAGCCGAGGTGCGCGGCCAGAATGAGCGCGCCGCCGCCAAACGCGCTACGGCCGACCAACATGCCCGCTTGCATGCCGCCGTTGAGGCGACCGCGGTCGCCGACCGGTACAATGCGGAGCGCCAATGCATCCACCGCGACATCCTGCGTGGCCGCGGCAAACGCATGGAGAATGAGTAACCAGCGCACGAGCGGGAAATGTTGCGCGACGTCCAGCCACAACAACGGCACCAACGTTGCACCCATCAATAATTGTGCGCCGACAATGCACCCGCGCAAACCGCGGCGCGTGTCGCTAATGCGATCAATGAGAGGCGCCCAGAGAAATTTTCCCACCCACGGCAGCACGAGCAAACCAGTGAGCCCGGTAATTTGTTCGACCGGCAGGCCCTGCCCGCGCAGCCACGTCGGCAAGGCCCACCAGATGAAGCCAATCGGTGCGCCTTCGCCAAGGTAGAGCAGGGCAAACAGCAGGCGCGAGCGGTGGGGCGAAGGCACAAGCGACACGCCACATTCATGACGGGTTGCGGCGCATTTGCCTAGTTCCAAATCTGTGCGAACGGGGAACCCATCGTTGGCGCCGAGCGCAAAACTTTTCTTCGCGCAGTTCTCGTCGGTTGTGGTCTTCCCGTGCTCCTCTTCTGTCAGCGAATCGCTTGAGTCAAATGAAGTTTTGGCACTAGCATCGGAGGTGCAGTTCACAGTCAAAGTGCGACCACTGGTTGGCATCTCGATTTTCTTTGCGGCGCTGCTGATGCCGCAAATCCTCACTGCTGCGGAACGCGAAATTCCTATGGCGGAGTTGAGTGCCGCGCCTGCGGTGCTAAATGCGGAGGCCGACGCCACGCGGAGCTTCACGTGGTGGTTGCCGGATGGCGCGGAGGCATTTGTGTTGCCGCTGTCAGCCGGGGTCGAGGTGGCGGCGAAGGAGGTCAATCAACAGCATTGGCTGAAAGTCGGATCGCCGTGGGGGCTCACGGATTTGCCGGTGCTTGGGGCTCGCTATGGCGAGCGGACACTCGTGGTCATCGTGCCGTGGCCGCATTACGCCGAACTGGTCGTTGCCGAACGACTCGGAGTGCGGTTTCAATTCCCGGAAGGTCGCGCCAATGTCACGCCGTGCCAAATCGTCGCTCAATGGAGCGATGCCGACTCGCTTGCGGCGGCGCGAGTCTTTCGCAACTGGCGGGCGGCGACTGCGGATACGGGTGCCATTCCCAAACCGCGCCCGCTGCCCGCAAAAGCGAAAGCGTTGCCCGCCGTCACCAATTTGTTTGGCGCGTCGCATTTTTATCTCTGGGGACCGGCCTTATTCAGCCATCACGATGTGCCCCGCACCAATTGGATTGCCGTGGCGCGAAGTTTCCGGGACGCGAAGGACGACAGTTTTGCCGCGCGAGTCGTGGCTAGTTTTTCCGCGCCCCAGCGCGAGCAGTTGCGACAGCTCGCCGCGGCGGACTGGCCGGAAGCCTGGCTGACCTTGGAAGTTGCCACAGCCATCAACGACGCGCTGACGCAGCGAACGTTGCTGGCGCTTCCCGCCGAACTGCCGTTGGCGCGGGTCGTTCAAACCAATTCGCGGGCGCTCGCTGGCGCGATGAAGGAATTCGTCGCCAACCCGTCGACGTGGGGCGACGGTTTTTCGCTGCCAATGTTGGAAGCCTTGCAATCAGCGGGCATTGATCGCGCGCTCTTGTTGCTCAGTGATCTTTACCGCGAGGCGCCGCGTCCCGACGTAGCCACGCGAGCGGCGCAACTCGGTTATCTCTTGGGCCCGTACGATTCCTATCACTCGGTGCATGATCCCGCCGCGCCGGCAGACACGACATGGGAGACCGCGCAGTTTGATCGCATCGCGTACGAGCAGGGCCGCGTGCACAATGCGGATGGCAGCGGACACCGTGGTTTCAAGGGGCGGGGCTATCATTTTGCCCCCGCCGCCGCCTGGCCTTACGTTCGTCAGCGGGTGCAAAGTCATTTAACTCAAACGCCTTTCTCCGCCTGGTTCGTGGATTGCGATGCCACCGCTGAATGCTTTGATGATTTCAATCCGTTGCATCCTGCCACGCGCGTGGCGGACATCCAGAAACGTCGCGAGCGGTTGCGGTGGCTGGAAACCGAGCAGCGGCTGGTGGTCGGCAGCGAGGGCGGCGCGGCCTTGTTTGCGGACGTCATTCATTTCGGCCATGGGATTCAGACACCCTACATCGGACATCTGGCCCGAGAATTCAAAACGGCGAACAGTCCCAGCTTTCTCGGGAAGCATTGGCCGCCGGACTCACCAGCGGTGTTTTTCCAAACCGCTCGCACGCCGCGGTCGCTGGTGACGCCCTATTTCGATCCGCAGGTCCGCATTCCGCTGTATCAAGCGGCGCTCGGCGACGAAGTGGTTGTCAGCCACCATTGGAACTTCGATTCGTTGAAGTTGAACGATGTGCAAGGTGACCGTGAATTGCTCGAGCTGCTTTATCTCGTGCCGCCGTTGTATCACGTGAATCGGGAGACCTGGCCGAAGCGTCGGGCGGCCATCGTGCGTCATTTCAAATTCTGGTCGCCGTTGCACCGCGAACTGGCGGGAGCGCCGCTCACGCGCTTTGAGTGCCTCACGCCGGACCGGCTCTTGCAGCGCACCACCTTTCAAGCTGCAACCGGTGCTGTCACTGTGACGGTCAACTTCCACGACCAGTCAGTGCTGAATTATCCACCGCGCTCCGCCTCAGTGACCGGGCCGATTGCAATTTTCGAAACGGTTTATCGTCTCTCCGGCGAGTGACCCCAGGGCAATGGGATCGGTCGGGTGATCCCGCGAATTATTGCTCTTGCGCAACCTGCGCTTTCCGCCGCGCCAGCCAATTCATCGCTTTGGACTATAGCGAGGATACGCCCGATTTATTACGTTAGCCTCGAAGTTCCCCGCGATTCGCGTAGTCGGTCGCTTGAGAACCGCTCGGGTGAGCAAGCGCTTGAGGGTTCACCGAGTTTTCAACCAGCACGAAGACAGACCATGAAAAAGACCCATTGCAATTTCCGCCGCACTACTGCGTCCGCCGGGGCGGCGTTCACGTTAATCGAACTCCTGGTGGTGATTGCCATCATCGCCATTCTCGCGGCCATGTTGCTGCCGGCCCTGGCGCGCGCCAAATCGAAGGCGCAAAGCATCAGTTGCATCTCGAATCTGAAACAATGGGGCTTGGGCTGGTTCATCTACGCCGATGACAACAGCGGCAAGCTGATGTCGTCGGTGAACAATCCGCGCGATCGTCAGGTCTGGGCGGAGGCGCTCGTGTCGACTTATTCCAAGAAACCTGATCTGTTGGTGTGTCCCTCGGCCACCAAGAATTTGCCTTATCCCGGCACGCCGGACCCGGCCTTTGGCAACACGACGACCAAGTTTGTGTTCGAGACGCCCTTGGTCGATACGACAGCGACCGTCGGGACACAACCATTGTTGTCCGGCAGTTATGGCATGAACAACTGGGCCTATAATCAAACCGATAACAGCTACGGTTGGGGCACAAGCATGGGTGGTTTCTGGGGCAGCCTGTCCGCGGCCAAAATTACCAGCGAAACGCCGCTCATGGGCGATTGCAAATGGCGCGGCGGCGTGCCCGGTTATGGCGTGGACAACAGCAATGCCAACGCGATGCGCCCACCGGCCAACTCGGATCAGGACACCGCGAAGAATTCGGAAATGATGCACTTTGCCATGAAACGGCACGGGAAAGGCGTCAACATGGCTTTCTTCGACGGCTCAGCGCGCAATCTGAAGGCAAGCCAACTCTACGAACTCCGCTGGAGCCGCAATTACGATCCCAGTTACGGCGCGCTCTATCTCAAGACCCAGTCAACCGGTCAGTGGATGTATTGAGAATTAATCGCCTTCGCTTAGCTCCGACAACCCAAGGCAACTTGCCTTGGGTTGTCGTTTTTGTGGAATTACGTTTTTCTCCAGGCGACGCGACTTCTACGAACCGGCATCTTCCGCACGCATGAGAATGAAGATGACATCCTTCCCGGCGGCAATTGCGGCGGGCACGCGATTCTCCACCGTTTCGTAACCCGGCGCATCCGGTTGCACGAGCAGTTCTTCGGGGGTGAAGGGCGTCCAGTCCGTCAGGTTCGTCGAGTAGTGGAACGTGTAAGTGATGCCCGCTTTGATGGCGTCCGTCAGCCGAATGTAACCAAAACGGAAATCGCCCGCACTCGACGGCGCGACGCGAAAAAGGCGGCGCTCGTCATCCGCGGCGTCGGGATTCCCGCCTTTCAACCACTCGACGAGATTGTTGTCGCGGTCGCCGTCCGGATTGGCAGTGGGCGCAGTGTTGGTGGCGGTGAGCCCAGCGCGCAGCGCGAATTCTGATACCAACGCATCCGTGAGCGGCAACGTGCGAATGGCCAGATTGTCCGCGCGGGTAAATCCGCTCGCGCGTGCGCTGAGGCCGAGGTAGTTCGCGTTGTTGTTTTCCCAGGTGAACGCGAGACTTTTTCCGGGGCTGTTGCCGTTGAGGTCCAGCGCTTGTCCGTTGAAAAACACCGTGACCGTGACCGTGTCGGCGGTGGAAAAACCATTCAGTTCAAAGCAGGCGAGCAATGTGCCTTGCGCGACGCCGACTGCATTGGTGGCGACAGGAACGCCTTTGAGCCACGACTTCACATTGCCTTCCGCGTCGAGTTCGACAAAGAAATCCGCACGGCCCACTTGATTCCACGCCGCGCCGCGGAAGGAGTAGGGCGGAGTATTATTTCCGATGTCCGCGCCAGCCGCCGCTTCGCTTTGCGTCAAGCCCATGCCGAATCCAACGTAGCGATCCGCGTCAATGGTGCCGCTGATATCGTCCACGCGGAGTTGCACGGAGAAGCCGCCCGCCGCGACGATGGCCGGATCAATGAAGTTGTGCATGAGGCCGCTCTCGCTCATGCCGGCGCTCGTGACCGCCAGGCGCAGGCTGCTCGCTTCGATATCCGTTCGCTCGGGCGCGAAGCCTTCGTAATACGTCGCACTCGCGCCAAGTTGCGGCAGCAAACTGCCCCACATGCCGTTCGCGCTCGCGTCGGTGTCATCGGCATTGGCGCGATTGAACGTGTCCACGAACAAGTCGCCGGGCAACGGCGCGGGATCAACTTGCGGCAGCGGCGGCAGGATCAAGCGTCCCGCCGGCACGCCGACGCGCGTGGCCCAGGCGTTCCAGCCGTCAATCATTTCGAGCAACACCTGCGGCTCGGCCAGCGCGAGATTGTTCACTTCACTCGGGTCGGCCACCATGTCATAAAGTTCGAGTTCGTCCGCAGGCGAACTGCCGTCGCTCAACGCGAAATTCTTCGTCACGAATTTCCATTTGCCGCGGAAGAATGCGCGATTGGATTCATGCTCCTGGCCGATGTCGCGCGCGGGCAACGTTTGACCGGCAAACGTCGGCATCAGGCTGGTGCCTTCCAGCGGCAGCACCGGATGATTTTCAAAGTTGGTCGGATACGTCACGCCCGTGGCCGCGACAATCGTGGCCATGATGTCTTTCAGATGGCCGCGTTCTTCGGTCCATGTGCCTTTGATTGAGTTCGTCATGCCTCTCGGCCAATGCACAATCATCGGGGTGCGAATCCCGCCGTTGTGCACGAAATGTTTGTAGAGCCGGAACGGCGTGTTGCTGAGGTTCGCCCACGCGCCGCCTTGATTGACGCGGGGATAACCGCTGTTGTTGGCATTCTGCGGCTGACCCATGTGGGGCAAATCGCCGGCGGCCCACGGCGTAAACGTGGACGAATCGCTGTTGCCAAATTCGCCGCCTTCGTAGTTCGCGCCGTTGTCGTTCACGATGAAAATAATCGTGTTGTCGAGCTGGCCGAGTTGTTGCAGGCGCGTTACGACCTTGCCGATGTTTTGATCCACTTGTTCAATCATCGCGGCGTAAAGCGCCATGCGGCGGGCGAGATCGTTGCGTCGCGCGAGGCTCAGGGAATTCCAGGAGTCAATCGCGCCGCCGCCCGACGGAACATCGCTGCGCGGTGAGAGGGCGAAGTTGGAATTGATGATGCCGAGTGCGAGTTGATTGCTGTAAGTGAGCGCGCGCAACACGTCCCAGCCGTCTTCGTAACGCACGTAGTCCACGTCGCCGGGATTGGGATCGCCCACATCGGTATATTTGTTCGCGAGTTCCGCCGGCGCGCACACCGGCCAGTGCGGCGCGTTGAGCGACATGTAGAGGAAGAATGGTTTGTCGCCGCCATTGGTGACGAAATTGTGATTCAAGAAATCCACGGAGTAATCGCCAATCGCGTCGGTGTAATGAAATTGATTTGGGTAATAGCGATACGGGATTTCGCTCGAAATAATGTGGTAATTGTTCGAAACCCAATAGCCGAACGCGTCGCTCACGTTGCCACCGTCGCCAGCGGGGCCTTGACCAAAAACGTGCTGAAACCCGCGACTGATCGGGTCGCGGCCGGCGCCAGGGCCGCCGAGATGCCACTTTCCGGACATGTAGGTGCGATAGCCGTTTGCGCTCAGCAGCTCGGCAATCGTTACGTTGTTGTCCGTGCGCAGATTGGGCAGGGGATTGCCTGGATCAACGGCGGCTTGGTGCGGATAAAGTCCGGTAAGAATCGAGCAACGCGTCGGCGAACAACGCGCGGCCTGATAGAATTCCCGAAAGCGCAATCCGTTCGCGGCGAGGCTGTCAATGTTCGGCGTGCGAATAAAACTGCCGTAACTGCCGTAATCGCTCCAGCCGGTGTCGTCGGCGAGAATGACGATGACGTTCGGTTGACTGCCGGGTTCGGGAATCTGAGTCACCACGACTGAGTTGGACGCGATGAGTTGCGGCACGTTGTTGGAAATTAAAATCGTGAACGTGGTGTCGCCGAGCGTGCCATTGACGAGAGCGGGAATGCTCGCGACGCCGTTGACGGCGCTGCCGGTTTGATTGCCGCCGGGGAAAGTTGCCGTGGGGCTGGCGCTAATGGCGTAGGTCGCGCCGGCAGGCAGATTTTGGTTGGTCCACGTGAGCGTGACGGCTTGCGCGGGGTTCGTGGCCACCACGGTGTTGGGGCTCACGCCAAGACTCACCACCGGCGGCGGAACGATGGCGGTGCCGGAGATTTCAAAATCATCGCCGACGGTGCTGCCGGAAGCGCGACCATCAATGCCGACGCGCAATTCGCCCGTATCGCTCCAAACAAATGAGCGCGTGCCGGTCAGCACGTCAGCTCCGTTGAAGAACACATCGTAAGTTACCAACGTTCCCGCCTGCGGGTTGGCGAAATTCAAATCCACGCGCAGTACGCCCGGGGTAAAACTCCCGCCGGAAATCGGAATCGTCAGATTTGACGCGACATCATTGCTCACGGGGCGGGCATCTTCTGGTCCATCGTTGATGCGGATCAAACCATTCTGCGTCACGGCGACGAACAAATCCGCTTCTCGCGCCAGACCGCGATCCGTATTCGCGTTTCCTTCCGCGAGTGAAAAGCCGATGCCGACGCCGAGATAACGATGTTCCGGGGTGGCATCGTTGCCGGGATTGATCTGCTGCACGTTTAGCGAGACGGACATGCTGCCCGCCGGCAATTCGCTGGCGAAGTTGTGATTCACAATGATGTGACTCGTGCCCGCGCCGACGGCGACCTGCAATTGATTTGCCGCCACCGCCGATTTGCTGTCAAGGCCCGTGCCCGCATCCACGGGTTCAAGCCAAGTGTTGGCGGCGTTGAGCGTGCCGTTCGTGACCAGCACGCCGCTCATGCCGTTGGTGCTGGCGTCAACGTCGCTGGAGTTGGCGCGATTGAACGAGTCCGTGAAGAAAACTTCACCCGGTAAAGCGGCCGTGGCGACCCACAGGGCCGCCACGGTGAATTTAACGTACGACATTTTGATTATTGAGCAGCGGCGGCCGGTGGATCAATCGGTCCGGACCAGTGAACGGGCAAGACGCGGATAAAACTGCTGGTGGTATTGGCGGGCGGAACGTTCATGGTGCCCGTGGTGGTGGTGCTGGTCGCCGTGAACACCGCTTCGCCGCCGACGTTGCCACCCGCCGGGAGGAACGGATCAGTCACCTGCGCTGCAATGTCCGCGCGATACGTCACGCCTTCGACCGATGGGAATTCCACGGTCGCACTCGCGAACGGCGGAGTGGCCGGGGTGAGACTCGCGAGCGTCAGGTTGAAGTCCGGATGTTCCACGGGGGCGCCGAACGGAACGGAGATGGTGCCGATGGCCAGATTATCAATCGCGACAAATCCGCTGCCGCGACCGGACACCGCCACGTAGTTTTGATTGGTGCCGGTCCATTTGAAGAAGCCCTGGGCTTTCAACAAATTGTTGTAATAAACCTTGTAGGCGACATAGCTGCCCGCGTTGAAATCGGTGACGCCGAAATCCGCGCGGATGCGGCCGCGATTGGTGATCACGTTGACTTCCTGGATGATCACGCCGCCCGCGAAGATTTGCAGGTTGTTATTGATCGCGAGACTCACGAAGAAATCAGCCGTGCCGGCATGGCGGAAGCCGTCGCCTTCCAACCCGCCGCGCGGACCGGAGTAATTGCCGGTATTTTCGTCCATGAAGGCATTGACCTCCGCGAGGCTCAGGCCCACGCCGAAGCCGCCGTAGCGGTCGCCACCGTCGCCGGTGATGGAGTTGATTTCAGCCACATCGAGCGCCACGCTGAAGCCGCCGTCGGTCAAAATGGCGGTGTTGGTGAAATTGTAGTCGAGCCCGAAGATCGACATCACCGGGCCGTTGGCCATGCTGCACACCTCGTTGCCAAGCGAATCCAGCCCGATGTAGGTCGTCGAATCAACATAGTTCGTGGCGCCAATGCTGGCGCCTTCCCACACTTCCAAGTAAGTCATCGGGGAGAGCGGGCCGGACATGCCGTCCGTGCCTGAATCAATGTCAGTGTTCAACGGCATGGTGAACGCGCGATTGAACGTGTCCGCAAACAACGTGCTCGTCAGCGCCCCGGCTTCTTCCACCGCGGTGACGGTGACGGAATCCGTAGCGATCAACGCCGGGACGGTGTTGGAGATGTAAATCGTGAACGTCACATCGCCGAGTGTGCCGTTGACCTGCGCGGGAATTGGCAGGGAAGGAAACTCCGCGCTGCCGGTGTTGTTCGCGAACGGGTAGGTCACCGCTTTGTCCGCCACCACAGTGTAGGTCGAGCCCGACGGAAGGTTGAACGACGAGAACGTCAGGTTCACTTCACTCGAGGTGGTGTCTTGGCCGACTTCAGTGGGCGTGACACTGAGCTGCACTTCGGGAATAAAACTCGCCTCAGTGAACGTGACGGCGAAATCGTCACCCGGCACCCCGACCGCGTGGCGCGCATCCAAACCGATGAAAAGTTCGTCCTGGCCGGTCCAGACGAAGCTGCGATTGGTGATGATATGTTGGTAACCGCTGCCCGAATCGAAATACACGTCGTAGGGAACGGTGGAATTAAAATCCGTGTTGGAAACCTTCAGGTCCACGCGCAGTTTGCCGGGGATGAAGGCCGTGGCGTTGGGGTTCAGGTCATAAACAAAATTTGCCGGAACGTCGTTGGCGGCGGGGCGGGTGGTGGGCAACGCGTCATTGATGCGAACGGTGCCTTCCTGCGTTAATGCGACGAATAAATCCGCCCCGCGTAGCAATGCGCGGTCGCCGTTGACGTTGAGCTCAAACTCGCCGCCGCCGATGCCAATGCCCATGTAACGATGCAACGGCGTGGCATCAAGACTCAGCCACGCGGGAACGGCGATCTCGACGGACAACACGCCCGAGGTGTTGAGTTGCGTGGCGAAGTTGTTGCTCAGCACGATGTGCGTCGTGCCGGGGCCGACGGCGAGCCGCAATTGGTCGTTGGTGCTGATTTGCGATCGGGATTCATTGGCCGTGCCGATGTCCACCGGTTCGAGCCAGGCGTTGGAAACCGAAAGTGTGCCGCCAGTGATCAGCGTGCCACCCATGCCGGTGGTGCTGAAATCCACGTCGTAGAGCAGGTCGGTGTTGCCCCCGGCCAAAGCGGTGCGGTTGAAATTGTCGGAGAACAATACGGTCTGGGCCGAGAGCGAACCCAGCCCCGTCATTAACAGCAAAGCTGCCAGGTGGGAATAGCGTTTGGGTGTATTCATGGTTGGTTTGATGTTCCAGTGGTTGCCTGCGCGCCCGATATGCCGAGTTGGAGCGCGGATCGCAGGAGACTTGGATTATGTTTTGCATAGTAGAGTCTCGAATCCTTGCGGTCTATCGTCCAAAGGGATGAAGGCTAACGGCCAGAGCCTGAAACGCTTGGCGTAAGGATTCTTCCGCAGAGTGCGAAATGTGCAGATGCGGTCCGGTCCGACCGCGCGCCGCCCTTGGAGAAACGAATTCCGTTCCCGCGCTGACGTCGCCGTATGGCATGCAACCGCCACGGAATCGCAGCGGTCCCCCCGTTCGAGGAATGGAAGAGCGTCTGACTCTTTTGTCCCTTGTTACCGGCGGTGACCGGCGGTCAATTCGCGGGCGAGCTGCTTCGCGCCATAGACGTTGTTCAACGCTGCCAGAATCGCCGCCGAACTGACCGAAGTCGCGCGGCCCTGCGTGTCGCTGAATGCATAATCCCACGGCAGACTCTGCAAGTTACCGTCGAAAATGATTCCGACGAATTCGCCGGCGCGGTTCACTACCGGACTGCCGGAGTTGCCGCCGATGATGTCGCAGGTGCTCACAAAGTTGAACGGCGTTTGCAGATTCAATCTGCTTTTGCGTTGGCTCCAGACTGGAGGCAAATCGAACGGTGGTTGTTGATTCATTTCCTTGGCGCGTTCGAACAACGTGGCGAATGTCGTGACCGGCGCGACGGTGCGACCGTCTTCCTCGTAACCTTTCACGGTGCCGAATGCGAGCCGCAGCGTGAATGTGGCGTCCGGATAACCGGTTGTGCCCAACAACTCATTGCGCGCCCGGGAAATCGCTGCGTGCGCCTGTTGTTTTACCTCGCCTTGATCTTCGGCAACTTTTCGTAACGCCCGCGCCTCCGCATCCACGAGCCGTGCCAGTTCAATCATCGGATCGTTCGCGGCCTGCACGGCGGGCGCGCCGCCTTCGTACAATTGTTTCCGAAATGCCACCTCGCGCACTTTCGTGCCGTTGATCAATTCTGCGGCCCGCGCGCGAGGCGATTGACCGGCGAGAATTTGTTGTACCAGCGGATCGGTCGCCCCGAGTTTGGCGCAGAGATGTGTCAACGCATCGGCGAGCAACACCATTTCCAGGTCGGGGTAAATCGGCTTGGCGGAAAACAAGCCGAGTTCCAGCGAGGCTTTGCTGGAATCGGAAAACTCCCGCAGCCGATCGCCGTTTGGCTTCGGCAATTCTTCGCCCGCCCGCAACAGCGTGCGCGCCATGCCGAAGCTGTCGCAGTTGAACGCTTGCGCGCTTTCCAGCAGGCCGTAGCGCGTGGCTTGCGCGCCGAGCACCCGCGTGGCGGCGGCAATTTTCTCGTACGCCTCGCGCGCGGCGGACAGATCGGCGCGTCCCGCCAGTCGTTCGCGAAACTCGGCTTCGGTGGTTTGTTTCCTCGTGAACAGTTCCGGGTCGAGCAAACCCGCGAGCTTTCCGTTCAGTGCTTTGCGGGAATTTTGCACGCCAAACAATTCATCTTTGGCGCGGCGGGCATTTTCCGCGCTGCGCGCGCTCCAATTGTCCAGCAAGACTTCCACGCGCCGCAGATTCGCCAGGCGCTGGGGCAAACCCGCATCGCGCAGATATTCCAGTTCCGCCACGGTCAGCAAGCGACTGGTGCGACCCGGATGACCGGTGACGAAGACCAGTTCGCCGTCTCGAGCGCCAGCCGCGGAAAACTTCAGGTGATTGGCCACTCGCGCCGGTTTGCCATCTTCGTAGGCGCGAAAGAAACACACGTCCAAGCACCAGCGGGGGAATTCAAAGTTATCCGGGTCGCCCCCGTAAAAGGCAATCTGCTGTTCCGGAGCGAACACCAAGCGCACATCCGTGTAACGTTTGAATGTGTAGAGATGATACGCGCCGCCTTGCCACAGCGTGACGACGTCCGCCCGCAGTCCGGTGCGGTCCATGGTTTCCTTTTCCACGGTGGCGATGATGTTGCGCCGCGCGGCAAACGCCGTGGCGGCATCCGCCTCCTTCGGCACGGCGGCATTGATGCGATCCGTGACGTCCTCGATGGATTGCAACACGTTCAATTCGAGATCGAGGCACTTGATTTCCTCGGCCGGCGTGCGCGCCAGAAACCCATCGCGCAACAGGTCGCGTTCTTTGGTGCTGAGCTTCTGGATCGCATCCGCGCCGACATGATGATTGGAAATCAACAGCCCGTCCTCGCTCACGAAACTGCCCGAGCCTCCGGAGTTGAAGCGCACCGACGCTTTCTGCAAATGTTCCAGCCAGGCATCGGTCACCTCAAACTGATAGCGGGAACGCAGCAACTCCCGCGGCGGTTGATTGAACAGCCACATGCCTTCGTCCGCCGGAAGTCCCGCCGTCGTCAATCCCAGTGTCAGTGCCAGCCAAAATCGTTTCATCGTGAGCGGGAGCGTAGAGCCAACGGTCCGCCGTGGCAATCCCGGCCCGAAACGAAGGCCACCCCATCGCAAAGTTAAGTTGACTGCACCGCCTGGTTGCTCTGATATCTTTCCGCTTGTGCGTTGACCGCCCTCTGCCGTTGGAGTTAATTCTCAATTGTGAACCAACAAACTTTCCGCGCTGCGGCGCTCTTATTAATCGGCCTTTGTTTCGGATGCAATGGTCTGGCCCAGACGAATGTCAGTTCCACCACGACGACGGCAATCGTTGCCGCCGCCCAATCTTTTCTCGCTACGCTCGATGACGCGCAGCGCAGCAAGGTGAGTTTTGATTTCAACGACGAGGCCCAACGCAAACGCTGGTCCAACCTGCCGGTGAATATGGCCGAGCGCCGGGGCTTGCGCATGGGCGACTTAAAACCCGACCAGCGCGACGCGGCAATGAAGGTCCTCGCCGCGGCGCTCAGCAAGATGGGGTATGAGAAGGTGATTGGCATTGTCGCATCCAATGAGGCCCTGCGCAGAGAAAGCCAAAGAGGAACGCTGGGCCGCGACGAGTTTTTTATTTCGTTCCTCGGCAAGCCTTCCGGCACCGAGCCGTGGATGATTCAATTTGGCGGCCATCATCTGGGACTCAACATCACCATTGTCGGCGCGCAAGGCGTATTGACGCCCAGCTTGATTGCCGTGCAGCCCGCGCAATTCACTCTCGATGGCAAATCGTACCGCCCAATGGGGCGGGAAACCGATAAAGCGCTGGAACTCGTCAAGAGTTTGAATGATGAGCAACGCAATGAGGCGATTCTGGGTTCGCGAATGCGCGACCTCGCGCTCGGCCCGGGGCATGATGGCGAAACGATTCAACCCGAAGGCTTGAAGGCTTCCGCGCTCGACGCGGCGCAAACCAAACTGCTGTTGGAACTCATCGCGGAATGGTCCGGAATCATTCATGACACCGCCGCTGCTGCAAAACTGGATGAAATCAAAGCGAACCTGGCGGACACCTGGTTCGCGTGGAGCGGTCCGCTCGAAGCGGGTCGCGCTTACTTTCGCGTGCAGGGTCCGACGGTCATTATCGAATACGCGCCGCAGCGATCCGAAATGCACATTCACTCGATGTATCGCGACCCGAGCAATGATTACGGCAAAAAGTTCGTCGGCAAATGAAGTCGTTTTTGCTGTGCGGTGGATTGTTGCTGGCAACCGACGCCTTGGCGCATCGGCTCGATGAATATCTCCAGGTCACGCGCGTTTCGGTCGCAACAAATTCAATCACGCT
>CAZKMR010000027.1:0-17730 GCA_964553795.1 uncultured Bifidobacterium sp. | reverse complement strand
TCGATGAATATCTCCAGGTCACGCGCGTTTCGGTCGCAACAAATTCAATCACGCTGTCCTTGGAACTGACGCCCGGCGTCGCGGTTGCCGATCAGGTGTTGACCGCGATGGATACTGACCGTGACGGACAGATTTCCGAATCGGAGTCCACGAGTTACGCCGCGCGCGTTCTTGGCGACCTCACTGCCCGGCTCGATGAGAAACCCCTGACGTTGAAGGTCGCGGAAGTTTCGTTTCCCACGGTTCTGAAAATGAAGTCCGGCGTGGGCGTCATCCGAATTAAAGGCACATCGCCGGTTGAGCCACTTGCGGCGGGGAATCACGTGCTCAGTGTTACCAACACCCATTTGCCGGCCATCAGTGTTCACTTGGTGAACGCCTACGCGCCCAAAGACCGGGCGATCACGATTACAAAGCAGACGCGCAACGAATCCCAGTCGAGCTACGAACTCCGGTTCGCAGTCGCGCCCGCGCGCCAGTGAATGAGCGTCCGCTGGCTCGAAAAAGACTGAGTTGCTCGCAGGTAAGTCGATTGAACATTCGCGGCAATCCATCGTCGAAACCCGGTTATCACCATCACCATGAACACGACCCCCACTGACTCCACTGCTCCGGCTGCGCATCCACCCATTCCGCAGGAAGCCTTCGATTGGTATGACGAATACGCGCACGGCATCATTGACCGGCGCACGTTCATGAACCGGCTCTCCACCCTCGCGGTGGCCGGGCTGACCATGAATGTTTTGCTCGCCGCCCTGATGCCGAACTACGCCGAAGCCGAACAGGTTTCGTTCAACGATTCCAGTATCAAACCCCGTTACGTAACGTTTCCCTCGCCGGAAGGACACGGCGAAGGCCGCGGTTATCTCGTCACGCCTACCGCGTTGAAGGAAAAAGGCCCGGCAGTTTTAGTCATCCATGAGAATCGCGGTTTGAATCCCTACATTGCGGACGTCGCACGACGCGTGGCTAAAGCAGGCTTCGTTGCGTTCGCGCCGGACGCGCTGCATCCCAAAGGCGGTTATCCCGGCAACGATGATGAAGGGCGCGCGCTGCAAGGGGCGATGGATCGCGCCAAAATCGAAAAGGATTTCATCGCCGCAGCGAAGTTTCTCAAGTCGCACGAACTCTGCAACGGCAAGCTGGGCGCGGTCGGCTTTTGCTTCGGCGGTTACATCGTGAACATGCTCGCCGCCGTTGTTCCGGACGTGCTCGACGCGGGAGTTCCTTTCTACGGCACGCCCGCCGCCAAAGAAGTTCGCAAGAACATCAAAGCGCCGTTGATGATTCAACTCGCCGAGTTGGACACGCGCGTGAATGCCAGTTGGCCGGAATACGAAACGGACCTGAAAGCCGCCGGGGTGAATTACACGATGCACATGTATCCCAAGTGCAATCACGGCTTCCACAACGATTCCACTGGCCGTTACGACGAGAAGAACGCCCAACTGGCCTGGGAACGCACCATCGCCTTCTTCAAGCAGCACCTCGGGTCAGCTTAACGCGGGCGAACCACGCCGCCGCAGTCGTTTGATTCGACTGACCATGCCCGGCTGAGGCGAAGTCTTTTTGTGTGCGAACTCAATGTGGCGCATCCGGACACTGCCCCCGCTGGAAAGGCCGCGAAACGGCCAAACCTGAATAGCCGTGGGTGAAACCCACGGTCGGGAGGTTGTAGATCGTGCGACCCCGAAGGGGTCGAAGATGGTTTATGCGTTGTCCGTGGGCTCACGCCCACGGCTATTCAGGTTTTGTCTCTTCGGGACATCGGGGCAGTGTCAGTGTGGACAATTTCTTGATGGCCACTGAAGTTTGAAACGCTACGCTCTCTTCATGCGTGTGAATTGGAAATTCAATGCGGTCGCACACGACTCCTCCGGCACCGCTTCGAATCATGAAGATTAAAACGCTTTGCCAGAGGATTGGCGTCATTGTGACGGCTTGGCCCGCGCCGGCGGCCGTTTTCGTAGTGGCATCATTCGGTTGTACTGTCTGGTGGTTCTTTGCGGCGTTCGCCGGGAAAGACTCTTCCGGTTGGCTTGAGCCCGCCGCGTCGGTTCTGGCGTTGACGGGCGCATTTATTCTCGCGGCGCTCGTGATTTTGGGACGGAAAGAAAACGTCCGCCAACAGGCGAACACCTACGGTTTGACCCGCGGTTTGGCGACCGGCTACTACTTCAATTATCTCCGCCCGCTGCTGACTGCGATCCGCGATCCGCAACATGAGATTCACCGACTCGTGGCGCAGCGCGGGCAGTTCGAGATTGTCGCGCTCCTGGTGGGAATCCCCTCCACGCTGGTCGAGTTCGATCCGGAGCAGCATGACGGATTGATTCAATCGGCCACCCAGGGACATCCCGCGAAAATGGCGGTGCACGAACTCAAAGTCCCGATCAAGAACCGTCCGCGACCGATTGTCACCAAGCTCGTGACGATTCCCGAAAACAAGACCGCCCTCCTCGTCGATATTCCGACCACGCTTTCGGTGGTGAAGGATTTCTCTGAGTTCATTGCCCAGCGCGGGGAAGGGGGCGAGGCGGTGGATGACGAGTTCATTCTGGAAGCGAGTAAGAAGGTGATCGCCAAGTCCGAGACAGCGGATTTCGAACGGCGGCTCAAGGGGATGATCGAGGAATTCCAGAATGTGGTCGGCAAGGTGGGCTCGATGGAAGCGCCGGGAACCTCCGCGGCGGCGTTGGTTCATATCGTCGCGACGCGAAAACTGAAGCACCGCCTGGGCGAACTGGCGGACTAAGCGCGAGTTCTTTACGAATTGGGGTGTGCCTTTTTGGGCCGCCGTGGTGGAGGCGCATAATTCTCCAAGCGTTTCTGCCTCTCGGCCAAACTTTGGGCATTCAGCGAAGGTGGCTGCTATCACCCTTGCGATCCATTGGCGGGCTTGTGTCTTGCTCCGGTTTGCCTAGGATGCCGCCATCCGACTGTGCAACTGAAGCAAATCATTCGCTCACGCCCGTGGCTTGGTTGGGGGGTCGTTTTCATATTGCTTTCCGTGAACGCGGCGCTGGCAGTCGGACCGCGGCGCGTGTTGATTGTCCATTCCTTTGGCCGCGATTTCGCGCCGCTCGACACGATGTCTGCGGCCTTCCGAACCGAACTCGCGAAGAAATCTTCCGAGCCGGTGGAGTTTTTTGAGGTCTCGATTGCGACGGCGCGCTTTGCCGAAGAAGGCAGTGCTGAACCACTGGTGGACTACCTGCGGACACTTTTCGCGAACAAACGGTTGGATCTTATCGTGAGTGTCGCGGAGCCCGCCTTATATTTTTGCGCGGGTCATCGGGCGGAATTGTTTCCTGAAACTCCGTTGTTGGCGCACGTGGATCATCGGCAACTGCCCCTCGTTCTCGCTACCACCAACGCGACGATCGTTCCCGTCTATATCAAGATTCCAGTGCTTTTGGAAAACATCCTGCAAGTTTTGCCGACGACGACCAATGTCGTGATGGTGTTGGGGGCGTCTCCCTTTGAGCGTTACTGGGCGGAGCAGTGTCGCCAGGAGTTTGAGACTTTTACCAATCGCACCAGGGTCAACTTCGTGAATGATCTCCCGCTCGACAAGATTCGCGAAAAACTCGCGTCATTGCCGCCGCGTTCCGCCGTGCTTTACGCCATGCTGGCCGTCGATGCCGCAGGCGTGCCTTATGAACAGGAAAAAGCGCTTTCCATTCTTCGAACGGCGGCTAATGCGCCGGTCTTCGGTGTCTTTGAAAGTCAGTTGGGGCACGGTATCGTGGGCGGACCGCTACTGTCTTTGGAAGAATCGGGCCGGCAAGCGGCTCAAACGGCGCTACGCTTGTTGCAGGGCGCTAAGCCGGAGGATATCCGCGTTCCGTCGCCGGAGGCCGTGAAATCAATTTACGATTGGCGCGAATTACAACGCTGGCAGATTGATCCAGCGCGCCTCCCCACGGACGCGATGGTGCGGTACCAACCGGCTTCACAGTGGGAAGAGCACCAAGGGGTCATCCTCACAGCTTCCGGAGTGATCGTGGCTCAAATGCTCACGATTGCCGCCCTTTTGGTTCATCGCGCCCGCCGCCGCCGTTCGGAGACCGCATTGCGGGAATCTGAACAAAGGCTGAGCCTGGCGGCTGATGCGGCAAAACTCGGTCTGTGGGTCTGGGATATCGCGCGCGATGAAGTTTGGATGAGTGAGGAAGGGCGCCGGCTCTTTGGCTGGGGAAAAAGGGAGCCCGTAAATTTCGAGCGCTTCATCGCCACGCTTCACCCGGACGACCGCGATTCGACGCGGCGGGCCGTGCGCAACACAATCGAGGGCCGGGGGGATTATGAGGCGCAATACCGGGTGTCCCTTCCGGACAAAACGATCCGCTGGATCAGTGCGCATGGACGGGTCGAGTTCAACGCCAGTCATAAAGCCCTCCGGTTGCGGGGCGTTTCCGTGGACATCACCGCGCGAAAACAGGCGGAGGCGGAAGCGCAACGGCATCAGACGGAACTCGCGCATATCTCCCGCGTTTCAATCATGGGTGAACTCTCGGCTTCCATGGCCCATGAATTGAACCAACCGCTGACGGCGATTCTCACCAACTCGCAAGCCGGCCAACGTTTTCTCGCGGCGGACCAACCGGACCTGGCGGAGTTCCGGGAAATCCTCAAAGACATTGCCTACGACACGACCCGGGCGCGCGACGTCATTCGCCACTTGCGTGCCCTGGTGAAGAAGAGCGAGCCGGATTTTGTCCATCTGGACCTCAACGACACCATTCGTGAGGTGGTGGGTTTTCTGCATGGCGATATCGTGGCTCGTAACGTGCGCGTGGCGCTGCAACTCGCGCCGGAACTGCCGCCGATCCGCGGCGACCGAATTCAATTGCAGCAGACGATTATTAATCTCTTGTTGAACGCCTTTGACGCGATGGCTACGGAGTCGGTGCGTGAACGCTGCGTGATAGTGGGAACAGAGCTGGAAGCGCCGACAGTCGTCGGCGTAACAGTCCGCGATCACGGTCCCGGTATTCCCGCCGACAAGCTCGAGAAGATTTTTGAGCCGTTTTACACGACCAAACGGGAAGGCATGGGCATGGGTTTATCGGTCACGCGTTCGATTATCGAAGCGCAGGGCGGACGCATTTGGGCGGAAAATCATGAGCACAGCGGCGCGGTGCTCCGGTTCACGTTGCCGGTGGTGTGACTGTGAGTTATGACGCAAGCGGCAAAAACTGTATTTGTGGTGGACGACGATGCGTCCGTGCGTCGCAGTCTGTCCCGCCTGCTTAAATCCGACGGTTATCTGGTCGAAACATTTGCTTCGGCGGAAGAATTTTTGGCCAGCGGCCGGCCAGAATCCCATCCCGGGCCGGCGTGTCTGGTGTTGGATTTGCGGATGCCGACATTGACCGGGATGGATTTGCAAACCCGGTTGAGCGAACTCAAATCGCCACTGGCGATCGTTTTCATTACTGGCCATGGCGACATTCCCACCAGCGTCCGCGCCATGAAGTCCGGTGCGGTGGATTTTCTGACGAAGCCATTTGACGATACACAATTGCTTGCGGCCGTGGCCCGCGCCATTGAGCAGACCGGGCGCGATCAGCAAACGCAGGCGCGCCTCAAGATCATCCAGGAGCATTACGGGACGCTCACGGCGCGCGAACGGGAAGTCATGGCCTTGATTGTCACCGGCAAGCTCAACAAACAAGTGGCCGATGAACTGGGCACGGTCGAAAAAACGGTGAAGGTTCACCGCGCCCGCGTCTTCGAGAAAATGCGCGTGCAATCCCTCGCGGAATTAATTCCATTGGCTGAGAAGCTTGGGCTGCTCTAAGTCGCCCGCGCGCTGCATTGGCCCAAGGTCCAATAGTCGTTCCCTTCTCTCCCGCCTACGCTTCGCACAAATCTGTGAGTCAATTTCGGCCGGCAGTGTTTCGTGCGGATGTTGATTCCGGTTTATGGACTGACATCATGTCTTCCTTAAAAAATACAACCTGCCGCATCTACATAGTGGATGACGACTCCTCCGTGCGCAAAGCCCTGGGCCGGCTGATTCGCTCGGAAGGTTTAAGCTTTGAAGCTTTCGCTTCGGGTGAGTTGTTCCTGGAAGCGCTTCCCCTCAGCGCGCGCGGTTGTGTCGTCATGGATATCCGCATGCCCGGCCTGACTGGTTACGACGTGCAACAAAAACTCCGGCGCCGCGGCCAGAATATTTCCGTCATCGCGCTTTCCGCTCAGGATGACGACGACGCCCGCCAACGCGCGCGGGAGTTGGGTGCGGTGGCCTTCTTCCGCAAACCCGTCGATGACCAGGCCTTGTTGGACAGCATCCACTGGCTGCTGGACGAAGCGGATATCCCGGACGGGACAAATTGATAATCAATCGCTAACCACATGAAAACATTCGCTCGAATCATCATTGGCATCATCATCACCTCGACAGCGTTGCTGAACTCGGGTTGTCAATCCGGTCCTGCGTATCGGCAGGGCTTTGACTTCAGCCGTTATCGCACATTTGCCATCGAGCCCTTGCCGACCAAAGGCACGTACGAAGACCCGGCCATCGCCTTGCGCCTGGGGCCGTCCGTAAAGAAGGCGATTGTGGAGACCTTGACGGCCAAAGGATTCAAGGAAGTCACGAGAGCCGAAAGTGATTTTCAGGTAAAGCTGCGGTTCGATTACTTGCCCGAACACAACCGCGTCGAGACCCGCATGCTCGATATTCAATTTATAGACGGCCAGAGCCAGGAAATTGTTTGGTCCACTTGGTTGCGCCGCACCACGGACAACCCTTTGCCCCCGGAAGCCATCAGTAAATTGATTGCCGACCTGCTCAAACCCTTCCCGCCGGGTTCGCAGCCGCATTGAAACGGACCAAGGAACTGAATCTAAAACCACCCCCCTGAAAAAAGCAAAAGCGATGAAAACCAAACTCCTCCTTCCCAAAATATTCGCGGCACTGTTCGCCGTTGGCCTGGCGCTGACGGCACAGGCTGCTAAACAACCTAACATCGTCCACATCGTTGCCGATGATCTCGGCTGGAAGGATGTCGGCTTCAACGGCTGCACCGACATTAAGACTCCCAATATCGATGCGCTCGCGGCGGGCGGCGCAAAGTTTACACAGTTCTACGTCCAACCCATGTGCACGCCCACGCGCGCCGCGCTGATGACCGGGCGCTATCCGTTCCGCTACGGCCTGCAAACCATCGTCATTCCGGGCCCAGCCAATTACGGTCTCGACACCACCGAGTATCTCATGCCGCAATGCCTCAAGGACGCCGGCTACAAAACGGCGATCATCGGCAAATGGCATCTGGGCCACGCGGATACCAAGTATTGGCCCAAGCAACGCGGCTTCGATTATCAATACGGCGCGATGATCGGCGAACTGGATTATTACACGCACAGCGACGCCGGCGTGCTGGACTGGTTCCGCAACAACAAACCCGTTCAGGAAAAGGGCTACACCACGCAACTCATCGGCGCCGACGCGGTGAAATACATCAATGCTCAGAGCGCGGACAAACCATTCTACCTCTATCTTACTTTCAATGCTCCGCATACCCCCTATCAGGCGCCGAAAGAATACGTGGACCGCTATCCCAACATCGAAGACCCGACCCGCCGCACTTATGCCGGCATGGTGACCTGCTTGGATGACGAGATCGGCCGCGTTGTCGCGGCGTTGGACAAGAAGGGACTCCGCGAAAACACGCTCATTCTTTTCCACAGTGATAATGGAGGAACGAAGAACGCCATGTTCGCCGGGCAGATGGCGGACTTGTCCAAAACCAAAATTCCTTGCGACAACGGCCCCTACCGGGACGGCAAAGGTTCGCTGTTTGAAGGCGGCTGCCGCGTGGCGGCGTGCGCCAACTGGCCCGGCCGCATCAAACCTCAGACCGTGGACGGCCTCATCCATGCCGTGGATATTTATCCCACGCTCGCGGGTCTGGCCGGCGCTTCCACCGCCAAATGTAAACCGCTCGATGGCCTGAATGTCTGGGACACCATCGCCGCAGGCAATCCTTCGCCGCGCACCGAAATCATTTACAATGTCGAACCGTTCCGCGGCGCCGTCCGGCAAGGCGATTGGAAAGTCATCTGGCGCTCGCTGATCCCCACGAGCGTTGACCTCTACAACCTCGCCGAAGACCCTTACGAACAAAATAACCTCGCCGCCGCGCACCCTGACAAGGTTGCGGCCATGCAGGAGCGCCTCAACGCCTTGGGAAAGGAATCCGAGAAATCGCTGGCCTTGCTGTGGATTGGCAAGACTGCCTTGGCTCATGGCAAACCGTTGATGGGATCGGAAAATGGCCAACCTGCGGTCGAGTCGGGGGGCGGGCACTCGATCACCGACCCGGTTTATGGCGCTGACACGAACGAGCATCCTTGAAATTTCGCAATTCGAGAGGCCCGCAATTTTACTGAAATATCCAGCATGAAACAGAAACTCATTTCCCCGTTCGCCGTCGCCGCATTGGTTGGCGGGCTGACGATCACCCACCTTCCCGCCGCTGAGGAGAACAGTCCGTGGCGCTTCGATGCGTCGCTCAATCTGTTCCTGGCGGGCATGAGCGGGGACGTCGCGGCAAAAGGCGTCCCGGCGCACGTGAACGCAAGTTTTAAGAACATCTTCGAGCACCTGGAAGCGGGTGCGGCCGGGCGCTTCACAATGGGCTATGAACGGTGGTTTCTCTCCACCGAGTTTAGTTATCTGAAATTGGGCGCCGAGGTGCCGGCGGCCAGTTTCGATCTGAACCAATGGTTGTTCGAACCGTCGCTCGGTTACGAGTTTTGCCAATACGCCTCGGTGTTCGTGGGCACGCGCTACAACAATATCGATGGCAATATCACTTTCAGCGGACCGGCGGGCCGCGTCGCCACGGGAACACAAGATTGGTGGGATCCGATCATTGGCGTGAACCTGAGTGTGCCGCTCATCAACGACCAGCTAAGTTTCGACGGTCGCTTCGATGTGGGTGGATTCGGTGCTGCTTCTGATCTCACGTGGCAGGTCTATCCCTGTTTTAATTGGCGCTTCTCCGATTGGGGATCATTGCAAGTCGGTTATCGCTGGCTCGGCACCGATTATGAAACCGGGAGCGGCCCGAACCGGTTTCGCTACGACGTGGTGCTCCAAGGACCGCAGCTTGGGCTGACCGCCCGTTTTTAGCCGCTCATTTTCCTGCGTCGAAATGACTAGCTGCAGCATGACAGGTCACGAGAGAGCATCAGTCGCGCGTGAGACGGAGAAGAAGCAGGGAGCCGGCACGTATTTCTTTCTGTTCGGTCTGCAGACGGTTGGGATGGCCATGGTGTTTTTTAAGGGCGTTCCCATTTACCGCCAGCTCGCCCGAGACTTTGCAGGCCATCAACCGCAGCCCAGCATTCTCTGGTGGGCTGCTGCGGCCGTGGGGTTGATTCAGGCGGCATATTGGGCGCGGATGCGGCTCCAGGTCTCGCCATCACTGGTCCGCCAGGTTCTCGCGGGTCATCTCGTCAGCTTTGCGGCGCGACTGACGTTCATCCTGGCCAGCTCCACTTTTGGAGTGATGTTTCTGGTTCGCTTCGATCAACTGTCGCTCTCGCCGCAACGCATTCTCATGTTGCTGTTGCTGTTATTTTCCGTTTTTTGCTACACGCTTGAGCTGGAACGCCTGGCCAAGGCGTTCCAAGGCGCGGAAATTAAAACGTAAGTTTGGAGGCAGTCACCGAGCCAACCAATCCCACAAAAAAACATCGCGGCATTGCGTCATATAGCCGGCCGCAGCGGCGGATAATTACTGACGCTTTGGAAACGCAGATTCATCTCGTGCTAGCGTCTTCAAGCAACCGCGATCCATGCAACTCGAGCAACGGATGCCGCATGTCTGGATCATTACGAAGCCGTTCGCAGGGAGGAAACCGCCTGTGAATGTGGTTGTCACCCTGTTCCGCCTCATCGCTCTGGCTGGCCTGGTTCGCATGCTGATGGTGAACGAAGGCGCCGCCGCCGATTGGTTGCCGCCCGGGCCCGGGAACGACGCCGGCTTCGATTGGATTCAACTCAAATCCGGCGAGTGGCTCAAAGGCCAGATCAAATCCATGCAGGACGAGCGGTTGGAGTTCGACAGTGAGGAACTGAATTCGCTGAGCTTTGATTGGGAAAAAATTCGCACGCTCCGTTCGCCGCGGCTGCTGGGGGTGCGCATCGAGCACCTCAAACCTACGAATGGCTCGTTGTTGGTTACGACCGCCCGAGTGTTTGTTGTCACCGCCACCGCCACGAATTCCTATTGGCGGACGAACCTTCTGGCGATTACCCCCACCGGAGAACGGGAACGGGACAAATGGACCGGCAAGGTGTCGGCAGGTTACAGTTTTCGCGCCGGCAACACGCGGGAATCCGATCTGGACGTGCATGCCACGATTCAGCGGCGCACGCCCGACACGCGGCTTCACCTGGATTACTTGGGCAACTACGGAAGAATCAACGGGACGGAAGTGGAGCAAAACCACCGGCTCATTGGACAATTCGACTACTTTCTCTCGCGCCGCCTCTATGTGCGTGTTCCCGATGTCGAATACTATCGCGATCCGCTCCAGAATCTCGATCATCGCCTCACTCTTGGCGCGGGCGTCGGCTACGATCTGGTAAAAACCGCCCGCACCGAATGGAACATCACGCTGAGTCCCTCGTGGCAACGCAACTGGTTCGGCTCGGTAACTGCCGGGGAAAACTCCATCGTGGATTCCGCCGCCCTGGTCATGGCGACCCGGTTCGACACGGAACTCACCTCGCGGCTCGACTTTATTTTCGAGTATCGCGGGCAATTGACGCGCCAGGCGAGTGGCAATGACACCCATCACGCCGTCAGTACGCTGGAGTTCGAAATTCACAAGCGCTTGAAGTTGGATTTGTCGTTTGTCTGGGATCGGATCAGCAGTCCGCAAGCCGACGCCACCGGGGCAACACCTACCGCGGATGATTTCCGGATCATCACTTCGCTTGGCGTAGATTTTTGAAGGAAAGAAAAATGCCGTCGTGGTTACAAATTCAGTACCCAGAACAGCACCGATGTTCTCGCGGTCTCGCTGCCATTCTCATGCTGATAAGCCTGTTCGCGACGGGCTGCCGGGTCGTTCAACAGACGGCGGAAATCCCGGGAAAGACTGTAAGCCTGGTGACCCCCGGAAGCCGGTCCGAGCCGGCCCCCGTCGATCCGGTGGAACTGCAACAAACGGTAACCCGGCTCGCGGATGAGTTTTCCGCGCGCACCATCGTGAGCATTGACAAGCTGCAACGCGGGACGAATGCGCTGGGCCCGGCGCAAATACTGCAATGGAAAATCGGCCTCGTGACCGAGACGTGCGCCATCGTCTCCGGCCCGAATCCCCTGGTTAATCTCGTGGACTTGACGGTCTTCGTCACGGTGGCGCGCGCCGGCATGGAAGATTATTGGCAGCCCAAAATTTTTGGCGCATCAGCCCGGCCTTTGTTGGAGAACTGGCGCAATTCGGAAACCAACCTCTGGCGTTACACCGATCAGGTGCTCACGTTGGAGCAACGGACTGAGTTGCACGCCGCCATCGAAACATGGCGCCGCCAGAATCCCCTGCCGGAAGGGGTGCTGGCGGCACGGGCCGTGGGGTTTGCCACCCAGGCGGCCGCGGCGGGCGGGAGCGGACCGGCCCGGCCAAGCAGCTTGTTCCATCTGCTCATGCTCGACCCGCTTGCCGGCATGGACCCGGCGGTTCGCGAGATCGCCCAGTCCCGGATGTTTGCGGAACGCGCCCTTTACGTCACGCAGAAGCTGCCGATGTTGCTGCGGTGGCAGACGGAACTGCTCAGCGTGAACACCCTCACCCTGCCAGCCGTGCAGCAATTGGTCACCAACTCGACGCACCTCGCTGCCGCGATGGAGCGTTTCGCCCGAGTCTCGGATCAGTTGCCGGAATTCCTCGACACGCAACGACAGGCCGCCATTCAACAGGTGTTTGCTGGTCTCGCAGCAGAGCGTACCAATTTAATTGCCAGCCTGGCCGCCGATGAAATGAAACTGCGGGGTACGTTGGGTGAACTCCGCCAAACCCTGGAAGCCGGAACGGAATTGCTGAAATCGTCGGACGCGACAATCCAAACGCTCGATACCTTTCTCGACCGCTTCGCTTCGGGCCCAAACGCGCCTGCTGCGACGACAACCAATACGCGACCGTTCGACATTCTGGATTACGCCGTCACGGCCAAGGAAGTCACCCTTACCATCAAAGAGTTGAATGACACGATCCATTCACTCGACCAGGCTGTCCCTCAGATGCAGCAGGCTGGCGCGGCCCTGGAGGTCTCCGGGAATCGCCTCCTCAACCGGCTCTTCTTGGTCGGGGTGGGTTTGATTCTAGTTCTGCTGGCGGGAGGCGTTGTCGCTTTTCTAGCTTACCAGCAACTGGTGTTGAAAAAGTAATCTCCCGGGGCAGGCTGTTCGGCTCTGGTAGCAGTTCTCGCGCTGCGAGAACTCCGCCTGCGCAGAGCAGGCGGAACGAACATTTGAATTGCGCCGTCCAGCGTGTTGCGCCGCTGCACGCGGCGCTACTGCTCGCAGCGCGAGCAGTTCCACCATGATTTCGCTATCACGCCTTTCGTTCTTTGATGTCCGTCAGAATTTTCGCGATGACTTCCGCCTTCGGCTTCGCGCCTTGCGGGCCGCTGTGGTGGACACGGACGCGCAAATCGCTTTCACACTTCTGCTGCCGCCAATACTCTTTTGCCATGCCTGCGAATAATCCTGACTCCCCCTGGCAACGCGTCGGCGCGCTCGACGAGTTGAAGCAGCGTGAACTCCAGCAAATTACCATCGCCGGCAAGTCCGTCGCGCTTTCCTTCAAGGACGGCAAATTCGGCGCGGTGGCCGGACGTTGTCTGCACGTCGGCGGACCTCTGGGCGAGGGTCAACTCGCGGGCGACGCCATCGTTTGCCCGTGGCACGGCTGGAGTTTCCACCGTTGCGATGGCAAATCAGCGAAAGGTTATCCCATCGCCGTGGCCGCGTATGAATTGCGCGAGGCCGACGGCGCGCTTTGGATTCGTTTCGACACCGCCACGCCGGCGAAAGCTCCGCGACGCGAGCCGCATCGTCTCTCGCGTCCGGTCAAACGCGAGCCCGGGCCGATCCGCGTGTTTGGCATTTCCACGACAGGCATGGACGCCGAAGCGCCGCGTTACTCGACCTCGGAAGATTTGTTGACCGAAGCGCTCGCCCACGCGCGCGGTGCGCTTGACTGTGAAACCCGGCTGATCAAGCTCGCCGAGGTCAAGTTCAAGCACTGCGAAGGCTACTATTCCAAGGCCGCGCCGGCCTGCACCTGGCCCTGCACGCTCACCCAAATGGACGACGAGGACGAGCTTGAACCGGTGTATGAGGCGCTCGTGCATTGGGCCGACGTGGTGCTCGTGGCCACGCCGATTCGCTGGGGCGCGGCCAGCTCGCTCTATTTCAAAATGGCTGAGCGGATGAACTGTGTGCAAAACCAGGTCACGCTCAACGACGTGGCGCTCATCCAAAACAAAGTGGCGTCCTTCATCATCACCGGGGGACAGGACAATGTGCAGGGCGTCGCCGGCCAAATGCTCGCCTTCTTCAGCGAACTCGGCTTCACGTTTCCCCAGTTCCCGTTCGTCGCGCATAGCCGCGGCTGGACGGCGGAGGATATGGAAAGCAACGTCCGCTTCGTGCAAACCGACCCGGGCCTGCGCGAAGGCGCGCGCGAACTTGTGACCCGTGCCGTGGCGACCGCGCACGGATTGCTCACCGTGGCGGACCAGGCCAAGCACATCGTCCGCGGCGGCAGAAAAGCAAGCGGGGCGGAGTAGCGAATAATGCTCTGTTCTCACCGATCGCAGCGCGACGAATTATCCGAGCCGGCTCTATCAGGCCACGACGCCGTAGCGCCGCCCCGTAGCGCAGACAGTTTGTCTGCTGTATCGCCGACTGGCAGTCGGCAGACCGTGGCAACAACCGGCGCGGCAACAAACCGCAACGCCCCGCAGGTTGCCAACCTGCGACACAGCAGACTGCCAGTCTGCGCTACAAGTGTTACAAGCGCGTTGCCAGCATTGCCCCAACTTTCTACGATTCCATCGTGAATCCCGACGAGCCTAACCCCGGCTTGACCCGTGTGAAATTTCAACTCCGCGCGGATGGCGTTCCTGATGAAACTCCCAACGCGCTCCGCACTGGCATCCACTCGCGCGGCTACCTGCCCCATGTGAAACGCGAAGGCGCTTCCTACTTCGTCACGTTCCGGCTCACGGACTCATTGCCAAAAGAAGTGCTGCTCCGCTTCGAGCATGAACACGCCGAAGCGTTGCGCCGCCTCACGGCCAAAGCCACGACAGAACCAGCCGAGGAAATCCACCGGGAACTACGCCGCAAGATCGAGCGTTACCTCGATCAAGGTGCGGGGGAATGTCATCTGCGGCGACCTGAAATCGCCGACATGGTTGCCGACGCCCTCCGCCACTTTCATGACCAACAATACTTGCTGGATGAGTGGGTGGTTATGCCCAATCACGTCCACGTCCTGCTTTGGCCGATGCCGAACTTTACGCTGAGCGAAATCCTCAAGAGCCGCAAACGGCACACGGCCCGACAGGCAAACCTGATCCTGGGCAGAACCGGCGAAACCTTCTGGCAACGCGAATCCTACGACCACTGGATTCGTAACGATGAGGAAAAGGGGCGCATCCGTCGCTACATCCGGATGAATCCGGTAAACGCTCGCCTCTGCAAAGCACCAGAGGACTGGAAGTGGAGCAGCGCCTGGCCCGGCTGGAACGCCAACGCGGCGGCGCAGCCGCCGCAACCGTAACGCAGACAGTCTGTCTGCTGTATCGCCGACTGGCAGTCGGCAAAGCGGGGCAACAACCGGCGCGTCAATCAATCGCAACGCCCCGCAGGTTGCCAACCAGCGACACAGCAGACTGCCAGTCTGCGCTACGAACGCTTCGCCCGCGCCCGCCCCCCCGCCGCCGTAAAGCAGATTGTTAATCTGCCGTATCGCAGACAGCCTGTCTGCGACGCGTGATTAAGCCCGGCGCTCCCTGATGCTCGTCAAAATATCCGCCACGACTTCCCCCTTCGGCTTCGCGCCTTGCGGGCCGCCGTGGTGCAGACGCACGCTCACCGCGCCGGCTTCCATGTCGCGACCGCCGATGACCAGCATCGTGTGGACGCGTAATTGTTCCGCATTGGAGATCTTCGCCTTGAACGGCGTCGCGCTGAAATCCGATTCCACCCGCACCATGTTCGCGCGCAGTTCGGCCACGATGGGTTTGGCGTAGGCGATCAACGCTTCGTCGTCGTTCAGCGTGATGACGCGCACCAGACCCGGTGCGAGCCAGAGCGGGAAGTTGCCCGCGTAATGCTCGATGAGGAAGCCGATCAAGCGGCTATTCGGTTTTGCGAACCAATGTGATTTCATGGTCGCTGCCATCAGCAGTGAGAAGTTGCTCGCGAATCACTTCATATCCAGCCAGCTCGAACCAGAACAATGTTGGCCCGGCAGGCGCTGAATCCCACTCGAAGCGGCCTTCAGCGTCCGTATGCATGAACCATCTGAATGGCTGTCGTCCCTGGTTGTCAGAGTCGGTGCGGCAGGCAACGCCCGTGAGGGGTTGACCGAACTGATCCATGACGCGCCCTCGAAACGGCGTCGCATTCGTCAGCGAAAAACTGGCGACGTTGGTCGCTTGGAGCAATTCGACTTTGCGCAATTGCGGGGTCATGCCTTTGGCCTCGACGGTTATTTCAGTCGTTGGTTCGTATTCGCCTGAGATGCCAGGCAGCAAAAACTCACCATTCCCATCCGTTTCCGTCGCAAGCTTCCGGTGTCCGTAGTTGTGGAATTCCCTGACGCTTGCACCAAAAATCGGAATTCCCTGAGCATCAGTCACACGCCCGGTTACAACGAAACCGCGCTTGATGACAAGGATTGCGTTCGCGGATTCGGGTTTCCCCATTGGCGCAACGGCATGCGTCACGGCATAACCGTCTCGTGTGAGGGTGAAGCGCACCTGTTCATAACTCCCGGGCACGTAAGGATACTGGAAGCGTCCGGCTGCATCGGTCTCAACTTTCGTCGTTTGAAAATCAGTGTTGGGTTTTCCGCTTTTGTGGTCTTCGTTGCGCGATGCCTGTAATCTCACACCGGAAACGGGCTGCCCTTCCTCATCCACCACCACACCGGCGACGAGTGCGGCAGGATCAACCTTCAAGACATATTCCGATGGTGGATTCTTCCCGAATCCGATAGCAACCGGGACGTAGCCGGCAATGCTGACGAATACGTTCATGCCGGGATTGCCTCCTTCGTTCGCCTCGGGGATCAACGCCTCTCCGTTCCGATCCGTCAGCAGATTATGACCTTCTCCCCGACCGCCAGCATAGAAGTAAGCGGCGCGCACTTCCGCGCCTTCCAATGCTTGGCCGGTCTCGCCCGCGAGCACTTGAAGACGCATGTGAATCTTTTCGGACGCAGAAACGCTCGCCGTTGGCGCGCCGGATGACGAGCGTTGGAAACGCATGGGCTGTTGGTCTGGCGTGGTGGGTTCTTGAACTGTTAAAACGGTATCTGCTCCAGTTTCAACCGCCCGACGTGTACGAGCCATGAAGAGCAAGGCAACAGCGACAATAAGAGTTGCGACCCCTGCGACCTTGAGTGTGCCAATTGGCAAGAGCGACGGAGTGTGTGCGCTGACGACAGCGCGCGACGAGACAACAAGCTGCGCAGCCAGACTTGTCGGAGCAGCTTCGATCGAATGTTCGGCAATGCAAAGACCGAGGGTCGCCACGCTGCAAGTGATGCCGCGGGTCACGAGTTGGGCACGGAGACGGTCAAGTGCCCGGCTCACACGCATCTTTGCCGCATCTTCGCTCACGCCAAGAATGCCGCCGATGTCGCGCATCGGTTTTCGGTCGAAGAATCGCAGCAGGACGGCCTGCCGGTCTTCGTCTGCAAGTTGGTTGAGGGCTTCATCCAGATGAGGAGTCATGTCCTTCCAGAGTTGAGAATCATCAGCAGTGAGAGTTTGCATGACAGCGGCCTGTTGTTCGCGGGTGCGACGGCGGGTTTCGGAACGCCAGACATCAATGGCGACATGAATCGTCGTCCGGTGGAGCCACGATGCCAGTTCTCCATCGTGTTTGAGGTTCGGAGGCGATTTGGCCAGACGCATGAAAACCGTCTGCGTCACCTCCTCGGCAAGCGATTGATCTGAAAGCCGCCGCTTGGCGACAGAGTAAACCAGATTGGTGTACTGACAAAGCAGGCTGGTGAAAGCAGCCTCCGATCCGGTCTTTCTATAATTCGTCAGCAACTCCGATGTATTCATCTATACCTGAATAATCGGCGCGGACCGGAAAAGGTAACAAACAAATTCTGTCAGTGATTTACGCCCTTCGCTCTTTGATGCTCGCGAGAATATCCGCCACGACCTCCCCCTTCGGCTTCGCGCCTTGCGGGCCGCCGTGGTGGAGGCGGACGCTCACCGCACCGGCTTCCATGTCGCGTCCGCCGATGACGAGCATCGTGTGGACGCGGGTCTTTTCCGCATCGGCGATCTTGGCTTTGAATGGCGTGGCGCTGAAATCGGCATCCACGCGGACTTGATTGGCACGGAGTTCGGTCACGATGGGCTGGGCGTAATCAATCAGCGCCTGATCGTCGTTGAGCGTGATGACGCGCACCTGATCGGGCGCGAGCCAGAGCGGGAAG
>CAZKMR010000026.1:0-47410 GCA_964553795.1 uncultured Bifidobacterium sp. | reverse complement strand
AACAGGCTTTGATTCGAGCGACGACACGTTGCACGCGCGGATTAAGCCACAGGCGCTGCCAGGAAGAAATGCTGAATGTGCGACCGACCCGAGGAATTCTTGCCGCCGGGCTGTTCACCGGCGATTTCAGTGTCGCTTGTTACGCGCAACGATTGTTTGCTCTTGTCATATTTCTGCGTCACCCGAGTGCAGTGCCATCGGAAAATTTTTCAGCAAACCTCGGACGGCATTCTTGCATCCACGTCAGAAATCTGATAAGCTCAACGCAAGTTTCAGAATTTCACCCTGCTTGAACCATGTCTCGACGTCGTTGCTGCTTTCGGACTGCCTCGTGCCGCGCACCAGGTTTCGTCATCACCCTCTTTATCCTCGCAATCGGAGCCTGGCTGCTCAGTCGCCCGGAGAACCAATCCGCGCCGCCAACCGCCGAAACTTCAAGCGCGTCCGCCCTCGCGGCGATGGCCAGCAACTCTTTTCCAACCGCAGTCACACCACCGGCGCAGACGCCGCCGCTCGCCCCCCGCACGGGTCAGTCCGCAGCGGCGAATACTGATCCGAGGGCCGCGGAAATTGCGGAGCGATTGCAGCGGGCGCTCGGCGAAATGAAAAATTCTCAATCGGCTCCGAACAGTTGGATTCCGGTCCAAAGCTTGGACCATCCGAATCCCCAACTCGCCCCGCCGCCGGTGGCGTTTACACCCGAGCAGCAGCGAGCCCTTGCGGCCTTGCAATGGCGCAGCGGCAAGCAGCTTGAAGTGCGCGGTCATCCGGAGAAGAAAACGATTCGGTATCTGCAAGGGCTATCGCTGGAGCCGGCTGCCACGATCGCAGATTCCGGCAAAAGCATGGCGGAAACCACGGCGGCGAATTTTCTTAGCCAGAATCGGGAGTTGCTGCTGCTGAATGAACCGGGAACTGAATTGGTGCGTACTGCGGAGCAGCACGATTCGCTCGGTTTCACGCAGGTGCATTACGAGCAGACTTACCAAGGTCTGCCGGTCTGGCCCGCCAGCCTGACGGTGCAGTTGAATCCGGCCGGGAATGCCAGCTTGCTCACCGGCGCCTACGTGCCAACGCCGGACGATCTGAATCTGGAACCAGGCGTTCCGCCCCAAGAAGCACTGCGCGTCGCGCAGGAGTTTTTGAAGTTGGATTCCGGCGCGGCGGCCGAGCGCCAGGACCTGATTATCTATGCGCCGACTGAAGGCGAGACGCGGCTGGCACATCGGTTGGAAATGCACACGTCGCCCTTCGAGAACTGGCTGCTCGTGGTTGATGCGCATACCGGGCAGATTCTCACTTCCTACAATCAGGCGTGCAGCAGCGCCGTAACCGGGAGCGGCACGGATCTTGGCGGCCAGACCAGGTCGCTCAATCTCTGGTTCGAGAACAACCAGTATTACATGGTTGATACGAGCCAACCGATGTTCAACGGCAATTCCGATCCGCCTTCGATCAATTCCACGGTAGGCGGCATTCTCATCTTTAACGCCAACAACGTGGATAATAATTCCCCGCAATATGCGCCGTCGCAGATTGTTTCCGCCAGCAGCAGCAGCGGTTTTCCTGCCGCCGGAGTCAGCGCCGCCTACAATCTTGCGCGGGTTTACAATTATTTCCGGGTGCGGCATCAACGCAATTCCATCAACAACCAGGGCGGCTCCGTCATCGGGGTGGTGAACACGCCCATCAACAATGCCTTTTGGAACGGCGGCATCATCACACTCGGCAGCGCCGACAATTGGGCGCATACGCTGGATTTTGTGGCGCACGAAATGGCCCACGGCGTCACCGAGAATTCCGCCAACCTGGTTTATCGCGATCAATCCGGCGCGATGAACGAAGCTTTCTCGGACATTTTCGGCGAATCCACCGAAGCCTGGCACACCGGCAGTACGGACTGGTTGTTGGGTTCGCAGTTGTCTCAACCGCTGCGGGACATGCAGGAACCGTCCACCATTGAGATTGCGCTCGGACGCAAATATCCGTCGAAGATGAGCGAGTTCATCCCGCCGAACGACCCGTTCCTCGACAACTTCACCGGGCGGGACAACGGCGGGGTTCATTTCAACAGCAGCATCATCAACCACGCCTACTATCTGCTGGTGGAAGGTCTCCCGGGGGCCATCGGCATTCCAGACGGCGAGCGAATCTTTTATCGCGCCCTGACCACCAAACTGCAAAAGCAATCCCAGTTCATTGACTGCCGCCTCGCGTGCGTTCAATCGGCGGTGGAACTGTTCGGGGCCGGTTCACCGCAAGCCCTGCGCACCGCGGAAGCGTTCACCGCAGTGGAAATTTTCGATCAGGCCGCGCCGCCGCCGCCCACGCCGGTGCCGACGGTTTCCGGACCGGATTCCTTGCTGTTCACCTACGTCTATCCCGGAGATGGATTCACTTATCTGGCCCGGCGGGAAGCGGCCTTCAGTGATCCAACCGCCGGTTACGGAATCTCGGCAGTGCCCATCGCGCCGCAAAGACGTCCGGCTGTTTTCGGCAACGGGTCATTGGCGATGTTTGTGACCGCCAACAACGACATTGGCCTCATCAACACTCAGACCGGTGCCGCGCAAACCATGGGATTTCCGGGGCTCGTCTGGTCGCTCGGCGTCTCCAGCGACGGCCAGTTCGCCGCCTTCGTGTTGCGAGACCAATTCGGGCAACCCGAGAATCAAATCAACGTGGTCAACTTGACCACCAGCAACGTTGAAACCTACAACCTGCTGGCCCCGGCACTGGATGGCGGCGCTACTGCCACGGTGCTCTTCGCCGACAGCCTCGATTTCACCCTCGACGGCAGCCAACTGTATTACGACGCGTTGAATCGGATCAGCTTTGCCGGCGGCACTTTCATTGACAGTTGGAGCATCTATATGATTGACCGGCCTTCCGGCAATGAATTCCAGGTGGTACCGCCGTTCGCCGGGTTTAACATCGGCAATCCCTCCGTGGGACAAATTCACAATCATCGGATCGTCTTTGAAGCGCAGAATCTAGCCTCGGCCGTTTCGACGGTTTACGGAATGAACCTGCACAGCGGACAATTCGGCGCCCTGTTCAATATCAATAGTTCGCTCGGCGTGGCGTACCCCAGCCTGGGCGGAGATGATACCGTGGCGTACATCAGCGATTACGCCTTCAACCAATTTGGCTTCTTCCAATTTTCCGCCATCGCGGCATTGCCTCTGACTGCCAACGGATTGGCCCCGGCCGGAAACGCCACTCTTTATCTCCAAGGCAACGCTGCCGGACCGACCATCGGGAGCATCTATCGTCGCGGGACCTTTACCGGTCTGCCAACGCTCACGGTGACGGCGACCGATGCCACCGCGACTGAAGGCGGCGCCGATAACGCCGAGTTCACGGTGCAACGCCAAGGCAGCACGGCGGGCGCACTCGCGTTCTCATACGTCCTGACCGGCACGGCGGGCAACGGCTCGGACTATCAAACCATCCCGCTCACCGCCTCCATCCCTTCGGGCCAGTCAAATTTGAAAATCACCGTTACCCCGATTGATGACGCCTTGGACGAACCTAACGAGACGGTCGTGCTCACGCTCGCTTCGGCATCCCACTACTCGCTGGGAACTCAGAACTCGGCGAACGCCAGCATTGTGGATAACGATGTCGCCACTGGATTCCAGGCCTGGGCCGCCGGACACGGCGTGGTCGGCGAATTGGGGAATGAAGACCTCGATCCGTACGTCAACGTGATCGAATACGCCCTCGGACTCAATCCGAAGCAGGCAGACGCTCCGGGCCGGATTCGCGCGGAGATTCGGACATCCGGAGCCAACCGCTATCTCGCCCTCGTGGTAGACCGGGAAACCAAACGCACCGACATCAATTACATTGGCGAGTTCTCAGATGCCATGTCCCTGTGGAATTCCGGCCCGCCGCACACCACCACGATTACGGATACCCCAACCAGCCTCGTCATCCGGGACAACACGACCGTTTCCTCCAAGCCATCGCGGTTTTCCCGACTTAAAGTTCAACTACTATCCAGTCCGTGAACCGCGACCACCAAGTGCAATCAACAAAGCGGGAAAGATAATTCTAAGTTCCCGCGAAAAACGACAGCGGCGAGCGCAGCGTCACGGAAAACACAAATCTCTGCCGCGCCAATATTCTGCCTGGATGAATCGCGGTAGCATCCGATGACACTTTGCGTCCAACCGCGCTCTGTGAATTTGAAATCAGAAAACGGTCGGCCTGCCGCAAAAGTTGCAAACGGAATCGGGTTGCGTAACATCAGCGCTTACGAGCCGCACGCGGATTTCCGATTCATGCATGACAAACCCAAACAGGTGGCGGGCCGGATCAGTTTGAGCTACGGACTGGCCGGGGCCATTTGGATTCTGGTTTCGGACCGGATCGTGGCCTGGTGGCTGCCGGACATTCAGCATCTCTCGCATTTTCAGACGTTCAAGGGGCTGGGCTTCATTTTCGTCACGGCGCTGCTGCTCTACGCGGCGATTCGGTTTTTTCTGCGGGAACGCGAGCGCGAACGGGCCGGCCGCGCCGTCGCCGAAGAAACACTCGCCGGCCAGCAGAAGGTGCTGGAATTGATTGCGACGGAAACGCCGCTCCCCGAAACGCTCCACACGTTGGCGCAAGCGCTCGAAGCCCAATTGCCAAACGAATTGGTTTCGATCCTATTGTTGGATGACCGGGACCGGCTGCGGCACGGTGCCGCGCCAAGTCTGCCCAAAGCCTTCTGCAATTCAATTGATGGCGCCCGCATCGGACCGGAGACGGGGTCATGCGGCACAGCGGCTTATCGGGGCGAGCCAGTCATCGTGGCAGACATTCAAACGAGTCCGTTGTGGAAAGACTGGCGGGCGCTGGCCGCGGAGCATCAACTGCGCGCCTGCTGGTCCACGCCAATTCTCGACGAACAAAAACGCGTGCTTGGCACGTTCGCCATCTATTCGCGGGCAGTCAGCGAACCGACGCGGCGGCACCATCAGTTGATTGATTCGGCTACGCATCTGGCGGCCATCGCGATTGCGCGCCAACGCGCGCACTCAGCTCTGATCAAGAGCGAGGAACGCTATCGCAATCTGACGGATGCGGCGGCGGACTCGTTTTTCGTCCACGACGAACGCGGGAACTTTTTGGAGGTCAACCGCCGGGCGTGCGACAGTCTCGGTTACCCGCGCGAGGAGTTGTTAAAGCTCAACCTGACCAACGTGGAAATGGAATTGAGCCAGCCGGCGTTGGAAAAAGTTCTTCAGCAACTCAAGCCCGGTCAGGCGCGCACACTGGTCGGCACGCATCGCCGCAAGAACGGCAGCGAGTTTCCCGTGGAAGTCCGGCTCGGGTCGTTCGAGGCCGATGGCCGGGTGTTGTACCACTCGCTGGCGCGCGACATCACGGATCGCAAACGCGCGGCGGACGCGCTCGAAATGTTTCGCACGCTGGTGGACCGCGTCAACGATGCCATCGAAGTGATTGATCCGGAAACCGGCCAGTTCCTCGATATCAACGAGAAAACCTGCCTGGACCTCGGTTACGCGCGGGAGGAATTGCTCTCATTAAGTTATCCCGACGTGGACCCGCAGACCGACATGGCGGCGTTCCGGCGGCACAAGGAACGGTTGTGGGACACGGGCGCGTTGATTCACGAAAGCACGCACCGTCGCAAGGACGGCAGCACGTTCCCGGTGGAAGTCAGCATGAAGTGGGTGTGGCTGGATCGCGATTACATCGTGGCCGTGGTGCGCGACATCACGGAACGCCGCAAAACGGAAGCGGCGTTGCGCTCGAGCGAGGAACGGTTGCGCGCGTGCATCGATAACACACCGAACGTGGCGGTGCAGTGGTATGACGCCGAAGGCCGGGTGCTTTACTGGAATGCCGCATCGGAAAGCATGTTCGGCTGGACGCAGGCCGAAGCGATGGGAAAAACGCTCGAACACTTGATTCAAACGCCGGAGCAAGCGGAACAATTCCGGCGGACGTTGCAAGATGCCGGGCGCACCAACAATCCGATCGGGCCGTTGGAATTCAATTTCCGACGCAAGGACGGACGCGAGGGCATCTGTCTTTCGACGCTGTTCACGATTCCTGCGCCGGACGGCGGGCATCACTTCGTGTGCATGGACGTGGATTTGACCGAGCGCAAACGGGCCGAGGCCGAATTGCGCAAACGCGAAGTCCATTTCCGGCTCCTGATCGAAAACGCCTCGGACATCATCACCGTGATCAATCACGCGGGCGTGATTCAATTTCAAAGCCCGTCGGTGATGCGCATTCTTGGCCATCAACCCGAAGAAATGGTCGGACGCAGCGTGTTTGATTATTTGCACCCGGACGACGTGGCGCGCGTCGGCCCGGCCATTCAACGCGGCGCGCAGAATCCCGGCTTGCCCGTGTCGGTCGAATATCGTTTCCGTCACCAGGACGGCTCGTGGCGCTTTATCCAATCGGTCGGTCGCAGCGTGCCGAGCGAAAGCCCGGACGGATTCATCATCGTCAACTCGCGGGACATCACCGAAACATGCAAGCTCGAAGAGCAATTTCGCCAATCCCAGAAGATGGAAGCGATCGGCCAACTGGCCGGTGGCGTGGCGCATGATTTGAACAATATTCTCACGGTGGTCCACATGCAGTTGGACTTGCTGAAGCATGGCGATCCGCTGACAACGGCGCAAAGCGAGTCGGTGATGGACATCGAGAAAGCCAGCCGCCGCGCCGCCGATTTGACGCGACAATTGCTGATGTTCAGCCGGCGGCAGGCGGCGCTGAAGGGCAATCTCGACCTGAACGCTGTAGTGACCAACATCACCAAAATGCTGCAACGCATCGTTGGGGAAGACGTAGGCATGCACATCAGTTACGCGCCACAACCGCTGCCCGTGCACGCGGACGCGGGCATGTTGGATCAAGTGCTGTTGAACCTGGCGGTCAATTCGCGCGACGCCATGCCCGGCGGCGGGCGATTGATTATTGAAACCGCAGTCGCGGAGTTCGACGAATTCGCGGCGTCCCAACGCCCCAACGCGCGGCCCGGAAAGTTTGCGTGCCTGTCCGTGAGCGACACGGGAAAAGGCATTCCACCGGAAATTCTGCCGCGCATTTACGAACCGTTCTTCACGACCAAAGACATCGGCAAAGGCACGGGACTCGGACTGGCGACGGTGTTCGGCATCGTGCAGCAGCATCACGGTTGGATCAGCGTTTACAGTGAGATTGAGAAAGGGACGACGTTCCGGATTTATCTGCCGCTGCTGGCCACGCCCACCGACGTCAATGGCGACACGCAACACAGCGGCGAGCTGCGCGGCGGCACGGAAACCATTCTGCTGGTCGAGGATGAACAATCCTTGCGCGTGCTGGTGCGGAATGTTTTGACGCGCCTCGGCTATCGCGTGCTGGAAGCCACCACCGGCGTCACGGCGCTCGAAGTCTGGAAGGAACATCAGCAGGAAATCCGGTTGCTCCTGACGGACCTGGTGATGCCGGACGGCATGACGGGCAAAGCCTTGGCCGAACAGGTCGTGGCGCAGAATCCGAAGCTTAAGGTGATTTACACGAGCGGTTATTCGCGCGAGATCGCCGGTAAAGATTTTCCGTTGCAGGACGGGGTGAATTTTCTGAGCAAACCGTTTCAAGCCGCCAAGCTGGCCCAGGCCGTGCGCCACAATCTGGACGCAAACTAAACGCGACCAGAAATGCAGCTCAGAACTGCGGCACCATGCGCTTGATGAGCGGACGAATCATTTGCGGGAATTTGGTCTTGGGCATGAATTCGTCCGCGCCCGCGGCCAGCGCGGCGTTACGATGATCATCCAGACTCAGGCGCGAGGCGACGATGATGCCCGGAGGTTTTTTCAACGCCTTGATCTTTTTCAGAAACGCCGCGCCGTTACCTTCCTGGGGAAACAACCCCTCGAACATCAAGTGCCAATCCATGATGAGAATTTGCGGGTTGAGTTCTTCGCACCAAACCACGGCTTCCGGGCAAGTCTCGACGCGCGCCACCACCTCGTAGCCGGGTTGGGCCATCAAGAAATCCTGCACGCTGTCCATGAAGCCGCTGTCGGAATCCGCCAACACGATGCGGACGGTTTCCTTGGCGGCGCCCGCGGCGGGAACCGGACGCGGCACTGGTTGATCGGCATTGATCATACCATTATGTAATGGCAGATCGCCCGCGAGCGGCAGTCGGGAAATCCCTGATTTCAGCCGGAATGTTCGCGGTTATTACTCGGCCTGAACGAGGCCTTCGCGAATCGCAAAGCGCACCAAGCCGGCGACGTCGTAGATATCCAGCCGCTCCATGAGTTGCGCGCGGTGCGTTTCCACGGTCTTGGCGCTGAGATTCAAGTTGGCCGCGATCTCCTTGGTGGAATTGCCTTCGGCAATGAGTTGCAGAACTTCGCGCTGACGCGGCGTGAGTTGTTCCACGCCGGCCTTTTGTTGCGGGCCGGTACGATGCAGATAACTGTCAATCGCACTCCGGGAAATGGTCGGACTCAAGTAAGTCTTGCCCGCCAACACCGCTTCCAGGGCCAGCTTCAATTCGGCGGCGGCGGAATCTTTCAACATGTAACCGCTGACACCGATCCGCAGCGCGCGCAACACGTATTCCTCGTTGGCGTGCATGGACAGAATCAGAATCTTCACGCCGCGATGCTCCCGCATGATGCGCTCGGCAACTTCCAATCCGTTCAACTCCTTCATGCCGATGTCGAGCAACACCAGATCAGGATTGTGGGTTTGGACGAGTTCCAACGCCTGCCGCCCGTTGTTCGCCTCGGCGACGACTTCGATGCCGGGAACTTTCTGCACCAGTTCCCGCAAGCCCGCGCGCACGAGGGCGTGATCATCGGCCAGCAACAATCGGACAGTTTTATTCATGCGTTCTGGATATTGGCGGCGGCGCTGACCGGCAAAGAAAACGTGACGCGCACCTCGGTACCGGCGCCGGGTTGCGACTGAATGTCCACCCGCCCGCCCAACAAGGCCGCCCGCTCCCGTTGGCCCAGCAACCCGACGCTTCCGCCGGCATGCGCCCGCTCCGCCACGGCGGACACATCGAATCCCACTCCGTCGTCGCGCACCACCAGCGTGAGGTCTCCGGCTTCACAATGCAATTCCACGTTCACGTGCCGCGCCTGCGAATGCCGACTGATGTTGGTCAACGCTTCCTGCGCGATGCGGAAGCAGGCGGTTTCCACGGCGGGCTCGAGTTCGCCGTCGTAATCGTAGGCTTTCAGCAGGAACGTTCCCGGCCGACCGGTGGTCCGGGTATGTTGATCCAACAACCACCGCAGGGCTGCCGGCAATCCGCAGTCATCCAGAATCGTCGGGCGCAAACTGAGCGACAACGTCCGCACTTGCTGCAACAACGTGTCCACCTGTTCAATCGCCGTGTCCAGCGACGTCCGGCTGTCGTCCGCCGGCGCCGCCGTCGTGCGGCCGGCCAATTTCAGATACGCGGTATCATGCCGATGGCTTTCGAGCAGGATTTTGATCGCCGTGAGCGTCTGGCCCAATTCGTCGTGCAATTCCCGGGCGAGATGCCGGCGCTCCGCTTCGTGTGCCTCCATCAGATTGGCCGAGAGTTGCCGGAGCATCTGCGCGGACTGCGCCAGTTGTTCGTCGGCGCGATGTTTCGCAATGGCAATCGCCGCCGTGTGCGTCGCCATTTCGATAATCCGTCGCTCGCGCGGCGTGGGCCGTTTCGGCGTCGTATCATAAAACGCCAGCGTTCCGACGACGGTCCGGTTCACGTCAAAAATGGGCGTGGACCAGCAGGCATGCAGATGATGCGCTGCCGCCAGGGATTGATAATTCGCCCAGAGCGGATCCCGCGCGATGTCTTCCACGATTACGGTGGCTTTGCGATGCGCCGCGGTGCCGCACGAGCAAGATTGCGGGCCCACGGGCAGATGATTGATAGCGCGCCAGAAGGCCGGCGGCAAACTCGGCGCCGCGCCCGGACGCAGTGCTTTCCCCGCCTCATCTAATAGCGACACGGAACACCGCATGCCCCCGGCGGAGTGCTCGGCGGTGCGACAGATTTCGGTGAGCGTTTGGACCAACGGCGCGCCCTTGGCGATGCCTTCCAGAATGCGAGTTTGGCCGTGTAAGAGTTGTTCGTTGCGCCGGCGCTCGGTGACATCCCGAAAACTCCAGACGCGACCGACGATTTCTTCACCCAATCGTTGCGGCCGGGAGTAGCGCTCATAAATCCGCCCGTCCTGGAAGGTCAGCACATCGAAGGATTCCTGTTCCGGCGCGGCGGCGAGGGATTGAACGTTGCTCACCAGAGCTTCCGGCTGCGCCAGTTGGTCCTGCAAATCGCCCAATAACGCCGCATAGCTGCGGCCGGCGAGCGAGGCGACGTTCCAGCGCCACAACTCCAGAAACCGCTGGTTGAAAATCTGAATCGTTCCCGCGCGATCCACCACCAACCAGCCGTCCTCGCTGGATTCCAACGTGGTTTTCAACAACGAATAACTGCGCGCCTGTTCCTGCTCCAACTCTTTGCGCCGCGTAATGTCCACCATCACCCCGCGCAACGTCACCGGTCGGCCCTGCTCCATGATGACACTGACGAAATCGGCAAGCCACACCGCGCGCCCGTCGGCGGCGATCATGCGGTATTCAAAACTATGATCTTCGCCGCGCGACGTGCGGGCCGCGCAATAAGAAATCGCACTCTCCCGGTCGTCCGGATGAATGTGGTCCTGCCAAAAGGTGGACTGCTCCACCCACGCGGAAGCGGGATAACCGAGAATGTTCAAGGCCTGATGACTCACAAACGTCATCCGCAACGTTTTCACATCGGCCTCCCAGACGATGCCATCAATGTTGTTGACCAGTTCGGCGTATTGTTTCTCCGAGCGCCGCAGCGCTTCCTCGGCTTGATGCCGTTCAGTCACGTCCACCGTCGCCCCGATGATGCGCAACGGCTGTTTTTCGGCGTCGCGAAACACGCTGCCCTGAACTTCCAGCCAACGAATCGTCTGGTCGGGCCAGCGCACCCGGAAGCGTTCGTGAAACTGACTGGTCCGGGCGAGAGCCTCGGCCACCGCTTGCTGCAAGCGCGGCAGATCGTCGGCCACCACGCAACTGCGAAACTCTTCCGCCGTCACCAATTGCTTCTCGGGCGATCCGGCAAACATCGTGATCAGGCGGGCGTCCGCGTGAATCTGCCGGGTCGTCAGATCCAGATCCCACGTGCCCATTTGCGCCACGTCCAACGCCAGCCGCAGTCGTTCGCCGCTCTCCCGTAGCGCGCGCTCCGCTGCTGTCTGTTCGGTGATGTCCTGAATCACGCCCACCGCTTTCACGGGACAGCCCGTGGCATCGCGCAGACATTCCAACGTCACCGCTAAAACGCGCAGCTCCTGCGCAGATTTCTGATAACGGAATTCATAGTGATGTTTCCCGGTGTACTCGGACAGCCGCCCGTACACGGTGGCGACGGTTTCGCGATCCGGCGGGTAAACGTGCTCGATGAATTCCGGAAACTCCATCGGCCCGGCGGCGGGGTCGCGGTCAAGCAGGACAAACAATCCATGCGACCACAGCGGTTTCTGCGTCTCGAAATTGAACTCCCAACTGCCGAGTTTGGCCTGGAGTTGCGCGACCGCGAGATTGAGTTCGCTTTCCTTCTGGATTTCCCGACTGCGAATGCGCGCCAACGCCCCGCCACCGTGATCGGCCAGCGCCTGCAACGTGGCCAGATCCGCCGGCGTGTAGGCATTGGTCCGATAACTTTGAATCGACAGGAGCGCCACAAATTGCTCGCCATCCCGGATCGGGACAAACATCAACGAGGCCGAGGGGCGTTTCGTGTCGCCGAATGCCTTGTAATCTGGTGGCAACACGACCGGCGGCTGACGCAATTCCAATTCCGCCCCGAATTGGATGGTGCGAAGCATGCGTGGGGACGGAGGCTTGTCATGAAAGACCGAAAGACAGTCTCGTTTCACCCCATCGATGAGATCAATGTCCAGCACTGCCCGGCATAAACCGGCACGTTGATCCAACATCACCACTAACGCGGCGTCCCAGCCCAGCAATCGGTCCGCCACCGCCACGATGAGTTGCGCCGCCTCACGCACGGTGGTGGCGGTGCCGAGTTGCTTGCCCAGGAGCGCGAATGCTTCCAACTTCAAACTGGTTTGCTTGCGTTCGGTCACATCAAGATGACAACCCATCAAGCGCACCGGGTTACCCTCGCGGTCGCGGACCAGATTGCCGCGCGCGTAAATCCAGCGATACGACCCGTCCTTGTGCCGCAGTCGAAATTCCGTCGCGTAACTCGGACTACGGCCCTCGATATAATCGGCCACCTTGGCCATCGCCGCATCGCGATCGTCGGGATGCAACAATTTCCGCCAAATACCAAAGTGGTCGGACAGTTCCTCCGGGGCGTAACCCAACTGCGATTTCCATTCCGGCGAATAGTGCACGGTTTGAGTGGTCAAATCCGAATCCCAGTAACCGATATTGGCGGCGCGCACGGCCAGTTCGAGCCGTTCCTGACTTTCACGCAAAGCGGCGCCGGTCTGCTTTTGATGCTCTACTTCGCCGCGCAATTGTTCAGTCAACTGGCGCAGACTGTTGGTGCGCCGATGAATCCGGGCTTCGAGATTCTGGTTGGTCAATTGCAATTGCGACTCGGCCTCCGCGCGCTCCCGCACCACGGCCGCAATGCACAAGGTCGTAGGAATGACGCACAACAATCGGGCCGCCAGCAACAGCAACGCCGTGTTGGGATTGGAAATGCCCGTCGGCAGAATCCCCAGCTTAACGCTTAACGCGGCAATTATCGCCAAGATCAGCAGTCCGAGGGTGGTCGTACGATAACCCAAACGCAGCGCCGCCCAGGTCAAGAAGGGCAACACCAGAAAACTCATGGGCGCGCCGCCAAAATTGCGTTGCGCCAGCAACAGAAACGTCCACAGCGTGACGGCGCTCAAGGTGGCCAGGCAAATCACGGCTTCGATGGAGCGCGCCCCACGCCGCGGCCAACCTCGTTTCCACCAAACCAATACCAGCGGGGTAAACAAGAACACCCCCAGACAACTGCTGATCCAGGAAATCGCCCCGATTTCGCCCACCGCGCTCCACGGCGACACTCCCGTCCCATAAAGGGCGAGCACACAGGCCGCCGCGCTGACCGCAGAACCTATGACGCCCGCGAGAAAAATACGCGTCAATTGCCGCACCTGCCGATTTGCTTTAATCGGAGCCGACTTGCTTTCCAGCAGACGTTTTCCGAGCAACAACGCCCCGAGCGATCCGGTCGCAATGATGACCGCAGCCAGCACCGCGGCGAACCGTTTCTCATCGGGCGTTTGATGCAGCAGCGCCAGCAAACTCGTAAGAAACGCACCCAGCCAAGCCCCCGGCGCCAGCCCCCGTCCGTACCGATACAATGCCGCCAGTAGCAAACCCGCCGGCGGCCAGAAGATGGTTATCAACGTCCCTGCCGGCGCCATCCAAAAGCCGCTCCAGGCCGTCGCCAGACAAACCAAAAGGAGAATCAAATTTGCTCCCACCAATTGGCGGCGATTTAGTAAGGGGCGCTCAATCTGGAGCATAGGTTCGAGTGTGCGCCCCCCCTCGCAGCGTGCAAATCTTTTTTGCGCGCCGCTCAAATCATCACTGCACAATTCACTTCGACCGACACCGAGAAAAAAATCTTGTTTTACTCCGCCAGTATCGGCATGTACTGGCATAGATGGTGCGATAGCGTTTGCAACAAAGTCGTACCCGCTCTTTGTAGCCGCGAGAGAAATTCACAGGACCAGCTTTACCCTGCCCTGTGCGTGATTCGTAACTGAATCCTTGAACCGTAATTATACGAAAATCCTGGTGTCTATTCGGCCGGCCACCGACAGGCCTTGATTGGAAGTCGAACGCCACCGATGGGCACCGCAAGTTGTAACCAACTTGTTCAAAGGAGTAGTTACACACGGCAATGGTGGGGTCACTTTATACCGGGCTGCCGCGCCCTCAAGCGCGACAGCCCGGTTTTTCTTGATCATAACCTTACTCTTAATCTTTTCTCCCGGTCGCCCGACCGAGAATTATGCTTAAGAGGCAGAAGCGAAAGCCCTGCCCCACCTCAGCCCAAAAACCTCCGCCGCCAGAATTTCTTTTTTCCGAATGGTGTCCAACTGCTAGTCTAATTTCGTGGCGCACGACGACTTGTTTTCATCCACTCCCGCCCCGGAAGTTGCGACTTCTGCCCCGGCGCCGGAAAAAACTTTGCGCCACCAACCCCTCGCCGCGCGAATGCGTCCCCGTGCGCTGGACGAATACGCCGGGCAACAACACATCCTCGCGCCTGGCCAGCTCCTCCGTCGCGCCATCGAAGCCGACCGCATCCAATCGCTCATTTTCTACGGTCCGCCCGGCACGGGAAAAACCTCCCTTGCCCAAATCATCGCGCGCCAGACCAAAAGCAAATTCGAACGACTCAGCGGCGTGGAATCCAACGTTGCCGACATGCGCCGCGTGCTCGCCGCCGCGCAGAACCGTCTCGAAAACACCGGCCAGCCGACCATCCTGTTCATTGACGAAATCCATCGCTTCAACAAATCGCAACAGGACATTCTGCTGCCGGACGTCGAGAGCGGCGTCATTCGCCTCATCGGCGCCACCACGCACAATCCGTTTTTCTTCGTCAATTCCCCGCTCGTTTCACGTTCGCAAATCTTCGAACTGCGCCCGCTCACGGAAGCCGATTTGTTCGCTCTGCTCCAACGCGCATTACGCGACGACGAACGCGGCCTCGGTCATCTGAAGATAAACGCGGAAGAAAACGCCCTGCGCCATCTCGCCACCGTCGCCGATGGCGATGCGCGCAAATGTTTGAACGCACTGGAAATTGCGGCGCTCACCACTGAGCCCGGCGCGGATGGCGTCATTCACATTGACCTCGCCGCGGCTGAGCAAAGCATTCAGAAAAAGGCGATTGTTTACGATGGCGACGGCGACGCGCATTACGACACCATTTCCGCGTTCATCAAATCCATGCGCGGCAGCGATCCCGACGCCGCGCTCTACTGGCTCGCGAAGATGATTCACGCCGGTGAAGACCCGCGCTTCATCACGCGCCGTATTGTGATTTGCGCAGCGGAAGATGTCGGCCTCGCCGACCCAATGGCGCTCGTGCTCGCCAACGCCGCGCACGCCGCCGCGGAGTTCATCGGCTGGCCGGAAGCGCGTATTCCGATTGCCGAAGCGACGATTTACATCGCCACCGCCAACAAGAGCAACAGCGCCTACAAAGCCATTGATGCCGCGCTCGAAGATGTTCGCTCCGGTCGCACGCTCGCCGTACCGGAACATTTGCGCGACGCCAGTTATCAGGGCGCGAAACGATTAGGCCACGGCGCGGGTTATCAATACGCGCACGAGGGCGAGGGCCATTTCGTAGCGCAGGATTATCTCGGCGCCGACAAGCGTTACTACGAGCCGACCGAGCAAGGCGTGGAAAAGAAGATTAAGGAGCGGCTCGATTACTGGCGGAAACAGAACCAGGCGACGCGGAAGCAAAAGCCCGATTGATCACGAACACGTGAGGCGAAACTTTCCCGACGCTTCCGGTAATAGGGTGGCGACAGCTTCGGCGGCAACGGACGCACCCAACAGTTTCTCCAGTTGCTTGAGGCTCGGCGCAAGATTCGCGGTTACACCGGGATCAGGAATGAAGCGCAGCCGGAAACCGCCGTTCTCGATGGGACGTAATTGATAATGCGCCACGCCTTTCGCAGTGGCAAAGCATTGATCCACTTGCCACGTCGTCACCCGGCGACCGTAAGCAGCAGTTAAAGCATCGCGGATGCGACCGTGAACGATGTAGTTGGTACCGTAAGGTTGCTCGATACGCTCGACCAGGTCGCCAATGCGATAGCGCAACAACGGCATATAGTCGTTGGACAACGTCGTCACCAACAACGTGCCGATTCCCTCTGCGTCCACATCGGTCAATTCCAGCAAGGCCGTATCATGGCTGGCTTTCATTTCGCCGGCCTCGTTTTCCATCAATAGGTGACCGGTTTCCGTAGAGCCGTACAGATTAAACACGGGCACGCCAAAGACACGTTCCAAAATCCGGCGATGCACCACGCTAACGAATTCATAGCTGCAGAGCACAAATCGCAACGACGGAATCCGAATCCCATTGCGCTCACAAAACAACGCGAACCAAACGCCGTGAACAGGGTCGAGATCGAGAAACTGCGGTTGCCATGCGACGATTTCGTCGGCCATGCGCTGCAATTCCGCTTCGCTCAGCACAAACGGAATGCGCGCCAGATTGACGAAGAGGCTATTTCCAAATGTCCTTTTGGCGCGGGACGACCAAACGGTAGGACAGGTCAGTCCATTGCAAGCAGGCGAGGTGATCGTAGCCCGGCGTGCATGGGGAGATTCATTGAGAACCGCAGCAACAACGTGGTTTAATCGGAGAGCGCGTTCTTCCTGCTCGTTCCACCAACCGCGCCCGAAGACGACGGGCAACCGATCTTCCGATGTGCCGGAAGTGTATTCTAATTCGATGAGTTGCCGCGCGGTGAGATCGTCCAACGTTTGCCCGGAGGCAAGAAAGCCCTGGGGAAAGCCGCGCCGCAAATCGGACTTGGTAATAATCGGCAGGTTATCCAGAGCGCGTGTCCCGCTGGTTGTAGCGTTGCGATACAGCCTGCGTTCACTCCAGCGCGACAGAGCGTCGTGCCCGCGACGGGCTTGGGCCGCTTCCCGAATAAGTTCCGGCGTCGCTAACATGGCGGCAATATAGAGGCGAACGCCATTTTAACAAATCGTAGCGCGAAACTGATTTCATAATTCGTAGCCGCCGAGGTAACGAGGCGGACGCGGGTGAAAACACGAGGGTTTCCGCCTCCTCACTACCGGCACGACGGAATTGTGAAACCGCTTCCAGGTGGAAATCATCGTGCTGCGACGATTACCGCCACGTGCAGCGGCGAGAGGTTCCGATTTGAGAGATTGTGTCCCGATTGTATTCCGCCGCTCGACGCGGCGGGTTTGTCGCAGCGCGACAAACGCTACCATTCACAGCCGTTTTACCCGGATGTTTTTATAACGCACCACGCTCTTGGGATCGTGGGCTTGCAAACCGAACGTGCCCTCGCTGAGTTTGCGTTGGAAATCCCTGCCCGCTTCCACGCCGGGCGGCTCGTTGTATTGCAGGACGATTTTACCATCCACTTTCACCGTGACCCGGCTGCCCTCGACGATGATCTCTTGCGTCCACCATTTGTTGTCGGTGGCCAGGGAGTGGGCAACGTTGACGAGGTCGTAGAGGCTGCCGGTTTTCTTCCAATCGCCCTGGGTATTGTTGACCTGGCATTCGAAGCCGCCCCGCGGCCAACCGGACTCCTGATATTTGGTGTGAAAATAAATGCCGCCGTTGGAATTGGTGTCCGTCATCACGTCCACCTTGAGGTGGAAATTCTTGAACGGCTGTTCGTCGCCGACGTAAAACAAATGCGAGCGATTCCCGCGCGCCACAAACGCGCCATCTTCAATTTTCCAGGTATCCGGATTCTCCGTCGTTGTTTTCCAGCCGGCGAATGTCTTGCCGTCCATCAACGGTTTGAAGCCAGCCTCTTCATCGGCGGCGCAAGCATTGAGAGAAACCAAAGCCAACAAGAGCGGGAGCAGAGATTGTTTCATAGCGGCAACGTAGTGACGGGCCCGGCAATCGCCAAGCCAAAAGGTGAGCAAAAATCTGTCCGCCCGTTACGACTTGCGAACCGATCCCAAGCGACTGAATAATCCGGATAAGCAATCGTCAACTATGGGTTCTATGAAAACCATCGCCCCCTCTGTCTGTGTTCTAACTGTTGTTCTCGCCTTACCCGCGTTGGCCAACTGGCCCACGTGGCGCGGCCCGCACCGCGACGGCACAGCGCCGCAAGCCAATCCGCCCTTGGAATGGAGCGAATCACAAAACCTCAAGTGGAAGGTATCCATCCCCGGCAAAGGCAGTTCCACGCCCATCATTTGGGGCGATAAAGTGTTTATTCTCACAGCCATTATGACTGAAAAGAAGGAAGCCGTTGCCACGACCCCGCCGCCGGCGGAGCCGCAAGCTGGCGGTCGCCGCCGCGGGTTTGGCCGGAGCGAGAAACCCACGGATGTCCACCAATTTACCGTGCTTTGTCTGGATCGGAAGACGGGGAAAACCCTCTGGGAACGCGTCGCCACCAACACCGTGCCGCATGAAGGCCACCATCAGGACCACGGTTTTGCCTCGGCTTCACCGGTAACCGACGGCGAAGTGTTGCTGGCTTACTTCGGTTCGCGCGGTCTCTATTGCTACGATTTGAACGGGAATTTGAAATGGAGCAAGGACTTCGGCGACATGATCACGCGCAACAGTTTTGGCGAGGGCACCTCACCCGCCTTGCATGGCAATACCGTGGTCATCAATTGGGATGACGAAACGGACGGAGACTTCATCGTCGCGCTGGATAAGAACACCGGCCGGGAGCTCTGGAAGAAAACCCGCAACGAACCGACGACCTGGAGTACGCCGTTGATTATTGAACACGAAGGCAAAGTTCAAGCCATCGTCAGCGGCTCGGGACGGATCCGCGCCTATGAACTTGCCACCGGCAAAGAACTGTGGGAATGCGGCGGCCTGGGCTCCAATCCGATCCCCACTCCCGTGGCCACCAAAGATACGGTTTATGTCATGAGCGGTCATCGCGAGCCCAAACTCCTCGCCATCGCGCTGGGGCGCACCGGCGATTTGACCGGCACCGACGCGGTGCGGTGGAGTCTCAACCGCGGCACGCCCTATGTTCCTTCGCCGGTATTGGTGGGCGATTCACTCTATTTCATTTCCGGCAACACGGGAAAATTGTCCAGTTACGACGCCAAAACCGGTCAGCCGCATTATGAAATGGAACAAGTGGAAGGCATTTTCGGCACTTACGCGTCCCTGGTCGCCACCAAAGACCGCATCTATTTGTTGGGCCGGGAAGGCAAATGCGTCGCCTTGAAACCCGGGCCGAAACTAGAAATTCTCGCCACGAATAAACTGGATGATCGCACGGATGCTTCACTCGCCGTCACCGACAAGGAATTGTTCATTCGCGGTCACGAGAATCTTTACTGTATCGCCCAAAACTGAGGGTGAAAATCTAAAGAGCTGAGCGGGAGAGTGGATGGGGTGACCAACGGGATTCGAACCCGCAACAACCAGAATCACAATCTGGGACTCTACCATTGAGCTATGGTCACCAGCCGACCGGAAGGCTAGATTTCCCGCGCCTTCCGGTCAAGTTTTCCCGTGGTCCAACTTGGAGCACAAAATCAAAACTGCGGTCGGGTTTTAACGGTCCAATTTCGCGGCTTCCCGCTGCGACAACACCTTTTGCGACGGCCGATAATTTGCGATGAACTCGCGATAAAAATCGGCGAACGTTCCCGCCGCCAGTGCCGCGCGCACATCAGCCATCAACTTCAAGTAAAGATAGGAGTTGTGCACGCTCACCATGCGTAAACCGAGGATTTCGTTCACATTCAACAAATGCCGCAAATAGGCGCGGGTGAAATGTTGGCAGGCAAAACATTCGCAGCCTTCCTCAATGGGCCGGAAGTCCGCCTTGTAAGCGCCGCCTTTCAAGCCGAATTGCCCTTTGTAGGTGAACGCCGTTCCGTTGCGCGCCACGCGCGTCGGCAACACGCAATCGAACATGTCCACGCCCCGCGCGATGAGTTCCACCATTTGCGCCGGCGTGCCCAGGCCCATGGCATAGCGGGCTTTGTCTGTGGGTAAATGCGGCTCGGTCAGTTCCACCGCCTTCATCATCTCGGGCTCGGGTTCGCCCACGCTCACCCCGCCGATGGCGTAACCGTCGAAATCCGTTGCGACAATTGCCTTCGCGCATTGTTCGCGCAGTTCCGGACTGCTGCCGCCCTGACAAATGCCAAACACCAACTGCCCTTCGGCGCGTGGTTGTTCGCGACATTCCTTGGCCCACCGAATCGTTCGCTCCACCGCGAGTCGCTGCTCTTTGGCCGGGGCGTCGTGCGGCGGGCACTCGTCAAATACCATGGCAATGTCCGAACCGAGAATCCGCTGGATCTCCATCGCTTCCTTCGGCCCGAGGAATAATTGCGATCCGTCCAGATGTGATTTGAATTCGACGCCGTGCGTTTTGATTTTCCGAATCTTCGCGAGACTGAACACTTGAAACCCGCCGCTGTCGGTGAGAATGGGCTTTTGCCAGTTAATGAATTGATGCAGGCCGCCAGCCGCGCGAATGATGTCCATGCCGGGACGGATGTTGAGATGGTACGTGTTGCCCAGAATGATCTGGGTGCCCATCTCGTGCAATTCCCGCGGGTCAATCGCCTTCACACTGCCTTGCGTCCCCACCGGCATATAGACCGGCGTTTCAATCACGCCGTGCTTCGTGGTCAACCGCCCGAGCCGCGCTTTGGTAACCGAATCCGTTTTCAACAACTCAAACATGCGGGCGAGGTTTTAGCGGAAACCCCTCGCAGCGCAAAGGACGGAATCGCCTTGCGCCGGCCCTGCCACCGCTCAAGAGCGGGAAAACAAGCTTGACGCTGCCAAACCAGAAACGAAAAATCCCACCAACAGATTATCTTAAGAAAAGCCGCTCAACTTCTTACGATGATCCAAACCAAAACTCCTAACTCCCATAGCCCTATGAAATTCCTTTTGAAATCCTTGCCGCTGCTCGCTCTCGGTGCGCTCCTTGCCACCGGTTGTGCCAGTTCCAACTCCGGCTCTGAGTCCACCAAAGCCAAATCCCCGGAAGACGCACTGAAAGATCAGCAATACAAAAATCAACGCGAGCTGAAGCCGGAAATCGGTCAAACCAAGGATCAAGTGATGCAGACCTACGGCAAACCCGACAGCGTCTCCATTTCCAGCGACGGCGAAGTCTGGTCGTATCACGTCAACCGCGGCGCGCAGTTCATTCCTTATAACTTCGGTTACCGACCGAAGTTTTTGGTGGTGACCTTCAACAAGGAAGGCAACGTGGCGCACTGGACCAACACTCAATAAGCGCCGGCTCCATTGAATCCCGCTTGGGCGCGCGGACGGAATCCCGTTCGCGCGCCTTTTACATGTCGCTCAGATACAATTGGCGATTGCGCCAGAGATAAAGCACACCCGAAATCGCCGTCAGCGCCACCGTCAACCACAGCACAAGCAGCGCAAACAGCGGCGTCCAAGGACTGAAGAAGTTGTGCAGCCAGGTCCACCACTCCCGATACGCATCCATCACGAGTAGCGCGATGATGGCCACCATTTGAGAAATCGTTTTGTGTTTGCCGTAGCGCTCCGCGGCGAGCACCACATTCTTGGATGCCGCCAACAGCCGCAACCCGGTGATCGCCAACTCGCGCGCGACGATGATCACCACCATCCACGCCGCCACCTTCGGGGCCAAAGCCCAATTGCCAATTTCCAGCGCCACCGGCGGCGGGCTGATGATGTGCCGCTCCACCAGCGCGATGAATGCCGAGCAGGTCATAACTTTGTCAGCCAGCGGGTCCATGAGCACGCCGAAGTTGGTAATCAATTTGCGCGACCGGGCAATGCGACCATCGAGATAATCGGAAATCGCCGCGAGGCTAAAAAAAACGAGCGCTAATGTGTCATTGACTGGCGAGCGATACAGCATCGCCCACAAGAACGCCGCCGTGAAAAAGAAACGCGAGACGGTGATTTTGTTCGGCAGGTTCATGCGGGTTTGGCAATCAGATCGTAATCCGTGTGGCCAATGATTTTTACTTTGGCGAACTGACCAACCGGCAATTTGCCGCGGATGTAAACGCGCCCATCAATGTCGGGAGCATCCGCTTCGCCACGTGCCACGAGAAATTCGCCCGCGGGGAGTTTCGCCCCAGAAGTGTCCGCTTCGCGCATCAGTCCATGCTCCCAGGAACTGACATTCGCGGCCGCCAGTTGTTTCGCCGTGGCCTTGCCCTCAACCAATACTTTGAGCGTTTGCCCGACGAAGGATTCGGAAACTTCTTTGGCGATTTTATGTTGGGCGGCCATCGCTAACTCACGGCGGCGTTGTTTCACTTTGTCCGAGAGCTGTCCCGCCATCGCTCCGGCGCGCGTACCGTCCTCTTTCGAGTATGCAAACACACCGAGCCGCTCAAACTTCGTTGCTTCGATGAACTCCAGCAGATCATTGAAACTTGCTTCGGTTTCGCCCGGAAACCCGACAATAAACGTGGTGCGCAGCGCAATGCCCGGCACGCCGGCACGAATGCGTTTCAGCAAATCCACGATGTACTGCTTCGACGTTTCGCGACGCATCCGCTCCAACATGTTCTCGTGGATGTGTTGCAACGGAATGTCCACGTAACGCGCCACCTTTTTGCATTCGGCAATGGTTTGAATGAGTTCGTCCGTCCAATGCGCCGGGTGCGTGTAGAGCAGACGAATCCAAAAATCGCCCGGCAAATCATTCAGCTCGCGAATCAAGGTGCAAATGGTCGTCGCGTTCGCCGGCAACGACTTCGCCGCCGCGGAAAATTTCTCCGGCGATGAAATCGCGCGACTGTGATTCGGCCGCAAATCCAAACCGTAATAGGTCGAATCCTGCGAAATCAGATTCAGTTCCTTCACGCCATCGGCCAGCAAGGCCTTCGCTTCAGCGACGATGTCACTTTGGGTGCGACTGCGATGCGAGCCACGCATGCGGGGAATGATACAAAAGCTGCACGGATGATTGCAGCCCTCGGCGATTTTGACGTAGGCGAAATGCTTCGGCGTCAGCCGAAAACGCGGCGTCTCGTAATCAGGGATGTAAACCGGGCGAGCTGTAACATCAAAGAGCTGCGCCGCTGGCACAGGCGCGACCACGGCTTTGGTTTTGCCAAATTTATCCGTGCCGCGAAGCGACGCTTCTTTTTCGTGGGTGCCAAGCTCGCGTCCTGTTTCCAATTCGGCGAGTTTTGCGGTGACCTTCGATTTCCGCGCCCGCGCAGTTGCGGGTGGATTTTGAATTTTCGCCGCTCGATGCGCGTGTGCTTGCTTCACGATCTGGCCAACCTGAGCCACCTGATCAATGCCCATGAACGCGTCCACTTCCGGGAAGAGCTGCGGTAGTTCTTCGCGAAAGCGCTGCGACAAACAGCCCGAAACCACCAGCCCCTGACCACGATTCGTTGCCTCGCGGACTTCGGAAGATTCCAGAATCGTATCCACGCTCTCTTCCTGCGCGGAATCAATGAACGAACACGTGTTCACGATGACGACGTCGGCTTGCGCCGCATCGTTCGTGATTTCAACGCCGTCCTTCAGCAATGAACCGAGCATGATTTCGGCGTCCACCAGATTCTTGGCGCAGCCGAGCGAAATCAGCCCGACTTTTAGCGGGTCGGCAGGGGTTTTAGTCTTACTCACCGGACGCCAACACTAGGCGAACGCTGGCGCGGAGGCAATCTTGCTGTCGCACCGCTGGCAAACTTCGCGCTCGTTTGCCGGGTGGGATATCGCTAGCTTCCCGCGGACATTTCGTGAACACGGATCTCACATTCATGCAGCACGCTTTGCGGCTGGCGCGCAAGGGTTACGGGACCACTTCGCCCAACCCAATGGTGGGTGCGGTGTTGGTCAAGGCCGGCAAAATCATTGGGCAAGGCTGGCATCGGCGCGCTGGATTGCCGCACGCGGAAATTGAAGCTTTTCGCGATGCGGAGAGCCATGGTCACTCTCCGCGCGGCGCGACGCTTTATGTCAGCCTCGAACCTTGTTCCACGCAGGGCCGCACCCCGGCTTGCACCAACGCCATCAAAGCTGCCAGCGTGAAACGAGTCGTCCTCGGCAACATCGATCCCAATCCCAAACACGCCGGGCGCGGGGTTCAACTGCTCAGACGCAGCGGCATCCGCGTCACAACTGGAGTTCTCGCCACCGAATGTGCGCGTTTCAATGAAGCGTTCAATCACTGGATCGTGCGGCGCTTGCCGTTTGTGACGATTAAAGCGGCCATGACGCTGGACGGAAAGATCGCGACCGCCAATGGCGAATCGAAATGGATCACCGGCGTCAAAGCCCGCGCCTACGGCATGAAATTGCGGCACGGTTCAGACGCGATACTGGTCGGCGTGAACACCATTCTCGCCGATGACCCGGGCCTGACGGTGCGCGGCCTCACGCCAGCGAGATCCAAAGACCATGCTGCACGATTGCGGCGCATCGTTTTGGATTCGGCGGCGCGCACCCCGTTGTCCGCCCGCGTCGTGAGCGATGAGTTTGCCGCGCTGACCACCATCGTAGTGACTGCTGCCGCGCCGCGGAGCCGCGTTGCCGCATTGGCAAAGCACGTGAATGTGATCGTCGCCCCGACGCATCGCTCCACAGGACCGACCCCGGAATCGCGAATCGATGTGCGTTGGCTGCTCAAGCGACTCGGGAAAGAAAACGTCACAAGTTTGCTGGTTGAAGGCGGAGGCGAGGTGAACGCCTCTTTTCTACTGAACGGATTGGCTCAGCGCATCGCGTTTTTTTATGCGCCGAAAATTCTCGGTGGACGTACGGCCCGCAAAGCCGTGGCGGGCGATGGCGTCGCACGCTTGCATGACATCGTGTCACTTTCTGATGTGCATTGGCAAAAATTGGGGACGGATTTGTTACTGACGGCGCGCGTGGATTAATTGCACCATCAAAACCATGTTTACGGGCATCATCGAGGAAGCCGGCGCGGTGGCGGCCATCAAGCCGACGGCGAAATCCATTCAATTGACGGTGCGCGCCAAAACGATCGCGCGCGGGATCAAGTTGGGGGCGAGTGTGGCCGTGAATGGATGCTGCCTGACGGCGGTAAAGATCGCCCGTCGCGCCACCGGAACTTTGATTCAATTCGACGTTTTGCAGGAATCCTGGCGACGCACCAATCTTCAGTTCACCAAACCCGGTTCGATTGTGAACCTGGAACGGCCGTTGCGCGCCGATGGCGAACTCGGCGGGCACTTTGTCACCGGTCACGTGGATGGCGTGGGAAAAATCATTCGCTGGGAGAAATCCGGAACGGACCATGTGCTCGACATTGCAGCGCCGGCCGACGTGATGCGTTACGTCGTGTTCAAGGGATCGATCGCTGTGGATGGCATCAGCCTCACCGTTGCCGGGGTGAAGAAATCCAGTTTTCGGATCTGGATCATTCCGCACACTTTCAAAGTCACGACGCTGCGGGAACGGAAAGTGGGCGATTTCGTGAATCTCGAAGCTGACCTACTGGGTAAATACGCCGAGAAGTTTCTGGCGGCAAAGCGGCGCTAAGCTCTCGGTCAAACACTTCCGCCCTTTTCGATTTCTGAAGCCTATCCCGGAAAAGCGAAAGGGTCAGACTCTCGTCTGACCCTCTGCCTGAGAACAAAAGCACTATTTCAGTCGCTCAATTTTTCAAAGTTGTTTTTCGGCGGCGCTGCAGTTTTACGCCTTACATCACACACGATAACCTGCAAATTTGCGTCCAACAACGTAGCCATCTTACAACAGGTTCGCTCCAGCAATAGTCCCCATTGTGGGGGACATGAACGCCACAAACGGCAAACCAACCATAAACCCCATAATTTCAACACCTTACTGGCGACGCAACGCCTTCGCGACCGCCTCCGTCCGGGTGCGGACGTGCAGTTTTTCGTAGATGCGGCGTATATAGGTCCGCACGGTTTCGAAACTGATGCCGAGCTTGTCAGAGATTTCTTTATACATAAACCCCTGACTTAAAAGATCCAACACCTCCTGTTCGCGCGGCGACAATTCCTCGGTTTGTTCCGGCGGAGCGGCCGTGGGGCGCGCTTGAAAGGATTGCACCACTTTCCGGGCAATGTGGGTGGACATCGGTGAACCGCCGTTCTGCACATCGCGGAGGGCTTCCAGAATCTCCGTGCTTTTCGAACGCTTCAGCAAGTAACCGGCGGCGCCGGCAGCCAGTGAATTGAAAATGTTCTCCGTATCCTCGTAAGCGGTGAGCATCACAATTTGCGTTTCCGGCAGAATCTCCTTCAATTTGCGGACGCACTCGACACCGTTCATGCCCGGCAGGTTGATGTCCATCAAGACCACGTTGGGTTTCTCGGCGGGGATGGCCGCCAAACCCGCTTCCGCACTGGGATATTGGCCGAGGCACTGGAATCCGTCGGCACGACTGATCATGCGCGCCAAAGTCCCGCGCAATTGTTCATTGTCTTCAACGATGGATACCGTAATGGGCATGGCGCTTCTTAAGAATTAGTCAACGGGGCTGTGAGTCGCACCACCGTGCCGCGCTCGGCGCTGGGCTGCATTTCAAACGTTCCCCCCACATCTTCCATGCGCTTGCGCATATTGCGCAAACCATTTCTGCCGGTCTTGGTGGCGGCTTCCGCCGGACCGCACCCATCGTCGGCGATTTCCATCTTGAACTGATTCGCCTCCAGCCGCAGTCGGATTTTCACTTCAGTGGCCTTGGCGTGTTTGACCACGTTGTTGACGGATTCCTTAAACGCGAGAAACACATTGTGGCGTAAATCCGGCGGAAGACTCGCCGCCGGCAAACTCGGCGGCACTTCCAGCCGATAACGCAGTCCAGCCAGGGACAAATAATCCTGCGCGTATTTGCAGGCGTAGTTGACCAATCCTTCGAGCGTATCGTTGGAGGGATTCGCCGCCCAAACGATTTCGTCCAACGCATCCGAAGTCGTGCGGGCAGTTTGACAAATCTGTTGCGCGTGCGCTTCAACTTCCAGCGGCAGATCCTTATCTTCGCCGACCATTTCGCCCAGCAAGGCAACTTGCGTGAGGTTGGCCCCAAGCTGGTCGTGCAAGTCGCGCGCGATGCGGGCGCGCTCGCGTTCCAGAGCTTCTTGTTGACGCAACAACGCGAGTTGGCGCTGCAATTTTTGCGTAAACACGAGATAAACGACGCCACTAATCGTTCCTAATGCGCCAATCACGACCAGAGTTTGAAACCACCAGGTCCGCCAAAAGGGCGGGAGGACGGTGATCGCCAACGAAACGCCAATGGGATTCCACAAGCCGTCCTCATTGCTGGCTTTCACCCGGAACAAGTATTCGCCGGGCGGAAGCTTGGAATAACTGACGCTGCGGCGATCCGTTGGCGCACTCCAACCGGCTTCTTCCAAACCTTCCATCCAATAACGGAAGCGCGCTTGCTCCGGCGCCGCAAGATTCAGGCTGGTGTACAAAATGTCCAGTCGTTCGACACCAGCGGGAATGACCAGCTTCTCGTCGAAGCCTGTGACCAATCGATTGGTATTCTGGAGTCGGTCATCCAGGAAGATCGCCTGAATGTCCACCAACGGCGCGTTGGTATTTGGAATCAGATTGGCAGGATCGACACTCACCAATCCGCGAATCGTCGGAAACCAAAGCCGACCGTCATCGGTTCGACACGCCGCCGGCTGCGAACCCTGAGTGCATTCGCTCGTCGGCAACCCATCGCGCACTCCGTAAACGCGGCAAATGATTCCCGAAGTTCGGCCCGCCGCCTGACTGGCTAACGACTTTTTCGCCACACGCATTAATCCGAGTGAAGAACCGATCCAAAGATTGTCCTGGTCGTCCTCAATCAGATAATTGATCCAATCGCTTGCCAAACCATCGCGCGTGGTGAACCGACTCCACTCGCCGGCCTGATAACGCCCCAAGCCATTACCGGTTCCCACCCATAGCACGTTTTCTCTGTCCACGAACAGTGCCGTGACGTTCTCGCACGGCAATCCATCGACTTCACGGATGGCAGTAAACTCTTCGCCGCGGCCGCGATTCAGTCCGTTGCGCTCCGTTCCGACCCAAAGATTGCCCTCATGATCTTCCGCAATCGCGGTAATTCGATCGGAGGTAAGGCCGTTTCGTCGGTCAAACCAGCGCCACGCGGCCCCGTTCCACTTTGCCAGCCCAAGGTCGGTCCCGACCCAGAGATTGCCGGCCCGATCTTCAAACAAAGCGGAAACATTTCGGCCCTCCAACCGCGGTTCTTGCACCCAGACGAAGCGGTCATTCTGAAATTGAAATAGCCCCAATTGCCGGTCTCCCACCCAGACGCGTTGCTCCCGGTCAACAAGCACAGCGGAGAAATTCGGTTGGTTAGTCACACCCGGGCTGGTGATTAGCCCCAAACCATCCGCCGGCCCAAACTCACGTCGCGTTTCGCCCCGCCAATAAACCGCGCCACCGCCATTGAACCCGAACCACAAGCCGCCGCTCGCATCTTGCGCGATGGATTGCACCACGTAACCAAACCACGGCTCGGCCACTGCAAACGGATTCAATTTGACGCGATTCAACCCGCCGCCATCGGTGCCCACCCACATATTTCCTTCGCGATCCTCGCACAAGGACAGCGCCGTGTCCTGGGACAAACCCTCAATCCGATGCACGCTTCCATCCGACGTAAAACGAAATACCCGTTGGTCGAGCGTTCCCACGACGAGATTTCCCGAATGATCTTCGATTGCAGTTTTAATCGGCGCTTTACTCCATGGATAACTGTCGGCAAAGACAACGGCGCTGGCCAAACCGTTGGTGGGCACCTGATAAATTTGCCCGCCGGCAAACATCCAGAAACCGCCCTCGCGCCGCGCCACCAGATAATCGAGTTTGCCGGGTGGAAAATGCGAATGCAGCAGCAACTCAAAATTCGGCTGAGTCACGTCACTGGCCAGGCGAAACAATTGCGTATCCGTGCCAATCCAGATCTGACCCGAAGCCGCAGTAATCAGATTTCGCGTGAAACTTAACTCCAACCCGACTGGCCAGACATTCTCAACTTTGCCATTGCGACATCGCACCAATCGGCTGTCCGCGAGATACAGCCAGACGGCACCGGTGGCATCTTCACACGTCGATCGCAACGCCGCGTTTCCACCCGGGATGTCGAGCGTGGCAATCTGGCCGTCCTTAAGTAAAGCCACAGTGTCGCCCGCGCCAATCCACAAGCCCCCGTGCGAATCCTCAAACAAATGCACAATCGTGCTGCTGCTCAAGCCGGGCGTGTTCCATTCGTTGAACAACTCGTAACGACTGCCATCAAACCGCGCCAAGCCGCGCACCGTGCCCAGCCACAAATAACCATCGCGCGTTTGCACCATCGCAATGACAGAATTCTGCGGCAGGCCGGGCGGCGCCGAATCCACAATGTACGAGGGCGCGGTGGCAAGCATTGCCAGCGCCGGGCGGCAAACCATGAGCCCGGCCAGCAGCAACGCGCATCCAAACTTCGGCATCGCGGCATGGTTGAAACTTGTTCCCCGCAAGTAAAGCGGATTGATGGGCAGAAGCCGCACCGCCTGCGCGCTTGCGTTCATCCGTGCCGCTGGCAACTTGTTGGAACATGAGTTCGCTCTCGCAAGAATCCATTCTCGCCGCACTAAAAGCCGTGAAGTATCCCGGTTATTCTCGGGACGTCGTATCGTTCGGTCTCGTCAAAAATGTCGCCACCAACGCTGACGCCGTCGCCGTAACCCTTCAACTCACGTCCGCCAACGTCGAAGCCGCCACGCAAATCAAAGCCGATTGCGAACGGGTCTTGAAGGAATTGTCCGGCGTGAAAGTCGTCCACGTGGACGTCAAACAACCCGCGACCACGCCCGGCGCGCCGGCCGGTGCCGCTGGCGCGACGCCGTGGGCCAATCAAAATCGCGTTCCCGGTATCAAGCGCGTCGTCGCCGTTGCCAGCGGCAAAGGTGGCGTCGGCAAATCCACGACCTCAGTGAATCTTGCCTGCGGCTTGCGGCACTTGGGCGCGCGAGTCGGGCTCTTAGATTGCGACATCTACGGTCCGAGTATTCCATTGATGATGGGCATCAATGAACGTCCTTCCTTGAGCGAGGCGGAAAAAATGATCCCGCCCACCAGTCACGGGGTGAAACTCATGAGCATGGGATTTTTGTTGAACGACGACCAACCTGTCATCTGGCGCGGGCCGATGATTCAACGCACCATTCAACAATTCATCACTGTGGTTGAATGGGGCGAACTCGACGTGCTCCTGGTGGACCTCCCGCCGGGCACGGGCGACGCGCAACTGACGCTCTGCCAGACCGTACCGCTCGACGGCGGCGTCATCGTCACCACGCCGCAGGAAGCTTCGCTCGGTGTCGTGCGCAAAGGCATCGGCATGTTTGAAAAGGTCAACGTGCCGATTCTGGGTATCGTGGAAAACATGAGTTACTTCACCGCGCCCAACGGCGATCGCATCGAGATTTTCGGTCATGGCGGCGGACGCAAGGAAGCCGAAAGATTGAAAATCCCGTTTCTGGGTGAGGTTCCAATTTTTACGGAGATTCGCGAGGGTGGCGATCGCGGCGTGCCTGCCGTGGTGTCGTCTCCGGACCAACCTGCGGGCGAAGCGTTTCTGAACATTGCCCGCCAGTTGTGGCCCAAACTGAGTTGAGGACCTCCTGCTAACTGCTGGCAAGCACAAACTCACCGGCGCGTGTGACCTGTTTATGTGACAAGATTTGGGATTGTCATCTTTGGCCGTCCGACGTAGTTTCCGCTTAATTAATCGCAATACAAAGACTGTATCGTATGGCGGATAACTCTAAAGAGCCGACGGCTGGCGACTTGCTCAAAAACTCTTCGTTGTATCGAGAGTTCCAAGCCGAACGCGAAGAGATTTTGAAACACAAGTGGATTGAGTCGGAGAAGGCGGGATACGACATTGGGTTCGAGCGGGCATTGACGGATTGGATTGTAAAGCATCGCTCGAAATGGCGCAAAGCGCGTCAAACCGCCCAGCAGACCGCCCCCCAGCGGTAACCGACAATCCCAGTCGCTCCTTTAAGGCGGCCCAGCGAGGTCACCAAGGCGCTTGATGAGCACAAACCTGCCCACAGCCAACCTGCCCCTGCGGCAGTTTCTGTTCCCAATTTCCGTTCCCACCTTCCAGTCCCGGCGCCGCCAACCCGCGACTGCGAACCATCGCGTCTGCCATGCCTGAATCCACGCTTATTTTGAACGCCCTCGGCATTCAACGCGCCTTGACCCGCATTGCGCATGAAATCACCGAGCGCAATGAATCCGTCGCCGAAGTTGTCCTCGTCGGTATTCAACGCGGCGGCGTGCCGCTGGCTGAACGCATGGGCAAAATCCTGGCCGGCCTCATTAACCAACCCGTTCCGGTCGGTTCGCTCGACGTGAACCTGCATCGCGACGATCTCGATCAGCGCGCCGCGCCCAACCTGCATCCCACTCAAATCCCGTTCGACGTCACCGGTAAAACCGTCGTGTTGGTGGACGACGTGTTGTTCAGCGGCCGCACCATACGCGCGGCCATGGATGCCCTGAACGATTTCGGGCGTCCCAAACGCATCCAACTCGCCGTGCTCGTGGACCGGGGGCATCGCGAACTGCCCATCAAAGCGGATTTCGTCGGCAAAAACCAACCCACCTCTCCCGCCGAAAAAGTCCAGGTCCGCCTCGGTGAACCCGACCACGAAGACGAAGTCATCCTGCACCGCCCATGAGTTGGAATCGCAAACACCTGCTCGACATCGAATCACTCAGCGCGGAAGAAATCACCGCCGTGCTCGACACCGCCAAAGCGTTCAAAGCCGTCGGCGAACGCGCGATCAAAAAAGTTCCCGCACTTCGGGGTCGCACCGTAGTGAATCTGTTCGTGGAACCGTCCACACGCACCCGCATCAGCTTCGAACTCGCCGAACAACGCTTGTCCGCCGACATCGTCAATTTTACGGCGGAAGCCTCCTCGTTGAAGAAGGGCGAAACGCTCAAGGACACCGCGAAAAATCTCGAAGCCCTCAACGCCGATTTCATCGTCATCCGCCACAGCGCCGCGGGAGCGCCGCATTTTCTCTCGCGCGTTCTGAACGCTCACGTCATCAATGCCGGCGACGGCGCGCACGAACATCCCACCCAGGCGCTGCTCGACGCGTTCACCATTCGGGAGCGCAAGGGCACGCTTGCTGGACTGAACGTCACCATTCTCGGCGACATTCTATTCAGTCGCGTCGCCCGCTCGAACATCTGGGCACTGACCAAACTCGGCGCCAAGGTCACGCTTTGCGGCCCGGCCACGCTGGTGCCACGAACCTTCGAAGCGATGGGCTGTCGCGTCACATATGATTTGGACGAAGCCTTGCGTGACGCGGACATCATTCATCTCCTGCGCATTCAACACGAACGCCAGCGCAAGACGATGTTTCCCAGCATCGGCGAATACACCACGCTCTACGGCCTGAACAAAGCGCGCTTTGCCAAAACCAAACCCGACGCGCTCGTCATGCATCCCGGCCCAATCAATCGCGGCGTGGAGATTGACAACGAAATCGCCGATTGCGGTCGCTCGTTGATTCTTGAGCAAGTCACGAATGGCCTCGCAGTGCGCATGGCGGTAATGTTTCTCATCAACGGTGGCAAAGGCCCGCAGGAAATCGCCCCGAGTTAGATTGTCCCCGTTCTCGTCGTCGTCCCGGCCCTCGCAACGACGCAGAATCGAGGACGAGAATGAAGTCACCAGAATTTCATGGCGAGTCGTCCGGGACTTTCCCATACTGCCCGCCCATGAAGTCCATGACGGGCTACGGGCGCGGCGAGTGCGCTCGCGACGGATTCAATGTCACCGTCGAACTCAGTTCCGTGAACCGCAAACAGGCCGAAATTTCGGTCAATCTCCCCCGTGAACTGGAAATGCTCGAAACTCGAATTCGCGAAACCATTCTCGCCGAGGTTTCCCGCGGTCGCATCACGGCGCGGGTTTCGGTGCATGCTGGCAGCGGCAAGTCTTCCGCCCGGATGCATCTCAATGTCACGCTCGCCAAAGCCTACGCACACGAACTGACCAAACTCGCCAAGGAACTCAAACTTGCCGGCCCCGTCACACTCGACCATCTCGTCCGCGCTCCGGGCGTGTTCCAAACGGATGAAGAACTGGCCGAACACGAAGATCTCTGGCCGGCGGTCGAAAAGGCGTTGCGAACCGCGTTGACCGGCCTGTTGACCATGCGCCGCCGGGAAGGCGCGCATCTGGCCAAGGACTTAACCGGACGCATCAATCTCATGCGCAAGTGCGTGGAACGCGTCGCCAAACAAGCGCCCAAATCCGCCGAGCGTTATCGCCAGCAATTGCTCGAACGCATTAAAACCGCCGGGCTGCCCGCTCCCGCCGAAGATGACGAGCGCCTGTTGAAAGAAGTCGTCTTTTTCGCCGATCGCTCGGACATCTCCGAAGAACTGAGTCGCCTGCAAAGCCATTTCAACCAGTTTGAAGTTTGTTGCCGGGCCGACGAACCCGTCGGCCGCACCCTGGACTTTCTCGCTCAGGAAATGAATCGCGAAATCAACACCATCGGCTCCAAAGCCAACGACGCGTTGATTTCCACCGAGGTCGTCACCTTGAAAGCCGAATTGGAAAAATTTCGCGAACAGGCGATGAACGTCGAATGAGCGAAGAAAAACCCACTCCCACGCCGGCCGGCAATCCGTTGCTGGTGGTTATTTCCGCTCCGTCCGGCGGCGGCAAGACGACGTTGTGCAATCAACTGCTCGCTGCTCGTCCGAATATGGCCCGCGCCATCACCTGCACCACCCGCCCGCCCCGTGGCGATGAACAGGATGGCGCGGATTATTACTTTCTCGATGCCGCTTCGTTTCTCAAACGTGTTCAGGCCGGCAATTTTCTGGAGCACGCCACCGTTTACGGGCAAAGCTACGGCACGCTGAAATCGGAAGTGCTGGGCAAACTGCGCCTCGGTAAGGACGTGTTGCTGAACATTGATGTTCAAGGCGCGGCCACTGTGCGCAAATGCGCGGAGGAAGATCCGGAACTGAAACGCGCGCTCGTGACCGTTTTCCTGACCCCGGCAACGCTTGCCGTTCTGGAACAGCGCCTGCAAAAACGGGCGACCGATCAGGCGGCCGTCATTCAAAAACGGTTGAGCGTGGCCCGCCAGGAAATTGCGCAATGGAAGAATTTTGATTACCTGCTCATCAGTCGCGGGATCGAAGACGACCTGCGCAACATGCAGGCCATTGTTGAGGCGGAGAAAATGCGAACGGCTCGATCCGCCGCACCAGAATTTTAGTCGGGCACTCAATCTGACGGGCCCCCGCGGGTTGAGTTCGAACCGACGATTAAGCCCAAAACGGAGAAGCGCGAACATGAGCAAGAACATTGTCCTTGGCGTGACCGGCTCGATTGCCGCGCACAAAGCCACTGATCTCGCCAGTTTACTGACCAAAGCCGGCCATCAGGTTCACTGCGTCATGACGGCCGATGCGCAACGCTTCATCACCCCGTTGCCGTTCAAAACCTTATCGCGTCATCCCGTCATTACTGATCTCTACGACGAAGAAGAGGGCTGGAAACCCGCTCATATTCGGTTGGCCGACGAAGCCGACTTGCTGTTGCTCGCGCCCGCCACCGCCAACATCATCGCCAAACTCGCCCACGGAATCGCCGATGACGCCCTGACCTGCATTGCGCTGGCCGTAAATCCCAAAGCCAAAATGCTGATTGCCCCGGCCATGAACGGAAAAATGTGGTTGCACGCCGCCACGCAGGAAAATGTCGCCACGTTGAAAGCCCGCGGCGCGGAATTTATCGGTCCGGAGGAAGGCATGCTGTCGTGCGGCTACGAAGGTATTGGTCGCTTGTGGCCGGTGGAAAAAATTGCGGCGCGCGCGCAGGAGATTCTGCGCTAACTTTCGGGCGGAGCAGACTATGAAGGCGGGACGTTGGCAATGGTTGCAGCGGATGCCAGAAGTGCTGGCGGAAGCGCAATTGGAGCCGGCCGAACAAACCCGCCGCCACGTCGCCCGCCAACGCAACATCCTCCTGCCCGCCCGCCTCATCGTCGCGTTCGTGGTGCTCTACCAGCTGTACACCTCGCCGTGGTTGGTGGATGTGGCCAACACCTACGGCGTCGTCGTGGAAACGGTCCAAGGTGTTTTCGTCGCCTACGCGCTGCTTATTCTGGCCACGACGGTTTTTTTTCTCGTCGTCCGTAAATTTCCACCGGGCATCATTCAATGGGTGGTGTTCTTTCTCGGACTTGCGGACGGCGTGTTTCTGGGTGGGTTGACGCTGCTCACCGGTGGCTTTGAGAGCAATCTCTATTGGGTTTATCCCGCCTTGATCATTCTGAACGCTGCGTCCATTCCCCTGGCAACGCCGCAAATCGTGTTGAACCTCATTTTGGGCATCGTCTTTCTCGCCGCCGGCCTGATCGAAACCACCGTGCAACAGGATTTGAATCTCCCCAGCCTGCGGCGGCCAGTAACCAAAATTCTCCCGGCCGACATCGGGGATCAGGAAGCCATCGCCACGGCGCGGTGGCTGGCCAATTCACCCCCTCCATTTCACCGCTTCACTTGGGGCGCACTCTCGGACGCTTCTCGCAGCAACATCCAGACGTTCCTTGCCCACCCCACCAACGTCGCGGAATTGAAGGACCTCCTCGCCCGGGAATCCGGAGTGATATTTCCCTCGCCGCGCAGTTACGCCGCCGTGGTCGGCAGTCCCGTCGATGCCACCGAACCCACTGGCACTCATTACGTTCTGCAGGTGGCCGTGCTGGTGCTGCTCACGTTTTGTTGTTACGGCGTGCAAGTGCTGGCCGCCGGTCAACGCCGCGCCGAAGAGGAACGCGCCGAATTCCAGGTGCGCAATGATCAACTCCGGTCCACTGGCCGACTCGCCGCCGAGGTGGCGCACCAGATCAAAAATCCCCTCGCCATCATCAACAACATCAGTTACTCGCTCCAAAAGAATGTCCAAAACCAACCCACCGCGCGGCAGCAGATCGAAATCATCCGCGAAGAAGTCGGCAAAGCCGACCGCATCATCACGCAAGTCATGGGCTACGCCCAATTGACCGAAGGCCGTGTCGAAAAACTCAACGTCGTGGACGAATTGAATCGCTCCATTGAAGAAGTATTTCCCGACGGCGCGCCGTCCGAAGTCCATGTGCACCGGGATTTCACAGGGCCATTTCCTCCATTGCTGGTGCAACGCAAACATTTCACCGATGCCATCAGCAATCTGTTGCAAAATGCCCGCGATGCCTTGCCCGCCGGCGGCGTCATTCAGGTCGCCGCGCGCTTCCGACCGGACGAATCCATCGCCATCTCCGTGCGCGATGACGGACCGGGCATCTCGGCCGACAAACGCGAGCGCGTGTTTGAAGCGTATTACTCGACCAAATCCCACGGCTCCGGCCTGGGCTTGGCCGTGGTGAAACACAACGTCGAACTTTACGGCGGCATGGTGCAAGTCGAATCCGAGCTTGGAAAAGGCGCGAAATTCACCCTACTCTTCCCCGCTAAAACGTTGATGAAACCCATCGCATGACCCTGCCGCTGCCGCCATTGCTCGTCGTGGACGACGAGAAAAACATGCGCCTCTCCCTGCAAACCATGTTGGGCGACGAAGGCTATGTCGTGCTCGCGGTTGAATCCGCCGAGGCCGGACTCGAACTGCTCGCCAAGGAATCCGTGTTCATGGTCATCACCGATGCGCGGCTCGGCGGCATGAGTGGTTACGATTTTCTCCACAAGATCCGCAGCCGCTGGCCGGACCTCCCGATCGTCATGATCACCGCGTATGCCACGCCCAAGCTCGCGGTGGAAGTCATCAAAGCCGGAGCAATGGATTATTTGTCAAAACCGTTCGCGCCCGAGGAACTGCTGCACGTCGTGGCTCGTTGCGCTGAACGGCATCGCTTGTTGCAAAGCAACGCCCAGTTGCTCGCCCGCGCCAGCGAAACGTATCAACTCGATCAAATCGTCGGCGACTGCGCAAAAATCCGGGAGTTGCGGCAACTCATCCAAACCGTCGCACCGACGGATGCCCGCGCATTGATTTTGGGAGAAAGCGGCACTGGCAAGGAACTTGTCGCCGGCGCGCTGCACAGCCTGAGCCACCGCAAACGCGCGCCCTACATTCGCATCAATTGCGCCGCCATTCCGGAAACGCTGCTGGAAAGCGAATTGTTCGGGCATGAACGCGGTGCCTTCACCGGCGCCCTGAAACAAAAAAATGGCCGTGTCGAAGAAGCCAACGGGGGCACGATCTTTCTCGACGAGATCGCCGACATGAGCCGGCCGTTGCAAGCCAAGTTGCTCCGGTTTTTGGAGGACGGCACGTTTACCCGCGTGGGCGGCACACAAGAACTGCGCGTCAACGTCCGGCTCATCGCCGCCACCAACCGCGACATCGTCAAAGCCATTGAAGCCGATGAATTCCGCGAAGACCTGTTCCACCGCCTGAACGTCGTGCAGTTTCGCCTGCCGCCACTCCGCGATCGGGACGACGATGTTCTGCTGCTCGCGAATCATTTTCTCAAGCAGTTCAACGCCTCCATGAACAAAGGCGTCAAACGTATCTCTCGCGCCGCGCAGCAAAAACTCCAGACACATCACTGGCCCGGCAACGTCCGCGAACTACGCAACGTCATTGAGCGCGCGCTCATCCTTGAAACCTCGCCCGAAGTGCAAGCCGCGAACCTGCCCGATTTTCAACTCGAGACCCGGCTCGCCAAACCAGCGCATCCCGGTCCTTTGGCCCCCGGCGACCGCGCCTTGGACGAGATTATGGCGGATTTCGAACGCGACCTGATCAACGGCACGCTCGAAAACAATGCCCACAACCTGACCAAATCCGCCGAGCAACTCAAAATCAGCCGCCACGCCCTGCGCTACCGCATGCAACGGCTCAATTTGATTTCGTCCGAAGACGAGCCGACGACCAAGGATCCATCCGCCTCATGATTGCCCCGGAATCCTTTTACGCCCCAACGTGGCTCGCACTGCTTGGCACTTCGGAACCTTCGGAATCGGCCCCCGGCGCATTCAACTATAGTCTGGTGCTGGCGGGCGCCTTGGCCCTGGTTTGCTTGGTGATCCTGCTTTGGGCCGTGAAAATCCGCAAACCACCCCGGCAGCGCCGCCGCAAATCCAGCACTCGCCGTAATCCCACGCTGGCGGAAACCGAGGGTTTGCCACCGGTTCGTGAAGAGCCACCGCGTCCCAGCAACCGTTTTCCCCATTGACCGGCATGCAGGCAAGCCAGGCGATCACTCGCAAGAGCGCTTCCAATCTCGCGCTCGCGTTCATCCTGTTGCCCAAACCGCGGCGCGACGCCATGGTGACGCTCTACGCCTTCTGCCGGGCTGTGGATGACGTCACCGACGAAGACACCGTTGCCCCGGCCCAACGCCAACAAGATCTCGCCGCCTGGCGCGCGGACATCAAACGCGCTTGCGAAAACGGCGCGCCAGAGTTTGCCGTTAATCGCGAATTGCAACCCGTCATTCAACAGTTCGGCCTGCCGTTTGAATTGTTCGACGAACTCATCAAGGGCTGCGAAATGGACCTCGCTACCACGCGCTACGAGACCGCCGCGCAACTGGAACTCTATTGCTATCGCGTGGCTTCGGTCGTCGGCCTGTTGAGCATCGAAATCTTCGGCTACCAGAATCCGAAGTGCCGCGATTATGCCATCGCGCTCGGCCAGGCCCTGCAACTCACGAACATTTTGCGCGATGTGAAAAATGACGCCGACCGCAACCGGATCTATCTGCCGCAGGAAGATCTGCGCCGATTTGCCGTCCCCGAATCCGAAATTTTGCGCGGCGAATATTCCGATCGCTTCACGCAACTGGCGCGCGCCATCAGCCTTCGCGCCCGCGAATATTATCGTCAGGCCCACACCCTGTTGCCCGCGGAGGATCGCCGCGCCATGGTTGCTGCCGAATTGATGGGTTCGGTTTACTGGCGATTGCTGCGCAAAATCGAACGCCGGAACTTCCACGTTTTCGCCCCCGCCCCCATTCGGCTCGGACGCATTCACAAACTGGCGCTCATCGCGCGGGCCGGATTGCGCCATCTGGCGCATCGTTCCGCCTCCGATTACGCCTCTGCTTGAAGTTCAGTGTTCCCGCTGGACTTGACGGTAGCCCAAACCAACAATTCCGCCGTGGCGCGCATCATTGTCGAAGACATCCGGAAAACCTTCCCCACCGCTGCCGGCAAAAGCGTGGCGGCCGTGGCGAATGTTTCCCTGGCGATTGCCGCCGGTGAACTGGTCACGATCGTGGGCCCTTCGGGCAGCGGCAAAACCACGCTCCTTCGCCTTCTGGCCGGATTGGAACAACCTGACTTCGGGCGCATTCTCATTGACGCGCAGGACGTGACGCACCTGAAGCCGCAACAACGCGATGTCGCCATGGTGTTTCAATCGCCCGCGCTGTTGCCGCACTTCACCGGCTTCGAGAATCTTGCCTTCGGCCTGAGATTACGACGCGTCCCCGCGTCCGAAATCAAAGCGCGCGTCCAAACCATGGCAGCCTTATTGCATGTGAGCCATTGCCTCGATCGTCCGCCCGCCAAATTATCCGGTGGCGAATGCCAGCGCCTCGCGTTGGGCCGGGCGCTGATTCGCCGCCCCAAAATTCTGTTGCTCGATGAACCTTTTGCGCATCTGGACGAAAATCTGCGCACCCAACTGCGTCAGGAACTGCCGGCCCTGCAACAGCATTTTTCCACCACCATTCTCTTTGTCACCCATGACCAGGCCGAAGCCCTCGCGCTCGGCCATCGCGTCGCGGTGCTGCGCCATGGCGCGTTGCAACAATTCGCGCCGCCGCAGGTCGTGTATGAACATCCGGCCAATCGCTTCGTCGCTTCGTTTATCGGCACGCCGCCGCTGACTCTCTGGCACGGCACGGTCGCCCAACGCGACGGCCATCTGGTCTTCGTGGGCAGCGAAACCGATTCGAACGCCGCGCCGCAGTTGGTGCTGCCCATCGGAAGCGAACGCGCCGCTTGGTTCGGCAGCAATGTGAATCGCCAGATCTTGCTCGGCTTCCGCCCGGAACAGGTTCGCCTCGCCGCCGCCGAAGCTTCACCCCCGGCCATTTCCGCCATCGTTCAGTCCGTGCAATTCACTGGTGCCGACGAATTCGTTCATCTTACGGTCGCCGGCCGCGCACTGGTTTCGCGCGCACAACCGCGCGCCGCATTTGCGCCCGGCCAGCAACTAAGCGTGACCTTTGACTGGCAACACGCTCGCGTCTTTGACGCAGCCACGGGCGCCGCACTGGCCTGAGCCCGGCGCAATTCCGGTTGCCCGCTTTTCAACTGCTCCTTACTTTGACCGCAGTGAGCGCGACCGACTCTCAATACATCGAACGAAAAATTGCCCTGCCCGCCACGCTGATTGAGCAGGCCGAAGCCACGCATCCCGGCGACGAATTCCGCACCGAGGCCGAGTGGCTGCGATGCGTGAAGGAAGATTTCCCCAAGTTCATTCCGTATCTCACCAAAAAGTGCGGATTGGAATTTCGCGGTCGGCTCCTGGAAATCGGCGCCGGGGCCGGCTGGTTTAGCGCGGAACTCTCCAAGTCACCCCTGGTCGTAGAAATCATCACCACTGACATTTCCGCCTCGTTGTTGAAAACCGAGGCGCCGCGCATTCTTAAAACGCTCCAGGCGAAATCCCGCAAGATCACGCGCACGCCCATGGATTTTCACTCCCTGGATTTTCCCGATCGTTACTTTGACGCGGTCGTCTGCGCCGACGCGCTGCATCTCGCCACCAATGTGCTGCGCGTGCTGCGCGAAGTCCGGCGCGTGCTCAAACCCGGTGGCTTTTTCGTCGCCTTGCGCGAACCGATTCGTTCTGCCAAGGCGCCTAAATCTTCAAACGCCCGCTCCGGAAAACCGGGCCCGGTGGTGACTCGAACCTATACTCTCTCGGAGTACCGGCATTTCTTCGAGACCGCGGGGCTGAAGTTGACCGTGAAAAACGTCACGCTTGCCCGCGGCTTGAAGCACTATTTCGCCCATGTGTTGAAGGGCGCTGCGCCGGCCCGCTACGCATTTGTCGCCACGAAGAACCCGCGCTGACCGCTCAGACTACAGTCGCGCGGGCGGCGGTGCCCCCGGCGTTCGCGGTTCGCTGCGCTGCACCGGCCGCCGATCCCGCTTGTCGTCCAAGTTCGCTTCCAATTGTTCCGCCGTCACCGTGCTTTGCACGCCGTTCGAGGGCACTTCGACTTTGGCGATCCACAGAATCGCATTGAGCACAACTTTCCGGAAATTGTCGTCGCCCCAGTTCTTGTGAAAGTGCGCGCCGGTGAAACCAAAGCCCCGCCCGCCATCGGGTCGTTCCGCCGCCCAGGCCACGTGCTGCGGTTGACCCTGCGCCACCATTTCGCGCATCGCCGGATTGCCCGAGTGCGGACCGTCCGGACGTTCCGTGGTGCTCTTGGGCGGCACGGCGCTGAGAATTGGCGTCACGCCCTTCATGCCTTCGCGAAAACGCATGTTGAAATACCACTCATCGCGAATCGTGAGCGGCGACACCCCACGCGTGATCGGGTGATTTGGCAACGTTTTGAACTCCGCGTCCCAATGCGGATTCACTGACCAATGAATTTCAAACGCCCCGCCAATCCATTGCATAAACTCGTCCTGCCCTTTTTCCTTCGTGGGTTCGACCGAGTAATGCAGACACGCCAAGCCAACGCCTTTGTCCATCAGCGCTCCGAGCGTTTTCAACCGCTCTTGCTGCAAGGCCGTGTGACCGCGTCCGCCGTCGCAATAAATCACAATCGCCGCCGCGTCCTCCAAAGCTTTGGGATCGGACGGCCAGCCGTTCGAATAGACCACCGACGTCACGCCGGGCACATTCGTCAGGCAACTCTGCAACAACAAACAACCCGCGCGATGCTCATGCTCACCGGAGCGATGGCTGGGATTGCCCGCGATGAACACGATTTTCTTGTCTGCGCCAAACGCGGGCAGCACCGCGGCAATCAACAAAGCGAACAGAAGTTTTTTCATGACGACGTAGCGTTAAAGTTTTTTGAGCCGAATGTTTTTGAGCTGAACCGTCATCGGCGGTCCAGTGTGAACTTGCAAGGCGAGCACCCCCTCCATCAGCCGCTTGGCCTCGCAATCGTCCGTCACGTCCACCGTCGGCAATCCGTTAATGAAATGCTGCAACCGATTTCCCTTTGCGATGACGACAAACTCATTCCAATCGTTCGCTTTGATCGCCGCTTGAATTTCCTCGGACTTGCCGACTGAACCGACGACCTGCTTTTTGCAATCGCTGTCCCAAACCACTTTCTCCCCGCGCGCGGCCATGATTTGGCGCCCGCCCGCGCCACCGCGTTCGTCGTAAAGAATGCCGGAATAATTTTTGCCAGCCTCGAAATCCGCCTGATAGCCGCCCACGCTCCATGTCGCCGCATCAAAAACTTTGCTGCGATACTGCACGCCGGAATTCGCCGCGTTGCGGTCATTGTTTGGAATCGTCTTGTAGGAAAAGCGCAGTTCAAAATCCGCCGTCGTCCCATTGGTCCAGATCAGAAACGTGTTCGCTTTGATCGGATTTTCGGCGGTCGTTTTCCCCGTAATCGCCCCGTCCTGCACCGACCAAAGCTTTGGATCACCGTCCCAGCCGCTCAGGTCTTTGCCATTGAACAACGATTGAAAACCCGCTTCGTTCTCCGCCGCGAAAGCCGCAGCGCTCAACAAGCCGATGCCTAACCAGACCGACAGAATTCGTTTCATAATCGGGAGAGTTGACGCGTTACTTCAGCGCCTGCTTCAAAAACTTCAGGCCATTGACCGCGATTTCATTCTGCGTCGGCTCGATGCGCCGCCAGATCGCCGCCGCCTTCGCAATGACTTTCACGTCCGTAGTAAACGATTCGATCACCACATTACCGTCGTAGCGAATGTCCTTCAGCGCCTTCGCAATCGATTTCCAATCCGTGTGATCGCCACCTGGCGTGCCGCGATCACTGCCACACGCGTGCAAGTGCGCCAGATGCTTACCCGCCTTCCGAATCGCAGCGCCCAAATGCTTCTCCTCGATGTTCATGTGAAACGTGTCGAGGTGAATCTTGAGTGCCGGACTGCCCACCGCTTTGACCATCTTCAATGCCTGATCACAGGTGTTGATGAAATCGGTTTCAAACCGATTCAGCGGCTCGAGACATACCTGCCGCCCGCGCTTATTCGCGTGGGCACACAGCTTCTTGAGATTCTTCACCACGGTCGCCCACTGTTTTTTGTATTCGTCCGGCGGCACGGCATCCGCGCGACCCACGGCAGAATACACCGGACCAATCAGCGACGGACAATCCAGCACCACCATCTGATCCAACAGCGCCATCATGTATGTCAGGCCGGTTTTCTGAGCCTTGGCATCACCGCGCAAATCCCGATCCGGGCCCATCGCCGCGCAAACCGAGCCACAAACCAAACCGTGCCGATCTAATTCGCGCTTCACGTGCGCGGGATCAATGTGCGCTGGATCTTCAATCGCAATCTCCACGGAGTTGAAGCCCCATTTCTTGAATTGCTTGAACAGCTTCGTGCTGTCGTTGGTGAACGGTGACGTGAACAGAAAGGTGTTGATGCCAAATTTCATGTGAGTTCGTGCCCGCGAAACTAGCCCAGCCCCGCCAGCGGCTAAAGTAAATTTTCGTTCTAGGCGCAGACCCGGCTTTGACCTTGCTCGCGTCACCCGAAAACGCAAAGCTGCGCACGCATGAACCTCAACGCCATTTTCACAGCGGCGGGAATCTGTCTCATCACAATGGCTTCTATTTGTTCCTCCACCGCGAAGGATTGGGTCGTTTACGAAGGCAGCAATGGCCCGGGCCGCGGCAAACACATCGTCTTTCTGAGCGGCGACGAGGAATATCGCTCCGAAGAAGCATTGCCGATGCTCGCCAGAATTCTCGCGACACGCCACGGCTTCAAATGCACCGTGCTGTTTTCCATCAATCCCGCCGACGGCACGATTGATCCCACCGTCCAGACCAACACGCCCGGCCTCGCCGCGCTCAATTCCGCCGATCTCTGCGTCATGGCGCTCCGCTTCCGCGAATGGCCGGACGCGGACATGAAACATTTCGTGGATTACCTGAATCGCGGCAAACCGATCATCGCGCTGCGCACCAGCACGCACGCCTTCAATTACACCCGCAACAAACAAAGCCCTTACGCACACTTCAGCCACGACGCCAAAACCTGGCCCGGCGGCTTCGGACAGCAGGTACTCGGCGAAACGTGGATCAATCATCACGGCATCCACGGCAAACAAAGCACGCGCGGCATCATCAACGACCAAAACAGGTCGCACCCGATTTTGCGCGGCGTCACGGACATCTGGGGACCGAGCGATGTTTACGGCATCATTCATCTTCCAACGAACGCCGCCGTGCTTGTGCATGGTCAGGTTTTAACCGGAATGAAACCCACCGATCCGCCGCTCGATGGTCCGAAGAACAATCCCATGATGCCAGTCGTTTGGACGCGCGAATACACCGGCGAGAACGGCCAAACCTCCACCATCGTCACGACCACGATGGGCTCGGCGGATGATTTGGAAAGCGAAGGCTTGCGCCGCCTGCTCGTCAACGCGTGCTACTGGGCCACTGGTCTTGCCAATGAAATTTCTCCCAACGCCAACGTGAATTACGTCGGCGACTTCGAAGCCACACCCTTCGGCTTCGGCCAATTCAAACGCGGTGTGAAGCCAGCGGATTTACAGTAATCGCGCAGGCGAAGACTGTTCGTTACTTCAGCTTCGCCACGCTCTCCCACTTCTTGGAACGCGCGGATTTCAGCACCGCGTCGCATACGAATTGCGTTTCCAGTGCGTCGCGGAACGTGGGTCCGACAGACTTCCCTTTGGCCAAGCCTTCCAGGAAATCGGCGACTTGATGCACGAAGCTGTGCTCGTAGCCGATCTGCAAACCCGGCACCCACCACTTGTCCATGTACGGATGTTCGCCGCCGTGATCGGTCACGTGAATCGAACGCCAGCCGCGCAGTTTGCCTTCATCCTTGTGATCGAAGTACTGGAGGCGATGCAAGTCGTGCAAATCCCAAAAGATGCTCGCGTGTTCGCCGTTAATTTCGAACGTATAAAGCGCCTTGTGTCCGCGGGCGTATCGCGTGGATTCAAACGTCGCGAGCGAGCCATTCTTGAAGCGGCCCAGAAACGCGCACGCGTCATCAATGCCGACCTTTTGGGTTTTGCCCGTGAGCGTGTGCTTGCGTTGTTTGATGAATGTTTCGGTCATCGCGGACACGCTGTCCATGCTGCCGTTCAACCAGAGCGCGGTGTCAATGCAGTGCGCGAGCAAATCGCCGGTAACGCCGCTGCCGGCTGCTTTCACATCCAATCGCCACAACCCTGCTCCGCCTTGCGGCAAATCAGGGCTGATGGTCCAATCCTGAAGAAACTTGGCGCGATAGTGGAAAATTTTCCCGAGCCGTCCTTCTTCGATCAGCTTCTTCGCCAGCATCACCGCCGGCACGCGCCGATAGTTATACCAAACGATGTTCGGCACTTTGGCTTTCTCGACGGCTTTGACCATCTTCACGCCTTCCGGTCCGTCCATCGAAAGCGGTTTCTCGCAGAGAATCATCTTGCCTGCCTTCGCCGCCGCGATGGCGATCTCCGCGTGTGAATTGTTCGGTGTGCAAATGTCCACCGCGTCAATATCGTCGCGGGCGATCAGTTTGCGCCAATCGGTTTCGATGGATTCGTAGCCCCATTTTTTGGCGAACGCCGCGGCGTTGTCCGCATTGCGCGCGCAGATGGCCTTGAGCACCGGTTGATATTCGAGGTCAAAAAAATTGCCGACCTTGCGATAAGCGTTCGAGTGCGCCCGGCCCATGAAGCCGTAGCCGATCAGTCCGATGCGTAGCGGTTTTGACATAAATTTATTTAGGAATTAACGCAAAGGCGCAGAGGACGCAAAGCCGCGCAGAGAAAAACTTTGCGAACCTCTGCGTTCTTGGCGTCTTTGCGTTCCATTGAAACTATTCCTTCCAACCGTGGTTTTCGCGGACTTGAATCATCGCGGCGAGGATGTCGTTCCAGGTTTGTTGCTTCATCAACACTTCGTTGGGAAACATGCAACCGTCCCAACAAATGTGCCGGCACTTCTTCGTGACTTTGCCTTTGGCATCGCGCAGCCAGTAGCCGGAATCGCGCGCGATGTTCAACTTCCCCTTCGGATCGGTGGCGAGACAGTGGCGACCGGTCTTCTCGTGCGAACCTGAGCCATGCACGCTGCCGTCATTTTGCGCGACGTGAAAATCAATCGTCCACGGGCGCAATGCGTCCGTCAGCTTGGTCATCGCCTTGTGAAACTCCGCGGGCTCGTAGTGATAATTCTTTGGCACGAGGCGATGCGCTTCCGCGTTGTAACCGAGCGTGTAAAGATGCGTGTGCGACATGTCCGCCTGAAAACCCACGACCCGCGGTTGTCCGACCTCTTCCAGCAGATTGACCATATGTTTCCACGAATGCATGCCGCCCCAGCAAATCTCGCCTTCGGCGGCGAGCCGTTCGCCATGATCTTTCGCCATCTTCGCCGCTTCCTTGAAGGTCTTCGCGATCAACTTGGTGTTGCCCTTTGGATCTTTATCCCAATCCGTCACGCTCGCGGCGGAATCAATCCGCACGGCGCCATACGGTCGCACGCCTAGGTCGCGCAGTTTCTTCGCGATGCGACACGCCTTGGCCACAGCCGTGACCCAATTCTTGCGCTTGGTTTCGTCGCCCATCGCCGAGCCATCAAACCACACGGGCGCAACAACTGAACCCACGACGAAACCCTTCTTGCGAATCTTGTCGGCGAGTTTCTTGAGGCCATCGTCGTTAATATCAATGCTCGTGTGCGGGTCGTAGAGAAACAGATCCACGCCATCGAATTTGACGCCGTCCACTTCGGCTTTCGCCGTCAGATCGAGCATTGTGTCGAGATCAATGAACGGTTCCGCGCCGGGACTGCCCTTGCCGACGAGTCCGGGCCACATCGCGTTGTGAAGTTTTGGAAAGTTGTTTTGGCTCATAGAGAGTGGTTCAAATTTAAGCGTCCGATGACGGGGATGAGTTTGCTGCGGAATGGTAGCAGTTTTCGCGCTGCGAAAACTCCGCCCGCGCAGCAGCGGGCGGAATGAACGCGATCGAGTGCGGGTCAGGAAAAAGCAGTTGCGCCGCTGCACGCGGCGCTGGTTTTCGCAGCGCGAAAACCACCACCTTGCCCGAGCCGAAATTCAGGTTCATTCGCAGTTCAGCTCAAAACTTGTTCTTCCGATAAGCGCCCAACTCCGGCGCGTCAGGATTTACGTCCGGGCCAAAGTAACGCAACGTCACCAACGGCTCGGTTTCGCTTGTGTTCTCGAAAACCACACCCGCCTTCGCGCCATCGGCAGTGCAGAAGTATTCGTCCTCGGTTAGTTCATGAAACCGAATCAGCTTCGGTGAATTGAGCGGCTGACTGTTGATCGTGCCTTTGCCCTGCACGCAAATGAGGCCGTACGCGCCGCGATCTTTAATCGTGCATTTCGCGCCCGGATCAACGGTAAGTTCCTTCGCGGTGAAATACTGTT
>CAZKMR010000025.1:3119-49179 GCA_964553795.1 uncultured Bifidobacterium sp. | reverse complement strand
CGGCAAATCCGTCGCTTTCCAGAAACCGCTGTTTCCCGGTTACGTCTTTTTACAACTTCAAGCCACTGACGCGGGCTCCCTTCGGCAAAACGATAACGTGGCCAATTTGCTGGATGTGTTCGATCAGAGCACCTTCGACCGGCAACTGAACGAAGTTCTCCTCGCATTGGATTCCGGGTTGGAAGTGCGCCTGGCGCCGCAAATTACCACCGGCACGCATGTGCGGATTCGCTCCGGTCCGCTTCAGGGCGTCGAGGGGCTGGTCGAATCCCGTCACGGCCCAACCACGGTTTTGTTGCGTTTGGACTTCATCAATCAAGCCGCCGCGGTGAAATTGGAAGCCGACGAACTGGAGTTGCTCTAATCCGCCGGACCTTGCGACTGCTGGCAGCTACAGATTTCGCGGGGAATTGTACCGCCAACACCGTTGACGCTGCGGCGGGCGCGGCGTTAACTGTCACCATGAAAACAGTCCTTTGCCTGTTGGCGATGGCGGTGCTGCTGTGTGGTTGCGGCAGCGACCCCGGCCCGTCCGTCAGCTTGATCAATCTGCGATTTGAAGAAGCGACCGCGCTGGAAACCACCGCGACCGTGACCTTGCGGCTGAGCAACGAGACACCCAAGCCAGTGAAACTCACGGGTGAAGTGCACAAGATTTATCTCAACGACCTCTACATCGGGAAAGGCCTGAGCGATTCGGCGGTGGAAGTACCCCGACTCGGCACCGTGACGCATGAAGTGAAAGTTCATTTGAGCAACCTCGCACTCGCTACTCGCCTCAAGTCCATCATCGAAACCAAAAGTTTCTCCTATCGCATCGCCAGCGTGTTTCATGGTGATTCGTGGTTGAGTCGCATGAGTTCCGAGAGCACCGGGAAATTGGAACTGAAGGATTTGTTGCCGGAGTTGGAGACGACGAATGCGCCGCCGACTCTGACCACCAATGCTCCGGCGGGATCATAACAGCACGCCTGCAAACGGAGACTTGAAGTCCGGGCGCGATTGGTTACTCTGCTCGCCGGTAGCGCGCTTAGCTCAGTGGTAGAGCATTACCTTCACACGGTAGGGGTCGTAGGTTCGAAACCTACAGCGCGCACCATCTCAGTGCTTCGATAGTTTCTCCAGGTCCACCCAACGCATTTGATATTTGGTCGGATTTAGCCCTTCCTGGCGACAGAGTTCGTCCATGTCCGCCTGCATTTCGAGGGTTGGGCCGCTGGTGGAACGACCGCCGTAAAAAATGAGTTCGCCGGGCAGCGGAATCATATTGGGTGAGCCGGAGTCGCCGCCTTTCCAGGTGTTCACCGTCAGCGGCGGGACACTTGTGTTGACGTAGCCGCCTTGCTCGGTTTGAAACAACGGATACGGTACGACTCCTTGAACGGGGAATGGCGGATGGATTGGCGGCAAATAGAATTTGCGTACGTCTTCCAATGAAGCGACGGCCATAGGTTCAATGGTGTTCGGCAAATCGCGGTCGAGCAGGAAGATCGTATAATCCCGGTGCACGTTGTTCGTGCCCGGAGTGACACGCACGACGGCGCGCTTGGTTTTGGCTTCGATCAGTTTGTTGTCGCGAGTGAGAAACCAGACTTTCTTCACGCCCCAGTTGGTCGTAAATCCATCCGCCCCCATGCCGTGGCCGCGGGCGTACACGTGGCGGCGCGTTAAAGCCGTTAACGCAATTTGTCCCGGTGACCCCTGACCCGCCCACGACGGACTGAGCGCGGTTAATCCTTTCATTCCCCAAATCACGCTGTTGGTGTTCCATCGGGCGGTGGGAGGATTGGTGGGAAAATCCGCTGGATGCGTGCGCTCGACCCAGATGCGGAGATCGCGGCCATTGGTGTGGGCGAGGAAATTGGTCCAGGCCAGATGTGGCAGCGAACCGGGCACGAATCCGTCGAACACCAGATTGGTGTACGTGAAGGTGTTGGTGCGCAGTCGGCTGATGATGGGATTGGTCGCGAATGCGGCGTTGGTGGCGAGCTGCGGCGGCATCCGAAATTGCTGCGTGCTGATCAGGTGCGAAGTCACGCGGAACGATTCAAAGCGCGCGGCGCCGTTGGTGTAGTTCCCGATCGGCTCGCGAATCTCCTGCGGCGTCGCGGCACACAGCGGCAACAGGCCGATCACGACGCTGATCCAGCTGAGCAATACTGTTTTAGTCCGGCGCATGATTTTATCCAGCGTAGTTTAATTTGTTTCGCTGCCGCCACAGTTCTTTGGGCTTAAAGATTCCGACGGGCGTGATGATGCCGGTAATCAATTCGGCCGGGGTGACGTCGAAACCCGGATTGCGCGCGCCGCTGGTCGGGTTGGCGATGCGAACATAAGTGGAACGTTTTCCTTTAGCGCCCACGCCCCACGCGCCGAGCACTTCGGTTTCGTGCCGCTCTTCGATGGGTATGTCGAACCCGCGGCGCAATTCCCAATCAATCGTGGACAACGGGATGGCGACATAAAACGGGATTTTATGCCGCTGCGCGAGCACCGCCTTGGTGTAAGTGCCAATTTTGTTCGCCACCTCACCCGTGCGGCCCAGCGTGCGGTCGCTGCCCACAATGACTAAATCAATTTCCCCGCGCTGCATCAAATGGCCCGCCGCGTTATCGGCGATGATTTGATGAGAAACCTTTTGTTGCGCCAATTCCCATGCGGTCAAGGTCGCGCCCTGACAGCGCGGGCGGGTTTCATCGCAGAAGACATGAAATTTGCGCCCGGCCTGCTGCGCGGCATAAAGCGGGGCCGTGGCCGAGCCAACATCCACAAACGCGAGCCAACCGGCGTTGCAATGCGTGAGCACGCGCATGCCGTTGCGGATCAGTTTTGCGCCGTGCCGACCGATGGCTTCGCAATGCCGCACGTCTTCGGTGGCGAATTCTTCCGCGGCTGCGAGTGCGAGAGCTTGTTGTTCTTCCACTGATTCGCCTGCCGTCATGACTTTGCGCACGTCATTCATGGCGTTGACGGGATCGACGGCAGTGGGTCGCGCGGCTTTCAGCGTGGCGTAAACCGTTTCGATGTGAGTCGAGAATTTTCTCCGGTCGCGCCCGCGAAACGCGAGCGCACCTTGCGCGAGACCATAGGCTGCCGTGGCGCCGATGGCGCCAGCCCCGCGCACAATCATATCGTGGATGGCGGCGGCGGTTTCGCGGTAATCAGTCGTCGCGACGATTTTGAACTCATGCGGCAACCGGCGTTGTTCGATGAGGCGAACGCAGTTGTTCCGCGTGTCAAAAGTAACCGTGCGATAATGCCGGGTTTGCCCCCGGACAGTGACGTTCATGCGCCCAGCTTAACGGAATATGAGCCGGTGCCGAACCGAGAAGTTAGCGGTGGGGGAGCGGCGGAAGTTATTCTTCCTCGGACTCGGCGGCTTTGAGTTTCTTGATTTGGACGCGAATGGCTTTGTAACGGGGGTGGGCGCGCAGGTTTTTCAAGTCGGTGTCCTTGGCCATCCATTTGAAATCGCGATAGCCGAGGTGCAACGCCTTCTCCAAGGCATTGGCCGCGTCGTCACACCGATCCAACAGCGAGTAACTGCACGCGAGATTATAGAATACCAACGGGTTATTCGGCTCCAACTCCGCCAGGCGTTCGTCCACGCCCAAGCCTTCGGAGTAACGCCCGCGTTTGGTGTAATTATCGCCAAGCAGTTGCAGGGCTTCAACATAGGCGGGGTCGCGGCGCACGACTCCTTCCATGAATTGAATCTGGATGTCGAGTGCCCGCGACTGTTCGCGGGACGAACGGTTCTTTCGGGTACTACTTTTGGCCGGCATACAACGCACAGCAGTTTTCCGAAGCCGCCCGGTCAAGTCAAGCGACACCTCCGGCAGTTCCCGTCGCTTTATTTCAGCCGAAATTAGCGATTGGCAGAGCGCGGTCCGGCTGATACAGTCCGCGTCCGCTTTTGCCGAAGCGGATGAAATTTTAACCGGAAAAAGTTTATGTCACAGCATCGTAGTCTCCGCGCCGCGTCCACCCTCGGTGGTAAACGCAATGTTATGAAGCGTTTCGAGCGCATCGAAGTTCTCAAGAAACGCGGGCAATGGAAAGACGGCGACCGTATTACCGGTCTGCGCAAGACCAAGCCGGACGCTTAATCTCCGGCGGGTTGGCGCGTCAGATTCACGGTCAGACGGCGCGGGTTCGCGCCCTGATTGTTTGATTTGATACCTTGCACGCCGTTTCCCGAATCCCTCTCTTGTGGTTCGCCTGCAAAAATATCTTGCCGAGGCAGGCGTGGCATCGCGGCGCGCGGCGGAGCAATTCATTCTCGCCGGCCGCGTGGCGGTGAATGGTGCGGTCGTCCAGTTGCTCGGAACGAAAGTTGATCCCGAGCGCGACAAGGTAACGGTGGACGGGAAGCCCGTTCGCAGCCAAAAGAAACTGTATCTCGTCCTCCACAAACCCAAAGGCTGTGTTTGTTCCAAGCAGGACGAACATGATCGTGCCACCGTTTACGACCTGTTGCCGAAGGAGTGGCAGATCGTCAATTCCGTCGGGCGACTGGATTATGCCAGCGAAGGATTGCTTTTCCTGACCAATGATGGAGACTTCGCGCTGCGGCTGACGCATCCGCGGTACGGCGTGCGCAAACGGTATGTGGTGACGGTTGAGGGCAAAGTGGACGACGCCATGCTGGAGCAGTTTACGCGCGGCGTATTTCACGAGGGCGAAAAACTCAAAGCCGAACGCGCGTGGCTGATTTCCGCCACTAAATCCGAGAGTGTGGTGGAATTGGAACTCGCCGAGGGCAAGAATCGCGAAGTGCGGCGGATGATTGAATCGCAGGCGTTGACGGTGCGTCGGTTGGTGCGGACACAGATTGGAAAAATCAAACTGGGCGAATTGAAAGTCGGACGATGGCGAACATTGACACCGACGGAGATAAAAACTTTACTTTCCTGACCTATGAAAAAGAACGGATGGATGATTTTGACGGCGATGTTGCTGGTGGTGGCACTCGCCGCGCGCGCGGACGGTCAACTTGAACCGGCGCCCGCCAAGAAGCCCGCCCCCGCCGCCAAGCCCGCGACCAAAGCAGAAAAGCCGGTGATTCTGTCGCCCGGCGCCGCAACGATTGTCGGCAAGAACGTCAATGTCCGCGGCAAAGCCGGTTTCAAGGGCGAAGTGGTAGGCAAACTTCAAGACGGCGACGCAGTGACCGTTTTCGAGCAAGTAATTCTTTCCAAAACCAAAGCCGGTGAACCCTCGCAGTGGGCGAAGATTTCTTATCCAGCCGGCGCGAATGTCTGGGTGCATGGCTCCTATTTGACCCCGGAAAAAACCGTCAAGCCACGCAAGCTCAACATCCGGACTGGGCCGGGTGAAAATTACAGCGTTGTCGGCACCATTGAACAGGGCACGACCGTAAAGGAAATTTCCACCAAAGGAAATTGGACGGAGATCGCCGCACCGGCGGACGCGTTCGCGTTCGTGGCTGCGTCGTTCGTTCAACAGGACGCAACGGCGACAACTGTGCCGCAAGTCGTTTCCATTGATGCCACGCCTGACGCCACGCCGAGCACGGTGACGAGTGATCCGCTCATAGCCACGACGCCCACCGATGTGGAGAATCCGAATCCGCTGGTAGAGCCAACCCCGATGCCGCTGCCGGATGCGGAAGGCGCCGTTGCGCCGCCGCCGGTGATCGAAGAAGTCTGGGTGCCGCGCACCGTGTCGCACGAAGGCATTGTGAAGCCGACCATCAGCATTCAGGCGCCGACCAAATTCGGTTTGCACAGCAAGGACAACGGTAAGTTGATCAATTATCTCTACAGCCCGACCGCGCAATTGGAAATGAGCCGTTACGTTGGGCGCCATATCATCGTGAGCGGCCAGGAAGGGCTCGACGAACGCTGGGTGAACACACCCGTCTTGACGATCCAAAAGATTTACGTCGTGGAATAATGCCCGGGGATAACCTCATCGACGGGCGGCTCATCGCGGCGCAAATTCAGACGGAACTCAAGGATCGGATCGCTGCGTTGCGAACCCGCGGCGTGCCACCCGGTTTGGCTTTCGTGCGGGTCGGGGAAGACCCGGCGTCGAAAGTCTATGTCGGTCGGAAGGAGAAAGCCTGCGCCGAACTCGGCATCGTTTCCGAAACCCACATCCTGCCGGAGCAGACTTCCGAAGCGGAACTGCTCGCGCTGTTGGCAAAACTCAACGCGGCGGCGCATTTGCACGGCATTTTGGTCCAAGCGCCGTTGCCGAAACAAATCCGCCAGGAAATCATTTACGCCACGGTTCTCCCCACCAAAGACGTGGACGGATTCCATCCGGTCAACGTCGGGAAACTCATGCTGGGAGATGCGACCGGTTTTCAGCCCTGCACTCCGGCGGGCGTGCGCGAATTGTTGGTGCGGGCCGGCGTCAGGATTGACGGCGCGGAAGTCGTCATTCTCGGGCGCGGCAACATCGTCGGCAAACCCATGGCCGCGATGTTGTGTCAGAAAGGCAAGGCGGCGAATGCGACCGTGACGATTTGCCATTCCGCCACGCGCGATATCAAAGCGCATTGTCGCCGGGCCGACATCATCGTGGCAGCGATGGGCGTCGCAGAGTTTTTGAAAGCGGACATGGTGAAGCCAGGGGGCGTGGTCATGGATGTCGGCGTCAATCGCGTGCCCGATCCGACGAGCAAGTCCGGGACAAAATTAGTCGGCGACGTGGCGTTCGCCGAAGTACAACCGATTGCCGGAAGGATTACGCCCAACCCTGGCGGTGTTGGCCCGATGACCATTGCCATGCTGATGCAAAACACCGTGCGCGCGGCGGAACTGGCGACCAACTGATTTATTATCGAAAGCCCAAACATGACTCCCACTCGAATTCTCCCCGACTTGCAATGTTCGTTGCTGTGCGAAGAAATCCGCCAGGAAGCCAATGGCAATTTCTTCATCATTGGCGTAATCAATTTCATCCGCGTGCCACAGTTGCCGGTGGTCGCGTTCAAGCTTAGCGTGTTCAATCGTTGGACCGCGGGCATCGGTCAGTTCACAGAGAGCGTGCGCTTGATCGGACCGGACCAAACGACCGTCCTGCGCAAAGGCGAAGTGAAGTTCGCGTTGCAGGATGCGGCGTATCACGCCACCAACGTCACCGTATTCGGTCAGGTCGAGTTCAAAGCGCCGGGCACGTACTTCGTCGAAGTGCTGGTGGATGATGTGATGAAATTGCGTTATCCCGTGCCGGTGATTCTGGCGCCGCCGCAGCAACAACAAGGCGGGCAAAATCCCAAGCCGCCGGAGACGGCGCCGCAAGCCTAGCCGATTCCGGTGGGTTGCCTCATCGGCGGTGGTTCAGCGCGTAAAGGCCGATGGATAAAATTCCGTTCATTGCCTGGTTGCCGGTGACGCCGCGCGGCGTGGCAGCGTACGCCACGGCGCCGTTGCGGCGGTTGCTGTTGGCGCAGTCCGGGGTCGCGTTGGTTGTCGCGGTGGCGGTTGCCGTCTTTCTTTCGGAGGCCTATTTTCCCGTGGTTACGCAGGCGATCTTGCAAGCGCCGGCCAGTGGAGAAATTCGACAGGGTCAATTGAACTGGCAGGGAGACACCCCGGTTTTTCTGGCGGAGAATCGGTTCCTCGCGGTGAGCGTGGATTTGGATGGCGCCACGAAACTGCGTTCCGTGGCGCACGTTCAGGTGGAACTCGGCCGCACCAGTTATTTTGTGCATTCCCTGTTCGGTTATCTGGAACTCGATTATCCGCGCGGTTGGATTATTGCCGCCAATCGGCAGGAACTGCAGCCGCTTTGGGGCGCGTGGCAGCCGGCCATCGTGGTGGGGGCGATGCTGAGTGTCGTCGTCGGGTCGCTGTTGAGTTGGGCGGCGCTGGCCACGCTCTATTTTGGTCCGGTCGGTTTGCTCGGATACATCTGCAATCGCCAACTCAACGCGAGCGCCAGTTGGAAACTGTGCGGTGCGGCGCTGTTACCCGGCGCCCTGTTGATGGCCGTAGCCATTTCGTTTTATGTGTTGGGCGTGATGGACCTGGTGCAGATGAGTTTCATTTACGCGGCGCATCTGATCGTGGGCTGGGTATATCTTTTCCTTGGCGTTTGGTTTTTGCCGGCGCAGGCCCAGCGACCCAAGGGCAAAGAGAATCCCTTCGCGGCCAGAAAAACCAAGTGAGGGTTGCAGGCGGCGATTGCTTGGTTCGCGTGAATCGATTAATTTGCCGCGGTGAAGTTCGGTCCCCAAATTTTCGCCTGCCTGGTGGTCACCTGGTGTGGCGTCCTGTTGTGCGGATGTATGGGCCACGGGCCCGGTTTGGTGGATGAAGAGAAGGAACCACAATTCCTGATCGGGCGCAGTCGGGTCAATGCCATGAACTTCAGTGGCGCCATCGAGGCGTTCGAGCAGGCGCTGGAAATGAATCCGCAATCCGGCGCGGCCCACTTTGAACTTGGCTGGCTCTACGCGGAAAAAGAAGGCGACCCCGCCGCGGCGATTTATCACTACCAGAAATATCTCCGGCTCCGGCCTAATGCGAACAACGCCGAAACCATTCGCCAGCACATCTTTCGCCTCAAGCAGGAACTCGCCAAAGCAGTTTTGCCCGTGCCGCCCACGCCCGAATTGCAGCGGCAACTGGAACAATTGGTTGAAGAAAAGCGCCGCTTGCAAGCGGAGCTGGAGCAATTGCGCCAGGTGATGGCGCGCGGCAATCCAACTCCAGGGAACGTCGGGACGCCGCTCGTTCGAAGTGCGCCGGTGCCGACTCCCCAGCCGCAAGCCAGCCTCCGCACTGCCGCGGCGGCGTCCAGCAGTGCGGCCCGAAGCTATCGCGTGCAGCCCGGCGATACTTTGATTGCGATCGCTCGCCGCAACAACGTGTCGTTGGATGCGTTAACGGCGGCGAATCCGGGTTTGAACCCGCGCCGCTTGCAGGTGGGGGACAGCATTCGCCTTCCGTCGCGATAAAGTCGTGCGCGAGAGCTTGGATTTATGCTGTGCTTAGATACCTGGAGTCGTTACAGCGCGGCGCGTATGAACCGGGGGCTCGACCCCAACGGATAGTTTCTTGAGACATTGAACGACCGGCGGTTGCGATTGTCTCTACTCAAGTCCGCTTTCGCAGCCCGCCAGTGTCTGGCTGTTCCGAGTGGAATCTTGAGTTTGGTTTAATAAATCGGCTCTCATGACCCGTAGAAGTTCAAAACATGTCGCGAAAAACACGGAACATTTGTTTGACAGGGTTTCGCTCATTTCGGTAAACCTGAGGGCAAACGTCGTCTTGGGTTGGTTAAACCAAATTATTCTATGAAAAAAATCGTGGTTTCCGTCGGATTGGTTGCATTGGGTGCATCAACGCTTCAGGCCGCTGAGGCCTCTACTCTTAATACCATGCAGAAGACCAAGGCGTGGAGTATTCAGGCCACGGTGCGGGGTTTTTATGACGACAACATCTCTGCGGCGCCAGCTCCGAATGAAACTGAATCCGCGGGTTTCTCGGTGATTCCCTCGGTGGACTACGGTTTTGCCGGCGAGCAGACGTCCTTCAACGTGGGTTACGCGTTCACGGCGCGCTATTTCGACAAGCAGGCGCCGGGCCGCAACGACAAATCGGATTACACGCACAAGTTTGATGCCGACCTGTCACATGTCTTCAGTCCCACTCTGGATCTGTTGTTCAGTGAATCGTTCGTCATTGGTCAAGAGCCCGACTTGATTCGCGATACTGCCTCGCTCCAACCGATTGACGGCGACAACATGCGCAACACGTTCGCCGTCGAGTTGAATCTTGCTGCGACTCAACTCCTCGGTTTCAGCTTCGGTTACAACAACTCGTTCTACGATTACGATGACGATTTGATCGGTGCGGTAGGACCGACAATTACCGCAGCCAGCAATTCCGGCTTGTACGACCGCTTGGAGCATGAATTTCGCTTGGACAGCCGCTGGCGTTTGCAACCGAAAACCACGGCGGTGGTTGGTTACACTTTTGCGCGAACGTCATACACAGCGGATCAGCCTATCGCAGGGACCATCGGGATTGCGCCGGGATTGCCCGGGGGCATTGTGATGAGCGACTTCCGCGATGCGGACCGCCATCGATTCTACGTCGGGGCGGACCAAGTATTTGATCCGACGCTCTCCGGCTCGGTGCGAGTTGGTGCGGAATACTCCGATTTTTACAATGATCCGCGCGGCGAATCGCAATGGAGCCCCTATGTGATGGCCAGCCTGCGTTACCTGTATCAAACCCGCACTTCATTTGATGCCGGCGTGCAGTATCGTCGGACGGCGGCCAGCGGCGCGGGCAACAGTGGCGCAATTTTCGTGCGGGACATGGGCACGGCCACCGTTTACGGCGCGGTGAAGCATGAGTTGGTGGACAATCTGTTCCTAACCGGGAACGCGGCGTTGATGCACTCCACGTTTTACGCGCCGGGCGACCCGCTGTTGGATGACGAATCCTTCCTGCTGTATCAATTGGGCTTGGATTTGTCCTATCAATTTAACCCCAACCTGTCGGCACACGTCGGTTACAACTATGACCAGTTGGAGTCCGACCCGCTGTTGCGTGATTACAAGCGCAACCGCGTTTATCTCGGCGTGACCGCCGGTTTCTAAGGACATTGAAAAATTTCGACAGGGGCTGGGTCGTACATACTGGCCCCTATTTTTTTAGTTATGGATCCGCTTAAGCAACCATCGCAGCAAGAATCCCGGTTACATTTTCTCGACTACTGGCGGATTATCCGCATTCGCAAGACGGTGATCATTGCCGTGTTCTTGTTGGTGGTGATCACGGCGACTCTCGTCACCTTTATTTTGCCGGAACAATTTGCCGCCACAGCCAGCATGAAGGTGGAGCGGGACAAGTCCGACATTGAAGAGCTGGCCGGCAACGGCATGCGATTCAATCCGTACGATCCTTACTTCCTGTTCACGGAAGAAAACACCCTGCAATCCGAGGCGATTTTGACCAATGTCGTCGAAATGCTGGACCTGAACACCGAATGGGGCAGACGCTTCAACGACGGCCAGAAACTCAGGATGTCGGAATCGGTGGCTTTGCTGCGCAATCGCCTGGACATTAAGCAGCGCCGCAACACCTCCATCATCGACATCCGGGCGTTCAGTGAAAATGCCAATGACGCGGCGGAGCTCGCCAATGCGGTGGCGGAGGCTTACAAACAATGGCGTTATGATCGGGTTTATCGCTTGGTCACCGCGGGCGTGGATGAATTGAAACGCCAATTGGATGAGCAGGACACCAAGCTGGATAAGGCGAAGAAGGAACTCGCCGACTTGCGCGACGAATTGCAGATTTCCGACATTGATGCGGCGGGAGTGGCCCCGCAGCCGTTGTCGGAGACCGAGGAGTTTCGGCGGCATCTCGCCACGCGCTTTGACCTCGAACGCATCTACAAGGGCAAGAAGGAAACGTACGACAAATTGAGTGCGCTGGATCTCAAGGGACTGCGGGATATTCTGCCCGGCTATCAGCCAGACCCGACCTTGAACGAGTTGATCAACGAATTGAACGCGGCCGACCAGCATTACACCTCGCTGGCCAACGACCTCGGCCCCAGCCATCCGGAAATCAAACGCATCAGTGAACAGCGGCAATTGTTGAATGAGAAAATTGATGCCCGGGTCAAGGGCATCTTGAAGTTGTTGGAAACCCAGGTGGCCACCGCCAAGGCGGAATTGGAAGCCAGTGATGCCGCCGTGGAAGAAGCCCGCCAGATTGACCTCGAGAAGATTACCAAGAGCCGCCCGTACTTCGATAAGAAGCGCGAAGTCGATGACATGCAGGATTACCGCCGGTTGTTGACGCGCAAAATCAACGTGGAACGGACGGACTTGCAACTGCCCAAGACGGCGCAGGTGGAAATCATCCAGCCGGCCGTGGCGGACATCAAACCGGTTCGGCCCAAGAAGACGCTGAATATCGTGCTCGGCGTGGTGATCGGACTGGTGGTCGGCGTGGGTCTGGCCTTCTTCATCGAATATCTCGATACCAGCGTGAAGACGATTGACGACGTGGAACGGTTGCTGCAAGCGCCGGTGTTGGGCGTCATTCCCCAGAACGTCGGTTATTTGATTGAGGAGGGTGCGGAGAGTCCGCATGCGGAGGCGTATCGGGTATTACGAACCAACCTCCTGTTCGCCCGGAAGGACGACAAGTTGAACAGCATCGCCGTGGTGAGCGCCGGCGCCGGCGAAGGTAAATCCACCACCGTGGTGAACCTCGCCACCGTCTTCGCGCAAAGCGGCGAACGCGTCATCATCGTGGACTCCGACTTGCGTCGGCCCACGTTGCACAAAATCATGCGCGTGACGAACAACATCGGGTTGACCAATTACCTGCTCAAGCAGAACAGCCTTGATGAAGTCATTCAAACGACGCCGCTGGACAAACTGCATTTTCTCGCGAGCGGCAAGCTGCCCAGCAGTTCATTGGGCATCTTGAGCTCCAGCCAGATGAAAGACCTCATCAGCGACCTGAAGCAACGCTACGATTATGTGTTCTTTGATTCGCCGCCGATCATGGGCGTGAGCGACGCCTCTATTCTCGCCAGCGAAGTGGACGTCACCATTCAGGTCATTCAATATCGCCGCTACCCGCAGCCGATGAATGTCCGCGCCAAGCAATTGATCGAGAAAGTCGGCGGCAATCTGGTGGGCATCGTCCTGAACAATATCAACATGTCGCAAGACGAGAGCTACTACTACTACAGCGGCTATTATCACGATTACTACGCCAAGAACGAGGAATCCGAACCGCAGGCGGAAAAGAAGCCGGTGGAAGAGAAAGCCGGTGGGGAAATCAAACAAAAATACTGATGCGGTTGTCTGCAGGAATAAAGTGCATGAAGAATCTGATTTGGAAATTGATGGGGTCGCCGGTGGCTGCCTTGGCGTGGGTAGTCTTGCTGGCCGGGATGGTGACGGGCTGTCAGACCGCAGGCAGTGGTGACATTGCCTTCAGTTCCACACCGTGGGAGGATGCTCCGGCTGCGGTGGTGGCGGGCGAAGGGCCTCGCATCGCTGTGGGTGACATGGTCAAGGTCACTTTCTCAGGTACGGAGAAACAGATTCCGCCGCATGAAGAGCAGGTCAAGCAGGACGGCACAATTACGTTGCCGTTGATTGGTGCGGTCAAGGCCGAAGGCAAAAGCACGGGCGAACTGCAAAAGGAAATTCACGACAAGTACGTGCCGCTTTATTACATGCGGTTGACCGTTACCGTTTCAACGGATCGGCAGGTCTATTACGTGCAGGGACAGGTGCGTAATCCTGGCCGGCAACAATACATCGGACAAACCACGGTGCTGAAGGCCGTGGCCTCCGCCGGTGATTTCACCGATTTTGCGGATCGGAAGCGGGTCGTGCTGACCCGCGCGGATGGAACGCGGGTGACGGTGGACTGCGAACGTGCGGCCAAAGACCCGACCTACGATGTTCCGGTGTATCCGGGAGACAAAATCGAAGTGCCGCTGCGTCGGCCGTTTTCTTTCTGATGCTTCAACTTCAGATTCTTTCCGGCAAACAGGCGGGCTTTCTTTGGGAAGCCCGCCGTTTTCCTGTCCGTATCGGACGCGAATCCAGCAATGACTTGCGCTTGGAAGACGACGGAATCTGGGCCGAGCATTTTCAATTAAGCTCCGACGCCGAAACCGGATTCACGCTCACGACGCATCCAGGCGCATTAGTGATGATCAATCAAGCCCCGGTGCAGACCGCCCGGCTGAAGAACGGCGATGTCATCACGGTGGGAGCCGCCAAAGTCGCGTTTCGCTTAAGTCCGACCCGGCAACGCGGCTTGCGTTTGCGCGAATGGTCGGTGTGGGGGTTGATCGGTGGGATCAGCGCCGGACAACTGGTGCTGATCTGGTGGTTGCTCCGATGAACTGGCTGGCTTAGTGCCGGAAATGGCGCGCGCCGGTAAAGGCCATGGCCATCCCACGCGCATCAGCGGCGGCGATGACTTCCGCATCTTTCACCGAACCGCCCGGTTGAATGGCGGCAGTCGCTCCTGCCTCGGCGGCGGCGATCAACCCATCCGGAAACGGAAAGAACGCATCACTGCACACCACGCTGCCCTGAAGCGACAGTTTGGCTTCGCCCGCTTTCCAAACCGCGATGCGACTGGAATCCACGCGGCTCATCTGGCCGGCGCCCACTCCCAACGTGCGATCATTGTTGCTGTACAGAATGGCATTCGACTTGAGATGCTTCACCACGCGCCAGCCAAACAGCATCGCCTGCAATTCGGCTTCGGTCGGCTGCCGCTTGGTGACGATCTTCAAATCCGACGCGCGGGTCACTTTCAGATCGCGTTGCTGCAACAGGAAAGAGTCTGCACCGACGCTGCGCACGTCCCAGGGTGGCGCGGCGCTCAATGACTTCAAGGTCTTGAGCAACCGCAGGTTTTTCTTCTTCTGAAGAATCGCCAATGCTTCGGTGGTGAACTCTGGCGCAACGATGACTTCGCTGAAGATCTCCACAATCGCTTCGGCACAGCCAGCATCCAGCGGATGATTCACCGCGATGATGCCGCCGAACGGCGCTTGTTTGTCCGTGGCGAATGCTTTGTCCCATGCTTCGCGCAACGTCGCAGCCTGGCCGACGCCGCAGGGATTCGTGTGCTTGAGAATCGCCAGTGTCGGCGCGTCGCCATCGAATTCGCTGATGAGTGCGGCAGCGGCGGTCAGGTCGAGAATATTGTTGTAGGAAAGCTCCTTGCCGTGCAGTTGCTGAAAATACTCAGCGAACTTGCCATAGAGCGCGGCGGCTTGATGCGGATTCTCGCCATAGCGCAACGGCTGCGCCAGCGGCGCGGAAAGGGCCAATGACTTCGGCAGACTTGGGGTTGTGCCTTCAGGGGCGAACGCCTTTTGCAGATGTGCGGCGATGGCGGCGTCATAGGCGGCGGTGCGCGCATAAACCTTGGCGGCGAGCGTGCGGCGGAGTTCCAGCGTGGTATTACCACTGGCCTTGATTTGGTCGGCCACTGTCGCGTAATCCGCCGGGTCCACGATGACCGTGACGCTGTCGTGATTTTTCGCCGCACTGCGGAGCATGGACGGACCGCCGATATCGATGTTCTCAATGGCGTCGTGCAGGGCGACGTTGGGTTTGGCCACCGTTGCTTCAAACGGATAAAGATTTACGACCACGAGATCGATCGGTGCGATGGCGTGTTCTTTTACGGCTGCTTCGTGCTCGGAGTTGCCGCGAATGTAGAGCAGCCCGCCGTGGACTTTCGGGTGCAAGGTCTTCACGCGCCCATCAAGCATTTCCGGGAAGCCGGTATGTTCGCTGATGTCTTTGACCGTGAGACCGGCATCGCGCAGGGCTTTGGCCGTGCCGCCGGTGGAGATGAGTTCCACGCCGGCGGCGGCGAGGGTTTGGGCGAATTCGACGAGTCCGGTTTTGTCGGATACGGAAAGCAGGGCGCGAGAAATCTTGTTCATTTGGTTGCGTCAGGAAAACAGCCTCCGAGATTTGGACCGGAGTGAAGGTGGTGGTAGGAACAGGATTCGAACCTGTGTAGGCGTAAGCCAGCAGATTTACAGTCTGCCCTCGTTGGCCACTTGAGTATCCTACCAACCGTCCCGCTGTGGGGCGTGGATTAAGCCACAGGTCGGGTCAAATGTCAATCGAAGCGGCAGCGTGCGACGGGTTGTTTTGCGCAGAATTTTCAGGTTTACCGCGCAATTGAAGAAAGCCGCTTTCTCCCGCCGAATTTGAACCTATCGGCGCGGCGCCGGGCTGGGCGTCGGGAGCGGAAGGGTGTTGCCCGAGTCGCGTCCGGCGGGCTGCACGCGGGCCGGGGGCAGGTTCGCGGCCGGATCGGCCTGGCGACGTGCTCGCCAGACCAAGAAACTGATCACGACCACGGCGATGACGACCAACCCGATCAGAATCTCGCGGCGATGCAGATTCAACTTGGAGAGTTGGAGGGTCATGAAATCCACCACGCCTTTGCCGTCATCCGTCAGTGGCGGGGGCTCGGCGAATTTCTCCGTTTGGTCGAGTTCGCCATCCAGCGCTTTGATGACCTGGGGCACATCCATTTTCAGAACGGTGGCGTAAGTGCGGGTAAAGCCGCGAATGTAAACTGGCGCCACGAAGACATCGAAGTTGCCTTCCTCCAGGGCGCGAATGTGGTCCGTGCGGATTTTGGTGATTTCCGCCACCTCGTTGATGGAGAGGTTTCGGGCTTCGCGCGCCGCGCGCAGTTGTTCTGCAACCGTAGGCATTCCGCTATTTCTAGCCGGTTTAGCGGGCCGTTGGCAATGCAGGAAACGACTGGGCGCGCGGTATTCGGCGCCATGCTTTAGCCGCTGAGACGATTTTTTCTGTCGCCCCTTCCGGCCTGTTACTAGGCTCCATCCATGGACGAGCCGATCATCGATTTGCAAAGCGACCAGTATTTCATGGGCGAGGCCTTGCGGCAGGCGGCCCGGGCTTACGAAGCGGAGGAAGTGCCCGTCGGCGCCGTGGTCGTGCGCGCGGGCCGCATCATTGCGCGCGCCTATAATCAGGTGGAATTGCTCAAAGACGCGACTGCCCATGCCGAGATGCTGGCGATTACGCAGGCGGAAGAAGCGGTGGGCGACTGGCGCTTGAATGATTGCACGCTTTACGTCACCAAAGAACCGTGCCCGATGTGCGCCGGGGCGATCGTGCATGTGCGGTTTGGTCGCGTGGTGTTTGGGGCCAGCGACCCGAAGGGCGGCGCGGCGGGGAGTGCGATGAATCTGTTGCAATTTCCCACGCTCAATCATCGCTGCGAAATCACCAGCGGCGTGCGCGTGGAAGAGTGCCGGGCGTTGTTGCAAACCTTCTTTGCCGAGCAGCGCGAGAAGAACGAGAAGGCGCGCCAGCGATCACAGGCCAACTGACGTTTCGCGCCAATACGGACAGCGCACCCAACGCTGCGGTTCGACTTCTTGCAATGCCGGCGGCGTGTGCTGACAGTCTGCCTTGGCAATCGGACATCGCGGCGCGAAGCGGCAGCCCGACGGGAAGTCTCCAATCCGCGGTACCGTCCCGGGAATCGCTGCCAATCGTGAAGTTTCGCCGCGCAATTTCGGGACGCTGGCCATCAACGCCCGCGTGTAAGGATGCAGCGGCCGTTGCAACAACTCTCGTGTCGGAGCGAGTTCCACAATCTGACCAGCGTACATGACCGCGACGCGGTCCGCGATGTCGCCCACAATGCCCAGGTTGTGGGTGATGAGCAGAATGGCCATGCCGAGGCGTTGCTTCAGGTCGCGCAACAAATCCATGATTTGCGCCTGAATCGTCACGTCGAGCGCGGTGGTGGGTTCATCTGCCACCAACAGTTTGGGTTCACTCGCCAACGCCATGGCGATCATCACGCGTTGTTGCATGCCGCCGGACATTTCGAACGGATAATTCCGCAAGCGCGATTCCGGAGCGGGAATGCCCACGAGTTTCAACAGGCGAATGACTTCCGCATCATTCGCGTTTTGCGGGCGATGCAGTTGCAACGATTCTTTAATCTGGGCGCCCACGCGAAACACGGGATTCAGCGATGCGCTGGGTTCTTGAAACACATAACTGACCACGCCGCCGCGAATGGTGCGCAGTTCTTCCGGCGACATCTTTAACACGTCGCGGCCGTTGAGCAGGATTTCCCCGGCGGGATAATCCGCGGGGGGGGCGGGAACGAGGCGGGCGATGGATTGCGCGGTGACGCTTTTGCCGCAACCGCTCTCGCCCACAAGGCACACGGTTTCGCCCGCCGCGAGCGACAGCGACACGCCATCCACGGCGCGGGCGCGCCCCTCCGGCGTGGCGAAGTCGAGTTGCAGGTTCTTGATTTCGAGCAAGGGCATCGGCGCGACGCGGCAGTGTCGGAAGTCGGCGCAGAACTGTCACGCGTGGAGTTGTGCCGGCTGCGGCACAACCATGTGGGGCGGCGCGAATTTCAAATGGCTTGAAGCGCTCTCGTTGCGCCGCTAGGTTTCCCGCCATGTTCGGAAAACCACTTTGTTTGCTCGGGCTTGTTGCTATGGCTGTTTCTTGCACTACCACCGATCGTTGTTGTCCGGAAGATTCTGCTTCCGCCGGCAAATCACTCGCGGAATTTCAACGCGTCGGAACGAAGTTCCACAATCGGCTGACGTTGCCAACGTTTGAAACCACCCCGGAAGCCATCAACGCTACCGCGGATCAAACCATGAGCCAGGCCAATGCGGCGTTGGATCGGATCGGCAAACTGACGAGCCGCGAAGTGACGTTTGCCAATACCGTGCGGGCGCTCGACGACAATGCTGCCGCCGTCGGTGCGGCGCTGAACCGCATTTACCTCATCAAGGAAACCAGCACGAATGCCGTGTTGCGGGATACCGCTACGGAAGCGGTGAAGCGCCTGCAGGAATGGGCAGTCGGACTGGATTATCGCGAGGACGTTTATCGCGCAGTGAAAGCCTACGTGGACACCAAACCGCAACTGGCTGGCGAGGATGCCAAGTTGCTGGAAGAAACCTGGCGCGATTATCGGCGCACCGGCATGACGTTGCCCAAGGCGCAACGCGACGAGGTGGAACGCTTGCGCAAGGAACTGTCCGCGGTCAGCACCGATTTCGACAGCAACATTACCAAGGCCGCGAAACGGATTTCATTCACTAAAGCGGAACTGGCGGGGGCGCCGGAAAGTTTGTTGACGGCGCCCGGCGTGAAAGTCGGCGCTGACGAGTACAGCATCCAGGTCAATGTCACGTGGCAGTACCTCGCGGTGCTGGAGCACGTGAAAAGCGAGGCCGTCCGGCAACGTGTGACGATTGAGCATAGTTCGCTGGCCAATGTCGAGAACGCGCCGCTGGTGGAAAAAATGCTCGCTCTGCGACATCAGATTGCGACGAAACTCGGCTACGCCAATTGGGCGGATTATCAGTTGGAAGTGAAGATGGCCAAGAACGCCCGGACGGCGATTGAGTTCGAGGAGAAACTGCGGGACGGGTTGCAATCGAAGTTCGAAGCGGAGTTGGCGGAGTTTCGGCACCTCAAGGCGGCGGAGACGGGCGACACGAATGCGCCCATTCACATTTGGGATTGGCGGTACTACGCTGAGCAATTGCGGAAGACGAAATACAACGTGGACAGCGAGCAGTTGCGAAATTTCTTCCCGCTCGACCGCACGTTGCAAGGCATGTTCGACATTTACCAGCGCATCTTCGGGTTGAAGTTCGAACGCGTGCAAGCGCCATATAAATGGGTCGAGGATTTGCAACTTTGGGCCGTGAGCGATGCGCAAACCGCCGAGCCGCTGGGGTTCTTCTATCTCGATTTGTTCCCGCGCGAGGGCAAGTATCATCACTTCGCGATGTTTCCGTTGATCGAGGGCAAAGCGTTCGCGAATGGCGAATATCAGCGGCCGGTCGTGGCGCTGGTGTGCAACTTCACTCCGCCGACTGCGGACAAACCTTCCCTGTTGGATCATGATTCAGTGGAAACGCTCTTTCATGAATTCGGCCATGCCATGCACGGCTTGTTGACGCGGGCGAAGTATGTCCGCTTCTCCGGCACGAGCGTGCCGCGCGATTTTGTCGAAGCGCCGTCGCAAATGCTGGAGAATTGGGTGTGGGACACCAGGGTGTTGAATAGTTTTGCGGCGGATTACCGCGACCCGACGAAGAAGATTCCGCCGCAGATTCTCGAACAACTCAAGGCGGCGAAGTATGCGACTTACGGTTGTTTCTATCGCCGACAACTGTCGTTCGGCTTGATGGATTTGAAATTGCACACGGAAATTACCGTCGCCAATGCGTCCGAAGCGTTGCCTTTGTCCAACCGAATCCTGAGCGAAACCTTCCTGCCCCAGCCGGCGGACACGGCGTTCCTCTGCTACTTCGGCCACTTTAGCGGCTACGACGCGGGTTACTATGGTTACGCTTGGGCGGATGCCATTGCGGCGGACATGGCGACCGTTTTCGAGAAAGCGCCGGATGGTTATTACGATGTTGCCGTGGGACGGCGGATGCGGGACGAAATCTACGCTCAGGGCGATTCGCGTGATGTCAATGTCAGCATCCGCGAATTTCTGGGACGTCCACGTTCGATCGAACCGTTTCTCCAAAAAATCGGCGCGCAGCCGGCGAAGTGATGAAAGAACTGCCGCACACGCACTCCTGTTTTGTTTGCGGGGAATCCAACCCGCACGGCTTGAAGTTGCGATTTCACACCGACGGCAAAACGGTATCGACGCATTTTCGCCCCGGCGCGGCGCACATCGGTTTCAAGGGCGTCGTGCATGGCGGATTAACCGCAACGGTGTTGGATGAAATCATGGTGTGGGCGTGCGTGGTCGCGACGAAGAAATTCGCCTATTGTGCCGAGCTGAACGTGCGCTATCTCCAGCCGCTGAATCCGGACTGCGAATACACGGTGACGAGTGAGTTGGTGGCCAATCGCAAGGGCCGCATTCTGGACGCGCGCGCGGTGGTCGCCAATGCCGCTGGCGAGAGCCTGGCTGAGGCGACGGGCAAGTATATCCCCATCAAGGCGGCGAACTTGGAGGAGATGGTCCGGGATTTTGTGGGCGACGCGAGTTGGGTGTGGGAGGCGGGCCAAACCGGTTAGGCGCGCGGTTTTCTCCTTTTGCGCGCTGACGTTCGTTGGCACAGTGCGCTGGTGGGAATTACCCTCCAGCAGTTCAACGAAATGGCCGCGCGGGTCAGCGGGCGCAAAGCGCGTCAGACCGTCACCGTGCCGGTCCACCGCAATTCGCAGTTGAGCCCGCATCGCATTGTTCTGGGAATCGATCCGTCCTTGCGCGGTACCGGTTATGGGGTCATCGAACTCACCCGGCCCAATCCTGTGGCGCTGGCCCAGGGAACGATTTCGTGTCCGGCGGATTGGCCGCATTCCCGGTGCTTGGCGCACATTTCGCAGACGCTTCGGGACATCTTGCGCCAATTTCAACCGACGATTTGCGCGGTGGAAGGATTGTTCTTCGCGCAGAATCTCAAGACCGCCATCGTGATGGGTCAGGCGCGCGGTGCGGCGTTGGCAGCCGTTGGTGAGGCGGGATTGGAAATCTACGAAATCGCTCCGCGCAAAGTAAAACAGGCTATCGTCGGCTACGGCGCAGCGCAAAAACTCGCCGTTGCCAAGATGGTGCAGCGAATGTTGAGTTTGGCCGAGTTGCCGGCGGCGGATGCGGCGGATGCGTTGGCACTGGCGCTGGCCCAGGCCCAAATGCTCGAACGCAGTCGCTTCAGTCTGACCAGCGCAAAACCGATTTAGGGTAACTTCATGATTTCCTTTCTAAACGGCAAACTGGTAGATGCGTTGCCAACGCAAGTGACAGTGGATGTGAATGGTGTCGGTTACGACGTGCTCATTCCGCTGTCGTCGTTCGACAAACTGCCGCCGCCCGGGGGCGAAGTGAAACTGCTCACCCACCTCGCCGTGCGCGAAGACGCGCATGTGCTCTACGGATTCATGTCCGCCGCCGAGCGGGAATTGTTTCGAATGCTCATCAACACCGTCAGCGGCATTGGACCGAAAATCGCGCTCAATGTATTGAGCGGCATGAATCCCGTGGCCTTTCGCGGGGCGGTGGCTAACGGCGATGTGAAATCGTTGTCGCAGATTTCCGGCGTGGGCAAAAAGACGGCCGAGCGCATTGTGGTGGAACTGCGGGACAAAATCGGCGCGGCGGGCGCGTGGGAAGCTTCGAGTGCCGCGCGAACGCTTTCGGCCTCCGACCAGAAGGTGAACGACGCGGTGTTGGCACTTATGGCGTTGGGTTTCAAACAAACCGACGCCCACGAATCCGTCCGGGCCGCGCAGGCCATGCTCGGCGAGTCGGTCGGGGTGGAGGATTTGGTCCGGGCGGCGCTGAAAAAAGGTTCGTGATGGCGACTGCTCCCGACTCACAACCGCCTGCCGCCGTTACCGCGCCGAAACCCAAATCCGGCGTGGTCATTCCGCATCGCGCGCGCTGGCATCAACGGCTGGCAGCCCGATTGGTGTGGCTGATCGTTCGCGCTTTGGGCGCCACGATTCGTTATCGATTGGAGGATCGGTCCGGCTATTTCTCTACGGCGCCGCGGGAGAAAATCATTTTTGCCATCTGGCACAACCGACTCGGTCTGGCGCTCATGCTGTATGACCGCTATGTGCGGTTTCATCAACCGGAGCGCCAACTCGCCGGGTTGGTGAGTGCCAGTCGCGACGGTGGTTTGTTGGCGCGAATCCTGGAATTGTTCCGCGTGCAACCCGTGCGCGGCTCGTCGTCGCGGCGGGGCGCGCAAGCCCTGCGTGAACTCGTGGGTTGGGGCGAACGCGGTTATGATCTGGCTATCACGCCCGACGGCCCGCGTGGTCCTTGTTACACCGTGCGGGATGGCGTCATTGCCACTGCGCAACTCACCGGTTTGACCATCGTGCCGGTTTCCTATCGGCTACACGGCAAAATCCAACTCAAGAGTTGGGATCGCTTTCAGATTCCGCTGCCGTTTGCGCGGTGTGAAATCACGACGGGGCGCGTGATGCGCGTGCCGCGGGAGGCGACTGAAGCAGAGCGCGAAACCTTGCGTCAGCAACTCGAGGCCGAGTTGCGGGCCATCACCCACGATTGATGGCCATGCGCGCGCTGATTGTGGGTTGTGGTTATGTCGGTTTTCCTTTGGCTGTTCAACTTGCGCAACAAGGGCACGAAGTCTTTGGCTTGCGTCGTTCGGCAACCACGGATAACGCGTTGCGAAATGCGGGCGTAATTCCGCTGCATGCAGATTTGACGCGACCGGAAACCCTCGCTTCCTTGCCCGGTGATTTTGATTGGGTGCTGAATTGCGTCGCATCCGGCGGTGGGGGTGTGGCGGAATATCGGCAACTGTATCTGAGCGGCATGAAGCATCTCGTTTCGTGGCTCGCGGCTAAAGGCGTTCGGTCTCGGGTGGTTTACACGAGCAGCACCGGCGTGTACGGGCAGAACGATGGTTCGCTCGTGGACGAGACGAGCGCAACCGAGCCGGCTACGGAAACGGCTCAAGTTTTGGTAGAAGCCGAAAAGGTGTTGCTTGCAGCCGGTCGGGAACAGGGATTCGCGGCGATGGTTCTGCGCGCCGCAGGGATTTATGGACCGGAGCGCGCGTATCTCTTGAAACAATTTCTGCGAGGCGAAGCGCGGATTGAAGGCGAGGGAATGCGCACGCTGAATATGATTCACCGTGACGATTTGATTAGCAGCATTGTCACAGCGTTGGAGCGCGGTCATGGCGGCGAAATTTACAATGTCGTGGACGATGAGCCCGTGGCGCAGGTGAAGTTTTACGAATGGCTGGCCGACAAATTGGGCCAACCGCTGCCGCCTCGGGTGGTGGAAGAAGCGGCGGCACCACGGAAGCGTGGTCTGACGAACAAGCGCGTTTCAAATCGGAAACTGCGGCGGGAATTGCAGGTCGCGTTGGCGTATCCAAATTTTCGGACTGGTTATAGCGCAGAAATTGACCGCCTGACGCAATCCGACGCATAAGCGTGCGGAATGGGGGAGGGTTAGATATTTTGCTTGTGCCGGAAGCGAAGATTCCGCAAATCAGCATCGGGCAATCTCAGTCCCACGATCCAAAACATGAGGAAAACCAAAATTGTAGCTACGCTTGGTCCGGCAACCAGTTCCCCCGAAATGATCGGCAACTTGATCAGCGTGGGTGTCAACATCTTCCGGTTGAACATGTCGCACGCGCCACACGATTGGGTGCGGAGCATTGTGACGACCATTCGGAACGCCGCGACCGAACGGAAAAAGCACATCGGCATTCTCATGGACACGCAAGGTCCGGCGATTCGCACGGGTGACCTCTCCGTGCCGTTGGATTTGAAGCCGGGCCAAAAGTTCACGTTGACGGTACGCGGCGAGCGGAGCGAAGAGGAGCATTCCGTGGACGTGAATTACGCCAACTTCGTCAATGACATCAATGTTGGCGACGTGGTGTTGGTGGACAACGGCGCCATCGAGATGAAGGTGCTCGCGAAGTCCGGCAACAAGGTCGAATGCGAAGTGCTCACGGCGGGCACGCTCGGCAGCCGGCGGCACATCAATCTGCCCGGAGTCAAAGTCAGTCTGCCGGCGTTGACGTCCAAGGACATTTCGGATGTGGAACTGGGTTTGGAATTGCAGGTGGATTTCATCGCCCTGTCATTCGTGCGGGAAGCGCGCGATTTGCTCCAACTGAAGGAACATTTCACGAACGCGAAACACCGCCCGCTGGTCGTGGCCAAGATTGAAGACCAGCAAGCCGTGCATAATCTCGAATCCATCGTCGCCGAAGCCGACGGCATCATGGTGGCGCGCGGCGATCTGGGCATTGAGATTCCGTATGAAGAATTGCCCATCGTGCAGCGGCGCATCGTGAAAACCTGTTTGCGCGTGGGTAAGCCGGTCATCGTCGCCACGCACATGTTGGAAAGCATGATCGAGTCGCCCATGCCGACGCGGGCGGAAGTCACGGACGTGGCGAATGCGGTTTATGAACAGGCGGACGCAATCATGCTGAGTGGCGAAACTACGGTCGGGAAGTATCCGGTTAAATGCGTTGAAGTGTTCAATCGCATTTCGCAGCGCATCGAGCGCAGCGGCGGCGCGAACTTTTTTGAGCAGGCGGAACTGACGCAGACGCGGCAGAAAGTCGTCAAGAGCGCCGTGGTGATGGCGAACGAACTCAAAGCCGATGCCATTCTGGTGTTCACCCGGCACGGCAGCATGGCGCGCTACACCGGTTGGCTGCGCCCGCATCATTCGACCGTGTATGGCTTGTGCGCCCGCGATTCGGTGGCGCGCGCGCTGAGCTTGAACTGGGGCGTCACGCCAGTGGTAATCCCGTTCGATCTCATCAATCCGCAGAATACGATCGAGACCGCGCTGAAGTTGATGATTGCCGAAGGGCACTTGAAGAAGGGCCAAACTGTCGTGATCATTGGTTCGATTCTTTCCGGGGACCAGATCATTGACGCGGTGCAAATGCGCGTGGTGGGTTAAATTGCAAGGTCGTGAACACGCCTGTCCCATTGTCGCTGCACCGTTTTCACGCTGCCGCAGGTGCGACATTTTCTACCCTGTCCGGGAGCGAAATGGTGGCGCAGTATCGCGACCCCGCCGCAGAACACGGATTACTTCGGTCCACGGCGGGATTGCTGGATTTGAGTTTTCGGGGTCGTCTGTGCCTGGTCGGTGCGGATCGAGTGCGCTTTCTGCATGGCCAGGTGACGAATGACGTGAAGCGCCTGCGCGCAGGCGCGGGCTGTTATGCGGCGTTGACGACGGCCAAGGGCAAAATGCAGAGCGATTTGAACATCTTCTGTCTTCAGGATGAATTGCTGTTGGACTTCGAACCGGGATTGACCGCGTTGGTCAGCGAGCGACTGGACAAATACATCGTGGCGGACGATGTGCAGGTCGTGGACGTTGCGCCGCATTATGGGCTCCTGAGTGTGCAGGGACCGCAAGCCGTGCCCGCTGTGCAAGCGCTGGGGTGGGGAGCTGATTTACCGTCACAACTTCTGGGTAGCATCAAAATATCCGACGCGGCGCTGGGTGAGGTTTATGTGGCGAATCATCCGCGATGCGGTGGGGCTGGATTTGACTTGTTCATTCCGATTGCTGCGATGGACGTGGCCGCAAAACGATTGCAGATGGCGGTGGAATCGGTGGGCGGCGCACTTTGCGGTTGGGAAGCGTTCGAACTGGCGCGCGTCGAAGCTGGAATTCCGCGATTCGGGGTGGATATGGATGACACGAATCTCGCCAGCGAATGCGGCATTGAAGCCCGTGCCATCAGTTACCAAAAAGGTTGTTACATCGGGCAAGAAGTGTTGAACCGCATCCACAGCATCGGTCATGTGAACCGGGAACTGCGTGGCTTGGTGCTCTCGGGCGCAGGCAAGACATTGCCCGCGCGCGGTGATCGGTTGTTTCAAGCCGATCGGGAAGTGGGACATGTTACGAGCGCGGTTTTGTCGCCAGTCTTGAATCAACGAATTGCGCTGGGTTACGTGCGACGCGAGGCGAATGCCATCGGCACGAAACTCACGGTGCGGTGCGGCGAAGCCGAATGCGACGCAACGGTGACATCGTTGCCATTTCAGCCGGCCGCGATCTGTTAATTCCAAGACAAGTCTTCGGGCGATTGGGCGAGCAAGCGATTGCGCCAGCCGCCTTTGAATTGCAGCACCGTTTGCCAGAGTTTTTCCGGCGGCGTGTCGAAGATGAGTTCGAGCGAGGCGGGATGCGTAAACCAGGATTTGCGTTTCAGCTCGCCCTCCAGTTGGCCGGGACTCCAACCAGCGTAACCGGCGAACAACTTGATTTTCTTGGTGGGCGAAAAAGATTCACCGATTTCCAATAGCGTATCCAGCGAGTGACCCATGCTGAGATTGGGCATCACTGTGCCGTCTGGGATGAAACTATCAGCGTGCAGGAAGCTCAATGCCGTGGGTTGCACCGGGCCACCGACGAAGAGTTGTTGTTCCTTCAGCGTGTCTGGCAGATCGGCGGGAATCATGTCGCCCGCCTTGCTGCCGGATGCCCGATTCAACACCAACCCGAACGCGCCCTCCGCGTCGTGTTCGCAGATCAGGAGCACGGTGCGTTGGAAGAAGGAGCCGCGCAGTTCGCCGTTATCCAACAGCAGATGACCTTTCAAGAACTTGGGTTTCTCCGGCATGGCTCGTTCTGGCGGAAAACATGCACCAGACTTGCCGTTGTGACAAACCCGATTAAAGTGCGGATATGAAGAAATATTACACGCTGGGCCTGCTGCTGGCGCTGGTGGTGGCGTTGGCGGGTTGCAAATCAACTTCCTCCGGCAGCCGCGAATTCGTGCCGGGCAAAGGCTGGATTCACACGGATTGAAGTTGCCGGCGGCTAACTGCGAAATAAAAATCCCGCGCCTCAATTGAAGCGCGGGATTGTAAAGTGAGCGTTCGTTTACTTGCCCAACAACGCCAATGCGGCTTCCGCCATCATCGGCGCAGTGAGACCGTGTTTCTCGTAAAGCTGCTCTGCGAGATAGGCCGATTGGCCGAACTCGTTGTGAATGCCGAGCGACTTCATCGTGTGCGCGATTCCGGCTGTCGAGAGCGCATGAGAAACCTGCGCGCCCATGCCACCGAGCACTTGATGATCTTCGATGGTGACCACTTTGCCGTTGGCGGCTTTCACAGCGGCACCGATTGTTTCCAAATCCACTTGGTTGATGAACGGATTGTTGATGACCGTGGCTTTAACGCCTTTGGCGGCCAGCAGCTTTCCGGCTTCAATCGCTTTGTTCACCAGCACGCCGCAACCGATCAGCACCACGTCGTTGCCTTGCGACAAGACTTGCGCTTTGCCCCACGGAAACTGCGCGCCTTCAATCCACGTCAGCGGATAATTTTCGCGTCCGACGAAGAAGATGTAGCTGTTGCCGTCTTTGCCGGCGGCGCGGTCGGCGGCGAATTGTTTGATTGCCTGATACATCAGCGATTCGGCTTCATCCGCGCAACTCGGCGCAATCACCACTGTGTGCGGAATCGCGCTCGTCGCGGCGAGGTAGGTTGTCGCCTGATGCGACGCGCCATCTGCGGCGTCCTGGAAACCAACGTGCGAGAACATCGCAATCACCGGCGCTTGCGACAACGCGGCCATCGTGAGCGGGAGATTGCCTTTGGTAACGCCGAACTGGCCGAACGTGTCCACGATCGGAATGAAGCCGCCCTTCGAAAATCCCGCGCCGACACTGACCATGTTGGCCTCCGCGATGCCGACTTCGATGTAGCGATCCGGAAAACTCTTTTGAAACAAGCTGATGCCGGTCGAACCCTGCACGTCGGAAGAAATGGAATAAACGGGCAAGCCTTCCTGCGCGGCTTTCACTGCGGCGCGCGCGAGGCCGGCTTGAACTTTGTCCGTCTTTGCTTTGGCGGGAGCAGGCGTGCCGGCTTTGGCAGCGGCTTCAGCCTTGGCTTTTTTGTCCGCTTCCTTTTTCTCCCAATCCGCCCGCAGCGACTTGGCCCAATTCATCAAGTCATTGGGCACGGTGTCGCCTTTGAACAACTCGGTCATCCAGTCCACGATCTTCTCCCCGTTCGCGAGCGGGAAACCGTGACCGCCGGCGGAATTTTCTTCCGTGGCTTTGATACCGTAACCTTTGACGGTTTTGATCCACAGGCAAACCGGGAAATTCGGATTCGCCTTGGCCTGCTGAATTGCTTTCTCAATCGAGAGATAAACCGCCGGCAAATCGTGACCATTCGGCACAGAAATCACATTCCAACCCAGCGCGCCCATCGCCTGAAAACTGCGTTGCATCGAGAACGAATCTTTGGTGATGCGACCGGACAACTTGGTGTCGTTGTCTGAAATCAGCAGCACGAATGGATTCACGCGATCCTTGGCCGCGAGGCCGGGAATCGCTGCGAAGGCCTCCTTCGCTTCGCCTTCCATGCTCGCGCCGTCGGACACGACGCAGATCGTCACGCGATCGCGTTTCGCGACTTTGTCGGCGATGGCGAGACCCTGCGCTTGCGGCAACGACGAACCGAGCGGGCCGTTGCTGACGAGCACGCCTTCGGGATTGAGATGCGATTCGCCGTGACCCGTAAGTTTGCTTTGAATGCTGCGAAATCCTTTGAGGTCTTCGAACGTCATGCCATCGAAGCCGTACAACGCGCGCAACGCGTAAATGCCATTCTCGGCGTGGCCGGCGTCGTTGACGTAGTTGTAGGCGTCATACCATTCGCGACCTTGCGTGGCGAACATGATGCCGTGGATGGCTGCGTTCATTTCCGCGAATGCCGCCGGACCGCCCCAGTGACACGCCGCGCCGCCAACAACGGCGTGAACGTCCATCAATGCCACCAGCGCGCGTGTGGCCCGCGGATCGGCGAGGGTCACGTCCGCGCCCGCCGCGTTTTTCACTTTCACGGCGTATTTCGGAGCGGACTTTGGCGTCGGGGCGAGCCGGGACTTAAGGTTAAGCGGAGCAAGTGGGGGAGCTTCGACAGGTTTAACGACAGACGTATCAGCGGCCATAGATTCAGTTCAGATGAGGTTCAAGGGTTCCCAAACGAGGGAAAAATCTAAAAGCTGCCGGCTGAAAGTAAATGTTTCATTTGTGCATCCATGGTGTGTTGAGGTGCACGATGGCGGTGACGCAAAAGATTAAAAGTAATGCTGTTCTCGCGCCAAATCGTTACGCTGCGCGCCAACAAAATGAAATCCGCGCCACGCATCGGCACGACGGGCGAAACGAATTTTACCGTCACGGAACAACATTGTATCGAGTTTGCCACCGACGGGATGCCCGCCGTGCTCAGCACGCCGAATCTGATTGGGATTCTGGAACGCACCGCACGGCAGGCCATCACGCCATTTCTGGAGACGGACGAGCGCAGCGTGGGCGTAGAGATTGAATTACGGCATTTAGCACCGACGCCGTTGGGGGCGCAGGTTACGGCGACCGCGCGCGTGATTGGCGGCGCGGGACGGTTTGTGGATTTTCAAATTGAAGCGCGCGACGGTCAGGAATTGATCGCGCGCGGGGTGCACAAACGCGCGGTGGTGCGAACCGCGAGTTTTTCGCAGCGGCTAAAGCAGAAGACCCATTGAACGCGATGCCGAACTCCGACTTAAACGAGTTGCTCAAGCAAACGTCGCGTTCATTTTATCTGACGCTGCGCGTGCTGCCCCGGGCGATTCGACCACAGATCAGTCTGGCCTACTTGCTGGCCCGCACGGCGGATACGATTGCGGACACGGAGATTGTTTCCGTTGCGCAACGGCTCGAAGCGTTGCAGCAATTCCGGCAGCGAGTTGCCGGCACGACGGACGGCAGGTTGAATTTCGGAGCGTTGGCGCAACAACAAGGTTTGCCCGCTGAGCGACTGCTGTTGGAACGCGTGGCCAGCTCCCTGGAGAGATTGGACCAATTGCCCGAAGCCGATCGAAAACGCGTCCGGCAAGTGCTCGCGACGATCACCAGCGGACAGGAGTTGGACTTGGAGCGCTTCAACGACGCGGCGGCGGAGCGGATCAAGGCCCTGCAAACGCAGGCGGATCTCGACGACTACACGTATCGGGTCGCGGGCTGCGTCGGGGAATTTTGGACACACATGTGCCGGCGACACTTGTTTCCCTTGGTGGCGCTCGATGAAAAGAAGCTCTTGGTGGACGGCGTTCGCTTTGGTCAGGGCTTGCAACTCGTGAACATCCTGCGCGATTTGCCAGCCGATTTGCGCAAAGGCCGCTGCTATTTGCCGGAAGTAGAATTGCGGGCGGCGGGGCTAACTCCCGCCGATTTGCTAACGCCAGCGAACGACGCAAAGTTTCGTCCCGCTTATCGGCAGTGGCTTGATTTGGCCGAGTCACATCTGGCCGCCGGCTGGCATTACACCAATACAATTCCTTTTTTGCACGTGCGCGTTCGGCTGGCGTGCGCCTGGCCGATTTTGATTGGACTGGAGACGTTGCAACGGTTGCGAGCCGAACCGGTGCTTGATCCACAGCACCGGGTCAAAATCTCCCGGCCCGAAGTGCGAAATCTCATGTGGCGGTCCATCGTGCGCTATCCTTTGCCGCGTTCGTGGCGAAGGTTGGCGCAGTTTTCCAAAACGTAGCGGCTTCGGGAAACCTGTTGCGCGAAGGATGAAATTGCCGTAAGTACGTAGGAACTATCTTATGAAGACCACGAATTTTCTTGTCGTATTTGGGGCCGTCGCGGCTCTGGTTGGTCCTTCCGCCAGTTTTGCGGGGCCGGATACCGAGGCTCAAGCCAAGATGCGCGAAGCGATGCGCCAGAAAATGGAAGAGTTGCGCGCGCCGGCTGCTCCAGCGGCGCCGACTCCAGCAGTTGCTCCCCAAGCACCGCCGCCAGCGGTCAAGCCAGTGCCCAGTGCGCCACAGCCGGTTCAGGCGCCCGCCGGAGGCGCCGATAATTCCAATGCCGCGCAACTGATTGAAGCTTTGCGGCAACAGCAAGAGGCCAACAAGAAGCCGGTCGCTGCGCCGGCCGCGCCGGTTGCGCCAGCAAAACCGCAAGCCACGCCCACGCTTGTAACCCCGCCGCCAGCCACACCGCCCAGCAGTGGTTTCTCCAGTGTCCCCGACGAAAGTGACGAGGCGGAGGCTGCCCGGTTGCGCGCGGCGTTGCGCCAACAGTTGGCGACGGATAAACCGGTTGCTGCCACGCCCGCTCCGATCAAGCCCACTGCTACGCCGGTGGTGCCGGCGGTAACGCCAGTCGCTCCCGCGCCGTCTCTCACGGCTAATTTACCGAAACCACCGCCGCCGGTGACGGGAACCAAGCAGGAACGTTTGGCCGAGTTATTGCGGCGTTACAAAGCGGACGCGATTACGCCGCAGGAGTATCACACGCAACGAGCCGAGATCGTCGCCTCCGAGAAGTAATTTGAGCTCTCCTCCCACCCGCCGGCTCAACCCGGCGGGTTTTTTTATTTGGGGTTAAACTTCTTTTCGAACTTCTCCACCTTGGGGCGAATGACCGCGCGACAGTACCCTTGGTTGGGGTTGGCGCGGTAATAATCCTGATGATAATCCTCCGCCGGATAGAATTTTTTCAGTGGCACGATCTCGGTGACGATCGGGCGCGCGAAATTCTTTTGCGCCGCCGTTTTTGATTTTTCGGCCGCCGCCTTCTGCGCCGGACTGTGATACATGATGGTGGAGCGGTATTGCGTGCCAACATCGTTGCCTTGGCGATTCAATGTGGTGGGATCGTGGGCTTCCCAAAACGTATCGAGCACTGTTTCGTATGAAACTTTTTCCGGATCAAAGGCAATTTGAATGACTTCGGCATGGCCGGTTTCGCCGGTGCAAATATCTTTATACGTGGGATTTTCCGTGTGGCCACCCGCATAGCCGCTGGTCACCGATTTGACTCCGGGCAACAGTTGAAAGACGGCTTCGGTACACCAGAAACAGCCGCCGCCCAGCGTGGCCACTTCGATTTGATTGGTTGGATTCATGGCAGGTTGGTTAGTGGCCGCCGCCGCGGCTGTTCCGCCGGCAAGCGCCCACAATGACAAATAAACGAGTAACTTCATGTTCGTGAAATCTCCTGACCGTGCTTTGGATTTGTCGGAGGTCCGGTCCGCAACCTTACTGGCCGCCAGATTCTACTCGGGCGTGGGCTTGTCCAGATGATCACCCGCCGCAAGATCGGCGTAATGCTCCAGATGCTCCGGTCGCAATGGGCTGCTGACGGTGTGTTCCTCGGCGAACCATTTGCCCAAATCAATCAACTTGCAACGGTGCGAGCAGAACGGACCAAACTTTTGCTCGAACCACGGGCCCACTTGACGGCACGTGGGGCATTTGACCCGGGGCAACGCTTTTTCGTTCACGGGATCAACGCCGAATGTCTGTGCCGACAGCTTTCAAGTCGGCGGCGACCGCCACGGCCGTGGCACGTTTGACCGAGCCAACTTCCAAAATCGCCTGCGTGTCCGCGATGATTTTCTCAAAATCCGTCGCGGACCGTGACTTGGCGTTGAACACGGCGTCGAGATTCTGAGCCAGGCGGCCTTGTTGTTCTTCTGTGAGCGTGGCGCTGCTCAAGGCGCTGGTCAATGAGTCCACAAACTTCTGCACCGTGGGCAGAGTTGGTTTTTTACCCCGAGCCGATTGCGCCAGGTGAACAGTGAACTGTTGCTTTTGTGGCGCGGTAGCGGTGACGCCCGTTTTGAACAAGGCCAGGTCGGATTTCAACGCCGCGAGGCTTTGACTTTGCGGAACAATTGGCGGCGCCTTGGGGGCCGCTGGCGTGGCTGGTTGCGGTTGAGTTTGCGCGGGGGACGGCACGCCTTGGCGAACGTTGTTTTGATTGACCGTTTCTTTTGCGCGGCGTTTGACCTGGTCGGCCTGGGCCCCCTGGCCGAAGGCGGAATCCAGCAGCAGACCCAAAATAACGGCGGCGAGGAGAAACGACTTCATGGTTGTTAATGGTTGTTACGTGGCGCCGCGAGGACGCCGGTTACCGGGTCTTGGAGGCCAGCCCTTTCTGGTTCAGCAAACCGATATAATCAATCAGAATACGTTCGGTTTCCTCAAGGGTGGCATCCACCACCGGAGCGGCGTCTTCTTCCGTGTCCTCGTCTGCCAACCAATGATGCGTGACGGATGGCGCTTGCGCGCCTTCGCCTGATTGCGTTACCGCGTCATTTCCAGACGGCGACTGCGTGTTCCCGGAAACTGTCACAGCCACCTGGTTGGTTGCGCCGGTTTGTTTGGTTGCGCTGAGGGAATTGGTTTTGGCCACTGGTGCCGGGAGACCGGGCTGGTTCACGTCTTTAAGCGTGAGTTCATAGACGATTGGCTCGGGCGCTTTGCGTTCGCGGCGTTCCTGGTCGCGGGCCCGTTGGCGGGAATCGTCTTCCTCCCATTCGCTGACGCGCTTGGTCTCGTTCAAGGAAACAGAATTCAAGGCCTGGTATTTGCGGAATTGTTCGATGTCCTCGCGAATGTAAACGAACTCCTGGTTGGTGTTGATGCGGGCGCTGGAGCGGCGCAACAATTCCGGCAGGTACGGCGTGACGAGGTCGAATTTCTCGTAGCGCGCGCTATCAATCGTGTTCCACGGCAAGGCCGAATCGTATCCTTCTTCGCCGATGTCTTTGGCGTAATTCCATTTGGACGGCAGCACGATGTCCGACATGACGCCCTTCAACTGAGTGGAAGCACCGCTGGCGCGGTAAAACTTCGCCTTCGTGATTTTAAGCGTGCCGGGGTTGTTGGTCATGATGTCTTCGGAAATCCAGATGCGCAACGGATTGAGCTGTTGCACCGTGCCTTTGCCGTGCGTGGACAGGTCGCCCACGACGATGGCGCGATTGTAGTCTTGCAGCGCGCCCGCCAGAATTTCCGATGCGGACGCACTGAAACGGCTGGTTAATACAATCAGGGGACCGTCGTATTGAATGCGCGAATCTTTATCTTCATCAATGAACGGGACGCCTGCTGGACCGCTGACTTGCACGACCGGGCCGTCCTTGATGAACAGGCCGGTGAGTTTGACGCATTCCTCGAGCGAGCCGCCCCCGTTGCGCCGCAAATCCAGAATGATGCCCTGCACATTTTCCGCTTTCAGTTTGGTCAGCAACCGCGCCACATCTTTCGAGGTGTAATGCGCGGCATCCTCGCTGGCACGAGTGCCGGCGCCCGTATCCATTGGCACGTAGAAGGTGGGCAGATCAATGACGCCAATCCGCACGCTCTCGCCGTTGGCCGCCGGGTAATCAATCACTTTTGCCTTGGCCGCCTGATCGTCGAGTTTGATTTCTTCGCGGATCAAGGTGACTTCTTTACGGTCCGTCGTGCTGTCCGCGGATACAACCGTCAGGCGCACTTCGCTTCCCTTCGGGCCGCGCACCAGTTGCACGATCTTGTTGAGATTCATATCCACCACGTCCACGGGAGGTGTATTGCTTTGGGCCACGGCGACAATCCGGTCGCCCACTTTGATTCTGCCGCTCTTCATGGCCGGGCCGGGTTTGAGTTCGGCGATTTTGCAATAGCCCTCCAAATCCGATTGCAGCACCGCCCCGATGCCAAACAGCGACAGATTCATGCCGATGGCGAAGTTTTCAGCCTGACGCGGATTAAAATAATCGGTGTGCGGATCGTAAACGTGCGCGAGCGACGTCAAATAAACTTCCAGCACGTCCTGTTGATCCATATCGCGATAGAAATTGGAGTTCCGCGTGTAGCGACGCGTGAGGGTTTCAACAATTTCTTCCGCCTCGGTTTTCTTGGGCGCGGCTTCCGGCGCGGTGGCGACGGTGGTATCGTTGGTTTTCGCGGAGGCGGAGCGCTCCGCCTTTTTGCGCGCCGCATATTTGGCGACTTTTTCCTGCAAGTATTCGCTGCGCAAGCGTTGCCGCCATAATTTTCGGGCGTCGTCCAAATCAACCGGATGAGGTTCATCCTTGCGGTTCACCACCACTTGTTCGTCCGTGTCGAACGAGAACGCTTCACTCTTGAGCAAGTCCATCGCGTAGGCAACGCGCTGGTCCAGCCGTTCGCGAAAGCGATTGAAAATGTGATAGGCGGGCGTCGTATCAGCTACGCCGGTGCGGGGATAAGTCAGATCGTCGAGATTGGTGCGATAGCCGGAAAATTCACGGAGATCGGCTTGAGTGAAATGCAGGCGCTGCGGATCGAGCGATTCAATGTAGCGATCAAAAAACTGCTGGGACAATTCGTCGTTGAGCCGGCGGCCGCGATAATGGCCGCGGTACAGTTCGCGGGCCGTGATGTAGGCGATGACGCCGTCGTTTGCGCCCGGTTCGAGTGCGACGGAATTCGTCGCGCGGGTTAGCGCGGCTTCGGGTTGGAGGGATTCTTCGGCGTGCAACCACAGGACCGCCGGAGTTAATACGCCCGCCAGCAAGAGGGCGATGAGGGCAAAACGTCGTGACATTGAATTCAAGCTGTTGTTACTAATCATCACTTTGACCGATTATAGGGCCAATCATTCAACCACGCGAACAAACTTTTGTCCTGTCGCGAAGCCTGTGCCCTACAAGCCAATTGGATGCCACGCGGTTTTGAATTCCACCGTATCCAGAATGGCATAGGCATCCTCGCCGCGGGCGGAAAACCAATCTTTGGCCGGCAAGGTGCGTTGGGCATAGCGTTTGAGGTTGATGGCCGAGCCGGCCTGCAATTGCGCCCCCACCGCCGCGTCGCCCGAGCCGTCCACGATGGCGTTGACGTCGAGATGCGCCGCGATGTGCGGGGCCAGCTCCGCGCGTTTGCCAGTCAGCAGGTTAACCACACCACCGGGAAGGTCGCTCGTGGCGAGAATTTCACTGAACGTCACGCTGGGCAGGGGAAATTGTTCCGACGGCACGACAATGACCGAGTTGCCGCTGAGAATCACCGGAGCGACCAGTGAGACCAACGCCAACAAGGCGGGTTCGTCCGGGGCGACGATGGTGACGACGCCGGTGGGTTCGGGCGTGGTGAAATTGAAGTGCGAGGAGGCGACGGGATTCACGCTGCCGAAGACCTGTTGATATTTGTCAGTCCAGCCGGCGAAATGCACGAGGCGGTCGATGGCCAAGGCAACTTCGCGTTTGGCGGCGGTCGAAGTGACGCCGGTGGCGCGGGTAATTTCTGCGACTAACTCATCCGAACGGTTCTGGAGCATCTCGGCGGCGCGATAAAGAATCTGCCCGCGATTATAGGCGCTGGCTTTGCTCCAGTTGCCCACTGCGGCGCGCGCGGCGACGACCGCATCGCGAAAGTCCTTGCGCGACGCGTGACTGTAATTGTCGAGGTGCGCTCCGACGGCGGATTTTGCGGGCAGGTACCGACCGCTTTCGCTGCGAGGGAATTTGCCGCCGATGTAGAGCTTGTAAGTCTTCTTAACGTCCAGGCGCGATGACATGGCGGGAGCTTAGACCAGTGACCGTAAACCGGCAAGGATGCAGGCGTTCGCCGTTCCGGATGCTGCTTAGCGATTGCGGACAAACAGCTTGCCCGGCAACTGTTTTACCACGCGCTTCATCTCCAGGCTTAGCAACGCGACACTGACTGTTGAGGTGGGCAACCCGCTTTTTCGGATGACTTCGTCAATCGCCGTCTCACCGTTCTGTTGCAGGGCCTCGAGCACGCGCTGTTCGGACTCGGATAGCTCCAAAGCGGGTAAAACGCCGGTATCCCCCGGCGACGGCGGTCGGTTGCTGCTGGGAAAGAGATATTCAAATTCGCTCAGAATGTCCTCGGCCCCTTCGCAAAGTTTGGCGCCCTTCTTGATCAGGTCATGACAACCTTTGCTCCGCGGTGAATCAATGCGCCCCGGCACGGCGAAAACCTGCCGGCCATACTCCGTCGCAAAATTCGCCGTGATCAACGCCCCGCTGTGCAGATCCGCTTCCACCACGACTGACCCCAACGTCATACCCGCGACAATGCGATTGCGGATGGCGAAGGATTGTTTGTCGCCGTTGCGATTGAACGGGAACTGCGAAACGACCGCGCCGTGGGCGGCAATCCGCTCAAAGAGTTCTTTGTTCTCCGGGGGAAAGACGATGTTTAGTCCGGTGCCCAGGACACAAATCGTGCGGCCTTTGGCGGCGAGCGCCCCTTGATGGGCCGCCGTATCAATGCCCCGCGCACCGCCGCTGACTACGGTGACACCGACGTAGGCCAATTGGTAGGCGAGCTTGCGCGCGGTCTCGATGCCGTAATGAGTGGTTTGGCGGGAGCCAACCAAGGCGATCGAATTCTTGTCCTTGGAAAGCAACTGACCTTTGACATAAAGCACCAGCGGCGGATCGTAAATCTCGCGCAATGCCGCCGGATATTCTTCATCATCTTGAATGACCACCCGGCAACCAAAATCGTTGATGCGTTTGAGTTCGCCCGCGAGATCCACAGACTTTTCCCAATCGCAGATCGCGGCGGCGGTTTCGGCGCCGATGTTGCGGACAAGTTGGAGTTGCGCCCGCGAGGCCGAGAGGATGGCTGGCGCGCTGCCGAAATGTTCGAGCAGGGACCGGGCGCGCACCGGCCCGATGCCGTCAATCAGGTTGAGCGCGACGAACGCTTCCCGGGAATCCATGCCCGGAGCATAGGAAAGGCGTTGGAATTACGCCAGTCCGGAGGGGACGACCGCGTGGCGGCTGAGTTTTCCCCCTCACGGAGCGGGAATGCTGGCCCCGGCAGCGTAGGGTCCCAAGGCAACGTTCGGCGGCAAGGCTGCCTCGGGGGACATGCCGACGGGATTCGGAATGTATGTTTCCTGCACCACTTGGCGCACGTAACCAGCGCGGAAGTAATCCGACAGCACCGTCATGTCGTTGACCGCCGCGCCAGTGGGGCGGTTATTTTCCAGCGCCCACATGTTTTTGGCGCCTTCAATCTTGGTGAGATTGTGGCGAATGATTTGCAGCCGGCTGCTGTCGCGGGCGATCATGACATTGGCCACGGCAATAGTGGCTAACAATCCCACGATGGCCACAACCACCATGATTTCGATGAGAGTAAATCCGATTCGTGAATTTGAGTTGTTCGCAGTACGCATAGCAAAATCTCCTGACGCGAAGGGGCAACTTCCATGCCGTGATGAAAGTGATGCCAAGCGCTCGATTCTCAGACAGGCGGACGCGCGGGCGAGACAGACTGACTGGACACAAGACAGCGCCCCGGGCGAAATCCCGGGTCAAACCTGTTGTGCCCCAGTGAATTCAGTTACCAAGCGGGGAGCGTGCCATTGCTCCCCGACATCTCTCGCGCTACTCTGGGCCGAACACAAATGGAAGCGCCCGACTCACATCACTACCACGCGGCCTGGGGTTGGTTGGAACTTGGGAATCATTCGGAAGCGCGCGCCGAATTCACGGCGATCTCGCCCGCCAACCGAGCGCACCCGGCGGTTCTTGATCTGCATTGGTCCATTTGTGCGGCGGAAAAAGACTGGTCCGAAGCGTATCGCGCCGCGCAGGAACTCGTGGCCGCATTGCCCGATGAGCCCGGCGGCTGGTTGCACGGCGCCTATGCGTTGCGGCGCATGCCGGGCGGCGGATTGGAACAAGCCTGGAATTATCTCCAGCCGCAGGCAGAACGATTTCCCGCTGAACCCGTGATCGCATTCAATCTGGCTTGCTACGCGTGTCAGTTAAATCAATTGGACGAAGCGCGCCGGTGGTTGCAACAAGCCTGCGCGGTTGGCGAAGCCAAGAAAATCCGTGCCATGGCATTGCTGGATGAAGACCTGCAAAAACTGTGGCCGGAAATTCGCACTACTGCGAACCGTTCGACTGACTGACGCGAGGCGGTTCCGCGGTCGGCGACATTTCTCGGACGTCACGTTCGACGACACTTGGTCCGCTGCTTTTTTCACCCGACGACGATTCCCGCTGCGTCTTATCCCAAGCCGGCAACTGCATCACAAATGTTGCTCCTTCCCCCAGAGTGCTTTGGCACAGCACCGTGCCTGACATGGCTTCCGCCAGTTTCTTCACGATGGAAAGCCCGAGGCCGGTGGACGATTCGCCGCCGGTGGGTTGCGCGCTGAGGCGTGTGAATTTGCCAAATAATTTCTTTTGGTCTTCCGCGCTTAGTCCCGGGCCTTGGTCCCGGACCGCCACGGAAACGAAACCATTCGCTTCCGTCACTTTGACCTGAACCGTGGATTTCAGCGGCGAGAATTTGACCGCATTCGACATCAGGTTATCCAGAATCTGCATCGTTGCATTGCGATCCGCCCAACCCCAAACCGGTTCGCCCTCCTCGGTGCAAATGACAATCTCTTTGCGCGTGGCGTGGGATTGATTGTTGACGGCGCACTCCGCGGCGAGCGCGCGCAGGTCGCAGCGTTCGATGTTGGAAGTGAACTTGCCCTGTTCAATCGCGTTGGCATCCAACAGATCTTTGATGAGTTGAAACATGCGTTGGCCCGCGCCCACGATGTTGCCGGATAGTTTCTGCGCCTGCGCCACGGGCAGATTCATCTTGAGTAACTCCGCCGAACCAATGATGACGGTAAGCGGGTTTTTCAAATCATGCGCCGCAATGCCGAGGAATTCGTTTTTCTCCTGATTCAATCGCGCGAGCTGCTCGTTGGAAGTGGCGAGCTTGGCGTTGGCTTCGCGCATCCGCGTGAAGGCCCGCTCGCGGCCGCTCTCAAAAATCACTCCCAGCAGAAACATGAAAATAATCAGTGCCAGATAACCCGCGGCATTGATGATCGGGTGCCAGCTCGGATCGTAGGTGGGATGCATGGCGACGCCCAACATGTTGGCGGCCACTACGCCCGCGCCCGCCGCGAAAGACAATATCGCCCACCGCCCGGCGGCGGTGCGCCCCAGCAGCAGCAACGCGCACAACGGCACGCTGACCAGCCAGGCGATGGCGTGTCCCTCCGAACCGCCCTCACATCCGCAGAGCGCTGTGAAACCAACGATGAGAATGCAACACAGCGAATTACCCGCGAACGGGATCGAACGCGTGCGGCGCATCAGCCACGGGATGATCGCAAATCCGCCGCTGCACACGGCCACGATGCCTGCGCCCCAGTGGTGTCCCACCAGCAAGTAGAACAGACCGAATCCGCAACCGAAGATCGCGCCAAGAATTCCAAAGCGCGCCACCAGCCGGGCGCGGCGGGTTTGTTCCGTGTCGTTGCGACATTCCTCCGGGATGAAACGTTCGGCGGCCTGGCCAATTTCCCGGAGCACATTTACCCAAAACTGTTGAACCCGGGAAAGAACACCGTGACCGCCAGCGGGACTGACACCGCCCGGCCGGTTGGGACGGAGGAAAAAGTCACTCTCCGCCAGTTTCAAAACGGCGGTTGGCTCTGCGGCATTTGTTTGATGGCCGACCGGCGCGGACACAGACGATTGATCTCCTGATTGTTCATCGTCAGATCGGCCATTTGCTTAACCAGCTATCCTGTATTAACTCAGGACATTGAGAACGAATCAGGACTCCAAATGCCAGGTCAAAGCAGTCATTGCCGGGCGGGCTGCTGTCTTCTTGCCGACCATGAGTGACATTTCTGCTGCCGCAAAAGTTTTACCCCTGCTTTTCGTGCTTCGGCAATGGCGGGCGAACCAGAGATGCTTCGAAACCCGATTTCGTGGCTCTGTTGTTGCTTAGCGTCAGTGTTCTTAACCAGGAAAACCATAAAACTATGCCACAGTTAAAGTTGAACTCGATGCTCTGGATTCAGTCGCCTCCCACCGCTGTTCGAATTTGCTGCCAAATAAACTCCATCGCGCGGACTCTGCTGGTGGGGATGATGTTGGGAGCGGTGCCGATTGTCGCTTGCGCCGGGGGCATTTATCGGGATGGCGCGGGTGCACGGGCGTTGTCCCTGGGCGGAGCAACCGTGGGACAACCGAATGTGGCGTTGGAAGCGATGCAGATCAACCCGGCTGGGTTGAGCGCGGTGAGATCACGCCAGTTGCAAGTGGGCTTGGGCGGTGTGTTGGCGAATGGCGAATTCTCAAATGCGGCCAACTCCGGTGCCGAGATTGACCGCCAGTTTGGCGTTTGGCCCGAGGCGGCCGTTGCTTTTCCGCTGGGGACAACGCCAGTAACTTTGGGACTCGCTTTTATTCCTGATGCCGCGTTGGGCGGCGAGTGGAATTACGTGGATGCACCCGGAGGCATCAACAACACGACTTACGGCTTTCAGGAGCATCGCTCGCAAATCACCGCATTGCGCACGGCGCTGGCAGCAGGGATTGAAATCACCGAATCGCTGTCCTTCGGCGCTGGCGTCGGTCTGGTTTTCAACCAAAACCGCCTGCATGCGCCGTATATCTTTCAAACCTACCCCGCTCTGCAAGGCTTCAAAACCCTGCTCGATCTCAAGAGCGACGGCTTCGGCGTGAATGGAACTTTGGGTCTGCTGTATCGCCCTTGCGAGAAAATCAGCTTCGGCCTCAGTTATCAGACTTCAACGCACGTAAACAGCGAGGGCGACGCTCGCGGCAATGCCGGCGTACAACTCGCCAACCTGGGACTCGGTGGCGCGCAACCCGATTTCCACTACGACGCGGAAGTGGATAACGTCTTTCCGCAAATGTTTTCTGCCGGTATCAACTGGCAAATCTGTCCCGGTTTTCGCGCGTTGTTCCAAGTGGATTGGATTAACTGGGCGGATTCCTTCGATGAATTGGTCATCCGCTTGAACAACGGCAGCAACAACGATATCAACGGCGTGCTCGGCACCGCCAACATCTACGACGTGGTGCCATTGCGCTGGGAAGATCAATTTGTTTATCGCCTTGGTCTGGAGTTTCAGGCGACCGACTCAGTCGCAGTGCGCGCCGGTTATAGCTACGGAGAAAGTCCCGTCCCCAACACCACGCTGACCCCGCTCACGGCGGCGATCATGAAACACAAAATCGGCGGCGGTTTGGGCTGGCAGAACGAACGATTCTTTGTGGACGCGGCTTATCAATACAGTTTGCCCGCTTCACAAACCGTAGGGCCAAGCGCCCTTCAAGCGGGTGAATACTCGAACAGCAAAACCGAAGTCAGTGTTCACATGGTGGCCGTGACGGTTGGCCTGAACTTCTAATTCGGAGCCCATCCGTAGTTCCCCCGCGTTCCATCCCCATTCAACCCTTGTCGCGGTCACGTTCCGGATGCATCCATCCGGGGCGTGGCCGCGTAGTCATTTATGGCTATGAAGATCATCAAAGTGGAATTTGTGACTGGTGAAGCTCAAGGATTCGCGGCAGGCTGGGAAGTGCTGGTCCGCGTCGGGACGATTCCCAAGACGCGTAAACGAACCGTATGCTTGATCCCGACACGGCCGAGGAACTTCAAGTCGAACTCCTTCGACGCGTGGCCGCGCATGACCGCCAGGCGTTGGCCGAATTCTACGACCAGATAGCCGCACCATTGTTTGCGACTGCCGTGCGCATTTTAGGAGATGCCCACGAAGCGGAGGAAGTCGTGCAAGACGTATTTGTGCAAATCTGGGAAAAAGCGGGGACGTTTGATCGGATGCTGGGCTCACCGTTTCACTGGGCGATGCGAATTGCGCGCAATCGCGCGATTGACCGCTTGCGAGCCCGGCAACGGCGCGCCAAGCTGGCCACCCAGTTTGAGGACAATTTGATTACCACCGTGGGTGAACAGCCTGGCACCGTGGCCATGGAGCAACTGGACCCGGAAACCGTGCGCCAGATTCACGCCACCGTTTCCAGTTTGCCCGCCGACCAGAAGCGCGTCATCGAAATGGCATTCTTTGGCGGTCAGACGCATGTTGAAATTGCAGAAGCCTTGGGAGAACCACTGGGAACCGTGAAAGCCCGGATTCGCCGCGGAATGCTGAAGCTCCGCGAACATTTGCAGGGCTACCTATGATTAGCGAGCAACAACAAGAACAAGCCAGTCTCTACGCGTTGGGCGCGCTGGAAGGCGCGGAACAAACCACGTTTGAAAGCGAACTGCGCGGCAATGAGGAATTGCGCCAGCTCGTGCGGGAGTTGCAGCGCACGACGGATTTGATGGCTCTGACCTCGCCCCAGCAACCGTTGCCCGGCGGGTTGCGCGATAAAGTTTTGCAACGAATTGACTCGTTGCCTGCAGGTAAGAAATCAGCAAAGGACTCGCTCCCACCGCAGATTCCCGGGCTGAGTTTCATGGACGCGCCCGGAGCGCGCGATTGGAAGCCGCTGCCGATTCCCGGCACTTACATCAAACTGCTCTCCTTGGAAAAAGAACGCGGCTATGCGGTGCTCATGGGTAAGCTCGATCCCGGGGCGCGCTATCCGGCGCACATCAATGCCGGCCCGGAAGATTTCTACATCCTCTCCGGCGACCTACACATCGGCAATCGCCGCCTCGGTGCGGGTGATTTTCACCACGCCGATGGCGGTTCGCAGCACGAGGAGAATTATTCAGTCGCAGGCTGCACATTGATCGCCGTGCTCACGACGGATGATCCGCTCGTAGCATTTGCGATGGCTTGAGCATCGAATCAAACAATAAAAAACCAGTGAGAGGGGCGCTTCTCACTGGTTTAATTTTTTAGCGACGCGTCGCGTTTACTTCCGGCGCCGCAACAACGCCAATCCACCCAGGCCCACTAGCGCCAGCGTACTCGGTTCAGGCACGAGCGCCGGATCAATCGCCGTCAGCCCCATGATATTGCACGGCAACTGCCCCACGAGCGTACCCGCACCGGTCGCCAGATTGATCGTATAAAGCGAGGAACTGGTAAGACCGTCGGCATGGGCGAACCAACCGACGCCGTTTACATCCACATCAAATCCACCATTGCGCTTCGCATCGAATCCCAGCGATCCGATCGTGCCAAGCGTCCCGGCGTTGTTGGCTTGCGTCACCAAGATGTCGCGATCCACATCAATCGCCCGCAACTGACTGGTGGTCGCGCCACTGAAATTATTGTCGTAGGCGTGATGCACGACATTGGGGGTCATACCGAAGTTGGGATCGCCAGCGCCGTAGAACACTGGAACGGTTGTGGCCACATTCGCCGCGCCCGTGTCCGGATGCGCGACCAGGTTCTGGCCGTCGTTACCCACGATGCGGATGCGATCAATCGTCGGATTGAAATCAAATCCAAAGTGCGTTCCGGTCAAAAGCGTGGTAAAGCCCGAGCCGACTTTCGTCGCGACGCCCGTGCCCAGATTAATCGTGTAAATGGAGCTACCGGAACTCAGCGCATAGACCTGACCGTTTGCCGGACGCGAATCGATGGCCAGCAACTTCTCGCCCGCGCCAACACCGGAAACGTAGAATGAATTGCCATACCAGGAATTGGCGGAGTCGAAGACATACAGTCCTTGGCCTTCGAGACTGTCATACAGCCCGAGGAGCGTGGCGGCTTGGGCATTCGCCGCGCTCAACAGGCAACAAGCCGTACCAACAAAGAGGGAGGATTTGAGGGTTTTCATGTGAGTCTTGATTGTTTTTGGTTTGCTACTGCGCATGGCGGCGAGCGTCACTTCGATCTCGCAGGGGTTAACCGGGTTTCGCCATACACAAAGCCATACGCGGCCCGCAGCCAACTGGATGCACGAACGGAAGAAAATTTTTCGCGCGGTCAGCGCCGGTGACAGAATTAGCCCTGAGTTTGCCGCTTGAAGTCGTTTCGTTGCGCGGCACTCAGGGCTTCAGGGCGATAAAACTTATCGTAGAACTCCGCGTCCAAATGCGCCGCCTGAAATCCCAACACCGTCCGATACGGCGGCATGTAAACCGGGAAACGCCCGTAGCGCGACCACAGATATTCGCAATGCGCTGTGACCGCAGCAATCGTCGCCGCACTCGGTGGCGCGACAGTTTGCGTTACCTGGTTTTGGTCATTCCACGCACTGCCCGCTCCGGCGCTGCGGAACAAACCTTGAGCGCCAAACTTTCCCTCGACCACCGCCTGCACGGCCTCGGTCATGGTCGCGTAATACGGCGGGCAAAATGGTTTCAACAACACTTCGCCATCGCGCTCCAGCCCGACCGGATAGGGAATGGTCGGATTGCGTTTGAGAAATTTCATCGCCAATGACGGCAACCAACCTGCGCCGACGTAGCGGTTCGCCGGCATTTGTTGCATCCGAAATCCGAGCGCCTGAAACCAGGCGAATTCGTGATTCGCGAAATTTGGATAGCCGCCCACTCCCAACGCCTCCGCCATGAGGCCGAGATTTTGGAGCATCATTCCTTGTTCGATCGTCACAAATTCGCTCACGAATTGTTCGACCTGCCGCACCGTCACCACGCGACCCTGGTTTGGGTCGCATTCCAAATGTCCACCGTGATCTTTGGCGAACTTCGCCAGACCCGCCGGAAGAAAGTTGTTCCGCTCGTCGAGAATGAACGCGCCGGTGTGTTCATTCAGGATTTCCAGCAGCCCGTTGATGTACATGAACGTCAGATCGTTCACGGGGAGGAAATAACTCGTGCCAGGCGCGTGCGCCGCCCAGCGGTTCGCATTGATGTTGAACAGCGGTTCGGTCGGTGTAGTAGTGCGACCATCCCTGAGTTTCACGCGACAGCGGCGATACAGCTCGGTGAATTCCCCGCGTTGGCCGAGTTCAATTAACCTCGCGATTTCGTTCGCTGGAAGTTCGCGCGGCTTGCGGATGAGATAAGTGGCTTCGTCATTGGTGACAATCAGCGAAACGGTTTGCAAACCATCGCCGCTGGCAACTGTGCGCGCCACGAGCCCGGCCATAATGCTGCCGCCCCCCTCCGTGGCATAGTTCAAATCGGCCAACGCATGTCCGGCAATTCCACCAGCCGCGAACACCAGCGCGGCTTCTTCCGCTTCAGTCAAAGGCTTCGGTTGGTGGCGGCTTTCGAAAGCCAGCGGCCCCGCTGGAATTTTCATGCCCAGCCCAAATCGGCGCGAGCGCCGTTCGCGTAACGCCTGCAACAAGCTCATTTGGCCGATGGCGGCTTTGACTCGTGTTGCTTCTGAGGCCGAGGAATCCATAGATTTGTGAATGAATCGCGCTTGATGATAGGTCGGCGGGTTCACCTGCCACCACCTATTTCGGGCAATTCAAAAAATTTAACTGCCGCCTGCATCCAAATCAGTGCCAGAAGCGTAGCACCATGGT
>CAZKMR010000025.1:1199-3019 GCA_964553795.1 uncultured Bifidobacterium sp. | reverse complement strand
AAAAATTTAACTGCCGCCTGCATCCAAATCAGTGCCAGAAGCGTAGCACCATGGTGAGGAAGTGTGATGTCTAATCCCTTAGTCCGATCAGCGCTGCTGAATGTATTGTCTCGTGGTTTGGCTTCGGCCCGACCGTTACCCACTCGTGAGCCGTTGCCCGCCGCCAAGCCGGTCAGGCTGGCAGCAGCAGAACCGGCCACCAGTAATCGCGCGCCGGTCGCCCCGCCGACGCAATCATCGGAACGACTAGAGAAGTTGCGCCGACGCTCTTAGCGCGCCTGCCGAACGCGAATCGTGTATTTCTTCGCGGCGCTGTTCATCGAAGTGAACGTGACGCTTTCGGTGGCGTTCTCGGTCAGGATGAGCGGTTTGAACGGCGTTTCATCGCCAGTGCTGACCATGTTGCCGTCTTTGAACACACAGTTCACCTGCACTTCAATGCGGCGATTTTCGCGATTGCGAATCTGCGCAGTAACTTCCAAGCGGCCATCCGGCAGCGTGCGCTCGTTGATGCCGGTGCAGGTGATGGAGTATTGCACCCCAGGATCAAGCAGGACGAAGTTCTCCGTGCTTTCGTAGGCGGGCGTTTTGGATTGCTCCGGCAGATACGGGCCTTTGTCGTAAGTGCTGCAACCGGCCACGACCAGCGCGGCGGCCACGGGAACGAGGACGATGAGTTTGGTCTTCATTGCGTTTGCGGGGTTGTGGAAGTGTCGCTGACAAAGACGACCTTGTCTCCTTCAGTCGGCACATTCACGTTGATGGTTTTTGTCAGTTTTGAAATCGCGGCGCCGTGGGCATCGTTGAACTCCACCGTTACGACGTGTTCGCCGGGCGAAAGCTTCAACGTGGCGAAGCTGATGAACTGCGGCAAATTGTCCCATGCCCGCGCATCGGCCTCCGGCGTCGCGGCGGCGGAGAATATTTTGCTGATAAGGCCGGCGGCGATCAGTCCCAATCCAATTTCATCCGCCGCGCTGTTGCGATGGTGCCGCCCGCTCGCCAGCACTGCCCCGGTAAATATGGCTGCGTCGCCAGCGGCGCTGGTGGTGGACTTGAACACCGCTTTGTTGGCGAGCACATGGTCCATGACGCGACCGCCGCGCGTGGTGGCCTGGAAATTCAAATTGTCACACGGCGCCACCTGTTGATTGATCGCGCCGGTTTTGATCTGGGCGGAAAGCACCGGCGCCGGACGGGTGCGAAAGCGCAGTTGTTCATCGTATTCACCGGCTGTGTATTTTTCCGGTCCCGGGCCATACTCGAGGATGAACAAGACATTCGCCTGCGGTTGATAATCGGGCAGATTCACATTTTTCGCATTGGCGCGGGCGCGTTTCAGTTCGTCCGCGCCGTTGCCGCCGAGCTTGGTTGTCGCCAGGCCGGCGAGATAATCGGGCAAGACCCAATCACCTTTATACTCGGCATTTTCCGCGTCGCTGTCCTCAAATTCCGCACTGCGAAAACACGCGCGGGCATTGTCCAATTCGCCATCCCTCCAATACAACACGCCGCGATAAAAATACGCCATGCTGCGTTCGTAGGGTTCGCCGATGAAGGTCTTGCGGGATTCCTTGCTGAACAAACCGCGGGATTTGCGCGCTTCGGCATCCTCACCATAAACACCGCCCAACGTGAGCAACGCATCGTCGAGCAACTGCCTGGCAAAATCAAACTGGCCGCGTCGCATCGCTGCGGCGGCGGTGCGGTATTGCCACAGCACTTTGTCGCGCGGCGGACCCTCGGCGATCATGCGTGGTCCGTCCACCATGATGTCGCCGGTCAATGGAACGCGATACGTCGGCGTGCTGGCGCAACCC
>CAZKMR010000025.1:0-1099 GCA_964553795.1 uncultured Bifidobacterium sp. | reverse complement strand
TTCACCGATACGCCGCGTCTTCGAGCCCCTGCTTTTTGATTTCCGCGTTGTCCTCCCACACGATGGCGCTGGTGCGCGCGTCGATTAGTTGAAACGCGTAAAGAATGTAATCACTCGTGCCGGCCGCCGTGCGCGTGGACATGCCTTCCAACGAGCCGGTCAGGAAATAATCCGCACCCTTGAATTCCTGCACGCCGGGATCGCTCGTGGCGGTCACTGCGCCTTCGCGTTTGAGATTGCGTTCCTTCTCCAGCGCGGCCATCCGTTCGCGTGCCAGGAACGTCACCTTGCCGCCGGAACGTTTGTTCAGTTCCGAGCGAATGCGCGTGAGGAAAATGTCTTTGTTGATTGGAAAGCGCGTTTTGTTTTCCACCGGATCCAAGACGATGATTGGCGGCGTCGCCGCGTTGGCAATTGGCTGAATGCCCAGAATGCTGCGAGCCATTTTATCGGTCACAGCCACGAGGTCCTGTGATTCCACGCCCGTGCCGGCGACAAAGCCTTGTTCGTCGGCGTTCAAGCGGGTGACGGGCACGCCGGAGGGATTCTGAACGCCGCGGGAAGCGCAGCCGACCACAAGCGCGGCGGTGGTGAAAGTAACAGTGAGTTTAACGATGGTTTTCATAGTTTGCTGGCAGTTAAAAATTCGATTCAACCTCGGATAACCACAGATGAACACGGATGGGCAAGGGAAACAAGCGCGCACTCGAATGGGAACAGTCAGCGTTCATCCGGGGGTTGAAAATTGTGATTAGAACGTCGGCGCATCCGGCACGCGCGGGGCATCGGCGATTTGCGGTCGCGGTGTCCAGAAGTACGTCGAATTAGCCGCGGATTGCGAGGTGATTTCCGCTTTGGGGGCAGGCGGCGAAATGCTGACGATTGGAGTATGGTCGGGGCCGGCCACCGTTGATGAAGCGGTCCGGCGTTCGTCGGCTTGTGCTGCGTGTTCGGCGACGCTGCCTAAAATCAAACCGGTCGCCGCACCGATGGCGGCGCCTTTGCCGGCATTATGGTCGGCGGCCCCAATCAAAGCGCCGGAAGCCGCGCCGAGTACCGTACCGCTCACAACGTAGTTGGGCCGTGTGGGGCGATAGTA
>CAZKMR010000024.1:48014-50038 GCA_964553795.1 uncultured Bifidobacterium sp. | reverse complement strand
AAATCGGTTTCGCCACCACTTCGGCGGCCGCGCGCCGGCCGCGCGCTTCGATTTCGAGCTTCGCGCCCACCTTCGCAAATTCCGGCGGCACGTATCCCAGGCCGATGCCCACGCCCAGCGAGGGGCTTTGCGTGCCGCTGACGACCTGGCCTACTGCCGTGCCATTGGCCCAGATCGGATAGCCCGGGCGCGGCGGCGCAGCTTTCTCGGTCAACTTGAACGCGACGCATTTTTTCTTCGTGCCGTTGGCTTTCTGCGCGGCCAAGACGTTGCGTCCGATGAATTCGCCTTTATCCAGGGAAACGAAAAACCCCACTCCGGCCTCGATGGGCGTGGTGTTTTCATCCAATTCGTGACCGTAAAGCGGGTAACAAACTTCCGTGCGCAACGTGTCGCGCGCCCCCAGGCCGCAAGGTTTCACGCCAAACGCCGCGCCCTTCGTCAGCACCGCGTCCCAGACGTGTTGAATCGCGGGCGCTTCGCCAACAATTTCAAATCCATCTTCGCCGGTGTAACCCGTTCGCGACACGAATACGCAGTTTTTCTCGAACGGAAATCCGCCAATCTCGTTTTTCTTCAAGTCAGTGACGCACGGGACGCGTTTCGCCGAGATGGACGCGCCGGGAACGCAATCATTGATGAACTCCTTCACGCGCGGCCCTTGCACGGCCACGGCGGAATAATTGTGTGAAGCGTCCGTGAGACTCAGGTCCTTGCCCTGCTGCTGGAATTCCGCCGCGCGCGACTGCAACCAGGCAACGTCGTCGGGAATGCGCGAGGCGTTGATGATGAGCAGATAAATGCCGTCGGAAAGTTGATACGCGTAGAGATCGTCGATCACCCCGCCGCGCTCGTGGCACATTAAAGTGTATTGCCCCTGACCGGGAGCGAGCTTGCGAATATCGTTCGTTAAAACATGGTTTAGAAACTCCGCCGCCGCCGCGCCGCTGACGGTCACTTCGCCCATGTGCGAGATGTCAAAAATACCCGCCGCGTTTCGCACGGCATGGTGTTCGTCCATGATGGACGTGTATTGCACCGGCATTTCCCACCCGCCGAATTCGATCAGTTTGCCACCGAGTCTTTGATGGGCCTCATAGAGCGAAGTGCGTTTTAGCATGGGTTGCAGGTTGAACGTTGCAGGTGGCAAGTTCAAGCCTCCGCTGCCGCCGTCGCATAACTGGCAACTTGTAACCAGCAACCTCCAACCCGGTCGGTCAGCCCCACTTCTCGGTTTTCATCTGCGCCTTGGGCACGCCGAGTTGATGGATCACCAGTTCCTCCGTCGCTTCCACCAGCGCGTTCGGGCCACAGGCGTAGAAAACCGTGTTTGGCAAATCATGCACGTGCTCCCGAATCCACGCCGGATCAATGCGCCCGCGCCGTCCCGGCCAGTTATCGTCCGGATGCAACCTCGTGCAGGTGACGTAGAAATTGAAGTTCTGATTCTGCAACGTCAGCTCGTGAAATTCCTGCTTGAAGATGATGTCGTTGGTCGTGCGCACGCTGTAAAGCACGGTGATTTGCGTCTCGAGCTTGCGCAACGTGGCTTCGCGCACGAACCCCCGAAATGGCGTCACGCCCGATCCGCCGGCGATGCAAATCATCTTCTTGCCGGGCTCAAACGCGGGCAGAAACTTCCCGGCCGGCGGCAGCACGAACACTTTATCGCCCGGCTTGGCCCAATCCACGATGCGCGTACCCATTTTGCCATCGCGTTTCACCGTGACTTCATACGCGCCGCGATCCAGCGCGCAGGACGAGAGCGAATAGGCACGTTTGTAATTCGGGGTGTCGGGCCAATACAACGTGATAAACTGACCGGTGAGAAATTCAGGGTTGTGACGGTCCGGCCATTTCAGCCGAATCGTCTTCGTGTCCGGCAACTCCATCGTCGCCGTTTCAATCAACATTTCAATCGGTTCGCGTGCCATAATTTTTTCGGGAAGGCCCGGTCAGCATAGGCGGGAGGCAAAAGCTGTAAAGCCGGGAATCAAACACGAATGTGCCGCCGCAATCTTGCG
>CAZKMR010000024.1:45495-47914 GCA_964553795.1 uncultured Bifidobacterium sp. | reverse complement strand
GGCATGGTCCAGCATTGACCGCCATAAACCTGGGCGCGCGCGTGTTCGAGATAGCCCAGATGCGTCGCCCGCACGAGCACCAACGGCCCGCGATCCGCCTGCACGAGCAGATGGTCGCCCGTTAGAATTGTCGCGCCACCGCCGCCAAAACCATCGCGCGACCACATTTCCTCGCCGTTTTTCAGGTTCACGCACTTCAGCGGCGCTTTGCCATCTTTACCAGTGCCAAAAATACCGTAGATATAACCATCCTTCACCACGGGTGTCGTCCAGTGGTTCATCAATTTGCCGGGCTTGCGCCACACTTCCTGGGCCGCGAAGCTTTCGCCATCCTTCGTCACGCGACAAACCGCCGCGCCGACGTTGTACGCCGCTGAGCAATAGACCAAATCCTCCCACACAATCGGCGTCGAAGCCGTCGAAGTTTTGAACGGAAAGGAATATCGCCAGAGCACTTTGCCGGTCGTCGGCGTTACGCTAACCAAACCGGTTTGTGTCAGAAAAATCACCTGCTTCACGCCATGAATCGTCGCCACCACCGGCGACGCGTGCGTCGGCATGTCGTCCTCACCCTTCCACACGACGTTGCCGGAATCTTTATCGAACGCCAGCAACGCCTGGCCCGTGCCGCCGGCGTTGATGAAAATCAATCCGTCGGAAATAATCGGCGACGCCGCGCTGTACCACGAGATGACCCGCCCGTCGTATTGTTTCACCAGATCGTGTTGCCAGAGGATTTTCCCGGTGGCGGCTTCGAGGCAGGTCAGCAATTGAAATGAACCGAGAATGTAAACGCGGCCGTCCACGACGGTTGGCGTGGAGCGCGGGCCGTAGCCGCCTTGCTTGTCAAATACCGGTCGCCCCAGCGGCACAGCCCAGAGTTCCTTGCCAGTGGCGGCATCGAGCGCGATGGCAACTTCCTTTTCCTCGCCTCCCACTTCGCGCTGGATGTAAGCGAACGCTTTGTCACCCGCCACCGCGAACGAACCAAAACTGGGCCCGAGATCGATTTTCCAAATCACCGGCGGTCCTTCCAACGGCCAGTTCGACTGGATCGTCTCCGGCGTGGTGCCGTCGTGGTTCGGTCCGCGAAATTGCGGCCAGTCCTCCGCGCGCGCGACCATGGCGGTAACCAGACTCAACGACGCGGCCCAAATCATTGCACGTAATTTCATAGGTAATTCTCCAAAAACAGACGGCCTCAAGTCACTTTGGATTCAACCGCGCCAGGAATTCCTGCGCCAACACTTCATACGCGGCGGCGCTGGCGCTGTATTTATCGTAATGAATGATTGGCTTGCCGAAGCTCGGCGCTTCCGCGAGTTTCGTGCTGCGCGGAATCACGGTTTCAAACACGCGCTCGCCCAAGAGATTCCGCACTTCCGTCACCACTTCATGCGAAAGTTTCGTGCGCGCATCGAACATCGTCATCACTACGCCGAAGATATCGAGCGTCGGATTTACCCCGGCTTCGCGCAATTGCCCGAGCACTTTGCTCATCATCGAAATGCCTTCGAGCGCGTAATACTCGCACTGCAACGGCACGAGCACGCCGTCGGTCGCGGCAAAGGCGTTCAATGTGAGAATGCCCAATGACGGCGGGCAATCCACGAGGATTAAATCGTAGTTGCCCGAATCGCGAATCGGTTGCAGCGCCAGTTTCAGACGCAGCAGGTGATTTTCCGACCGCGCCAATTCCACGTCCGCGCCGCATAAATCCACTTCGCTCGGAATCAAAGCCAGCCGCTCGAAGGCCGTGGGTTTGATCTTCTCCGTCAACGCGCCTTCGCCGAACAACGGGCGATACGCGCTGGCACCTTCTATTTTATCCACGCCCACGCCGCTGGTGGCGTTGGCCTGCGGATCGAGATCGAACAGCAGCATGCGTTGGCCGGCTGCCGCCAGACACGCCGCGAGATTCACGGACGTGGTGGTTTTGCCGACGCCGCCTTTCTGATTCGCCACCGCGATGACTTTCGTTGACACGGGGCAGATTTAAGGCCAAGCGCCGGAGCGATTCAATTTTTCTTTCCGGCCAATAATTTGTTTCGCTGGATTTTGCGGCGCGCCCGACGCATCCTTTTGCCATGAAATTGATCATCATCCCGCACAACGTCACGCTCACCGCCGCGATTGAAAAACACATCGTGAGCAAGATCGAGAAGTTGGATCACATGGACAAGCGGGCGATTGATGCGCGAGTTATTCTGGAGCATGATAAAACTCGCGCCCCGGCCAAAGCGTTTTCCTGCTCCATCCGCCTCGGGGTTCGTGGCCCGGATCTGTTCGCCGAAGATAAAGAGGAAGACTTGTATGCGGCCATTGACGTGGTGACCAAAAAAATTGAAGGTCAAATCCGCAAACGCCACAGCAAGGCCAAAGCCCGGCATCACACTGAAGCTTCCAAAACCAAACAAAA
>CAZKMR010000024.1:0-45395 GCA_964553795.1 uncultured Bifidobacterium sp. | reverse complement strand
GCCACAGCAAGGCCAAAGCCCGGCATCACACTGAAGCTTCCAAAACCAAACAAAAACTGAAGGAACGCGGCCTGTAATCGGCGCGTCCTTGCAGTCGGTGCTTAGAAAGAACCTGTGGGCTCATCTCCCCCCCAAGGCTCCCGTCGGCGTTCTTCCGTAATCATTCTGCGCAGCCGCATCGTGCTGCCGATGCGGCGTCCGGCGCTCGCCAATGGCGCGGTGGTCATTTCCGGCCCGCGCGTTCGCGCCGTAGGCCGCTGGGAACAGATTCAGAAGGAATTCGCCGGAGCCGTCGTTGACCTTGGCGATTGCGCGCTGCTGCCGGGACTGATTAACGCGCATTGTCACCTCGAATACACGGATCTCGCCGGGGAATTCCTGCCGCCGCGCCATTTCAGTGACTGGCTGAAACTCATCGTCACAGCGAAAGGCATTCGCGCGGACGCGGATTTTGCCGCCGCGTGGCAACGCGGCGCGCAACAACTCCTGCACAGTGGCACCACCACCGTCGCCGACATCGTCGCGTTGCCGGCCTTGCAACCGCAGCCCACCGCGCTGCGCGTCATTTCATTTCTCGAAATGACTGGCGTTAAATCCAAACAGCCGCCCGCCAAAATCATCGCGGCCGCGCGCACTAAAGTAAAAGCCCTCCGCGCCGCCGGACAACTGGCCGGCTTCTCGCCGCACGCGCCGTACTCGACCACGCCGGAACTACTTCGCCTTGCCGCGCAAACCGCCCGCGCAAACCGCTGGCGCGTCACGACGCATGTCGCCGAATCACCGGACGAATTCGAGATGTTCACCGCCGCGCAGGGCCGGATGTTTGATTGGTTGAAACGCCAGCGAGACAACCACGATTGTGGGCTTGGCTCACCCGTTCAACATCTCGCGAGACACGGTTTGCTCGGCGCCAACTTTCTGGCCATTCACGCCAACTGCCTCGCCCCCGGCGACGCGGCCCTGCTCGCGCGCCGCAAATGCAGCGTCGTGCATTGTCCGCGCAGTCATACCTTTTTCAGTCATCCGAAGTTTCCCTTCAAAGCGCTCACCGCGGCCGGCGTCAATGTCTGCCTCGGCACCGACAGTCTCGCGAGCATCGAAGGGCGTGGAAATAATCCGCCCCAACTCAACATGTTCGCGGAACTGCGCGCCTTCGCCCGTAAGAATCCCGGCACGCCGGCGGGATCAATTCTGCAACTCGCCACTCTCAATGGCGCCCGCGCCCTCGGTCTCAGCGGAAAAATTGGCGAACTTTCACCCGGCGCGTGGGCCGATCTTATTGCGATTCCCTGCCGCGAAAAACTCGCTGATGTGCCCGAAGCCGTGTTGCATCACCGCGGCCACGTCTCGGCCAGCATGATCAACGGCGCGTGGGCTATCGCACCGAAATAATTTCGTGGCTGCGTTCGTGCGAACGCGGCTAATCTCTTGCAAGTGTCAGAATTTGACCAGGAACTTAAGACCCGTCTGGATGCCATCCGCGCCGCCGGTTTGTTGCGGGAATTGCGGCGCGTCGATTCCGCTCAAGGTCCGCGCATCGAACTCGGCGGCCGCTCGCTGCTCAACTTTTCCTCCAACGATTATCTCGGCCTCGCGAATCATCCCGCGTTGAAAGAAGCAGCCATCAAAGCGACGGAAAAATTCGGCGCGGGCGCGGGGGCGTCGCGATTGATCTGCGGCTCGCTCGCGCCGTTTCACCAATTGGAAGAAGCGCTCGCCGCCTTCAAAGGCACGGAAGCCGCCCTGACCTTCTCGACCGGTTACGCCACAGCCGTGGGCGCGATCGCTGCGTTGCTCGGCAAGGACGACATCCTCATTCTCGACAAGCTCGTTCACGCGAGCATTGTGGACGCCGCCAAACTCAGCGGCGCCAAGTTGCGCGTCTTCGCCCACAACGACCTCAACGATCTCGAAGACAAGTTAAAGTGGGCCGATCAAAACAAATCGGCACTCGGCACTCGGCCATCGGCAATCCTTGTTATCACCGAGAGCATTTTCTCAATGGATGGCGACGCCGCGCCGCTTCGGGAAATTGTCGCGCTCAAAGAAAAATACGGCGCGTGGCTCATGGTGGACGAGGCTCACGCCACCGGTCTTTACGGAAAAAACCGGCGCGGCCTCGCGGAGGAACTGGGCGTCAGCGACCGGATCGAAATTCAGATGGGCACGCTCGGCAAAGCACTCGGCGCGAGCGGCGGTTATGTTTGCGGCAGTCGCGCCCTCGTGGATTTCCTTGTGAACCGCGCGCGTAGTTTGATCTTCAGTACCGCGCCCGTCCCTGCCGCTGCCGGAGCGGCTCGCGCTGCGATTGAACTCGTCCAATCCTCGGAAGGCAAACATCGCTCCGAGCAACTATGGCAACACATCCGCACCGTAGGAGACGACGTGAGGAGTCTCAAACTTCCCTCGTACGAAAGTCAGAGCCTCCTCACGTCGTCTCCTCCAACCAAGGCTACGCCCAGCGCGATTATCCCGATCATTCTTGGCGATGAATCCGCCGCCGTCGCCGCTGCCTCCAGCCTGCGCGATCAAGGCATTTTTGTTCCCGCTATTCGTTATCCCACCGTGGCGCGCGGCAGCGCCCGGCTCCGCGTGACTTTGACCGCCGCGCATACGACTGAGGACATCAAAACCTTAATCAAGGCACTGGCTCAACTTCGCCCTTCACCCGCCGCACTTGGAAATGCATAAACTCGCCCAACTCGATCACTCGCACGTCTGGCATCCCTTCACCCAAATGCGCGATTGGCTGAAACGTGAGCCGATTGTGATCAGTTCCGGCAAAGGCGCGGTGCTGCGCGACGTTCGCGGCAAGGAATATCTCGACGCCAACTCCTCCATCTGGACCAACCTGCACGGCCATCAACACCCCATTATCAACGCCGCCATCGCGCGGCAGTTAAAGAAAATCGCACACAGTTCCGCACTCGGATTCGCCAACGAACCCGCGAGTTTGTTGGCAGTGGAACTCGTGAAGGTGGCGAATCTCGCAGCAACCAGATTGAAAGGGAGAAAAGGTGAAAAGGAGAAAGGGAGAGACGCGCGCGCCGGGCAATTCTCCCCTGCTCCTTTTCCCCCTTTCTCCCTTTCCAAAGTTTTCTACAGCGACGACGGTTCGACCACCCTCGAAGTCGCCCTGAAACTGGCCTACGAATACACCCGCCGCACGCGCGGACCAAAAACCAAACCCCGCTTTCTCTCGCTCGCCGGCGCGTATCACGGCGACACCATCGGCGCGGTTTCGCTCGGACACATTGATCTGTTTCATAAAGCTTACGGTGGCATGTTGTTTCCCACGGACAAGGTCATGGCGCCGTATTGCTATCGCTGTCCGTTCAACCGCGCGAAGCCGGAACGCGCCGACGCTCGCGCATATCGCAAGTGCAACTGGGAGTGCGTCGGCCTCGTGGAGAAAACTTTTCGTGCCCAAAAAAAACGTGGCAATCCCTACGCCGCGTTCGTCTTTGAACCCTTGATGCAAGGCGCGGGCGGAATGATCCCCCAACCCAACGGCTGGCTGCGACAAGCGGCGGAAATCGCGCGCGACCATGAGGCGCTGTTGATTGCGGATGAAGTGATGACGGGTTTCGGACGAACCGGCAGCGGAGCGAACAAGCAAGGGAGCAAGGGTGAAAAGGTGAAAGGGCGAACGAATGCGCCACGCTCCTCTTCTCCTCTGCTCCCGCGCTCCCCTGCTCCGCTCTTTGCCTGTCATCATGAACACGTGCAGCCGGACTTCCTCTGCCTCGCGAAAGGTTTGACCGGCGGATATCTCCCAATGGCAGCCACGCTGACAACGCAAAAGGTTTTCGACGCGTTTCTCGGCGCATACGAGGAGTTCAAATCCTTCTTTCACGGCCACAGCTTCACCGGCAATCAACTCGGCTCCGCCGCCGCGCTGGCCAGCCTTGAAATTCTGCGAAGCAAAAAATCGCGTCATGCATACGTGACTCTCGAAGCGACGCTCGCGCGGGAATTGGAATCGCTTTGGTCGAATCCGCACGTCGGCGATATCCGCCGCGTCGGACTCGTCGCCGGCATTGAGCTTGTGCGCGATTGGCGGACGCGCGAGCCGTTTGAGTTGCGCGAGCGGGCCGGCATTCGCGTTTGCGAAGCGTTGGCCAAGCGCGGCGTACTCACGCGCCCCATTGGCAATGTTATTGTGCTAATGCCGCCGTATTGTACCAGTCCGACCCAAGCGCGAATGATGGTTCGCGCGCTGTTAGAATCTATTCAGGAAATTTTTCCCGCCCCTGCGCTGTGACCAAATCCTCTGATCTTAGCCTCCAGCTCATCACCGCCGCGCGCGAACTCTCCGCGCAAGTGGAGGAACTGAAATTTCAGCCACCCGTAACGCATGTTTACAACCCCCTGAACTACGCGTGGTCCGCACATGAGGTTTACCTGCGTCAGTTCGGCGATAGCCGGAAGCGAGTAATTTTTCTCGGCATGAATCCCGGGCCATTCGGCATGGCGCAAATTGGGATTCCGTTTGGCGAAATCGCCGCGGCCCGCGATTGGTTGGGCATCAACACGCCGATCAATCGCCCCGCAAAGGAACATCCGAAACGCCCGATTCAAGGTTTCAGTTGTCCGCGCTCCGAAGTCAGCGGACGACGTCTTTGGGGGTTGTTCGCCGAACGATTTGGCGTCGCGAAGAAATTCTTCGCCGACCATTTCGTCGTGAATTATTGCCCGCTCGCGTTTCTCTCAGAGACCGGCAGCAATCTCACACCGGACAAACTTCCCGCGCGCGAACAGGCCCGGTTGTTCGCACTCTGCGACGAACATTTGAAACGAGTCATCAAAACACTTCAACCAGAATGGATCATCGGCGTGGGTGGTTTTGCGCAAAAACGCGCGGAGTTGGTGTGCGGAAACTCAACCGTGAAGATCGGTCAGATTCTGCATCCCAGCCCGGCCAGTCCGGCAGCGAATCGCGGTTGGGCGACGGCGGCAACCAAACAACTCGTCGCGCTGGGGGTGTGGAAATAGAGCAGTGCTTTCGGACCGCGAGCCGTCCCTGGCTCGCAGCGCGCCGCAAAATTTTGCGCCCTCATAATTGTTAGCAGCGCACTGTTTCAGGCCACGCGCTGCGGACGGGGACCGTCCGCGCTCCCAATTTTTCGGACCGCGACTGGTCTCCAGTCGCAGCGCGGGATATTGCGATCAGCTCCGGAAAAATGAATGCTCTCTCACTTGCAATGCGCGGTGAGTGGAAACCGCCTGCAATCCGAAGTAGTTCTACGCGAGAATCGCAGGCCGATTCGAATCCTCGAAGGAAAAGAATTTCCAACTTGTCACTTCGCGACCTTTCGCAGTTCTGGAATCAGCGCGTGCAGATTTTTTCCCGGACACAACGTTCCCGCAAAATCCTTGTGCCCGCCGATGCGTTCTGCGGGCACCTCAAAGCGCGCTGCCAGCCACGCGATCATTTGCCGTACCGCCGCGAGTTGCGCCGCCGTCGGTTCTTCTTCCTCAAAATTACCTTCCAACACGATCAGCGCGTGACCAGTCGGATCGTATTCCGTGTTGGTGTCGCCGACGTATTGGAGTTCGCGCCCTTCCCCGATGTTGCCGTGACAATCAATGTAGTAATGATACGGCACATCCGGCCAAGCGGGTTTTGATTTGCCACTACCGAGCGTGCCGGGGTTTTGCGAGAACTTCTGCAACGAAGTCAGTTTCTGCGCGAGCGTCCGTTCCGGATTTTGTTTCACCGCCGTGTGGTGAATCGTAATCCGCACAATTTCGTGCGTCTTCATAGGCAGCACGGGCGGCTGTGCTTGCCAATCGGTGCGTGAGAGAATTGGTGGCGGCGATACTGATGCGATGTCTGTTGGATTCGTCGTTCGACAACCCAAAGTCAGTCCCGCCACCATCACCAAGAGAAGGGTTACACGCATGGCCGAAATCTGGCGCACGACCCTTCATGACACGAGCTATTGTTCCGCCACAATCATGTGTGGCAAGGCCGTTCACTCGTGATGGTTGTTCCCCTCGGCCCGATGCTTTTTGTATTCCTCGACTAATTTCCCCTCGGCATCGCGCGGCATTTCTTCGTAGTGACTGAATTCCTCCGTATGCACGCCGCGACCGCCGGTCAGCGAACGCAACGAACTCGAATAGCGATACAACTCCTGCGCCGGCACATGCGCCGTGATCACCTGAAAACTGCCGTCGGTGTCCATGCCTTGAATCTTGCCGCGGCGACTGGATAAATCGCCCATCACTTTGCCCATGTAATCCTCGGGCACGCGGATTTCCACGCGATGAATCGGCTCCAACATGCACGGGCGCGCGCCGGTGAAGGCTTCACGAAACGCAAAATAACCGGCGATCTGAAACGCGATGTCTTTGGAATCCACCGGATGCATTTTCCCGTCGTAAAAATCCACCTTCACATCCACCACGCGATAACCGCCGAGAATTCCCTCCTCGCACGCCTTGTTTACGCCCTTCTCTACGGACGGCACGAAGTTGCGGTCCACGTTCTGGCCGACGAGCGATTGCTTGAATTCAAAGCCGCTATCGCGCGGTTTCGGTTCGATGCGCATCCAGACTTCGGCGAATTGTCCCGCGCCGCCGGTTTGTTTCTTGTGGCGATACTTGGATTCGCCGCGGCCTTTGACCGTCTCGCGATATTTCACGCGCGGCTCCTGCAATTCTACGTGCACGCCAAAGCGCCGGCGCAATCGGTCAGCGATGACTTCCAGGTGCAACTCACCCTGCGCGGACAGAATCGTTTGATGCAATTCGGCATCTACGTGATGCGTGAACGTCGGGTCTTCGTGATGCAACGCCGCCAGGCCCGAAGCGATTTTATCTTCCTCGCCTTTAACCGTCCCTTTGAGCGAGGCGTGAATGCACGGTTTGGGATAAATCACTTTGGGTAGTGACACCGGATGTTTTGGATGACACAGCGTGTTGCCAGTGTGCGTGTCGCGCAGCTTCACCACAGCAGCAATGTCGCCCGCATTCACCACAGGGACGGTTTCGCGTTGTTTGCCGTTCAACAGATAAATCTGGCCGATTTTTTCGGTCACCCGGCGATCAGTGTTGTAAAGCTCGCTGCCACCGTGGACTTGCCCGGAATAAACGCGAAAGAACGAAAGTTCGCCAAACTGCGCCTCAACCATCGTCTTGAACACGTAGCAAACCGTCTCGCTGCCGTTAAGCGTGACCTCGCATTCTTTCCCGTCGGCATCCAGCGCGCTGACAGTTTTTCGGTCCACGGGCGACGAACCGTATTTCGCAATCATGTCCATGAGCCGCGCCACGCCGATGTTGTTTTCCGCCGAAGTGCAAAACACGGGCACGAATGATTGCTTTTGCACGGCGGCGTGCAGCCCCGCGCGCAATTCCTCTTCGGTCAAGCTCCCCTTCTCCATCCATTTCTCCATTAACGAATCATCCGCCTCGGCGATGTACTCGATGAGTTGTTTATGCAATTGGCTGACTTGCTCCAACATCGCGCCGCTGGCAGGAGCTTCGGTGAATTTGCCGCTTTTGTCGTCGGCGTAGGTGATGACTTCACTGCGCGGCACGTCGAGCAATTGATTGAAGCCCGGGCCGGGATTGACCGGCAAACTCAGCGGGAAAATGCGGGCGCCAAAATGTTCGCGTAATTCATTCAACACTTTCTCGTAATTGGTGTCCTCCTCGTCAAATCCGTTGATGACAATCATTTTGGGAATGTCGTCTTCCGTCGCCGTTTTCCACACCGCATCCGTGCCCACGCCGACGCCTTCGCTGGCGTTCACCACGACAAGCGCGAAATCCCCCACCCGCAACGCGCCCAGTCCTTCGCCGAGAAAATCCGAGTAGCCGGGGCAATCGATGATGTTGAATTTCTTGCCGAGCCATTCGAGATGCAACAACGACGCCTGCACGGAAATCTGGCGGTTCACTTCGCTGACGTGGTAGTCGGATACGGTCGAGCCGTTGGCGATGCTGCCCATGCGGTTGATCACCCCCGCGCAGGCGAGCATCGCCTCGCACAACAGGGTTTTTCCTGCGGACGCATGTCCCACGACGGCGAAGTTCCGGATGTCGGCAGCTTGATACTCTTTCATAAGCAAATGGGGTTGAAGGTTGAAGACGACGAAGGCACTGGATTTTTAAGCCCGGCTTTCATGTAGCCGAAACTACGCCTCCGCCCGGAAAGTGCCAAGCCGGAAACCTTGCCGTTTTTTGCGCGAGATGCGGCGAGGATTGTGTCGCGCGAAAACAAAAAAACCCAGCCTTACCGGCTGGGTTCAAAAAAACTGCGAACTGCTGCAACGCCTCAGCGCATCAACTGCTTTTCCAGATAGCTGACGACCTGGCGCACATTGGCGTCCACTTCCATGCGATCTTTCACGAGGCGACACGCGTGCAAAACCGTACCGTGATCGCGACCACCAAAGGCCTCCCCGATGGAACTGAGCGAGTTCTCGGTCATCTGCCGCGCGAGGAACATCGCGACTTGCCGCGGAAACGCGATGTTTTCCGGGCGGCGCTTGCTGGTCATGTCTGCGAGCCGAATATCGAAGTGTTCGGCGACTTTCTTCTGGATGACCTCGATGTTGACCGAGTAACGGCCTTCTTCGTGCAGAATTTCGCGCAGCAACCCTTCCACCACTTCCACGTTGAGCTTCTTGCCGGTGAGTGATGCGTAGGAAGCGACGCGGATCAACGCGCCTTCGAGGCGGCGGATGTTGGTGCGGATGCGATGCGCGAGGAAGCTCATCACTTCGTCCGGCAACGAAACGCCCATGGACGCCGCCTTCTTCTTCAGAATCGCATGACGCATTTCCACGTCCGGCGGCTGAAGATCGGTGACCAACCCCCATTCAAAGCGCGACACCAAGCGATGTTCGAGCCCTTGAATTTCGCTGGCCGGACGATCGCACGTGAGCACGATTTGTTTATGCGCTTCGTGCAACGCGTTGAACGTATGGAAAAATTCTTCCTGAATCCGCTCCTTGCCCGCGAGAAACTGGATATCGTCAATCAACAACACATCCGTCTGGCGATATTTCTTGCGGAACTTCACCAACGAGTTGTTCTGAATCGCATCAATATATTCGTTCGTGAACTTCTCTGAGGAAACGTAACCGACGCGCGCGTGTTTCTTGCTGCCGGCCACATGTTGACCGATGGCATGCAACAGGTGCGTCTTGCCGAGTCCGACGCCGCCATAAAGGAACAGCGGGTTGTAGGATTTGCCCGGCGCTTCCGCTACGGCCTTGGCGGCGGCGTAGGCGAAGTTGTTGTTGTTGCCGACGACGAATGTCTCGAACGTGTTCTTGGGATTAAAGGTCCATTCCCCATTGGTCGCCGCGCGCTCGGAGGATGCCGCCGCCGTGGTGGGTTTGGGTTTGGCAACGGGCTCGACTTTCTTTACGAGGGCGGGCGCGGGAGGCGGAGGGGCCGCGTTGGGGCCAACCACGAATTTAGCCCGCAATTGCCGCGCTGCGGCGATGCTCAACACATCCTGCAGCAGGCCCTGGTAGTTGTCTTTCAACCACACTTCACAGAAATCGTTCGCCACTTCCAACACCACGCAATCGCCTTCCACGGCTACAGCTCGCAACGGTGCGAACCAAAGATTGAAGGTGTCCGCGCTCAGCATTGAGCGCAGTTGTTCCTGTGCCGAACCCCAAATTTTGTCAGCCGAAGCTTGCATCTCTTTTACCCCTGAAACCGGGTTATCCTGAATTTTATTCACTTAGCCCCAAATCTTGTTTTTGCGAACGTGTCGTGTCGCCATTTTTAACACCTGCCCAACCCCGCGCCATCAAAAACTCTCGAACCGAAGGATCAATTGTTTTCGCACCAAACCAAACCAAGCCGCAATAAACTGGATTACAATAACTTACAACTGGCGACAAAACAGCCCGCGGAACGTCTGAGTTTCTGCGGGCCATGGAGCGAAGTGATTCTGGTTCGCGAGAAAGATTTTTATGAAATGGGACAGTCGCTTACGAGGACAACATATTAACAGTTATTCGCGAGTTATTAACAGTGCGTTTCCCTCAATGAAATCAGGGCTGCGGACGAGATTTGCTGTGAAACTTTTGCAACGTTCTGGTGACAACGTTTGCAGTTCGTTTTGGAAAACTCTTCGCACGACGCGCTACGTGTCTGCTGATTCTGCTGCACGAACATTGTTTTGAAAATTCCGGCATCATCCGATTGATCACGCGCACCTGTGGACTCGACTTTGGACTTTCGCTTCGCAAAATCATCAACATGGCTAGAACTCCATCCACCATGTTGTCGCTGGGAACAACGGCGCCGGATTTCCGATTGCCCGACACGAACGGAAAACTCGTCTCGCTCGCCGATCTGACCGGACACCCCGCGTTGCTCGTGATGTTCATTTGCAATCACTGTCCGTTCGTGAAGCACGTGCGCGAGGAACTCGCCAAACTCGGCCGCGATTATGCGCCGAAGCAAGTGGCCATCGTGGCCATCAGTTCCAACGACGTGGCTAATTATCCTGACGACAGTCCCGCCAAAATGGCCGAGGAGGCCCGCGCCGCCGGGTACAATTTTCCCTATCTTTATGATGAATCCCAGGCGGTCGCGCATGCGTATCGCGCGGCTTGCACGCCGGATTTCTTTCTGTTCGATAAAAATCACCGGCTCGTCTATCGCGGCCAACTCGATGACAGCCGGCCGGGCAATGGAATTCCCGTGACGGGCAAGGATCTGCGCGCCGCCATGGATGCTTTGCTGAAGGGCGAAGCCGTTCCCGCCACGCAAAAGCCGAGTCTTGGCTGCAATATCAAGTGGCAGCCCGGCAACGAACCGGATTACTTCGCGCCCTGAATCGCGTGACCGTCCTGGAGGTTATTTCCAAAAGCACGGAATTCCTCGCCAAACGCGGCGTGGAATCCGCGCGCCTGCAGACGGAGTTGTTGCTGGCTCATGTGTTGCAAGTGCCGCGCATGAAGCTCTACCTGAATTTCGAGCGGCAATTGACGAACCCGGAACTCGATTCTCTGCGCCAACTCGTCCAGCGCCGCGGCCAACGCGAGCCGTTGCAACACATTCTCGGCACGGCTTCATTCTGTGGCTTTGAAATGGCCGTCAATCGTCATGTGCTCGTGCCGCGGCCGGAAACGGAATTGCTGGCCGAGGCCGGCTGGCAATTTCTCGCCACGCTCAACGCTGAGCCGCCGACCGTTCTCGATTTCGGCACGGGCAGTGGTTGCCTCGCCATCGCGCTCGCGGCGAAATGTCCCACCGCTAGGATTATCGCACTGGATGTTTCGGCGGAAGCGCTCGGAATCGCCCGCCAAAATGCCGTGCGGCATGGCGTTGCCGACCAAATCGAATTCCGGCCCGGCGATGGTTTTGCCGCTTTGAACTCCAACGAGCGTTTTGATTTGTTAATCAGCAACCCGCCCTACATCCCGAGCGCGGAAATTCCCACGCTCGAACCGGAAGTGCGCGATTTCGATCCCCGCAGCGCACTGGATGGCGGTCCGGATGGATTGGATTTCTATCGCCGGCTGGCCGCCACCGCGAAAGTTTTTCTGAACGCGCCGGGCCAAATCATGCTCGAATTCGGCGACGGCCAGGCCGAGGCCATCTGCGCGCTTTTCCAGGCGGAGCGTTGGAGCGTGGCAGCCATTCGAGAAGATTATTCGCGCCGCCCGCGCTTTTTGATCGCGCAACCACCGCACTGAGTTCCGGCGGCCTCGACCATTCGTTCGAGTGGGCAAGCGGCACAATGGATTTGTCAGGTGGGTGAACATGAACCAAACTCGTATCGTCAAAGCCGGTCTTGTAGCATCATGATGATTGCCATGAAGAAATCTATTGTCCTCGCGCTTCTCGTCAGCCTGGGCGTGACCTCGACTCCAGCCGCGGTCGATGGTTGGCTGAACTGGCGCGGCCCCGAACAGACCGGCCGGTCCCGCGAAACGGGGTTGCCGGACAAAATCGACCCGAAAAATCCGCTGTGGCGCGCGGAGTTTCCCGGCGCTTCCACGCCCGTCATCGCCAACGGCAAACTCTATATCATGGGTTACCTCGGCGACTGGATTGACCCCGATTTGCAGGAAGGCATCGTCTGTTATGACGCGGAAACCGGCGAAAAACTATGGCAGCAGCTCTTCAACGATTTCATTAGCGACATCATTTATCTGCGTTACGCGACGTCCACACCGGTGATTGATCCGGAAACCGGCAACGTTTACATGCAGGGCACGCAAGGCATTCTCGCCGGATTCACGCCCGACGGAATACTGCTCTGGAAAAAATCGCTGATGGAGGAATACGGCCGGCTCACCTTCCCGAATGGTCGCACTGCGTCTCCGATCATTGACGGCGATCTGGTCATCACTCGCGGCATCACGGCCAACTGGGGCGCGCAAGGCCCGGCGGGCGATCGTTTCTATGCCTTCGACAAAAAGACCGGCGAACTCGTCTGGGCCAGCACGCCCGCCGACCGGCCTAAAGACAATTCCTTCTCCTCGCCAATTCTTGGTTGGCATCGCGGCAAACGCGTCTTCTACGCCTCGACAGGCGACGGCAGCGTGGTGTGCGTAAACGCGCGCACGGGCGACCCGATCTGGCGCGTGCCGCTGTTCCGCGCCGGCATCAACGCCACGGTCCTCGTGCATAACAACGACAAACTCATCGCCATCTTCGGCGTACCCTACGAACCAGGCCAGTTGGTCGCGATGAAAATTCCGGACGTTGAACCCGAACCCGGCGCCACCGGGCCCGTGGTGCTGGAACGTAAAGACCTCGAACTTTGGGCCGCCGAAGTCTCCACTTCGACCAGCTCCCCGATCCTGGTGGACGACATGGTTTACGTCGTCGCGGAGAAAGGCGATCTCTGCGCCGTGGACGCCAACACGGGCGCCATCAAATGGAAACTCAAGCTCGGCATCGAACAGCGCAATTCCTGTCCGTTTTACGCGGACGGCAAACTCTATGTGCCAATGCTCGACAACCCCGCCGGCAAAGGCGGCGGCGAAGGCAGCGAAGCCGGCACCAGCGGAGCGCTCTACATCATCAAGCCCGGCGAACAACCCGAGATTCTGCAACACGCCGAACTCGAAGGCCGCTGTTTCGGCACCCCCGTCGCCTATAACGGCAAGCTCTACCTCCAGACTCTGAAATATCTCTATTGCTGGGGCCAGCCCGGCAACAATCCCGGTTTGCCGGCGCCAATTGCGGCGCAACCGGACCCCAAATCCGGCCCCGCCACAGCGCTTCAGATCATCCCTGCTGAGGTGACATTGCGCCCGGGGCAAACCGCTTCGTTCCGCGCCCGTTCGGTTGACGCCAACGGATTCACGGTTCAGGAAATTGCCGACATGAAATCGTTGCAATGGACCAATTACATTCCCCCGACTGCCCGTGTGAAAGCGCTCATGAACGGCAAATTCAACGCCGAGGGAAAGCTTGTCGCCGACGACGCGCGCCAACCTTCCGCCGGCGCGTTCGAAGCGACACGCGGCAATTTGAATGGCTACATTCGCGGTCGTGTGCTCCCCTACTTGCCGCTCAGTCAGGATTTTGAATCGTTCACGCTGTCCGAAACCAATGAAGCGGAGAATGCCGCCTTTGCCTATCCGCCGTTGCCGTGGATTGGCGCGCGCTTCAAGTTCGAGATTCGCGAACGGGACGGCACGAAATGCCTGACCAAAACCATCGACAACAAATTCTTCCAACGCGCCACAGTATTTCTCGGCACGCCGTCCGCCCGGAATTACACCATGGAAGCCGACATGATGAGCGACGGTAACCGCCGCAAAATGTCCGAGGTAGGCCTCGTCAATCAACGCTACCTCATCGTGCTCAAGGGCAATGAAAAGAAACTCGAGGTCAGTTCCAACTTCGAGCGCTTGCGCGAGTCCGTGGATTTCAATTTTCAACCAAATATCTGGTATCGGCTCAAAACCCGGGTGGACATCGCCGCCGACGGCACGGGCATCGTCCGCGCCAAGGCATGGAAACGCGATGAAGCCGAACCCTCCGCCTGGACCATTGAAGTAAAACATCGCACCGCGCATCAGGAAGGCTCGCCGGGATTGTTCGGTTTTTCGCCGCAAGACATGCGCGTCTATATTGATAACATCAAAGTCACGGCCAACTGAACGGCATTGAATCCTCATGAAATTTATGATGAAGAAGCAACACTCACGAATCTGGCTCGGTTTGCTGGCGAGCGCCACGCTAGCCAACCTGGCCTCCGCCGCGGATTGGCCGCAATGGGGCGGCAGCAACATTCGGAACATGTATTCCCCGCAACGCGGTCTGCCCGAGGCGTTCGGCAAAGTTGATTTCAAGCCCGGCACAGACGAGGTCAGCACGAATGCCATCAAGAATCTCAAGTGGATCGCCAAGCTCGGTTCGCAAAGCTATGGCAACGTCACCGTCGCCGGCGGCAAGGTGTTCGTCGGCACCAACAACGAACCGCCGCGGGACCCGCGCCACGAAGGCGACCGCAGCATCCTGCTCTGTTTCGATGAAAAGACCGGCGAGTTTCTCTGGCAACTGGTCGTGCCCAAACTGGCCTCCGGCAAAGTCAACGACTGGGAAAGCCTCGGCTTGCTGGCGTCGCCCACCGTCGAAGGCGACCGCGTTTACATCGTCACCAGTCGCTGCGAAGTGATGTGCCTCGACGTGAACGGGATGTCCAACGGCAACGACGGTCCCTACAAGGACGAAGCCAAATACGTCATCAAAGATGTTCCAGGCGCGTCACCCATCGAACCTGGCCCGAAGGACGCCGACATCATCTGGGTTTACGACATGATGGACGATCTTGGCGTGTTTCCGCATAACGCGTCGAATTGTTCCGTGCTCATCGTGGACGACATTCTTTACACCTGCACCTCCAACGGCCAGGACTGGACCCATTCCAACATTCCTTCGCCCAACGCGCCGAGTTTCATCGCGCTGAACAAAAAGACTGGCGAATTCATGGGCGAAGACGACGCCAAGATCGGACCGAACATTCTCCACGGCCAATGGGGTTCACCCACGCTGGCCATCGTGAATGGCAAAAAACAAATCGTCTTCGGCGGCGGCGACGGCGTGTGCTATTCCTTCGACGCCATTCCCGTTGAGACACCGGACGGACCATTTCTTAAAACCGTCTGGAAGTACGATTGCAATCCACCCGAATACAAAAAAGACAAGGACGGCAAACCCATCAAATATCCCGCCGCGGAAGGCGTGAGCGAAATCAACGCCACACCGGTTTTCTGGAAGAACCGTATTTATGTCGCCACCGGTCAGGACCCGGAACACGGCGAAGGCGTCGGCATTCTCACCTGCATTGACGCCACCAAAACCGGCGACGTCACCGGCACGGCCAAAATCTGGGAGTATCGCGGCATTCACCGCAGCATCTCCACCGTCTCACTCGTTCCCGAAACGGGGTTGATCTTCGTCGGCGATTTCTCGGGCTTCATTCATTGCCTCGACGCCGAAACCGGCAAGGTCTATTGGACGCACGACATGAAAGCGCACATGTGGGGCTCGACATTTGTGGCCGACGGCAAAGTTTATGTGGGTGACGAAGACGGCGATTTCGTGGTACTGGCGGCGGATAAGGAAAAGAAGCTCATCAGCGAAACCAATCTGGGCGCCGCCGTTTACGGCACGCCCATCGTTGCCAACGGGGCGGTGTATATCCAATCCAACACCCATTTGTTTGCGTTCACCGATCCGACCCAGGCCGGCGCGATGAAAGATGAACCGCAAAAGGTCGAAATCAACCTGCCGAAATAAGCCGGCATCACCACCGGACAAAATTTTTCGCTTCTCTCGTTCGCGGCGGCATGATTCAGTCTGCGGGTGACTGGAGCCATTCTGAACGCCGCGGCCATAGTGATTGGGGGAATTCTCGGCTTGATCCGCCCGCAGCCGTTGTCCGCGCAGACGCAGGCATTTTTCAAATTGTGTCTCGGCACCGCGGCGATGTTTTTTGGCCTGCGCCTGACCTGGCTGAGCGTCCATGGCTCGTTCCTGCTGGTCACGAAACAACTTTTCATCGCGTTCGTCGCACTGACGCTGGGTAATCTGCTCGGGAAACTCATCCGATTGCAAAAACTGTCCAATCGCCTCGGCCAACACGCGCGTCAACTCATCGAGCAGCAACGACCCAATCGTCCGCAGCGGTTCAGCAACGGAATGAATGCCTGCGCCATTCTGTTTTGCGCCGCGCCGCTCGGGTTGCTTGGCGCGCTGCAAGACGGATTGCCGATTGAGAAAGGCGACCTCGGTTATTTCTATCCCCTGGCGATCAAAGCGTTGATGGACGGCCTCGCGATGATGGGTTTTGCGGTGATGTTCGGCTGGGGTGCCATTGCGGCTGCCTTGCCCGTGTTTGTTTTTCTCGGCACGATCACCATGGCGACGGGCGTTTATGTGCAACCCTTCCTGCGCGATCTGGCATTGCTGGATTCAGTCAACGCCGTCGGCGGCTTGATTGTTTGCACGGTCGGCGTCGTTATTTTTGAGATTCGCCGCGTGCCCCTGGCCGATTATTTGCCCGCGCTGATTATCGCGCCACTGCTCACCTGGCTGTGGAAATGAAATTCACCCTCGCCCAACTCAACGGCCTTTCCCGCGAAGAATTCACCCGTAGCGTCGGCCCGGTGTTTGAACACTCGCCGTGGATCGCGGCAGCAACCTGGGCGCAACGTCCTTTTGCCACGGTCGAGGAATTGCTGGCCGCGTTGTGCGAAACCGTGCGCACGGCCAGCGCGGAACAGCAACTCGCCTTGATTCGCGCGCATCCGGATCTCGTGGGGCGGCTCGCCCTCGCCGGTCAACTTACGCGCGAATCCACCAGCGAACAGGCCAGCGCCGGTCTCGACCAATTGAGTCCCGAGGAAATCGCGCTGTTTCAAAGCCACAACGCCGCGTACCAAGCCAGGTTCAGCTTTCCGTTTGTCATCTGCGCCCGCTTGAACAAGAAGGCGGCCATCCTCGCCGGCTTCAACGCACGACTGCAAAACTCGCGCGACCAGGAAATCGCCACCGCCCTGGCCGAAATTTTCAAGATTGCCGAACTGCGATTGCGAGATTTAATCCCCGCGTAATTATATGCCCGCCAAACTCAGCACTCACGTCCTCGATACCGCGCACGGTGGTCCGGCAGCCGGAATGACCGTTGAACTCTGGTCGCTCGCCACCGAACCCCGTGAGTTGATAAAATCCGTCCGCACCAACGCCGATGGACGGACCGATGCACCGTTGCTCGCCGCCGACGAATTGCGCGTCGGCCAATATGAACTCGTGTTCTTTGTCGGTGATTACTTTGCCGCCCGCACGACGGCCACGACGAAAGTTCCGTTCCTGGACCGCGTGCCCGTCCGGTTTGGCATTGCTGACGCTCAGGCGAGTTATCACGTGCCCCTGCTCTGCTCACCGTGGAGTTATTCCACCTATCGGGGAAGCTGACATGACCAGCCCTACTGAACAGGCCGCAATGGTGATGGAGCGACTCGACGCGCTGGCGGAAATCACCGAAGAACCCAGCCGCCTGACGCGCACCTTCGCCTCCCCGGCGATGCGTCGCGCCAACGAACTGGCCGGCCGTTGGATGACCGCCGCCGGTATGAGTGTGCGCACCGACGCCATCGGCAATCTCATCGGTCATTATCCCGCCGCCACCCCGGAAGGAAAAATACTCCTGCTGGGATCGCATCTCGACACGGTGCGGGACGCGGGCAAGTTCGACGGCCCGCTGGGCGTGTTGGCGGCATTGGCGTGCGTGCAACAATTGCATGCGACGCAAACGCGCCTGCCGTTTGCGATCGAAGTCATTGGTTTTGCCGACGAAGAAGGCGTGCGCTATCAAAGCACGTATCTCGGCAGTCGCGCCGTGGCCGGCACTTTTCAGTTTCAAGAATTGCAGCGCCTCGACGCCCGCGGCGTTGCAATGGCGGATGTCATTCGCAACTTCGGCGGAAATCCCGAGGGCATCGCCAGCGCCAAATACGATCCGCAACGCCTGATCGGTTACGCTGAAGTTCACATCGAACAAGGGCCGGTGTTAGAACAAAAGAATCTCGCCGTCGGCGTCGTCACCGCTATCGCCGGCCAAACCCGCGCCCGCATTGGGTTCACCGGGATGGCGGGTCATGCGGGCACGGTACCGATGAAATTGCGCCGGGACGCCTTATGCGCCGCGGCGGAATTCGTTCTGGCGGTGGAAGAATTCGCGTCCCACCGCGGCAGTCTGGTTGCCACCGTCGGGGAAATCGCCGCGTTCCCCGGCGCCACCAATGTCATTGCCGGCGAAGCGAGATTGAGCCTCGACGTGCGCCATCCCGACGACGCGACGCGCGAACAGGCCTGCCTTGCTCTCCAGCAGCGGGCCAAAGAAATCGCGACCGAGCGCGGGGTGAAATTGAGTTGGGAGACAGCCCACGAAAATCGCGCCGTGATCTGCGAACGCAAGTTCACCACGCTCATGGAGAACGCCGTGAAGCGGCACCAAAAAGAAGCGCCCTTGCTCGCCAGCGGCGCGGGGCACGATGCCGCAGCGCTTGCCGCCATCACACCGGTGACAATGTTGTTCGTGCGGTGCCAAGGTGGCATCAGCCATCACCCGGCGGAATCGGCCTCGGAAGCTGACATTGCCGTGGCGATTGCAACGCTCCACGATTTTGTGATGCAACTGGCGCGATAGCAAACGGCGCTAACCCGGCAGCATCCGCCGTGCGCCACTCGCAGCCACTAACAGCGAACGCATTCCGGCGCGCAGATTCTGAATAGTTTCATGACCTGCCGGCCCAAGCGTGAGCAAAGCCGTGGACAACGCATCGGTTTCCGTCGCCGCCGGCAAAATCACGGCGCTACAAACAGCCGCCGTGACCGGTTGTCCGGTGCGCGGATCAATCACGTGCCCAAACGTTTTCCCGGCCGCGACAAACGCCCGGCCCCAAATCGCCGATACGGACACCGATTCGTCCCGCAACAAGAGCACGTTTGATTGTAGTTCTGGCTCCGACGCTTCGTCCGGCGCACGAGGAAAGGCAGTCAACTGTTCCGGCAAGGCGACGCGCCAATGTTCAGCCTCGGGCGGATGGCCAATCGCGCAGACAGTGCTCGTTCCGCCATGCAGTAATGCGCTGCCCACTCCATCTTCCCGAAGTAGTTCCGCCGCCCGTTCAATGGCGTAACCTTTACCAATCGCGCCCAAATCCAACATCACACCCGGCCGATCAAACTTCACCGTGCGAGCGCCGGCATCAAATTCAACGTGCTCCAGGCCCACGACCGATTGCGCCGCGGCTACGTCCTCGGTGGTCGGCAGGCGACCACTGGCGTTCATGAAGCCCCAGCACCGCACCAACGGCGCGATGGTGATATCGAAAGCCCCACCGGTCTCTGCGCTGAGTTTCGCCGCGTGTTGCAACAAGGCGAAGACTTCCGGCGAAACCTGAACGGGTTCGTGAGCGGCGCGGGCGTTGAGTTGGGCGATTTCACTGCCGGGGCGATAGAGGCTGAGTTGCTTTTCAACTCGATCGATTTCGGTCAGCGCTGCTTCACCCGCCGCGCGGAGCGCCGCTTCCCGGTCGCCATGCAGGACCAACTCGAAGCGAGTGGCCATGGCGTGACGCGCCAGAGTGACTGTCGGCATGGCGATTTGCCGCAACGCGCCGCAATTGTTTCCGGGACCGAACCGGCCGGATTACGGCGTCGGGCTATACAAGATTCTTTCGTCCTGCGGAGAGAACGGCGTGACGCGGTCGAAATCGGGTTGCGCCGCGGGTGGTGGCGTTGCCTTCGGATGGCGCTGCTCTTCCGCTTCGACACGTTTCAACTCGACCTTATCCAATTCCCGTTCGGCGGCGCGGACCCCGGGCAGGCGTTGTTTTTCCACGTCCACGTGCATGGCCGCCAGTTCGGGCGTGCGCAATACGGTCGGCCGCATCAGCACCATGAGTTCCGTGCGATTCTTGTCCGCGGAACGCGAACTGAACAACGCGCCGAGCAGCGGAATATCCTTCAACAACGGCACGCCGGATTTGTTTTTCGAATCGGAATTGCGGATGAAGCCGCCGAGCACGATGGATTCGCCGTCGCGCACCGCCACTTCAGCCGACAAGGTGCGACTGGTGGTGGTCGGAACTTCGCCAACATTTTCAATGGTGGTAAAGCCGCTGACCTCGTCAATCGTTTCCTGGATTTGCATCACCACAAGTCCGTCCTGGTTGATGAACGGGGTGACGTCGAGCCCAATCCCAACTTTGAGTTGCTGATAGGAACTGCTGCCGCCGGTGCCTGCGCCGTAACCGTAGTACGTGCCGGTCACATACGGCACGGTGCTCCCGACAAAGATCGAGGCCGGGGTGGCGTGCGACGTGAGAATGCGCGGTTTCTGGATGACGTTGACGCGGTTGTCGCTGGCCGCAGCTTTGAGGGCCATCTCAAACGACGGATCGCTGCCAAGGCGGCTGAAATAGCTGAACGACGAATCCGACAAGGTGCTGGTCAAGTTGCCCGGAAACAAATTGGTGGCCGTCGTTCCGCCAAAATTGAAGAACGGATTACTGTTGTTATAACCGCCCACGGTCGAAACCTTGCCGCTGCTGCGATCCATTTGATTTTGGGCCGCCGAAACGCCGAATTCCCATTTATTGCCGAGGGACACGTCCATGATGATCGTTTCAATCAGCACCTGCGCCAGCACGACGTCCAATTTGCCGATGATGTCTTTGATCATCTCCATGTCTTGCTTGGTGGCGAAGACCAGCAGCGAATTGGAACGGATGTCCGCGATGATTTTGGTTTCGCCTAAAATCGAGAATTCCCCGGAGCTGGCCGCGCGGCTGATGAGATTTCGCACGCGATCGCCAAACGTGGCGCTGGAGGACGGCGTCGGGGTCGCGCCGGGCAATCCCGGCGTTGTCCCCGGCTGATTATACGCGCCGGGTTGCGTCGTGCCGACGCGTCCGGCGCCAGAGGTGCGACTGGACGTGCTGCTACGCGTGCCGATCGAACCCGCCGTGCCGCCGCCCACGCTGCTCAACGCGCTGGCAATTTCTTCCGCCTTCGCATACTTAATCGGAATCACTTCGGAAATGATCTCGGACTGCGCCACCACGTCCACTTTCTCAATCATCTCCAACATCCGTTTCACATTGGCGACGTTATCACGCAACACGAGAATGCCGCTGCTGTCCACGGGCAGGATGGGATTGGGCGCCGTGCCGCTGGCGAACGGGGTGAGCACATTCACCATTTCGCTCGGCTTGGAATACTTCAATTGCACCACGTGCGTCATCATCGAACCCAACAATGGCAACGCGGTGACATCGTTAGTGTTGATCATCCCGGGAATCTTGAACGCCTCCGCAGTGGGCATGACGGTCACGAACTTTTCGCCAACATCAATGACCGACACCTGGTTGAGATACATCGCCGCTTCAATCATCTGCACCACTTCCAACTTCGTCAGCGGCGTGGTTTGCTTGAGCACGATGTCCGTCTTCATGTTCAGCGACGTGGGTCGGAGCAAATTGCGTCCGACCAACTCGGAATAGATTTGCAACACTTGTTCCAGCGTTGCCGCGGGCCAATCAATGCTGCCGGCGGGAAAAATTTTGTCGGGCTCGGGTATGTTGCTGGGGTTGGCGGCGGGTCGCAACGTCATCTGCCCGGCGGGCGCGGCAGTGGCGGCGGGCGCGGGCGTTACTGCGGCTGGAGCCGGGGTTGCTGCCGGCGGCACATTGACGCTGGGAACAGCCGTGGGCACAGCGGTCGCCGCCGGGGCAGCGGTGGCGGCCGGGGCGTTCGGAGTAGGAAAAGCAGGCAACGTGGCGCGCGGTGGTCGGCCGGCGGCACGATTGGTCAAGGCCGCCGCCCGGGCCTGGGCGAGTCGTTCGGCGGCCGCTTTGGTCGCGGCCGCATCTGGTTGCTGGGGCGTGGCACTGGCGGTTTTGCCTTCGGTCAAAGTCGTGTTGGTAGCGGACCAATCCGGCACAGTTGCCGCCGTGGTCTCGGTGGGCGCGGTCGTCTGGTTGGTGGCGCGGCGCACGAGTTCCTCGTGGCTGAGCGGCTTCGCCGGCGTGGCGTTTTGAGCGACGAGGCCGGGGGCAACCAGCACCAAAGCGAGGGGGAGAATTTTCGCGTTCATTTCTTTTCAGGTGTTGCAGATTTGGGAGCGGTCGTAGCCGGCGGCACGCCGGGTGACCCGGCGGGAGCGGCCGGAGACGCTCCGGCAGGAGAGGTTTGCTTCGGCGCAGTGGCCGGCCGGGGCGCGGGCGTCGCGCGCGTCGGCGGTTTCTTTTGATAACTGGCGATCAGGGTGATCGTGGCTTTAAGTTGGGTTTGCGAAGGATCGCGACTGATGGACAGTGAACGCGCGCGGATCTGCGAATTCCCCACGCCGAGATTGTAGAGAAAATTCACCAGTTCCGCCTCGCCGGATTGCGTGGTGAGCGACTGGGCGCGCTCGAGAAAGAACTGATTCGTGCGCTCGGGTTGGCGCGTGTTGGCGACGAGGGTGACGCCGGATTGCGCGGCTTGATTCTGGATGGCGCTCAGAAAGTTGATGGCCTGGTCTTCCTGCGGCACGGCGGAGTTTTCGCTTTCCAATTGCGCGATCTGGTTGGAGAACGTCGGGATCTGCGCGATCATGGTCTCGAACTTCTGTTTGTCACTTTGCGCTTCGCCGAGCCGGTTCTTGAGCGCGCCCCAATCATTGAAGCGCGGCAGAATGAAGATGAAATTCACCACGAAGAATACGCCGATGATGACGAGGATGACGAACCAGCGTTCCATCGAACTGAGCCGCGAGAAACTGGCGCTGAATTTGGCGAGTGCGTCTTTCATGGGGCCTCCGCGCGTTTGAGTTCCAATTCAAAATTCCAGACGATGACTCCGCCCGGGCCGAGGCGCGTGCTGAGTTCCTTGCCTTTGTTGAAATCGAACAGGGGTTGACCGTTCAAGGTGAATTTGCGGAGGTCGCCATAAAATTGAATGACGTCCGCCGAAGCGTCACCCGGCGCCGTGCCATTGAGCGAAAGCCGCCGTCCTTCCGCAAAGGAAAAGCCGTCCAGCGTGAGCGTTTCGGGCAGCAACTCCGCCGTCGCCTTCCAGCAATCCAACGCCGCGAATTTGAGTTCCTCGCGCGTCTTGAGCACCTGAAAGCGCTCGCGCAATTGCAGCGCGTTGGTGTAGGACGAGCCCAGCCCTTCCACATACGCCTCGACTTTCCCGACGCGATAATCCTGCACCTCGACGACGACGAGATAAATCGCCACCAGAATGAAATACACCGCGCCGGCGGCAAACATGCCGCGAATCCAGAGCCGGTCGAAAAACTGATTGCGATAGCGCGTGGCCAGTTCGGCGGGAACGAGATTGCTCTTGCTGTCGGATTGCGCGGCACGCTTGGCTGTGCGCGCGGCGAGTTCCACCGGCGAGGTGGGATGTAGCAGGCGAATCGGCGCGTCCAGACCTTTGCGCAACGGTGTTTCCCAACGCGCGACGGTTTCGTCATCGGCCACCAGCGTCCATACCGGCATCGAAGTGAGCCAGCCTTCCAGTTCGCCCGCCCACGCCATTTGCGCGAGTTGTTCCTTGAGCGATTCCGCGGCGTCGTTTTGCGCTGGAAATGTCAACGCATTTATGCCCTGCAACCGTCCGCCATACCACCAGGCCACCAACGCGGTGTCCGGTCCGCCGGCCAAGCCGGGATAAATCCACGCGCCATTCGCGTCGGCCGGCACGGCGGTGATTTGATCAAACGCCTGGAGTTCGAGGCGATCGGCGAGATAACCAACCGATTCGAGTTCGCCGAGGAATTGTTCAACCAGATCGCGTTCCACGAAGATGACCACGAAGGCCTGCAGGTCGGTCGGCGCGGCGTCCGGCGGTTGTGGCACGGGATAAACGCTCCACGCCACCTGCCCGACCGGCACGGGGGAAAGCTTTTCCAATTGCAGTTCCACCATCGCGAGCGTTTCGGCAAACGTGCTCGGCGGCAGATGCACGACACGGAAGAAAACATTCTCCGGCGGCAGCCAGGCGACATTCAAGCGCGGTTGACCGATTTGCCGCCAGCTTTTTTGCGCGAGGTGCGACGGCAGGAATCCGCCGTTACGCGTGGCGTGTTCGCCTTTGAGCGCGAAACTGCCCTGCGCGCTGAATTGCCAGAGTTGGCGATCCGTGCCGGTGCTATGCAGGACGTTGCAGGAATGCAGACGGGCCATGTCAGGAAATGAGTTTGCGGGCCGGGATCATCAGGTGGGTTGGCTCTTGGTCCAGATGCCGGTTTTCTCGTTTTCGGTCAGCGAATCGAGATGTTCCTCGATTTGCGTGACGCGCAGGACTTCCTCAATCGTCGTGATGCCGTTGCGCACTTTGTTCCAACCGTCGTCGCGCAACGTCCGCATGCCCTGCTCGATGGCGCGCTGGGCAATGGTCGAGGAGGCGGCCCGGCTCAATACCATCGGCCGCAACGCTTCGTTCAACACGAGCAATTCATAAATCGCCAACCGTCCTTGATAACCCAGTTGCCGGCAGGATTCGCATCCCACCCCGTGCATGAATTTGGTCGTATCCACGAGATGCGCCGGGAAACCAATCTTCTTGAGGTAAGAGCGCTCGACCGGTTGCTCGGTTTTGCAGACGGGACAAATCGTGCGAACGAGCCGTTGCGCCATGATGGCTTCCACCGACGAGGCAACGAGGAACGGCTCGATGCCCATGTCGATCAAACGCGTGAAGGCGCTGGGCGCGTCGTTGGTGTGCAGCGTGGAGAAAACCAAGTGACCGGTGAGCGCCGCGCGGATGGCGATTTCCGCCGTTTCGAGATCGCGAATTTCGCCGACCATGATGACGTTCGGGTCTTGCCGCAGGATGTGCCGCAAACCCATCGCGAACGTCAGGCCGATTTCCGGTCGCACCGCAATCTGATTGATGCCTTTGAGTTCGTATTCAACCGGCTCTTCAATCGTGATGATGCGCTTCTGGATCGAATTGATCGAGGAGAGCATCGCGTAGAGCGACGTGGATTTACCCGAGCCGGTCGGACCGGTGACGAGCAAAATGCCGTGCGGCTTGACGATGATTTCGCGGATGGCGGTTTCATCGTTCGGCGAGAATCCGAGTTTGTCGAGGCTGAGAAAGATTTTGCCGCGGGACAACAAACGCAGCGAAACCGATTCGCCATAAACCGTCGGCACGGTGGAAACGCGGATATCGATTTCCTCGCCCTTGATGCGGACGTTGATCCGACCGTCCTGCGGCAACCGCTTTTCGGAAATGTTCATCCCGCTCATCACTTTGATGCGCGAAATGATGGCCGCCTGAAACCGCTTCAACTGCGGCGGCATCGGCGTCTGATGCAGAATGCCGTCAATGCGATAGCGAATGCGCAGTTCGTCTTCCTGCGGCTCGAGATGAATATCCGTCGCGCGATCCTTGAAGGCTTCCCAAATGACCTGGTTGACGAACTTGATGACGCTGGCTTCCTGGTCGCCTTCGGTGATTTCCTTGTCCGTGGCGAGTTCGAGGTCCAGCGGAATCTCTTCGCCCATCTCGTCCAGCGTTTCGGCGCCGACGCCGTAGTACTTCTTGAGTGACTTTTCGATTTCCGCCCGCGGCGCGAGCGCGAACTGCACCGGACCATGCGCATCGAAACGCACGGCGTTGAGCATGGCATTATCGAACGGATTGCTCACCACCACCTGTACCGCGCCTTCTTTCATGGCGGTCGGCAGGACGTTGTATTGGAAAGCGACCTTGGTGGAGATCTTGCCGCGCGCCTCGTTTTCGACGGCCATTTTGCTGAGCTCGAGGTAAGGCCAATTGAGACCGCTGGCGAGACGTTGCAGGAAAACATCCTCCGGCATCCCGAGTTCCCGGGCCATAAACGTGAGGAAAGAGTCCTGCGAACCGTTGTCCACCGCCACGCGCCAAGCCTTCTGAATCTCCTCGTATTGGTCAGGCATCACCCCGAGAACGGAGGCGAACAGGATTTTGACGGAGTTAAATGCCATGTATTTGTTTTGTCGTACGCAAGTCTCAACGCCGGAAGCTAGGAAAAGTTGCGGTGAGGGTCAAAGATTATCGCGGTCATCCGGGGGAAAAGATTAGCGCCACTTCGTGCCGCCGCCGCCGGCGGGGAAATCATTTGTTCGCAGAATTCATCTTTGACAGGCACGCGGGGGAACGGCAACCTGATGGACATTTTATGGCTGAACTTACTGGAAATCTTTTGGTCGCTCAATCGGGTGGGCCGACCGCTGTCATCAACGCCAGCGTCGCCGGCGTCGTCACCGAAGCGGGTAAACATGAATGCATCGAGGAAATCTACGGCGGCCTTAATGGCATCCTGGGCATTCTCAATGAAGAGTTGATCGACATCAACGACGAGAAGCGCAGCACGATCGAGGGTTTGAAGTACACGCCCGCCGCCGCGCTGGGCACCTGCCGCTATAAAATCGATTTCAAAAAGAAGCCGGAAAAAGCCGCGCAGGACATGGACCGGCTCTTCGAAGTCTTTGCCGCGCACAACATCCGCTATTTCTTTTACGCCGGCGGCAACGATTCCCAGGACACGTCGCACAAGATTCACGAGGAAGCCGTCAAGCGCGGCTACGAATTGCGCGTCATCGGTGTGCCGAAGACCATTGATAACGATCTCCCGCACACGGACAACTGCCCCGGTTACGGGTCGGTCATTAAATACAATGCCACGACCGTGATGGAAGTCGGCATTGATGTCGGCGCCATGGCCACGGACGATGGCTCGTGCTGCATTATCGAAGTGATGGGCCGCTCCGCGGGCTGGATTGCTGCGGGCACCGTGCTGGCCAAACGCGGCAACCCGGCCAACCCGCCTCATATCATTTTGTTGCCGGAGCTGCCGTTCGATCCCGATTCCTTTCTCGCCAAGGTCAAAGAAACCATCGCCGCCTACAAATACTGCATCGTCGTCGTGGGTGAGGGCATCAAAGACAAAGACGGCAACGAAGTGGGCGCGGACAAGACGCGACTCGACTCGTTCGGCCATCCGGTGCTCGCGGGCGCGGCTGAAGAGTTGAAAGAACTGATTCAGGGTAAAATGAATTTGAAGACGCGCACTGTTTTGTTGGGTTATGCGCAACGCGCGGCAGCGCATTTTGCCAGTGCCACGGATGCGACGAATGCCTTCGCCGCCGGCGAAGCCGCGGTGAAAGCAGCCATCGACGGCAAGAGCGGTTTCATGGTGAAGATCGTGCGTCAAACCGGCGCCGATGGTTCGACCGGTTGGAGCACCGATTTGCAACCGCTTGCGGACATCGCCAATGTCGAACACTTCATTCCCAAAGACTGGATCAGCGAAGACGGTTTCCTGCCGAACGAGAAGTTTGTCGCTTACGCGCAACCGTTGATTGAAGGCGAAGTCAAAGTTCCCACCGAGAACGGCCTGCCAAAATACGTTTCGCTGGAACGCGTTCCGGTCGAAAAGAAATTGCCGCCGCGCAGCTAATCATTATTTCCTCCGCTCGGAAACGAACAGGGCTTCAAAGTATAAAACTTTGAAGCCCTTTTCGTTTAGGGTTGGCAGGAAGATCAATTTCGGCGGCGCGAACGAACCGCCAGAGCCGACAGCCCAAGGAGCAACAACGCACCCGCGCCCGGTTCGGGAACAATCGCCATGGGAATCACCGTCGGCTGCCGCCAGAGACTTTCCCAGCCGAGCACGGCAAATTCCTGATTATTTGTCGGGGCGGCAAGCGAACCGGAGTCGGTGAAGTTCAACGCATCCGAGGAAAAGGCCACGCCCAGCGAGGGATCAAACCATTCGTTGCCCGTAACCGGAACTGCCCCGAGTTCGAAACGCAGCGATGAAAGTTCCGGCTCGGAATTTTCGGGAAACGCCGCAGCCACAGCGACTCTCGAAGCATTTGATGCAATCAAAGCAACACCGGAGTGATTGACAGCGCTGGCAGAAAACTCCGCGGCAACGGCAACGCACAAGACGGCAAAAAGACGGTTACAACTCAGCACAACTAAAACAACTCTTACTACGGTTTGGTGTGCGGCAGTATAACTCGCCCCCGGGGTGATGCAACGCCCTTCCCGGGATTATCCCGGGAAATATTACGGACAGATGACCGTTACCACCTCCAGAACCTGAACAAAAATCACCCGTACTTTGGCTTGTCATTTCTGCGACGGGCGAGTTTGCTGGACGACACATGAAAGCATTGTTTTTCTCGCGCCCCGCACGATTTGTGGTGCTGACGGCTCTTTTAATAGGATTAGTGGGCGCGGCTGTCGCCCAAGACCGCACGATCCGACCCCAACCGGACCAAACTCTCATTTCCGCGCGCACGCTCCCGCCGCTGTTCAACGGGAAAAATTTCGACGGCTGGATCATTCGCGGCGGCAAAGGGAGCTACGAAATCGAACCCGAAAACACCATCGTCGGCACGGTCACCACTAAAGGCGGCGGCAATACGTTTCTCTGCACGGAGAAGGAATACGCCGACTTCCTGCTCGAACTCGACGTCAAGGCCGACGAGAAATTGAACTCCGGCATCCAGATTCGCAGCCACTACTTCGAAGAACCGAAGACGTATCAATTCGGGCCGCGCGAAATCAAAGTCGGCGCGAAACGCGTTCACGGTTATCAGGTGGAAGTGGATCAAAACAAAAATCGCCGGTGGGGCGGCGGCATTTACGAGGAAGCGCGGCGGCTCTGGCTCTTTCCGCTCCCGACCAATTCTCCCGCTGGACAAGCTTTCAAGTTCGGCGACTGGAATCATTACCGCATCCGCTGCGTCGGTTCATCCATCAAGACCTGGGTGAATGATGTTCCCGCCGCAGATTTGCTCGATGCGGAAACTTTGCGCGGCTTCATTGGTTTGCAGGTGCATTCGTCTGACGATGTCGGCACACAAGTGCGATTTCGCAACGTGCGTTTGCGTGATCTGGGCGAACACGATTGGCAAACGGCGTGGGACTGCCAGTCATTCGAAGGACTCGATCGGTTTAACCTGAATGCGTGGAAACTGGACAATGGCGTGCTCCAGGCGCGCCATTCTGCCAGCGACCCGCAACCCGCCACGCTCCAGGGTCGCACTCCACTTTATGATTTCACCATCCGCTTCAAATACAAGCTGGTGCAAGGCGGCTTTGATCTCGCGTTTCGCACCAGCGCGGACCCAGAAACCCCGCCAGAATTTTCATTCCGCCTGAACGACAAAAACGGCGCGAGCACGAAAATGAACGAGTGGAATGTTCTCACCATGATGGTTCAAGGCAAACGCGCCGTTGTGAATCTCAACGGCCATCAAGTCCGAGACACGCAAAACGACGCGTTTCCCAAAGGCGTCCTGCCCGCCACCATTCTTGCCGGCGGCGAGGACGCGGAAGTGTATTTGAAAGATTTTGAAATTCTCCTGCCTGTTCAGTGAGTCCGCCATGAACCGACTGCCTTTCAACTTCGCACCGAGCCTCCTGCTCTTGGCGTCGCTCGCGTTGACATCCTGTCGCACCACCGATCCCGCTCCGAAAACCAATCCGCTCGGCGTCCGCATTTTCCAGACAAATGACGTGTTGCGGGTCGAACTCAATGGCCGGCTGTTCACGGAATATCATTATCAAAATGTGCCGCGCCCGTTTTGTTATCCCATCGTTGGCGCCGCCGGCACCGCGATGACGCGTCACTATCCTATGGCGAAAGTGCCGGGCGAAGCCACCGACCACCCGCATCATCGCTCGCTCTGGTTTGCGCACGCGCCGGTCAACGGCCACGACTTGTGGACCGAACGTCCGAGCGCGGGGCGCATCGTGCATCGCGGTTTCGCGGATATTTCCTCCGGCGTCACCACCGGTTTAATCAAGACGTTTAACGACTGGGTTACTGCGGACGGCACGGTGCTTTGTTCCGATGAACAAACCCTCCGCTTCTACCCCTGCACGGACAACAGCACCATCGTGCTCGACTTTGAAATCACGCTGAAAGCCTCGCACGGTGACGTCACGTTCGGCGATTCCAAGGAGGGTTCGTTCGCCATTCGCGTCGCCGAATCCATGCGCGTTCTCCCACCGCTCAAGCGCGGTGAACCGGCGCAGCCCGGCGACGGCCACATCGTCTTGAGCACCGGCATCCGCGATAACGGCGTTTCAGCCGCCGCCGCCAAGAACAACAAACGCGAAGCTGTCACTTGGGGCAAACGCGCCGCGTGGTGCGATTATTATGGACCGGTGGATGGCAAAATTCTTGGCTTCGCCATTCTCGATCACCCCGATAATCCCCGCCATCCTACTTGGTGGCACGTGCGAGATTACGGTCTGTTCGCGGCCAACCCGTTCGGTCAGCATGATTTTGAAGGCACCTCCAACAAACACGCGGGCGACCTGAAAATCCCCGCCGGGAAAAGCGTCACGTTTCGTTATCGCGTCGTCGTGCATGAAGGTGACGAAAAAACGGGGCGCATCGCCGAGCACTACAACGAATACGTCACCGGCACCAAGTCCGCTTCACAATAACCCCAACCACCTCGACGTCGTGTTATGAATCGTCGCCAATTTATTCGTCGCACCGCCCTCACCGGGGCCGCACTCGGCTTTGCGTCTCCGTTGCTCCGCGCGCAATCTTCTTCTCCTGGCGCGCGCGTGCTCGGGGCGAACGACGATATTCGCGTTGCGGTTGTCGGTTTGAACGGTCGCGGCAAAAACCATCTCGACGGCCTCAATCGCAAAGGCGTGCGCGTCGTGGCGATTTGCGACGTGGACACCGCCGTGTTGAATCGCCTCAGCGCCTACGCCAAAGACAAACTCAACCTCACCGTCGAGACGTATCAGGATTATCGAAAGCTGCTCGAGAACAAAAATATCGACGCTGTTTCGCTCGCCACGCCGAATCACTGGCATGCGCTCGGCGGAATTTGGGCCGCGCAGGCGGGCAAGGATGTTTACGTCGAGAAACCCGTTTCGCACAATATCTGGGAAGGCCGCCAACTCGTCGAAGCCTCGCGCAAATATCAACGCATCGTTCAGAGTGGCACGCAAACCCGTTCCAGCTACGCGATCAAGGAAGCCATCGCGTGGTTGCGCGCCGGAAACCTCGGTAAAATCAAACTCGGTCGCGCGCTCTGTTACAAACGTCGCGACAGCATCGGCACCGCGACCGCGCCCTGCAAAATTCCGGCAACCGTGGATTACGATCAGTGGTGCGGTCCGGCGCCAAAAACAGAACTCTGGCGCGAAAAATTTCATTATGACTGGCATTGGGTCTGGCCCACCGGCAACGGCGACCTCGGCAATCAAGGCGTGCATCAGGTGGACATGGTCCGCTGGGCGCTGGGCTACGACACGGTTGCCCCGCGCGTGTTTTCAGTGGGCGGACGACTGGGTTACAACGATGACGGCACGACGCCCAATACCATGATTTCGTGGCTCGATTACCCGGACGTGCCCATCATTTTCGAAGTGCGCGGCCTGCCGCAACGCGCCGGCGCTAACCGGATGGATCAATACCGCGGTCGGGCCGGCATCAGCGCCGTGTTTGAATGCGATGGCGGCTTCATGATTTTTCCGAACTACTCTTCCGCCATCGCCTGCGACCGCGAGGGCAAAGAAATCAAGAAATGGGAAGGCGCGGACAACCACTACGCCAATTTCATCGCTGCCGTGCGCAGTCGCAAAGTTTCGGATCTCACTGCCGACATTTTGGAAGGTCACCTGTCCGCCGCCATCACGCATCAGGCCAACATCTCGTACCAACTTGGAACCAAGAAAACGCCCGAGCAGGTTCGCGATACGGTGAAGAACGACAAGGCGGTGGCGGAAGCGTTCGGTCGCATGGAAGAACATCTCGTCGCCAACAACGTGGACTTGAAGAACACGACGCTCACGCTCGGCCCGGTCTTGGAGATGAATCCCAAAACCGAACGCTTCACCAATAACGAAGCGGCAAACCAGCTCGTCACCCGCGAATACCGCGCTCCTTACGTCGTGCCGGAGAAGGTGTGAGTCTCATGCGCCTGCGCTCCAGATGGTGGGCCGCGATTGGCGCAATCATTGCCAGCCTGACGGTCTTTACATTTGCCTTGCGGTACCATCCACCGGCTCAACCCGATGCCGTTCGCATCCATTTCCTCGGTTATACCAACGCATCTGAAAAGCGTTTCGCTCTGTTTTCAGTTTCAAATCAAGCCCCTTACTCCCTTCGCTGGCGAGGCGATTGGGTCGAAGTCGAGGGCTATTCCTATCACCAAGGGCGAATCATGAATCCGAATCTCCCGGGTTTTCGATACGTCTCCATTCTCGAAAGCGGCAAATGCTTGGAGATGGCCGTAGGTGAGCCGTTTCATTCCGATGAAAGCGGTCGGTGGCGATTTTCAATGAGGTTCGATCGTAACTCGATGGCCGTCCGGTGGTTTGATTTCTCAAGCAAACACAAGCTGCCTTTAAAGATTGGTCCCGTTCTCTTGGTGGATTCTCAACGCATCCTTGATTCAACCAATCACGTCACAGCTCAAAGCGACTGGCTCAACAAGTAGAATTCCGATGAATCTCCATTCCCGCGCTACGTCCAATCCCGCCATGAAAACTCCCCTGCCCTCGTCATTGATCACGGTTTGCCTTGGCTTGCTTTTCGTTTCGACCAGTCCGGCGCAAACACCAATATCGCAAACCAGCACGAACACAAATACCGCCACGACCGCTCCGTCGCCGACCAACCCCGAAGAGCGCTTCAAGACATTATTCACCAAAGCGAATCTCTCCGGTCGCTGGGCGCCATTGCGCGATGGCCAATTGGGCGAAGAACGCGGTGGCGACACGTATCACATCGTCGGCGTCACCAAAGGCGCGGGCGATACCTGGATTGTTCAAGCGCGGATGAGGTATCGCGACCAGGAGCTGATGTTGCCGATTCCCGTGCAGATGAAGTTCGTCGGCGACACGGCCATCATGGAAGTCAACAACCTGCCCACGCCCGGCGGCAACACCTACACCGCCCGCCTGCTCATTTACGAACGAACCTACTCCGGCACATGGAAAGGCCAACGCGGCGGCGGCATGCTTTACGGGACGATTACGAATGAGGAATAGTGCTCCAACCCGAGTTGCTTTTATCTTCATTCCGGGCAATCGGGAGTGATGCGAGCAGTTGGTTTACTCAAATGCGCTCTCACCTGCCGCTGGCTGATTGGTATCAAATAGGCCAGCGCGCCCCATGGCACGAAGCGTCTCGAAAACTTTCATTTCCTGCGTTTTGTCAGTGATGCCCGGAGGCACGGCCAATCCACCCTTTCCACCCATACTGCCGACAACTGAGAACACGGTGTCCTGCAGATTTGTTCCTTCCAAAGGTATTGGACCCAGCCACGGCACGCCGTTAGTATCAACCGAAAATACCACCCTGACAGGTGTTGCCGGCGCTGCTCCCCTGAACCTCGTGTTGAGCCAAATAGTTGCAAGGAGCGCAACAGCCAGTAACGAAACCCACCATCGAATTTTTCGTGGGAGTGTTCGCATACGCATACCATATTGCCGCTTCAACTCTTTAACACATTCCGATCAGACAATCATACCTCCGCCTCCGGAAACCGCTCCCTGATCCTGCGGCGCACCAGTTCTTCGTGATCCGGCTGCAAGCGCCGTCGCGTCACCAACCGTTGCACCGCATCCAGCAATTCCAACCAGTCTTCCAGCGGCGGTTCGGCCACGGGTTGCCATTGATCGAAGCGTTTGTTGCGCTGCGCGAACTTCCATTCGCCGCCCACGCGTTGCGCGGTGACTTGCAGCTTCTCGCCTTCTTCGGTCTTCCGTTTCCAACTGATCTCAGCTTTCGGCATACGTCAGGGTAAGTCCACGCTCGCGACCGCCATGGCGGCAATGCCTTCTTCGCGACCGATGAACCCCATGTGTTCGTTGGTGGTGGCTTTGATGCCAATCTGCACCTCGCGCACGCCCAACGCGTCCGCGATGCATTTCTTCATTCTCGTGATGTGCGGATAAATCTTGGGTGCCTGGGCGATCACCGTGGCGTCCACGTTCACAATGCGCCCATTGCGCTGCAAAATCTGACGCGCGGCCTCTTCCAGGAATGTTTTGCTGGGAACACCTTTCCAGCGCGGATCGGTATTTGGAAAGAAGTGCCCAATGTCTTCCTCCCCGATCGCACCCAGCAGCGCGTCGCAAATCGCGTGCATCAACGCGTCCGCGTCCGAATGCCCGTCCAGCCCTTTGGAATGGGGAATTTCAACGCCGCCGAGAATGAGTTTTCGCTCCGCGACGAGTTGATGAACATCATAGCCAATGCCGACGTGAACCATGCGGCGAGTTTAGAAAAGCGCCCGAACGCGAGAAAGCTATTATTCGCGGCGCGAAAGATTGACCTCACCCCGGGCGAAACCTTGGCTCTGCAAAATACGGTGATAGAATGGCAAGCGTGAGGCGGATTAACCGTGCGTTCTCCGCGAACCTCTAATCGTCCCGGCAAGGACATTGAATAAGGACTTTACTGACATGCAGACCTCGAATCCACCCGCCGCACCCGGCATTGAATCCGCCCACGATATTTTTCATCACTCGCGCAAGCTCCCGCTCGACGCGATTTTCAAGCCTCGCTCCATCGCTTTGATTGGTGCGACGGAAAACAAGGGCAGCGTCGGTCGTACCGTGTTTCAGAACCTGGGCCGCGGTGGATTTCAGGGCGTGGTTTATCCGGTCAACCCGAAACGCAACTCCGTGCTCAGCGTCAAAGCGTATCCAAGTCTCGGCGCACTGCCGGAAAAAGTGGACCTCGCCGTCATCTGCACCCCGGCCAAGTCCGTGCCCGGTCTCATTCAGGATTGCGTCAAACAGGGCGTGCCCGGCGCCGTCATCATCAGCGCGGGCTTCAAAGAAACCGGCCCGGAAGGGGTGGCGCTGGAGAAGCAAATTTTGTCCGACGCCCGCGCCGGCGGGATGCGCATCGTTGGTCCGAATTGTCTGGGCGTCATGATGCCGCATCTCGGGTTGAACGCCACGTTTGCCACCACCATTGCCAATCCCGGCAACGTCGCGTTCCTCAGTCAAAGCGGCGCGCTTTGCACGGCGGTGCTGGATTGGTCGCTCAAGGAAAATGTCGGTTTCAGCACGTTCACTTCGCTCGGCTCGATGCTCGATGTCGGCTGGGGCGATTTGATTTATTACCTCGGCGATGATCCGCACACCAAGAGCATCGTCATCTACATGGAAACCATTGGCGACGCGCGCAAGTTCTTGTCCGCCGCGCGCGAAGTGGCGTTGACCAAACCCATCATCGTCATCAAACCCGGGCGCACCGAAGGCGCCGCCAAAGCCGCCGCTTCGCATACCGGCTCGCTGACCGGCAGTGATGACGTGCTGGACGCGGCGTTCAAACGTTGCGGCGTGTTACGCGTGAACAACATTTCCGATTTGTTCTACATGTCCGAAGTACTCGGTCGTCAACCGCGCCCCAAAGGCAATCGTCTTACGATGATCACCAATGCCGGCGGGCCTGGCGTGCTCGCGACGGATTCCTTGCTCATGAACGGTGGCGCGCTCGCTGAAGTTTCCAAAGGCACGATTGAGGAATTGAACAAGATTCTCCCGGCCGCCTGGTCGCACAATAATCCCGTGGATGTGCTGGGTGACGCGAGCGCGGAAGTGTACGCGAAGACATTGGAAATCGCCGGACGCGACCCGAATAGTGACGGGTTACTCGTGATTCTCACGCCGCAAGCAATGACCGATTGCACTGGCACGGCGGAAAAGTTGAAGGCGTTCGGTCATATCGAAGGAAAACCAGTCCTCGCCAGTTGGATGGGGGGCAAAGATGTCGCGGAGGGCGAAGCCATTCTGAATGCCGCCGGCATCGCGACCTTCCCCTACCCCGATACCGCGGCCCGCGTGTTCACTCAAATGTATCGTTACGCCCAAAACTTGCGCGCGCTCTACGAAACTCCCGTGCCCTCCGCCGATCCGGACGATCTCGAGTCCGGTCGCGCGAAGGCCAAAGCGCTGCTCGAGTCCGTGAAGGCGACCGGGCGGACCATCCTGACCGAAGCGGAATCCAAGGAGTTGCTCAGTTGCTACAAAATTCCGACCGTCGTGACGGAAATCGCCAAAACCGAAAGTGAAGCGGTGAAGCTCGCGAGCGAGATTGGCTTTCCCATCGTGCTCAAGTTGTATTCCGAAACCATCACGCACAAAACGGACGTCGGCGGCGTGCAGTTGAATCTCCAGAACGAGGCGGATGTCAAACGCGCCTTCAAATCCATCAAAACCACGTGCACCGAAAAGGCCGGCGCGGAACATTTCCAGGGCGTTACGGTGCAAAAGATGATCAAGCTCAATGACGGTTACGAACTCATTCTCGGCAGCAGCATTGATCCGCAATTTGGCCCGGTGCTGCTCTTCGGCATGGGCGGTCAATTGGTGGAAGTGTTCAAGGACAAAGCGCTCGGATTGCCCCCGCTAAATACCACGCTGGCGCGACGCATGATGGAGACCACCAAAATCTATACCGCGCTCAAAGGCGTGCGGGGGCGCAAGTCCGTCAATCTCGGTGCGCTGGAAAAACTCATGGTCGGCTTCAGCCAGCTTGTCGCCGAACAGAAATGGATCAAGGAAATCGACATCAATCCGCTGTTCGCTTCCGCCGACGAACTCGTGGCGCTCGACGCACGCGTGATTTTGCACGACCCGAAGCTCGCCGAGAAAGATTTGCCGAAACTCGCCATTCGCGCCTATCCAACGAAGTATGTTTCCCGTTGGAAAATGAAGAATGGCACAAGCGTGACCATTCGCCCGATTCGCCCCGAGGACGAACCGTTGCTGGTGAAATTTCACGAGACGCTTTCGCCAGAGAGTGTGTATCTCCGTTACTTCAATCAGTTGAAACTCGACGAGCGCATCGCGCACGAACGGCTCGTTCGTATCTGTTTTAATGATTACGACCGCGAAATGGCGCTCGTCGCCGAACTCAAAAACAAGGGCGCAGAAAACGAGATTCTGGGCGTGGGCCGACTCACGAAGGAACGCGGCCTGAACGAAGCCGAGTTCGCCTTGCTCGTCAGTGACAAGTGGCAAAAGCAGGGGCTCGGCACCGAGCTGCTGAAGCGTTTGTTGCACATTGCGGAAAACGAAAAACTCGCGCGCGTCACCGCCGAAATTCTGGCCGACAATCACGGCATGAAAACCGTCGTCAACAAGCTGGGATTCAAAGTCACCAACATTCCTGAGAGCGCCGACGTGATGGCGGAATTCACGGTGAAACAGTAAACGATTGCTCGTTCCCTCGGTGGACGAGTGGGTTGGGGTTGGTAGGATAACGGCGCGCAATGAGGGGATTGCGCGCCGTTTAATTTTCTGTGGGCTGTGGTTATGCCGCCATTTTCTCACTCTTTTGCGGCACAAACGCGCGATGCACGCGAATCGGCTCGGGCGTCTTGTAGTGACGTTTCAATCCGAGTTCCGTCAGCAGGCCGGACGGTGCGCGATTGATAAATTCAGGGAAGCTTTTCTCCACGCGATCGCGCAATGCCTTTTGCCCCGGCTTTGACGCCCAGAATTCTTCCTCGGCTTTCGCCAACGCGATGCCTGCCTCATCCGGCGACATGTTCTCGCGTTTTCCCAACAGCCAGGCCAATTCCGGATCGCCCGGCAAGCTCACCGGAAACGGCACGAACTTCAGCGTAATCTCCTGCTCGTCGCTTTCTTCCGGCGGCGTGGCGCGAACTTTGATTTCGTTCGTGAACTGCGTTCCGTCCGGCAATGAAACTTCAACCGTCAGGCTCTTTTCCTTCTTGTTCGGCTGAATCGTCACGTCGCCTTCGCCAAATGCAGACGCAAGTTGCAACTTCACCTCGTCCAGAGTCTTCGCCTCTAGGTCCGGCAACGGCAACCGATCGCAAAACTTCTTGAACGACGTCGCCTGATTCTTCGCGCGCAGTTCCGCTTCGATGGCTTGATAGATGCGCTCGGCAATCGCCGGATCAGGCGCAGCTTTGGGCAATACTTGTTTCAACAATGCCAGCAGTTGCGCCTGCTCTTTTTGTTTCGTTTCGGTCGCGGATTTGGTTTTCGTTTTCTTACTCATGAAAAATGGGCCGCTGATATGCCCGATTCGATTCGCGAGCGCAACCCTTCTTGAAGCCCAAAAGAAAAAATCTGCGCACACAACTAGAATGGTTGCCAAAAGTAATTTCCGCATAGGTGGGCGACGACCTGCGGGTCGTCGCAGCAAACCGGCAGGTTTGCCCCACCTATGCGGAAATTACTTTGGCAACCACTCTAACGATCATCACTTTGGAAACTCCGGCAGCGAAACTTTCCAGCGAATCGCCAACACTCGCAGCCCCAGCGTCGCGCCGATACCGATCAGGCGATTCAAATGATTGCCCGCGTGATAATTCTCCAGTCCCACGTAGATGCTGGCACCAATCACCGCCGCCGTAGCGTAAAGATAGATTTCACGCCGAAACACGAGCGGAATTTCTCCCACCAACACATCGCGCAAAATGCCGCCCGCGACCCCAGTGATTACACCCAGCACCACAGAATTTGTCGCGCCCACGCCGGCCTTCAACCCAATGGCCGCGCCCAGAATCGTGAACAACGCCAAGCCAAACGCGTCCGCCAACGACAACGCCAATCGGGGCACATTCCAAAAGCGCACGACAAAAAAAGTCAGCGCCGAAGTTGTGACGCCATTGATGACAAAGTAGGAATCTGCCAGCCAGAATACCGGTCGTCCCAGCACTACATCGCGCACCGTTCCGCCGCCCAGCGCCGTCACCAGTCCGAGAACGATCACGCCAAACAAATCCACGCGCTTGCCGCTGCCCGCGAGCACACCGGAGATGGCGCAGACCGCCACGGCAAAGTGTGTTTGGATAAACTGAACGGTCATAACAGCCCGAAGGCAACCGCTACTTCAACAGCGCTTCCAGCCGCTGGCCATATTCCACAAAGTTCTTTCGCGCGGCGTCACTCGCCGTCGTTGTCTTTGCATTTGGATCGTGGAACACCGTCACCATGTGCGGCTCGATGCTGACGCCCGCCGCATAGCCGCGTTGCTTTGCATCCTGCAAAATCTCGCGCACCTTCCCCTGCCCTTCGCCCGGCCAATGGTAGGTCTCAGCTTTGGTCTTTGAATCATACGTCGCGTCTTTGACGTGAATGTGCACCACGTGATCGCGCACGTTGGTCCAGAATTCCCACGCGTCCTGCTGCGGCCACGGCTTCGGTTTGCTGCGATCCGTCAAAATGACCGGGTTGCCCGTATCAAACACCAGCTTCAGTCCCGGACATTTGTCGAGCAACTCCAGCGTGTGTTGCCAGCTCATGCCGCCGTAATTCATGCAGTTCTCATGCACCGGCTGAAGCCCCGCATCGAGAAACATATTCGTCACGTCTTTCACGCGCCGAAAAACTTCCGCCGGCGTTTTGTATTCCTCATCGCCCGGCTTGAAACTCATGATGCGCACGAACTTCGTCCCGAGCCGAGTCATCCGCGGAATGCACCGCTTCACTTCGCCGAGCGCGATGTCGAACGGGTCTTCGAGTTTCTTCGCCCAATTCATGATGGCCGAACCGAAGCCATACACCTGCACGCCGGATGATTCGAGCAACTGTACCGCCGCATCGAATGCCGCATCCGGAATGTCATGGAAATTCGCTTTCGCATGCCCGGGCAATTCCGCCGCGCGCATCTCGATAAATTTCCAACCCAGTTCGCGCGTCGCCGCCAGTTGCGTTTCCAGGCTCGCGCCCGCTTCGTCTCCGATTCCCATCAGTTTCATAAATTATTCTGCTTTCCGACACCGATACACATACGCCGGTGGCACGTTGCGCCAGATGATCGGCGTCGTTTCAAAACGCGCGAACCGCGTCTGCATCAATTTCCGAAAGCGCATCGTCGTCGGATACACGCGCGCGTGCACGTAGGCAAAGCCTACAAACGTTCCGCCCGGCGCGAGCGACGCCACGATCGCGTCCATGATGCGGTCCTGCATCGCGGGCAGCATGTTGCCCCAGGCGAGCCCGCTCACCACGCATTGCGCTGTGTCGGGCTTCACGTATTTCGCCAAATGCTCGGCGGAATCGAAAACAATTTCGCTTTGCGGAAAGCGCTGCCGCAACATCACGACGTTCGGCTCGCACAATTCCAGCGCCACCAAGCGCCCGGCGCCACTCAGACGCGGCAATAACAACTCGGTGAAATTGCCCGTGCCCGGCCCGAGTTCCACAATCGTATGGTCCGGCGCGAACTCACACGTCTCGCTGATGGCTCGCGACAATTGTTCCGAACTCGGCCAGATGGCGCCCACCTTCATCGGCTCGCGAATAAACGCGCGCACAAACTTCCACGCCCGACTGCTAGCGTGACTCAATTCCTGTTCTTTCGTGTTCATGCGTGATTACCTGCGGAACGAACTCGCGAAATCGGTCGCCTCGACCTGCATCACCTTCTTTTCCAGCTTCGAGTTGGCGATCAATTCGTTCAGCAATTTCTCCCAACCCGCGCCATCCAGCGGTAAATCCGTCGTTTCATTGCGCAACGACGAATAAACCATCGCATTCGCCAATTCCACGGACTGAACTCCTTCCGCGCCCGGCGCAATCAGCGCCTCGCCGTCGAGAATCGCATTCACAAAATTTTGCATCAACGCCGCGTGCGGCGCGGTCGCGTTGGCAAACGGAATCTCCTCTGTCGTTGCGTCGGGCTTTGAAAAACCCGTTTTCGCCGTGCGACTGAACTTAATCATATCCGCCGCGTTGCGCGTGAACATCAATTTGCCATTCTCCAAAACAAGTGTTCCGCGCGTGCCGACGATCTCAAACCGATTCGCCCCCGGCGCTTCGCCGGTCGAACTTACAAACACACCCGTCGCCTGATTCGGCCATTCGAGATACGCCGTGACGTTATCTTCGACCTCGATCTGATGAAAACGTCCGAGCTGACAAAAGCCGCGCACGCGCGCCGGCATGCCGAGCAACCATTGCAACACGTCGAGATTATGCAGGCATTGATTCAACAACACGCCGCCGCCCTCGCCTTTCCACGTCGCGCGCCACGCGCTGCTCGCGTAATACGCTTCACCGCGAAACCAATCTGTGTTCACCCAGTTCACGCGTGTGATGTCGCCGAGATCACCATTGCGAATCAGCGCGCGAATCTTTTCGTAACGCGGCTCGACGCGCAGTTGAAACATGCCGCCGAAGACGAGCTTCGGGTTCTTCTGATGCGCCGCAACCAATCGTTCCGCATCCGCTTTGTGCGCAGAAATCGGTTTTTCCACCATCACATGCAATCCGGCGTCAAACGCCGCGATGCCCAACGACGTGTGTTGATAATGCGGCGTCGCGATGATCACCGCGTCCACCGTTTTGGAGCGAATCAACTCCAGCGCATCGCCAAAAACTTTCACGCCTTTGGCCGCGTAATCCGCGAGTTTCTCCGGCGACGTGCTGCAAACCGCCGTCAATTGGCAGCGCGCCACTTTGCCTTCGAGCAGATACGTGGCGTGATGCTTGCCGATGTTGCCCATGCCGATGATGCCGATCCGAACGTTGCTCATTGCGCAAAACCTAACGACATTCGCGCACGGTCAAAAGCCTTTTCCCCGGCGCGATGAATAGCAGGTGAAGAACATGGTGGGAATGGTCACGCTGCGACCATTCCGCCCGCGTAGCAGCGGGCGGAATTCAGGGACGGGTTTGAGCGTTTCCGAACCGTGCCGCTGAACGCGGCACGACTTGCCGCAGCGCGGCAAGTTCCACCCACTTCTAATCACGTCTCGCCATTTTCCGTCGAACAAATTCCCGCTCGCTTTCAGCGCGAAATCCGTGTTTCATCTGGGCCGTTTGAACAACTGTAGCGGCGGTCTATGACCGTCGGAAATTTCCAAGCCAATGCCAAAACGCACTGACATCCACAGCGTCCTCATCATCGGCGCCGGCCCGATCATCATCGGCCAGGCGTGCGAGTTCGATTACTCCGGCACGCAAGCCTGCAAAGCCCTCAAGGAAGAAGGCTATCGCGTCGTGCTCGTGAACTCCAATCCGGCCACCATCATGACCGACCCGGAGTTCGCCGATCGCACCTACATCGAACCCATCACGCCCGAATGCGTCGAGAAGATCATTGCTCGCGAGAAAGAAGCGATGAAAAAGCTGGGCGCGAAGGGCAAACTCGTTTTGCTTCCCACGCTCGGCGGTCAAACCGCGCTCAACACCGCGATGGCCCTCAACAAGAACGGCGCGCTCGAACGTCACGATGTCGAGATGATCGGCGCGAAACCCGAAGCCATTCACAAAGGCGAAGACCGACTTGCGTTCAAAGAATTGATGTTGAGCATCGGCCTCGACGTGCCGATTTCCGGCGTGGCGCACAACATGAACGAAGCGCGCGCCGTGGCCGAAAAGATCGGTCGCTATCCGGTCATCATTCGCCCTGCGTTCACGCTCGGCGGCACCGGCGGCGGTATTGCGTACAACGTGGACGAGTTTGAAGAGATTGCGAAACGCGGCATTGACCTCTCGCCCGTGAACGAAATTCTCATCGAAGAATCGTTGCTCGGTTGGAAGGAATACGAAATGGAAGTCGTCCGCGACAAAGTGGACAACTGCGTCATCATCTGTTCCATCGAGAACTTCGATCCCATGGGCGTTCATACCGGCGACAGCATCACCGTCGCGCCCATTCAGACGCTCACGGACAAGGAATACCAGATCATGCGCGACCAGAGCTTTGCCGTGATCCGCGCCGTCGGCGTGGAAACCGGCGGCTCGAACATCCAGTTCGGCGTCAGTCCCGACAACGGCCGCATGGTCATCATCGAGATGAACCCGCGCGTCAGCCGCAGCTCCGCGCTCGCGTCCAAAGCCACCGGCTTTCCCATCGCGAAGATCGCCGCCAAACTCGCCGTCGGCTACCTGCTCGACGAACTCAAGAACGACATCACCAAGAACACGCCGGCCAGCTTTGAGCCGAGCATTGATTACGTCGTCACCAAGATTCCGCGGTTTGCCTTCGAGAAATTCCCGCAGGCCGACCCCACGCTCACCACGCAGATGAAAAGCGTCGGCGAAGCCATGGCCATCGGGCGCACGTTCAAGGAAAGCCTGCAAAAATGCCTGCGCTCGCTGGAGATCGGCCGCAGCGGCTTGGGCGGCGACGGCAAACCCTGGCGCATCGGCACGGAAGTCTATGGCGACCGCGACATCCTGCCGCGCGACGTCATCAGCCGCAAGCTGAGCGTGCCCAACGCCGAACGCATCTTCTTCATCCGCCACGCCCTGCGCGCCGGCTTCACCATCGAAGAAATCTTCAACCTCACGAAGATTGATCGGTGGTTTTTAGTTCAAATAAAAGAAATCGTCGATTTCGAAGAAGAACTTGCGACCGCCAAGAACTGAAATGAATTCAGTCCCTCATTCCGCACTCCGAACTCTGCACTCCGCATTGGAACGGGAGATTGTGGATTTTGAGGAAGAACTGGCGGGGGCGAAGAATTAGTAAGGAATTGGACCAATGCTCATCCTCGGGAAAAACACTGATGACGTTGGCGCGCAACTTGAGAAGCTAACAAAGCGGCTGTTGGAAAATCGCGGATATAAGAACATTGCCACTGATACGATTGGCGAAGGTGGCAACGAAATTGACGTTCAGGCAGAGAATCCAAGTAGAATCCCTTCAAGCAACTCGTCACGTCGTTTGATTGCCGAGTGCAAAGCATGGGCAACGCCGATCAATCTGCCTGATTGGCTAAAATTCCTCGGAAAGGTTTTCGTTGAGGAGGCGAGACTAGGCAATGAGGTCGAAGCCTTGTTTGTCGCGCTGTCCGGTGTAAACGGCGCAGTTCGTGGAAACTTCGACTCTTTGCGCCAACGAAAACAGAATGTCGTTTTGCTTGAAGGAGAATTGCTGACCGACGAGCTGTCGAAACTCTACAGCCTTCCTCAAGCCGCGCTTGTTGCAGCCCGCCTAAAACAGTTCACGGAGCGGCAATATTCATCAATGGAGTTGGCCTACTATCGGGACTGTTTCTATTGGATTTTCATGTTTCCCGATCGTGACATCGCGGTTCTGTCCGCGAATGGCGAACCCGCGGACCTCGCGCCACTGGAAGACGTGAAAGCGAAAATTGTCGAACGGCTTGAAGGCCGGAACTTGATTGATCTCGCAGCGGAGCGCCTTGCTGTGCAGCGAGCAAAGGATGCCCAAAAATTTCTTCTAACATCTTTGATTGGTGGCGGTGGATTTTTGCCGTTTTCTATCGTCGAGTCAGAGCAAAGCGGCTTTTCAGCCGTTGAACTCCAGTCTGCATTCAAACAATGCGAGACCAACGGATGGATCATTCGTTCAAACGAGAAAACCATTGCCACTTCTTTCACTCCTCAAGACAAGACGGACAAGCTAATCGAGACGCTTCGGTTTTTGGTTGCCGGCACATTAAAAGTCGCCGACTGGTCGCGGTTTTCGGGGAGTAAATTATTCAGCGACCTGCTGAATGAGAATTTCTCCAAGCAGATCAGCATCGTCCAAGCAGGTTTGGTCATGGAAGCTGATTTCGAGTCAAGGCTACGATTTCTCGCGAGAATCTCCCCTTCGGTTTTGGCCCACGCAATAAATCCTGACCCGATGATTGTCACGGGACGTATCAATCAACCGGGCGTCTTAAGAGATGAACAAGAAGATTGCCAGCGACTGATGAGAAGTTTTCTCCGGGAGCTTCGCCACGATTTCAAGCGAAGCGAACTCAAAAAACATTTCTTCAGCGATTCCGGTCTTCGAGAAATTGAGGTCGTTGAACATTACCGAGTGAAGGATGAAAAGTCGGTCATTCTCGAGCACGAAGTCAAAGAGAGAACTGTGATTGGACAAGCGGACGAAAGCCTCGGTGGGGGACTATTGATTTTGGAAGCCTTCAAAAGTGCGCCTGAACCGTGGGATTGGTTAAAACCAAAACCTACAACGGAGGGCAGAGACAAATCCGCTTCGTCATAATTGCACTCCATCTCTCGAATCCCAACGGGATTCAAATCCATCAGCCCAGGGTTGCGAGGAACGAGCTACCCTGGGTTACGTTCCCCAAAATGTTTTCAACCCTGAAGGGGTTGCATCCATTTCGCCGCCGCGCTGATACAACTCCTTCAGAGTTGTTTTCTTTTTGGTTCGGTACCCAGCGTAGGTCGCCTGCGTCGTCCAACGCTGGGCTGAATGACACAACTCCGTTGGAGTTGGTAGGGCGGGCAGTCCTCTGCCCGCCGCCGATTGCCAACGAACGCGTTCTGCTTCACCACGACGGCGCGCACGGAGTGACACGCCCTACCAGCTCCGTAGGAGCGAAAACTTTGTAGAAACCACGCACAAAAACCCCCAGCCCCGTCGGGGCGACATATTCCGCTCCTGACGGAGCTTGAATTTCTTTTCATCGCGCGATCTACAAATA
>CAZKMR010000023.1:8883-51293 GCA_964553795.1 uncultured Bifidobacterium sp. | reverse complement strand
AACACCTTGGCCTGAAGACTTTCGTTGTTGCGCACGACGCGCTGCAAATAAGCGTCCAAACCGAGTCGCTCCTCGACCGTCGTCGGGCCCGCCCCCGTCCCGTTCAACCCGCCAAACCAGAGGCAAAAAACGCCTCCCAGGATAAAGCATCTCCCTCGTCCACGTTTTGGCGCACTCCGGAATCGCACTGGAAATTTCATTCGTCATCACCGTTCACCGGAAGTACAGGTTTTTACTCTCGCAACTCAATTATTCCGGTTGATTGTCTATATCTCGGAATCTCAACCGCAATTCAAGGCTGTTCGGCGGTAATCGCCGCAAAAAAGCAAAAACATTGGCGATTCAAAGAACTGGCCCGACCCGCGACCACACCGGAATCTGCAAGGCGCCGAAGCTCGCCTTGTCCACTCGAGAAAACTTTTCCGGGGCCGGCATCTTAGGTTCGTCAACTTTTCCTGACGATCCACTTGCTCCGCAGTCCAGATGAACTCAGTATGCCGAACCGGCGAACATGAATCTCCTAGAAGAACAAACGCAACTTGAACGATTCGGCGCATCCGTGCTCGCCGACCAGGCGCGGCACGATCAATTGCGCAGTGTTAAGGATGAGGGCGAGTTCATCGCGCTGGTCGTTCAATGGGGCGCCGAACACGGCTATCATTTTACCGCCGCGATTGTGCAGCGCACTCTGAACGAAAAACGCCGCGCCTGGCTGGAGCGATGGGTGTGAAGATTTCAGCGGACTGGATTCCTGTCCGGATTTATTGGCACGACGCGCGACCCATGGTGGATTGGGCTTTCCTCGGCGCGCGCCGCTTGACCGATCCGTTCTTCGTCCAAACGATCAATCCCTGCGTACGACATCCCGCCGACGTGTTATTCCGTCATCAAACGCCGTTGGATGAACTGGGGGAAATCGCAACCGCGCATCCGGCCCTGCAACCGAAGGGATTTATCTTTCACATGTCGCGGTGCGGTTCGACTCTGCTTTCGCAAATGCTGGCAGCCGCGCCGGAAAACGTCGTCCTCTCGGAAGCCGGTCCGATTGACGACATTCTCCGCATTCATTTTCATCACCCGGAGGCGACGGAAGAAACGCGACGCCGCTGGCTCGGTTGGCTTATGTCCACCCTGGCCTGGCGCCGCCACGCCGATGAAGCGAACGTTTTCATCAAGTTCGATTGCTGGCATGTGATGTTCCTGCCCTTGATTCAACAGGTATTTCCGCGCGTGCCCTGGATTTTTCTTTACCGCGAACCGCTCGAAGTCATGGCTTCCGCTCAACAACAGTTAGGCGGACAGATGATCCCGGGCGTGCTGCAACCCGCCTTGTTTGGTTGGGAACACGAGACCGTCACGCGGATGACGCTCTTCGAATACACAGCGCGCGTTCTCGCGAAATTATGCGAGGCCGCACTGGTCGAGACTCAAGCCGGTCGGGGCCGACTGGTTAACTACCGGCAATTGCCCACCGCGATCTGGCCAACGCTGATGGATCACTGGAAGTTGGAATTCACGACGGAACAGACTGCACGCATGCTCGGCGCCGCCCGATTGAACGCGAAGAATCCGGTTCTCCCCTTCGCACCCGACAGCGACGCCAAGCGTAATTCCGCCAGCGCTGAAATTCGCGACCTCACGAAGCAATGGCTGGAAGATGTCTATCAACGACTCGAATCACAGCGACTGGCGGGCGGATTTGCCTGATCGTTGCCAGTAAATTCTCGGCGCGCGGCCGCAGCCGCTTCGAGCAGCAGTTCGCGCAACCAGTCGTTAACGCCGCAATCAACCACGAGATGCACACGATCGGTCGTTCCGCGATTGGCGACCCGATGCGGCTGATTGACGTTAAGATACCAGCATTCTCCTTCCCCCATGATAACGCGTTTCTGATTCAGGATGAATTCGACGCCCGGATTGGTGCTAACCGGAATGTGCAGCCGCACTTCGCCATCTTCAAAACCTAGTTCATGGTCGCGATGTTCCTTGATGATTGAGCCGGATCGCAAGCGGAGGAAGCGCACGGCGCGTTGTGGACAACGCAACTGCGTGAGCACTGCGCGCACGTACGCGCACCGTTCGAGCAACGGCGTGGCGGCAAACGCATCCGTCGCAGTGGGGTCGGGATAAATATGGTCGGCGCGGCCCCCGACCGAACGCAACGGCACCGCAGTCCACTCGCCCTCATATCCGGCCGTATTAAAATGTGGCACGTGTTCAGTGGAAAGAATGCTGGCGAGGTCCGCCCGCAATCGCACGGCATCAAACTTCATTGGCAGCTGCAACGCATCCGGCAACCGCGGTTCGGCGACCGCCCGCAACGGCGCGCGCCATTCCATCTCCCAGTGCGTTTCATTTTCCGCGGCTCGAACGAATCCAAGGCGTTCATAAAAGCGAACCGCCCGATTGGTTTTCAGAACCTGCAAGCGCACCGGCTTGGCCGTGGCGGTCGCCTCGCCAAACAGACGTTGCAACAAAGCTGCGCCCACACCGGCGTTGCGATAGTCCGGCAGCAGCGCCAGATCCAATAGCAGCAACGCTTCCGGAGTGCGATGCACCGCAAGCCGCCCGGCGTTCACGCCATCCAGCAAAACAATTTGAAACTCCGCTTCGGGAAAAGCGGCGCGCAACCCTTGGCTGGCCTTGAATTGAAGGGTGAGAAAACTGGACTGCATTTCGGGCGACCAACCCCACGCAGCTAATTCTTCCGCGCGCGCGCTGGCGTACAGTTCAAAAAGGAACGCTTCGTCGGAGGGCGTTTCCGGTCGAAGGGAAATCGTGGCGGCGGTGGATGGCATGTGACGAATAGTCGCTCCAAGAGTTCTAAAGGCTGAATTGCGTGGGAACAACTCCAATTGCTTGGCCACGCATTCTTCGTCGGGCCAAAATAGTTGACCTTTCAGTTCACTGGCCTATTGTGACCCCGCCAACTTTTGATCGCGTCGGGAGTGATCGCTGACTCAATCGCATGAAGACCCGCCGACAATTTTTCGTTACCAGTGCCACGTTCGCAGCGGTGCTTGGGCTGGCGCCGCAAGCATCCATTCGCGCGCTGGCGGCAATTACCCCACACGTCCGCTCTTTGGATGAGCTCGACTATGCGACGTTAGCGGCACAGATCAACACGCGGTTTCTCGTTCGCTTGGCGCCCCTGCAGACGGTGGAACTCACACTGTTGCAGGCACCGCGCACGCCTGCGTCGCCCCGAGCGGGTCGCGGCGGGGCTTCAGACGCTGGCTATGAAAAATTTTCCCTCGTTTTCAGCGGCCCGCGCAACGCTCTGCTCGAAGCGGCGATCCACCGATTTGAGCACCGACGACTGGGAATATTCGATTTGTATATCGGACCGATTGGTTTGCCGCAGGAAAAAGAAGCCCGCTATGAAGCGGGATTTAACCGGCCGGTCCCGCGATTACGACCAGTCTGACCTGAAATAAGAACATTCGCAACCGAGACTCGAATTATGGCAACTCCAATGATTGGTGAAATTCGATTGTTCGCTGGCAATTTTGCGCCCCGAAGCTGGGCCTTTTGCAACGGACAATTGTTGAGCATCGCCCAAAACACCGCTTTGTTTTCCATTCTAGGAACGACCTACGGCGGCGATGGGCGCACCACTTTCGCCCTGCCCGATTTGCGCGGTCGCGTGCCGCTGCATCCCGGCGTAGGTCCCGGACTCGCGAGCTACACTCTCGGTCAGAAGGCTGGAGTCGAGAACGTCACCCTGACGCAAAATCAACTCCCCAGCCATAATCACGCGGTGAATGCCGTCGCCGAGGGCGGCAATCAGGCCGCGCCCACCGGAAATTTGCCCGCGGTGGAATCCACCGGCACCGCGAAGAATTACTCCAACGCCGCGACCACGGGACAGATGAATTCCGGCATGATTGGCAATACCGGCGGGAGTCAGCCTTTTTCGGTAGTGCAGCCGTACACCTGCCTGAATTACATCATCGCCCTGCAAGGCATTTTCCCATCTCGCAATTGAGGGGAACGTGATGCCGCCCACCGCCACGGCAAATCAACCACGGATCGATTCATGAATTCTCGAAGCTATCCGTTTCTGGTGGCGGTGGTCGTGATGTTTTACGCGGCGTCCGCTTCGTCCGGCCACTCCCAATCACGGTTGCTATATGCCACCAGCAGCGCCACTCAAACCAACAACACCGTACAGCGCGTCAATGCTGACGGGCTGAATCCCATTCTGCTTTTCACGGCCCCGGGAGCGGCCGCCAACAGTGCCAGCCGTTGCACCGCCGTGGCGTTGGACCCCGCAAACGGTAAAATTTTCATGCTCGATGCCGGCAGCAACGCGTTGTGGCGTCTCAACCTGGATGGCACGGGCCTGACGCTCCTCCGCAATCAACTCACCAATACCCCTTTGTCCGTGGCCGCGGATCGAACGGCTCAAAGGATTTACTTCACGACCAGCAGTGCGATTCAGACAAACAATACTTTGCAGCGAATGGATTACGGCGGCGGCAATCACTCGGTTCTGTTCACCGCTACCGGGTCAGCGGGCAATGGGCCGCAGCGTTGCACCGCGCTTGCGGTGGATCCGTTAAACGCAAAAATTTTCTTCGCGGACGCCGGCAGCAACGCCATCTGGAGTGTTAATCTGACGGGCTCAGCATTGACCTTGGTGAAATCCGGAATCGTCGGCGCGCCACTGGACCTCGCGCTGGATGTCACCAACCAATTGATCTACTTCACCACGAGCAGCCCGCTCTCAAACTCCAATTCGATTCAAAGAATGAGTTACAGCGGCGCGGGCCTGACCACCTTGTTCACCGCGTCGAACGGAGTGCAGCGGTGCACGTCACTCGATCTGGATGTACCGAACGCGCGGATTTATTTTTCCGACGCCGGCAGCAATGCCCTGTGGGCGGTCAATCTTGCCGGCGGCGCGCCGACCCTGGTGAAGAGCGACCTGCCCGCCGCCACTGTCCGCAAGGTGCGATTGCTCCCGGCCCTTCGTCTCATCACCGTCCAGAATACCAACGACAGCGGCTCCGGTTCGCTGCGGCAGGCACTGACCGACGTTGCCTCGCCCGGGGAGATTAACTTCAGCAGCGCCCTCTTCACCAACGGCCCCGCGACAATCAACCTCTCCACCGCAGGCGACAATACCTATGGCGCGGCAGCGCTGCGGGTGGATGGCGAAATCACCGTGCTCGGTCCGGTTGGCACAAATCGGCTGGTGATCGCGCGCTCGGCCAGCGCTGCGCCAATGCGGCTGTTTTATGTAAGCGCGTCCGGCAAGTTGACTTTCAAGAACCTTTCCTTGAACGACGGATTGGCACGCGGCTTCGTCGGCGGAGCTGGCTATCAGCGCGGCGGCGGCGGCGGCGGCTCAGCCGGACTGGGAGGAGCGATTCTGAATGAGGGAACGCTCGTTGTGGAAAACATCACGTTCACCGGCAATCTGGCGCAAGGCGGCGACGGCGGCGGCCTTCTGCAACCGTGGGGCGGTGCCGGCAGCGGCGCTGGTGGCGCGGGCTTGGCGGGAGCTGGCGGCCCGGGTGGCCAGACGTTTGCCGGGGGTAACGGGGGCGATCCATTTGGCGGAATAAGCGGAATTAATACTGGCGCTGGCGCGACTGGCGGTAATGGTGGCGGGGGAGGAGGCGGCGGCAGCGGGGCCAGCGGTTCAGGCAGCGGCCCGGGCGGCAGCGGCGGATTCGGTGGCGGCGGTGGTGGCGGCGGGGCGTATAACACTGGCGGTTTTCCAGGGGGTGCCGGTGGCCCAGGTGGCGCGGGCGGATTTGGTGGGGGCGGAGGGGGCGGCGGTGGTGGAACGCCAGATGGTACCGTCGGAGCGGGCGGATTTGCCGCTGGCTCCGGTGGCCAAGGCAATGGCAGCGGCAATCTGGGCGGGAGTGGCGGGGGCGGCGCGGGTTTGGGTGGCGCCATTTTCAATCGCGGCGGCACGTTAGCGATCACCAATTGCACGTTCTCGGGCAATTCCGCCCTCGGCGGAACGGGCGGCAGCGTCGGCAGCGGTAGCGGAGCAGGTAGCGGTCTGGGCGGCGCAATCTTTAATCGCTCCGGCTACGTCAACATTCTCAATTCCACGCTCGCCAATAATCGTGCCGATCAAGGCGGCGGAGGAATCTTCAATCTCGGTGACGGGACTAACCTTGCCGGGGTGGTTTTTTTGCGGAATACCATCCTCGCTGGCAACCCGAATGCGATGTCGGACTATGCCACTGCCACCATCAACGGGGGCCGTATCACCAACAGTGGCAGCTACAATCTCATTCAGGGCAACAACGGTTTTGCCGGCGGCATCCTCACTAGCGCCGATCCGCTCCTCGCTCCGCTGGCTGACAACGGCGGACCCGCGCCGACGCACGCGCTCCGATATGGCAGCCCGGCGATTGACGTCGGCGACACCACCGCGTTGCCGGCCACGGATCAACGCGGCTATCCGCGGATTTCGGACGGCGACGTGAATGGCGTTGCGATCGTGGACCTCGGTGCGGTGGAACAAGGGATCCTGCGGCTGCGCACCATTCCGCAATCGGTGGCCAACATTCAGTTGAATGGCTTTCAATTGTTTCTCACGGGCGAATCCAACCGGATTTATGTCACTGAGTTCACCCCGGATTTTTCCTCCTGGACGAGTTTTGCCACCAACCAATCTCCCGGAGTTGAAATCCCCGTGGTGGATGTAACCACGGGCACCAACGGAAAACGTTTCTATCGCGCCCGCACCTGGCCATAAGGACTGTCCGCCGCAGCGCGCCGAGGCAGGATGCGCCCCATCAAGCCGGGACGTTGCCCGAGTTCATAGCAGAAATGAATTTCCTCCCCCGCCCTGATTTGCCCCTCAATTCGCGGCCGGCGCGGACACGTCAGTCCGGAGTCGTAGTCTTTCAGAAGGTGCTCCCCGAAAACCTGCACGCTGGTCAGCAGCATGGGCTGATAGCACGGTTCGAGCCTCTCCGGAAGTCGCACTCGCCGGGCTGGCAAACGCCCCGAAACATCACCTTCCCAAGTCCCCACACTCGCTTGGTTGAGTGCAAAAACCGTTCCCAGTGAAATGCGATCACGTTCGAAAGCCGGACGGTTGACCTCCCGCAAATCCGGCTCGAATTCGCGCGCCGGATTCATCAGCACCAACTCGATTCGCACCTCTGCCGGAAGCAGGACGGCACCGGGAGCTTGCTTGAGCAGGTGCCGGGTCACGGCGACCTGGGGTTCTGCCTCCAGACCGGCTTGCATCATCTCGAACAACAAGACATCCGGCACTTCATCCGGACGAATCCGATACTCACACGCATCCGCGACCTCCAACCGCGTCACACTTTCCGCCAAACTCAAAAGCGCCACCGCGGAACCAACCGATTCGATTGAGTCTGGATGAACGTCAAGCAAAGTGAAAACAGCTTCTTGCGGAGGGAACACTGTCATCAATGGCAACGCCAAGGTCGCCTGCGGCCCGCAACCGGCATAAAGAATCCGAACCGGGCGCGCGCGGTTTTGCTGGCCCAGTTGGGCCACAGCTTCATGGACGCCCCGCAGAAAAATCACCGTGCGCACAAAATCTTCCGCGCACATGGCCGCCATCGCGGGCGAAAGCGCCAACCCCTGTGCGGTTCGGGTTTCACCTCGCGCAGTCTCCTCACGCGGCAACTGGAGCGCCGCTGCTTCCGCGAGCAACCGATTCAATGCCAGCACTTCCACCCGTAAGGAATGACCCGGTCGTTTCGGATCAAGCACCTGTCGGGTTAAATGTTGCAGTTGTTCCCGTATGGCGAGCACGGCGCCAGCATGACCAGATGCCGGCGCCGCAGGAAGAATTTTATCGCGCAATCCACGCTGGAGGCGAACTCGCGAGTCAGGCTCGGCCTTCACTGGCATCTGATCCGTGGCGACTTTGCGCCCCACTTGCGGTGGGACATTGCATATTCGCACTGCAACGGGAATTCCGCGCGCCGAACTCAAGCACCGTCAAATGACTCGCAACTGAATCGCATCCACTGTCGGACTGAATTGCGCTCCCGGTGGAATTCCAACAGAACAATGAGGGATGAAGTGAAAGCTCTCGGAGATATGAAAACTCGGCGCGGATCAGCGAAACCGAGTTTCCGCCGGTCCGTCGTAGGAAGGATGAAGGCCGCCGAGATCGAGGACGATTTTGTCCACCACGACGCCGGCATCAACGGCGATGAGTCGCAACGTGTGCCAGCCGGGCGTTAATGGTTGGGGCAATTTGACCTCGACTTCGGTCGCATTGGCCAGCACGCGCTGCTTCCAATCGTCGCGCCTGGGTTCGAAGCCTCCGGTCACCACGAGCGGCAGAGGATCACTGTCATCCAAAGCGACAGCCAGACGCAATCCTTGTCCACCTGTTAGCGGATGCGTTGGCAGCAATCGCACGTGGAGCGTCGCCGGGCCGCCGCTGGAAACGTAGAAACGGTATTCCAGGCTCGGCGCAGAGTTCGATTTAATTGCCGCCGTTGAAGGCAGTACAGTGACCGCCGAACCGGTGCGACCGAGCTCCGGAACAATGCGCCAACCCGCGCCGGTCAGCAGATCCGTGCGACTGGTGAAATTTCCGGCGTGAATGGAAATCACTTTGTCGCGTTCGACGAAATCGCCGGAGCGAGCGCCGGTCGGACGCACGAGTGGGCTGACGTCTGGCGGTGCCGATGGGCAGGTATTGTCAAACGACGGCTCAGGCCGAATCGGAGCGGCATCGGGTTGGAAACTTTTCCATTCGTTGCGAGCGACACCATTCTCCATCACAATGTGACGCCACTTGCCATCCGCGATGTCGTTGTTGTAACGGGCGGTGAGTTGCGCCAATCGACGTTCAGCAGTTTCTTCCGCCAAACGGTTGGCTTCGGGAGCACGTCCTCGCGCGACATCGGCGCGGGCGAGTTCGGAACGGAAGTAACGTTCATTGGCGGCCGCCGTGATAGCCACGGGATAACCCACGAGTTGAAAATAGGCATCGCGTGCAGCGATTGGCAAACGTTCGGCCAGTCGGTTGCTGTCGCGCAAAAGTTCAGCGCACGCTTTCAAGCGACTGTGAATCTCGGCCTCGTTGAGTTCTGTAGGCCGATAAGTTTGGCGCGGGAGATGCCATTGCAGATGCTCGGTCTTGCGGGCGAAGTTGATTGCCTGCAAGCGACTCAGAATATCGAGAACCGCGGCGGCGTTGTCCGCGCCAAAATCGCGCGCAGCAGCTTGCAACATCCATTGACGGGGTGCATTGACATCGGTTCGATCGGCGTGCCACGCCAGGTCGAGAAAAAACTCGATGGACCGCTCGGTGTTCTTGATGTCGCCGGCGTTCGCAATCCACAACGTGCGCGCGCCCTGCTCGTAAGCGCGCATCATTTCCGACCAAACCAAAGCCGGCGGCAATGTGTCAATCCACAGCCACGCCAGCGGCGCACCGAGATAGGAAAGATGATAGTAAACGCCGAGCCCACCCGAACGCTGCCGCTCCACCTCCGTAGCGAAACGGCGAATGTAACCAAAATTGTCGTCCGGCCAGACAATCGTGACATCATCGGGTACTTTCAGTCCCGCGTTGTAATCATCGAGCACCTCTTTGTAAGGACAGAACATTTGCGCGACGCGAGCGGGATCGCCTTGGCCCAGATGCCGCGCCAAAAGTTCGCGCTGCGCGCCGAAGATTCTTTCCAGGGTGGCGATGCGCTCCGGTTGATTCTTCGGGCCGACAATCGCGCTGTCGTGAATCCCGCGCATGCCGATGGTGAACAGGCTTTCGCCGGCCATGCGTTCCTTCACGCGCTGTTCCCAATAGGCGAGCACCTCGTTGCGATGAGTGAGATAGTTGTAATGCTCTTTCGGGGCTTTCCATTCGCCGACGTTGTTGCGCAGCATCGGTTCGGCGTGACTCGAACCCAGCACAATCGCGTAAGCATCCGCGACCGCAGCGTTGCCGGGCACTTGATGAAACGGAATCGTCGTCGGATGCATTCCGGGCCAAATGCAGTTGGCGCGCAGCCGCAGGAGCAGTTCAAAAATGCGGGCGTAAGTCTTCGGACCAATGTTGCCAACCTCGGGCTCGAACGTTTTTGAGGCCCACGGTTCAAGTCCCCAATCTTCGTCGTTGATGAAGATGCCGCGATACTTCACCGCCGGTTGCTCGATTGCCTCCGAACCGAGCGCGAGATGGAGTTCCGCTCGTTTCGGCACCGGAACGTCGGCCCACCAATGCCACGGCGAAACGCCGATGCGCCGCGAAAGTTCGTAAACACCGTAAGCCAAACCCCGCCGGTCCGATCCGGCAATGGTAAGGACGTTGGAACTTGCAGTGAGACGAAACGCTTCCCAGCGCCCAACAAGCTCGGAACTAAACACAAGTTCAACCCGTGGCCGGCTCTTATCACTGGAGACCGTCGCCAGAATTTCAGGTATTACACCTGAGACAGCCGCAATGTCCGCCGCCAGATCGCGCGCGGCGATTTTCACCACCTCCGGCGCGTCGGACGGAAGAATGATCGACGCGGCAACCCTATCGGCCACGAGCGGAAAAGTTGCCCTTGCCGCTTGCGGCGCGGTCTCGACCAAATGCACGACTGGTTTGCCGGGACTTTCCAGCGCCGCAACGGACGCAACCGTGCTCATCACGAGCAGCGCATGAGCTATTACGGCAATTCGCAAAAGGTGCATCAGGTCAATCATGCTAAAGCATTCACGTGGCTTCCGTCATTTCACCCGTACTGGCGATGCTTGCCACCGAATAACTTCAAAACAAGAGCACGCAAGAGCGTGTCGCGCTGATTCGTCGCCTGTTCGCGGAAGTTCCCATCGTTGTCCGTGCGCATTTCGATAACATTCTCCTGCGGCACCGGAGGCACGGGGCGAATTGTTCAAATGTGATAATCGGCGCGGCACGTTAAGGCCATTAAATCCTTGTCGCCAGTACTGGCGAGACGCGTTTGTGAGGAGAACGCGGCCTTGGCTTGGAGTGGTTCGTGCAAATCGGGGCGTTCACTTTCGCTGACCTGCCGTACTGTTGAGGGCCGACGGAGAGAAAAGTCTTCCTTGTCGCGAGACCTCTGCCAGAATCCCGCCGCACCCAATAGTCCTTTTGCCCGATTAACGGACCACAACCGCTTTAGTCTCATGAGCATTATGCAACTCCTCGCGCGATTCGCATTCGTCAGCACCGCCATAATCCTATCGCTGTTGTTTCACGCCGGCACCGTTCTCGCCGCCGAGGCCCGCACCCAGCGGCCCAATGTGCTGTTCATCGCGGTGGATGATCTGCGGGATTGGGTCGGTTACTTGGGCGCCAATCCCCAGACTTTAACGCCGAATATCGACCGGCTCGCGCGCCGGGGCGTTTGGTTCAATCGCGCTTATTGCGCCGCGCCCTCCTGCAATCCGAGTCGCGCCGCGTTGCTGTCCGGGTTGCGGCCCGGCACTTCCGGAATTTATGATAACAGCGAAAACTTCCAACCCGCCATCGCACCAGACCTCACGCTGCCGACTCAATTCCGCAACGCCGGTTACTCCGTTTTTGGCGCGGGCAAAATCTATCATGGCAGTGTCTATCGCGCCGCAGAGTGGGATGATTGGTTTCGCGGCGACAAGGACAGTACTCGTGAAGAGGACGACGCGATTCCGACAGCAGTTCGCGCCGGCAAATTGCCAGTGACGCCGCTGAATTGCGACGACGCCGACATGGTGGATTACAAAGTTGTGGACTACGCCATCGCGCAGTTGAACCGGGTGCATGAGAAGCCGTTTTTTGTCGCCTGCGGCCTGACCAAACCGCATTTGCCGTGGAGTGTTCCGAAGAAGTATTACGCCAAGTTTCCACTCGAAAGCATTCAACTGCCGCCCTATCGCGAAAATGATCTCGAGGATTTGCCGCCGCTGGCCCGGCAAATGGCCCGTGGCTTTGCTGATCATGAAGCAATTCTCCAGGGCGGCACGAATGTCTGGAAGCAGGCCATTCAAGCCTATCTTGCAGCGATCCATTTTGCCGACGCCATGGTCGGACGGTTGCTCGACGCTTACGATCAATCACCGCAACGCGACAACACGATTATCTGCTTCTGGAGTGATCACGGCTGGCATCTCGGTGAGAAACATCACTGGCGAAAGTTCGCACTCTGGGAGGAAAGCACGCGCGCCCCGTTGATTTGGGTGGTGCCCGGTCTAACCAAGCCGGATGGCCGCAGCGATCAACCGGTGGATTTCATGAGCATTTATCCCACGCTCACCGACTTGTGCGGCATTCCTACGCCGGCACATGTGCAGGGTCGCAGCCTGCGCCCGCTGTTGACTGACCCAAAAGCAACGTGGGACGCGCCGGCCATCACCACGTATCGCCGGAACAACCATAGTATTCGCACCGCCAACTGGCGTTACACCCGCTACGCCGACGGCACCGAGGAGCTTTACGATAAACAACGCGATCCCCATGAATGGGACAATCTGCTTTGGAAACAAACCAATGCTCCCGGGAAAGCGGAATTGGCTAAATTCCTCCCGACGGAGAACAATCCCCCGGCCAAATCCAACCCCGGCAATCGTCGGGTCCGCGCCAACCGCGCCAACGCAACGCAACCATGAGCACTATCCTCAAATTCTCTCAAGTGCTGTTGGCGCTCGGTTTGATCGGCACCAGCGCATTCCCCGCGCAGAACCAAACGACGCCGAACATCGTGGTCATCATGAGCGATGACGTCGGCTACGGCGATCTGGGTTGTTATGGCGCGACGCGCGTCAAGACGCCACATCTGGATCGTCTCGCGCGGGAGGGATTGCGATTCACCGACGCGCACTCGACCGCTTCGGTCTGCACGCCCACGCGGTTCGCTTTCATGACTGGAAGTTACGCGTGGCGACAACCGGGCACCGGCATCGCCGCCGGCAATGCGACTTCGCTCATCAAACCGGGAACGCGCACGATCGCTTCCTTGCTTAAATCCGCCGGTTATCGCACCGGCTTGATCGGCAAATGGCATCTCGGCCTCGGCGAAAATGAAAAACCGGATTTCAATCGCGCCATCAAACCCGGCCCGCTCGAATTGGGATTCGATTACGCTTATTACATTCCGGCGACCGGTGACCGCGTGCCATGCGTTTATGTAGAAAATCATCACGTGGCGGGATTGGATCCGACCGATCCGATTCAAGTGAGCTATGGAGAAAAAGTTGGGGCCGAGCCCACCGGTCTCTCGCATCCCGAATTGCTCAAAATCAAAGCGGACCCACATCACTCACAAACCATCGTTAATGGCATCAGCCGCATCGGTTACATGGCTGGCGGCAAGGCGGCCCGTTGGGTGGATGAAGATATGGCCGATGTATTGGCCGCCAAAGCGGTGGATTTTATCGCCACCAATCGCACGAAACCGTTCTTTCTCTTTTTTACGCCCCACGACATCCACGAACCGATGGTGCCGCATCCGCGTTTTCGCGGGACGAGCGACTGCGGTTGGCGCGGTGACGTCATTCATCAGTTGGATTGGACTGTCGGCGAGGTGCTGGCTGCGCTCGATCGTTTCAACCTGACGACCAACACGCTCGTCATTTTCACCAGCGATAATGGCGGCGCCATCAAGGACACCTATGACGATGGCACCAATCCACTGCACAGCCGGCAGCCACCCAATGGCATTTTGCGCGGGCGCAAATCCACGCTTTATGAAGGTGGCCATCGCGTGCCGTTCCTTGTCCGCTGGCCCGGGCGCGTCGCGGCGGACACCGAATCCCGCGAACTAATCGCACAAATCGATCTGTTCGCTTCCTTCGCCGCGCTGACGGGTCAAACCCTGCCCGCCCTGGCCGCTCCGGACAGTTTCAATTTGCTTCCCGTTTTGTTGGGCGAGAAAAGCGCGCGCGGGCGGGATCATCTGGTGTTGCAAAACAATCATCCCAGTCCGCTCGCGCTGCGCCAGGGCGATTGGGTGTTGATTCAAAAAAACCCGCCCCGACGCCAACAAAACGCGGCGGCGGCGGCACCGACACCGGAACTTTACAATTTGCGCGACGACCTCACCCAATCCCATGACCTCGCGGCTACGGAACCACAGCGAGTCGCGGCGATGCAGGCAAAGCTGCGAGAAATCCAACAAGCTGGAAAATCAACCCGTGACCGATGATCCTGCCCGACAGGCTCATCACACATTCAACCTCCGATAACTGCGCGCCACTATCAGCCTGCAACCACAATTTCCTCCCAACCTCGCGTGAAACTGGAAAGTCCGTAACGCAATGCACTTTCTCCGATTGCTCCGACTCAGGGCCAAAACTGCCGGTGACCGGCGCGCCACGTTGATTCCCGCCATTACCATCGCAACGTTCCTGTTCTTCTCGGACACGGCGAACGCTGCGGAGCAGAAGCCCAACATTCTGTGGTTGATTGCGGAGGATTTTGGCCCGGCGCTCGGATGTTACGGCCAGGAACAGGTCCACGCTCCCCATCTGGACGGGTTGGCCCGCGGCGGCGTTCGGTATGAACGCTTCTACACGACGGCACCGGTGTGTTCGCCGGCGCGCTCGGCGTTCATGACGGGCATGTATCAACACGCCATCGGTGCGGAGGAACATCGCACCCGCAACAAAACCGCCTTGCCGGTGGGCGTTCGCACGCTGCCCGAATGGATGCGGGCCGCCGGCTACTTCACCGCCAACATCCGAACGCTCCCGCCGCAGGTCGGCTTCAACGGCACGGGCAAGACCGATTGGAATTTCATCGCCCCGGAACGCCCGTTTGATTCCGACGATTGGGCGAAGCTAACAACCAATCAACCGTTCTTTGCACAGATTAATTTTCCCGAAACTCATCGCATGATGGCGCGGCAAATCTATCGGGGTACCGCGAAATTGGACCGCCATGTTGATCCCGCCAAAATCCAACTGCCGCCCTATTACCCCGACCATCCGATTGCGCGGCAGGATTACGCTCGCTACCTGGAGGCGGCGATGGAACTCGACCGCAAGATCGGTCGCATTCTGACGCAATTGGAAACCGCTGGATTGGCCAGCAACACGATCGTCGTGTTCATGGGCGACAACGGCGAAGCGCACGTGCGCGGCAAGCAATTCTGTTACGAGGAAGGATTGCGCGTGCCGCTAATTATTCGCTGGGCCGCCAGTTGGCCGACCCCAAAACACTTCACACCGGGACAGGCCGACTTTCGTCTGCTCGAAGCGATTGATCTCGCGCCCACCTTTCTCACGATCGCCACCGCCAACATTCCCGAACGCATGCAAGGGAAAAACTTTCTCGGCGCCACCGCCGCCGCCCCAAAGGAATTTGTCTTCGGCGCGCGGGACCGCTGTGACGAAACCGAACTCAAAATCCGCACCGTCCGTGACGCGCGCTACCGCTACATTCGCAATCTGACGCCCGAACGTCCCCTGCTCGCTCCCAACACTTACAAAGCGACGCACTACCCGATGTGGAATCTCTTGCAGGAATTAAACGCCGCCGGAAAATTAAATTCCGCCCAAGCCGCGCTGGCCGCGCCACACCCGCCGGTCGAAGAACTTTACGATCTCGAATCCGATCCGCACCAAATCCACAACCTCGCGCCCTCCGACAATCCCGAGCACCAACGAGCGTTGGCCCGGTTGCGCGCCGAACTGGAGCGCTGGTCTCAGACGGTTGGCCGGCTTCAACCCGCGAAACAGCTTTAGGCGAATCGCACTCATCGGAGAGCCACTCGCGTCCTTAATCTTTGCGGGGCAAGGGCTCGCGATTGCTACCCTAATTCTAGGGTATTGCCAAAAAACGCCGCCGCAGGTCAGATAGCGGCACATGATCCCATCTGCCCCAACCGCAACGGCACAAGTGTTCACAGGTCATGGTTTCAAGCGTTCCGGTTGCCGCCCATGATTCTTCCCATCGAACCCCAACAACATCAGATCAACCAACCCCCAGCGATTCATTCCAGGAGAGCCATCATGAGACAGAAATTGATCCTCGCCATTGCCACCAGCTTGAGCCTCGCGGTCCACGACACTGCGGGGCAAATTCTCGTCAGCGACGATTGCAATGTTACCGGCAGCGGGACGGGCTTCGCACTGGGGTCCGGCGTGAATTCCGGCATCAATCCGCCGACCACCCGCCTGACCGGCCCCGCCGCCAGCAACTTGCGTTACCTCCAAACTGCGACCACCAAGGCGGCCACGGCCTACAGCATCACGGGAAATCGAATTCAAGTGGCCGCTGCGGCGAATCCCGGCCGCTTCACCCTGTCGGCCAATGGCACCGCGCCGTTTGATTTCGCCTCCGTGTTGGGCACGGCAGGTGCCGTGCCCGGCAATCCCGCGGTTTATCTGATCTCCGTCAAAATGGGGAATTCCGCCGGTGGCACGCAACGTTGCTCCTTCGCGCTCGGCACCACAGAGGGCAATACGAGCACGTGGGATTTTGGCCTTCAGTTGTATCGCGCCACTGCCGGGGACAATTTCTACACCGTGCAAAAACGAATCATCGCTTCCTCCTCGGGGCTCGGGGCGGAGTTGAATTCTCCCATCACCACCACGGCGCCCGGCACTTTCGGCACTGAAATTCCCGTCGCGTTGCGCGTCACGGATGCCGGAGCGGAAAATGCGGCGTTCAACTCGCGCGTGGAAGTCTCCCTGGACGGCGGCAGCACCTGGATTTACGACACCGCGACGGACACTGATTTGGTCAATGGCTGGCGCCTGGATGGCACGGGGCGATTTATCGTTTGGGATCAAGCCGGACAAGCGGCGGCCTCCTATGACGATTTCTCGGTCAACCTGATCACCGCTCCGCCGCCGCCGCCCACGCGTGTCTGGACCGGTGCCGGCGGCGATGACAACTGGTCCACCGGCGCCAATTGGGGTGGCACCGCTCCCGTGAGCACGGAACCATTGCGGTTCGGACTGGCGGCGCGACAGGCGAATTTCAATGACATCGCCGTGCTCACGACGCCCACCCTGACGTTCACCAACGGTGGTTTCACGCTCGACGGCAACACACTGAGTGTTCTCACGGCGGTGAGCAATCTGGTTGGCAACAACACCATCACCCTGCCCTTGGATTGGCCCACTACATCGCAGAAATTTTGGCACGTTGCTGTCGGCAGCGAACTGCGCCTGGGCGGTTTCTCCGCAATCAACACGCTGGGCGAAATTGCCATTAGCGGCGGGGGCACGTTGCGAATCACGGGTGGACTCGACATTAACCAGAATCCTCCGTTTCTGTTGAACGACGGCCAACTGGTGCTTGACGGCGGAATTTTCACCAGCATCGGCGGTTATCGCATTGGTTCGTCGTCCGCTGCTACTGCTCCGGTGCAAACGGTCATCTCGAACGGCGGCAGTCTGACGTTGGAAGTGCCCGGGGCAAACTTGCGCGTGGGCGACGCCAACAATGTGCTCAGCCGGCTCATTATTGATAACGGCTCCCTGACCCTGTTCGGCGGCATGCTCGGGATTCCCTACGCGGCCGGCGGCACGGGTGAAGTCTTTCAAGTCGGCGGCCTGGTCAAAGATTGCTATGTGGCTTTCAGCGACAACGGCGCGGGCACCGGTCGCTATAGCATCACCAACGGGACTCTCGAAGTATTGCAGATTCGCGAGGACACCGCGGGCGGTTCGAGTCACATCCAATTTCACAATGCGATCTTGCGGCCCGCGCTCGGCGCGAACGCGGCGAACTTCTTCGCAGGAATTGATACCGCGGAAATTCTTTCCGGCGGTTTGACACTCGATGCCACGGCCGATGTCACGATTGCCCAACCGCTGGCCGGTTCGGGCGGATTGACCAAGGTCAACTTCGCCACCGCCACGCTGACCGGCGCGAATAATTACAGCGGCAACACCGTGGTTCAGGAAGGCAAACTGGTCCTGCCCACCACGCAGACCAATGGCGGCGCGATTCAAGTGGCGGCCAGCGCCGAACTCGGCGTCACTCGCGCGGTCGCGAATTCCTCACTCACCGCAAACAGCCTGAGTTTCAGCGCCAGCACGCTCAGCATCAACCTCGGCACGCTCGGCAATCCGGTGGCCCCAGTGATTCAAGTCGCGGCCTTGAGTGCCAGTGGCGGCGCCAGCAGCGTGACGATTAACGTGACGGGCGGTTTGGGTTTAAGCATGGGGCAGTTTGTGCTCGTGGATTACAGCGGCGCAATTGGGGGCGGATTCGGTTCATTTGTGCTCGGCACCTTGCCGAACGGAGTTACGGCGACGCTGGTGGATAATGTAGCGAATTCTTCGATTGATCTGAACATCACGGCGGCGCCCGGATTGCGTTGGACGGGAGCCAATGGCAGCAGTTGGGATTTTGGCACGGTGAATTGGTTCGATGAAGGCGCCAGCGCGAACGGCGTTTATTCCGACGGTCAACCAACGTGGTTCCTGGACGGCGCCGCCACGGGCCTGGTGGATTTGACCAGCACATTCACTCCGGCGTCACTGACGGTCAGCAATGCTACGCTGCCCTACGTATTTGGCGGCCCGGGCACGCTGAATGTCGCCACGCTCGTCAAAAACGGCGCGAGCTCACTCACCCGCGTGGACGGCGGCGGCGATGTCATCGGAGAAATTGAACTTCGCGCGGGAACGTACATTTCCAGCAATACGTTTGATGCGAGTCTGACGGCCGCGTTGACAGATCCATCCGGCGCCACGGGCGCGTTCGCCAAAAGCGGTAACGGCACACTGACCTTGGCCGTGAACAACAATACCTTCGACGGCAACATCACGATTCAACAAGGTACGCTGAGAACTGATTTGAACAGTTCGCTCGGCTCGACGAACGGCGGCACGGCGATTGCATCCGGCGCCACGCTGGATTTGAACGACAGCATTTTTCCACATGAACCCGTCACGGTGTCCGGCGGCGGTGTCGGGGGTCAAGGCGCGATCATTGATTCCAGCACGGCCACGGGCGTGCAGCACAATCTCACGGACGTGACGATGCTGGGCGACACGACTTTTGGCTCGCCCAACGGCGGTCGCTGGGACATTCGTGTGCGCGCGGGGACCGGTCCTGGACCGGGCTTGCGCGGTAATGGCTTTAACCTCACCAAAGTTGGCTCCGGGCTGGTGAGTATTTCCTGCCAACGCGTTTTTGGGGCGGCCACTCCGTATTGGGAATTGAATCTTGGCGACATTCTGGTGACGCAAGGGACCTTGGCCTTTGCCGAGTCAATGAATTTGGGCAACCCCGGCGCCGCGTTGACCGTCAGTCCTGGCGCGGAATTGCAATTCTTTGACATGGGCCTGACGAATCCGGTGCTGCGCACGATCTCGCTTTCCGACGCACAATTGAACTGCAATGGCGGCACCGACGGCACGAACGTGTTGGCGGGTGCAATGCAACTTACCGGCGCGAACACGATTAATCTGAATCTCGCGCTCACGATCATCAACGGCAACATCGGCGGCAGCGGTGGTCTGACGGTGGTGCTGTCCGGCTCGCCGGCCACCGGCACGTTGTGGTTGAACGGCGCCAACAATTTTGCCGGCGATACGACGGTAAACAGCGGAACGGTCGGCGGCACCGGGTCGTTGACGGGCAATCTCATTTTCAATGGCGGCACGTTCTCTCCCGGCACGAGCCTCGGCACGTTCACGGTGCAAGGCAATCTCACGCTTGCCGCCGGCGCGACCACGAGCCTGGAAATTGATCGCAGCCAATCTCCGAACAGCGATCGCGCAACCGTCAACGGCAGCATCAGTTTCGGCGGAACTTTGACCGTGGCTTTGCCGGCAGGGGCCGCCGCACCACAAGCCGGCGATGTCTATCAACTCTTCAGCCAGGGCGGCAGCGGTGGTTTCACTACAGTCAACTTGCCGGATCTCTCCGCGTTGCCGGGCGGTTTGACCTGGAACACGAACGATCTGCTGACGTTGGGACGCATCAGCGTAGTCGGCACCGCAGTCTCCCCCAACATTGACGCCGCCTACGTCTCCGGCAACAACCTGATTCTGACCGGCACGGGTGGCGTTGCGGGCGGCACGTACGCAGTGGTGACTGCCACCGACGTCACCACGCCGGTCAACCTGTGGACGACCAATTTAACCGGCACGTTCAGTGGCGGCGGCGGATTCTCGAACGCGATTCCGGTCAACGTCTCCGAACCGCAACGCTTCTTCCGCCTCAAACAGCCATGACGTCATCGTTCCACTCAAACATGAAGTCACGCGCTTTTACGCTGATCGAATTGCTGGTCGTTATTGCGATCATTGCGATTCTCGCAGCGATGTTGTTGCCGGCGCTGGCGCGGGCCAAGAGCAAGGCGCTGATCGTCAAATGTACGTCCGGCCAGAAGCAGATGGTGCTGGCGTTCCAGATGTGGGGAGACGATCAGAACGACGGCAAGTTTGCCTGGAATACCGGGCCGGGCTACATCAACCCCGACCCGTTGCGCAACGTCTGGTTCTCGCTCGATGAGTATTTGAAAAATGTTCAAATGCTCACTTGTCCGTCGGATCGGCAACGCATTGCCGCCGCCGGCTGGGAAGCGCTGAAACAAGCGTGGAACTTCCGCACGAATCTCAGTTACGCGTATTCGGTGCAAGCCACACCCGCCATGCCATTGGCCATTCTCACCGCCGACAACACCATGAGCGCGGATTTTCCCGCAAATAAAACACTCATCTATCCGGACAATCCTGCCGGCGGCTCGCGCCACTCGATCACCGAGCCGTTGCTGGTGCGGCGCGGTTGGATGAACAACCTGCGCCACGACGCGCGCGGCGTCGTGTCGTTGTCGGATGGCAGCGCGACAGTGCTTAATTCACTGAAATTTCAGGAGCAACTTCGCGTCACGTTTGATCGTTACCTTCCCACCGGCTCGAACATCGTATTCATGCTCCCGCAATACACCGCCGTGCCGTACTGAACCAGTTGGAATCTAATCGCCGCAGAAATCACCACTCGCTCTTCTCCGATGAAACTTATGCTCGACGTCTCTAGTCACCGAATCCTTCGCCGTGTTCTGACCATCGCCGCCGGTTTGCTTGGCGCGGCAACCCTCATTACTTCCGGCCAGGCGCAAACCGCGCCACCTGCGAAGCCGAACATTCTTCTGATTATTGCCGATGACTTGAACGACTGGATCAGTCCCATGTCCGGTCATCCCCAGGCCAAGACCCCGAACCTCGACCGCTTGGCGGCGCGCGGCATGACGTTTCTGAATGCGAACTGCGCGGCGCCCATTTGCAATCCCTCGCGCACCGCCTTGTTTAGCGGTCAACGTCCGACGACCACCGGGGTTTATGAAAATCAACAGCCCTGGATGCCGCACATTCCCGCCGGTCGGTGCCTGAATGATTACGTGCGCCAACACGGTTTTGTTTCGCTGGCGGCGGGAAAAATCTATCACTACCGCAATTACAAGCCGGAAGAGTGGACGGAGGTTTTTTATCCGCGCGACGACACCCTTCCCAATACCGTAGCCGATCGCAAGCCCGGACCGTTCGGGTATCGCATGTTCACGGATGAAAAGCCGACGGCACCTCACGAGGAACAACGGGCGGAAGCCAAACTCGTGGACGCGCAAACCGTCACGTGGTGCATTGAGCAACTGCAACGGCAAACCAATCGCTTCTTCCTGGCCGCCGGATTGCATCGCCCGCATACGCCATGGGATGTGCCCAAAAAGTATTTCGATCTGTATCCGCTCGACACCATTGAACTGCCAAAGGTCAAAACCGATGATCTTGCCGATGTGCCCGCCGCGGGCGTGGCCTTCGCCAAGCCGAACGGAGTACACAGCACTGTCACCAAACAAGGTCTGTGGAAGGATCGAGTGCGCGCGTATCTGGCGGCCGTGTCGTTTGCAGATGCGCAACTGGGTCGCCTGCTCGACGCGCTGGACCGCTCTGCTCACAAAGACAACACCATCGTGGTTTTCATCAGCGACCACGGCTGGCATCTGGGCCAGAAACAACATTGGGCCAAGTCCGCGTTATGGCGCGAGGCGACGCAAGTGCCGATGATCTGGGTCGCGCCCGGCGTCACGCCCGCCGGCAGTCGCTGTGAGCAAGCCGTCGATTTGATGAGTCTCTATCCCACCTTGTGCGAACTGGCGGGCATTCCTGTGCCGAAACATGCGGAAGGCATTAGCATTAAACCGTTGCTCGCGAATCCCGCCGCGCCCTGGACCCAACCGGCCCTCGTCACTCATTTGCGCGGCAATCACGCCGTGTGCACGGCGCAATGGCGTTACATCCGTTATGCCGATGGCAGCGAGGAACTTTATGATGAACGCGCCGATCCCGATGAATGGAGCAATCTCGCGGCAAAACCGGAACTGGCAAATGTGCGCAAGGAATTGGCGAAATTTCTTCCCACCAAAGAAGTCGAGCCGGTTCCGAACGTGACCTCGCCGCCCCAAAAGCGTAAACTGCGCGCTGCCAATGCGAGAAACCGGGCCAACAGTGATCGTGAATGACAACACCCTTGGATGCCTTCCAGTGTCCCTGCGGGCGACTCCGCGTTGGATGGTGATGCGCATTTGCCTCAGCCTGGTCGTTTTTCTTTCCGCGGTTGCGACCACAGCGTCAATCTCCGGCGCGGTCGCACCGCCGAATGTAGTCATCATGGTTGCGGATGATTTGGGCTACGCTGACGTGGGCTTTAATGGCGGCAAAACTATTGCCACCCCCAATCTGGATCGCCTCGCCGCAACCGGTTTCAACCTCACGAATTTTCGAGTGTGCCCAATGTGCTCGCCGACGCGGGCGGGGTTGTTGACCGGGCGTTGGCCGCTGCGCTTCGGGCTGATGCGCGCCGTTGTGCCGCCGTGGTCGAAGTACGGGCTCGCGCCCGCGGAAAACACTTTGCCCGAATTACTGGCTGCGGTGGGTTATCGCGACCGGGCCATCATCGGTAAGTGGCATCTCGGCCAGGCACGCCGCGAACTACTGCCATTGCAACAAGGCTTCACGCAGTTCTACGGTCATTACAACGGCGCGATTGATTACTTCACACACGAGCGCGAAGGCGAGATCGATTGGCATCGCAATGAACGCACCGTGCGCGAGGAAGGTTACGCCACCGATCTGCTCGCCACTGCCGCCGTCGAGTTCGTGCAGCGGGCGACCACTGCGTCACCGTGGCTGCTCTATCTGCCCTTCAACGCGCCGCATTCGCCGTATCAGGCGAAAGCGGAGGATTTGCGCAAGTACGCGCACCTGCAAACGCCACGCCACCGCACGTACGCCGCCATGGTGGATTGTCTGGATCAAGCTGTGGGGAAAGTGCTGGCGGCCATTGAAGCCCGCGCTGATGCCACCAACACGTTGATATTGTTTTTCAGCGATAACGGCGGCATCCCGGCCACCGGCAGCAGCAACGAACCGTGGCGCGGGGCCAAACTCACCGTTTACGAAGGCGGCACGCGCGTGTGCGCCGCGATGCGCTGGCCGGCGGGTGGCATTCACGGCGGCAAAACGTTTTCGGACCGCATCGGATACATTGACGTTCTGCCTACTGTGCTCGCAGCCGCCGGCGCAACGCCGCCGGCCAATCTCGATGGCATCAACTTCCTGCCGGCGTTGCGGGGCGAATCCCCGTTGCCGCCTCGTTCGTGGTTCACGTATTTGCATCAATCGGGCGACGCGCACGCCGCCGTGCACGATGGTCAATGGAAGCTAGTCGTTCACGGCGACAGTTTCGCTGAAAAGCCTGCTCCGGCACCCGACATTGAATTGTATGATCTGGCCGGCGATCCGGCGGAGAAACACAACGTGGCTTCCGCTCATCCGGAACGCGTCAAACAAATGCATCAGCAACTGCGCGAATTTGGCCACCTGGCGCGCCCGGGAGTGGGCGCCTTCGACGAAGGCCGCGCCGGATTTCGCGCCCCCAAAGATTGGCTGATTGAAAACTGATTTGCCCTGGCCCTGGATTTTTATGAAACGACTCATTCTTCTAATCGGACTGCTGCTGAGCCTGACTTCGGTCGGCTTTGCCGCCGCAAGCCAACGACCGAACATCATTTTCGTGCTTGTGGACGACATGGGGTATGCCGACCTGTCGTGTTACGGGGAAACCGCCGTCAAGACGACGCACATTGATCGGCTGGCGGCGGAGGGAATCCGCTTCACGCAATTTTACGTCGGGGCGCCGATTTGCTCGCCTTCGCGAGTCGCCTTCACGACCGGGCAAGCCCCCGCGCGTTGGCAGATTACTTCCTTCCTCGCATCGCAACGGGAGAACGAACGGCGCGGCATGGCCCAATGGTTGGACCCCGCCGCACCCACCCTGCCCCGGCTGTTGCAGCGCGCGGGTTACGCGACCGGCCATTTCGGCAAATGGCACATGGGCGGCCAGCGCGACGTAGGCGATGCGCCGTTGATCACCGAGTACGGATTTGACGAAAGCCTGACGCAATTTGAGGGTCTCGGCGATCGCATCCTGCCGCTCTGTGACGCGTTCGACGGTCAACCGGCCCGCAAACACGCGCTGGGCAGCGATCAACTGGGACGCGGGGAAATCACGTGGATGGATCGGTCCATCATCACGGGCGCTTTTGTCGATCGCACCTTGCGATTCCTGGAAAAAGCAGCGGGCGCCGGCAAACCTTTTTACGTGAATGTCTGGCTGGATGACGTGCATTCGCCCTTCTTCCCGCCCAAGGAACTGCGCGGGGACAACTCCAAGCGCGAATTGTATCTGGGCGTGGTGAAGGCGATGGATAATCAACTCGCGCCATTGTTTGACTATGTGCGCGGCCATCCGCAGTTGCGCACGAACACCATTATCGTGCTGGCCAGCGACAATGGCCCCGAACCTGGTGCGGGCTTGGCCGATCCGTTGCGCGGTCAGAAAGGAATGCTGCTGGAAGGCGGCATCCGCGAACCGTTCATCGTTTGGGCGCCGGGATTGATGCCGCCCTCCGCGCGAGGCACGGTGAATGAAAAGAGTGTTGTCTCCGCCTTGGATTTTCTGCCGTCCATCGCAACGCTCGCGGGCGTTTCCCTGCCGCAAGACGTCAAGTTTGACGGCGAAGATTTGAGCCGCGCGTTACTCGGCCAAGCCGAACAACAACGCACCGGGCCACTGTTCTGGATGCGCCCGCCGGACCGCCCCGGGCCGAACGGAAACCGTTATCCCGACCTCGCGATCCGCGACGGCAACTGGAAGCTGTTGCTCATGGAAGATGGCAGCGAACCGGAACTCTACGATCTGTCCCGCGATGCCGCCGAAACGAATAATCTCGCCGCCACGCACCCCAAAATTGTGGAACGACTCAGTCGGCAATTGTTGGACTGGCGCAAAACCATGCCGGCGACTTTGCGCCCCGTGCCCACCGCTTCGGCGCGGGCCGCGGCGCGCGGTGACGCGGTGTTTGTCAATCCGATTGGCGAAGGCGCTGACCCGTGGTTGGTGCAGCACGACAATCGCTACATTGCCTGCCTCTCCGAAGCGAACCAAGGCATCGCGCTGCACATCTCCGATCGTTTGACCGCGTTAGGCCGCAAGCAGGTCATCTGGACGGCGCCGCCCGGCACGATGCATTCGGCCGAAGTCTGGGCGCCGGAACTTCACTTTCTGGATGGCCGTTGGCATGTGTATTTCGCGGCATCGGATGGGCAAAACCGCAATCATCGCATGTGGGTGTTGCAATCCGCGACCGCCGATCCATTGAGCGCGTACACCTTGCACGGGCCGCTTTACACCGGAGATCATCCGGAAACCGGCGAGGACAATCGCTGGGCCATTGACGGCACCGTTTTATCGGTGGGCGCGCGCCGGTATTTTGTCTGGTCGGGCTGGGAGGATGATCGCGATGAACAATGGCTTTACATCGCCGCCATGAAAGATCCGCTCACGCTGGCCGGAAAGCGGGTACGCCTCTGTCGGAACAACGATTATCTGTGGGAACGCGTGGGCGAAACCGAATCCGGCCGCGGCTTGAATGAGGCGCCGCAGGTTTTGCAACGGGGCAATCGCACCTTCCTCACTTACTCGTGCAGCGGCTCATGGCAGCCCAGCTACAAACTGGGGTTGCTTGAACTTCGCGCGGGCGGCGACCCGCTCAATCCCTCCGCTTGGACCAAACATCCGCAGCCGGTCTTTCAAGGCACCGCCGAAACCTACGGCGTCGGCCATGCGTCCTTCGTCAAGTCGCCCGATGGGCGCGAAGATTGGATGATTTACCACGCCAAACGCGACCGCGCGAATGGCTGGCCACGCGCGATGTTCGCACAGCGGTTTCAATGGACGTCCGAGGACTGGCCGGATTTTGGGTCACCCGTGCGCGCGGGTCAGGTGCTGGCCTTGCCCGCGGGAGAAACCATTCCGCGGCTGCGCGGTTCGCGGCAGTGGAGTTTTCGCGAGGCAAGCGATCTGGCGGACTGGCAGTATTTCGGTCACCACCAACTGATTGCTCAAACCAATGGTTGGCTGCATCTGGGGCGGCTACCCGAAAAAGGCATCAACTTGTTTCGGGCGGGTGAAAAAGTCGTGGCCAACGGCGGTCAATGGCGCAACTTCACCGCGGCAGTGCGCGTGAAAGTGATTACCGGAGCCCGGGACGCGGGAATTTTGTTTCGCTGCACCTTGCCGGCGTTGGGTTACGACGCGCAAAACGGTTACTTCGCCGGTCTGATTCCGAGTCAGAACAAAGTGTTGCTCGGCGCGATGGATGGCGAAAGCTGGCGTGAGCTGGCGTTGCAGGATTTCCCGCTGCAAGTTGGCCAGGAATACGAATTAAGTGTCACCGCACAAGGTCCGGAGATCGTCGTGTCCGTGGATGGCCGCGAAGTTATTCGCGCGCGTGACCCGCAATTCACGGCCGGCAGCGTGGGTTTGCGCGTGGTGGACACGCACGCGGCTTTCTCCGATTTGCGCATCAATTGAAGGCTGCGCCGCAGCGCAAAGTGAAATCAGCGATTCGCTTTCTGGACCGCCTGCAAGCGGGAATGCACATGTAGCTTGCTGTAGATGGTCTTGAGATAACTGCGCACCGTCGTGACCGACAGGCCCAGCGCTTCTGCCACTTCTTTATCCGTGAAGCCGCGCGCCACGCAATCCAACACCTCGGTTTCGCGCTTGGAAAGTCCATCCTCCGGGCGACTGACCAGCGGGCGCGCTTGAAACGACTGGACCACTTTGCGCGCGATGTAGGTGGACATCGGCGCGCCGCCACGATGCACCTCGCGAATCGCGGCAACGATTTCATCCGCGGAAGCGCGTTTGAGTAGATAACCATTCGCCCCGGCCTGAAGCGCTTGAAAGATCAAATCGTTGTCATCATAGGCCGTGAGCATGATGACCTGCGTGTCCGGCAAGAGGCTTTTGAGTTGGCGGGAACATTCCACGCCGGATATGCCCGGCAGGTTGATATCCATCAAGACTACCGCTGGTTTCTGGCGCGGCAATTGTTCCAGCGCCAGCTCGGCGGTCGCGTGACTGCCTACCCAGGCGAGGCCGTCGCTTTCCCGGATCAACGTCTCCAGACTCGCGCACCAGCGCCGATCATCTTCGACGATGGCCACCGTCAGCGGCAAAGGTTCAGTTGGCATTCAATTGAAATAAGGGCACGGCAAAACTCAGGCGGGTGCCGCCTTCCGTGCCGGGTTCGATGTTGAGCGTGCCACGAATTTTTTCAATTCGCGCGCGCATGTTGGTCAAGCCGTTATGGCCGTTGCGCTCCGGTCCATTCGGCATGCCCCGACCATTGTCCTCAATGGTGAGGCACAACGTGTCGTGTTGCGCCTGGAGCGTCAGGCGCACTTCCGTAGCGGCGGCGTGCCGCACCACGTTGTTCAACGCCTCTTTGACCGCGAGAAACAAATTGTGCCGCACTTCGGCGGACATCGGTTGGGCCGGCAATGTAGCGGGCAGGTCGAGGCGCGTGCGGATATTCGTCGGTCGGAAAAAATCCTTGGTGAACTGGCCGACGTAGTTCGCGAAATGATCGAGCGAATCGTTGCGCGGATTCACGGCCCACACAATCGCGTCCATCGCCGACGCCGTGCCCCGGGCCATTTCTGAGATTTGGCCGAGGTCACGCGTCAACGCGTCGGGATTCGCGCGATGGCGACCGCCCATATCCGCCAAGAGCGCGATGGTGGTGAGATTTGCGCCGAGTTCGTCATGGATGTCCTGCGAGATGCGCGCGCGCTCACGCTGCAAGGCGTGTTCCTGCTCGAGACGTTCCAAGCGTTGACTCAACCGGCGCAGTGTCGCCCGCCGCAGTCCCCACGCCATGCCGCCCGCCACCATCGCGGCGCAGAGCGCAATAAACCATTGCGCCTGCCAGAAAAAGGGGCGCACCGTCAATGTCACCACGGGAACAGCCGCACTCCAGACGCCCGCGGCGTTGCAGGCGGCGACGCGGAATTCGTGCGTGCCGAACGGCACATTTGCGTACGTAGCCGAGCGTTGTGCGCCGCACTCGACCCAATCATCGTCCACGCCGTGCAACTGATACCGAAATCGTACCCGCTCCGGCGCGGTGAAGTTCGGCGCGGTGAACCGAAACTCCAGCCGCCGCGTATCCGAACGCAGTCGCAGATGCGTGATGTTGGCTTGGCGCTGACCGTTGACGAGCACCTCTTCGATCAGCGGGCGAACCGGCGGCGCGTTGGTCGCCAGGTCCGCCGCCCGGAAAAATACCGCCCCGTTGGCAGTGGCAAACCAAAGTTGCCCTTCGGACGTGCGCCAGGATCGCGGTTGATGCCGGCCGGTAAAATGCAGATCGGCGAGTCCATCGCTCTGACCATGATAGACGGCTTCAATTTCCGTCAACCGTCCTTCCGCCACACCGTTGAGATCGGCGAGACTGGCGTGAAATAAACCTTTGCCCGTGCCGAACCACAAGTTGCCTTCTTCGATGAGCACTTGTTCAATTTCATTGGCCGGCAATCCGTGCTGCTGGCTGATTTGGCTGAATTGATCGCCTTGTAACCGGAACAACCCGGCGCTGGCAGTCCCGATCCAAAGATTGCCCCGTGTATCAAATGCCATGGCCCGCACCGCCTCGGAAATCGAGCTGGGCGCCCGCACTTCGCGCCAGCGCCCCGCCCCGTAATGCCAGATGCCGCCGTGCCAATCTCCCGCCCAAATGCCGCCGGCAGCATCCTCCGCCAGCGTGCGGACGCGTTGGGTGTTCAAACCGTTGCGCGCGCCGTGACGTTCACTAACGCCGTCTTGAATGGAAACCAGAGCGACATCCCCCATGACGACCCAGATTTTTCCGTCCTGGCCCTGGAGCAAGCATCGGGGCGACGCGGCGGGAAGGTCGGGCGTCGGGCGCAGCCGCGTGAATTGATTGCTTTGCCAGCGCCACAAGCCCTGCCCGCCGGTGGCGATCCACATGCCCTCGCAGCGATCCGGCGCAAGACACATTACGTTAAAATCTTTCCAGCCATCCCGGGCCGTTAACGGTCGCCAGCGGCCCTGCTCAATCCACCCCAAACCCGCTTCTTCCGTTGCGAGCCACAGGCGACCGATGGAATCCTGCGCGATTGAATTCACGTACTCGTTACGCAATCCCGCGCGCGCGTTCAGCATGTGAAAAACGCGTTGCCGGAGGCAGGCTAATCCGTCCCCGCGCGTACCGATCCAGACATTTCCTTCGCCGTCCTGATAAATGGATTTAACGGAGCGTGGGGTCGTTACGACCTGTTGCACGTTACCCCCGCGACGTTGATGAACTCCCCGACTGGATGTCCCAATCCACAAAATGCCGCGCGCATCCTCAAACAAACTCGTCACCTGCGTTTCCCGCGGGGTCCATGGCAAGGATTCCGGTTTCGACAGCGTTCCGTCTTCCGCCAGTTGATACAAATTCCCTTCCATCACCAGCCACAAGCCACCGTCGCGGCGGCCGCCGAGCGCCTGGATTTCCGAACGCGGCCGCCAGACTTGTTTCCAAGTCCCGCCTATCAAGCCGCACACACTGCGCGTGGCACCGGCCCAGAGATTTCCTTTGCCGTCCCGCAACAATTTCGCCCCGGGCGGCAACTTGAAATCCACCGCTTCCAGCTTGGTGGGATTCGCCGCGGAAAAGCGCGCCAGATTACCACGTCGGTCGGCCACCCAAATCCAATTGTCCGAATCACTACAGATGCTGCTCGTGGGCTCGGGCAACTCAGTGGCGTTCGTGTGAAACTCGGTCAAACGCCGGTCTTGCCACAGAAACAAGCCGCGCTGTTCGGCCACAATCCACAGCCGACCCGTGGCATCCACTTCCAATCCCTCGATGCGCGTGCCGAACCGTTGATCGCTCCGGGTCGTCAGAAACGACTCGAACCGGATGCCATCGAACCGCACCAGTCCGTGCGTCGTTCCCAGCCACAGGTAACCATCAGGCGTCTGAGCAAGATTCAGAATGATGTTGGCCGAAAGACCTTCGGAAGTTCGCCAGAATCGCACGACCTGTTCAGGCGTTGATTGCGTCCCCTCCGCCACTGGTTGTGCCTCGGCAGTTGCCAGACTCAGCGCGGCAATGCTGCCCCCCAACCAACTGATGACGTTGTAAATCGTTCGCTTCAAGTGATTGCAGCACCGGCCCGGACGCCCGTTAGTTCCACGCTCCGGCTGCCGCCGTAGCTTATCAGAGTCACGTTCACGCGTCCCACCCTAATATTAGGGTATTGCTGCCCCACACCGGGCGTGCTGTAAATTAAGCCCGTAAAACCCTTGGTTTGGAGCGGCTTTCATCAACAGGTTTGGCCTTGAACCTGTGACGCAAGCTAATCCGGCCAGACAACTCAGTCGCACAACTCAGAAACAAACCTATGAGACCTATTCTCGCACTCCTCGCAGTGTCTTTGGTGGCCGCGCAACCGATCGGTCAGGCCCAGACACTGATTCTCGCGGATGATTTCAACCTCACCGGCAGCGGCACTGGCTTCGCGCTGGGCGCGGGCGTCAACACCGGCATCAACCCACCGACCACGCGGTTGACCGGAACTGCTGCCAGCAATTTACGTTACCTCCATACGGCGACCGCCAAGGCAGGCACGGCTTACACCATCACGGATAATCGCCTCGCCGTGGCGGCGGCGGCCAACTCCGGGCGCTTCACGTACTCGGCCGACGGCACGAGTGCGTTTGACTTTGCGGCCGCGTTGGGAATCGGGTCCGCCACCCCGGTCGCGCCGGTGACCTACGATATCACTTTGAGCCTGGCCAACAACTCTGCCGGCATCCAACGCTTCTCCTTCGCGCTGGCCACCGAGGAGAACAACGCGAACTTCTGGGATTTCGGGCTGCAACTTTATCGCGCCGTTGCCACGGATAATTTTTACACGATCCAGAAACGCATTGATACCGCCAGCTCGGGAGGGGCTACCGATCTGAACCTCGCCATCGGCACCACCGCCGCCAGCACGTATGGCACCGAACTGTCGTTCCTGTTGCGCATCACTGATGCGGGCGCCGAGACCACGGCTTACAATTCCCGACTCCAAATCTCGCTCGATGGCGGCGGCTCGTGGATTTATGACACCAGCACAGACTCCGATCTCCCCAATGGCTGGCGACTGGACGGCAGTGCGCGCTTTCTGACCTGGGATCAAGCGGCCCAGGCGGCAGCGACCTACGACAATTTCTCGTTGACCGTGATTCCGGAACCAACGTCCGCCGCCATCGGGTTGCTGGGCGGCTTGTTTTGCCTGACGCTCCGACAACGCGCCAAACGTTGAGGCGGCGCGCGGCGAAGGCGGTTTCATGGGAGCGACCTCCGTGCGGTTGCGCTCAATTCAAGGCGGGTTAGGTTCGGTTTAATCTTAATGCGTCCGGATGACCCGGACGCATTGAGTCATTTCAAAAACTATGTGTGAAGTTGTTTTGCGGTGGATCAGATTTGCATTCCTGTTGACGGTGTTGCTCGGCAGTCGGGCGGCAGTCGAGGCGCGTCCCAACATTGTGTTTGTCTTTATAGACGACATCGGGTGGGGCGATCTCTCGTGTTACGGCAGTCCGGTCACAAATAAACTCGGCCAGCCGATCACGCCCAATCTGGACTCGCTCGCCGCGCAGGGCACGCGTTTCACGCAAGGTTATGTGTGTTCGCCCATTTGCTCCCCCTCGCGCACTGGCGTGTTAACGGGCATTGAACCGACTCGTTACGCCATTCACAGCTTTTTGAATGATCGCGCCAGCAACGCCGCGCGGAACATGGCCAACTGGGTTCAAGCCGATACCGTCACCACGCCCCGGTTGTTTCAACAAGCCGGCTATCGCACCGGCCAATTCGGCAAGTGGCACATGGGCAATGGCCGCGATGTCAACGACGCACCGCCGCCGGCAGATTATGGTTTCGATCAATCGCTCGTGGCCTTCGAAGGCAATGGCGATCGCTTGCTGTATTGGAATAACAACGGCACCAAATACGGATTGGCCCAGCAAAATGAAGACGCCTCGGTGGGCACGTTTGAATATGTGTATTGGTATGAAGCCGCACCGCGCCACACCGACGCAGCGTTGGCTTTTATTACCAACGCGGTGACTGCAGGCGAACCGTTCTACATTCACCTGCCGTATAACGACACTCATTCGCCGTACAACGTTCCGCCGGGTCAGGAGTTTGATTTCGATCACATCACCAGCGACACGGACGGGCGGCTCTTCCTTGGCGAACTGCACAATCTCGACAAACAAATTGGCCGCCTGACGCAAACTGTGGACGCGCTGGGTGTCGGCACGAACACGCTTATCGTGGTGGTCGGCGACAACGGCGCGCCGAATGACAATTTGAATCAACTGCTCAATCGCAACGGTGGCTTGCGCGGCGGCAAAGGCAATCTATACGAAGGCGGCATTCGCGAATTGTTCATTGTGCGCTGGCCCGGTCACGTGCCAGCCGGCGTAGTGAACAGCACCACCGTGGTTTCTACGCTGGACTTGCTGCCGACCTATTGCGCGCTCGCGCAAATCCCGTTGCCCAACGCACCATTTGCCGGTGAAAACATGAGCGACGTTTTTCTCGGCAGCATGCGCGCCCGGATTCGACCGTTGTTCTGGGAGTATGGGGCGCTGTCCGGTTTGTCGCCGGTGTCGCCCCAACTGGCGATTCGTTCCGGCGAATACAAATTCATGCGCGATCCGGATGGTTCTCAACGCGAACTTTACTTGCTGCCGCAGGATCACGCCGAAGCGACCAATCAAGTCAGCAATCCCGCCTACGCCGGCGTCGTCAGTTCCCTCGAAGCGCAACTCATGGATTGGTATCAAGCCCGTGTGCTCGGAAACGTCGGGGAAACCTATCAATGCCCCAGCACCAATCTCACCGGTCTGGTCATTCAAGACATGTTTACTGTTGCAGGAGGCAACTCCCCCGACACCGGGTTCGCGACCAATGCCGGGATCAATTATCAGTTCGCCAGCCGAACCACCGGCAACGCCGTCGCCGGGCCGCACGGCTATCGGCTTGGGGCGACGGCCGGCACCTCGCCTCGCCAGGCGGCGGATTTCAGCATCAGCAACAACCGCCTGAGCGTTGCGCCGCGCAATGGTAATGGCCGATTTGAACTCAGCGCGGACGGGGTGACCGCGCTGAATCTCGGTCCTTTCCTGGCCGGCAGTTCCTACGAATTGTCGGTGGACATGGATATCGACCTCGTCGGCACTTCTTTCGCGCAACGTCTTTCCCTCGGTCTCGCCGACGTGAGCAACGTTCCGGTCAACGATGTGGATTTGGGCGTGCAGATTGGGACGGATGGCACGGGCGGCCTGGGTGTCTTCAAACGCCTTGATGCCGCGTCCACTCCCGGCGGCAGCGACGTGAATCTCCGCCTGACCAATGGTCTGACCATCGGCACACCGATCACGCTCACGTTGCGCGTGACGGATTTCAACGCCAACCTCGTTGATTTCAATTCGTCCTACGAAATCCTCATCAACGGCGCGTTGCTCGATGTGGGGCAGTTTCGCTACAACAGTTCCACCGCGGCGCGTTATCTCATCTTTGACGTCGCCGCGCATGAGGGCCCGGTTCACTACGACAATCTGATTCTCACAGCGACGAACAATCCGAGTTCGAGCACGATTTGCCGCAAACCCATTTTGTCATTGGCGGAGTTTCGCGCGCCCACCCTCCCTGGCAATGCGCCGGACTTGCGCATTCATTGGACCGCGCAGCCGGGCCTGACAGTGTATCCGGAATGGTCCGCGAATCTCGCTACCTGGTCGCCCATGACAAATCAACTGGGCCACCCGGTCGCAATCACCACGACCTACGGCACGATTCAATGGCTCGAACTCGCGCCACCGGCCGGATTTGACGCCGGCGCATTTTTACGATTACGCCGACCCTAGCCGGCACCTATTTCCTTCACACTCCCATGCATTCCCTGCCCCGCATTTTCTTGCGCGCCGGACTCGTCCTGAGTTTGCTCGCCGCAGTCAGGGTTTCGGGACAAGAAATAATTGCGGACTCTTTCAATGTGGCAAACGCCGGCACTGGTTTCGGCCTCCATAGCGGCGTCAACGCCGGCATCAATCCGCCCACCACCCGTTTGACCGGCATAACTGCCGCCAACTTGCGTTATTTCACTACCACGACCAAGCCCGCCACGGCTTTCGCCATCGCGGGAAACAAACTGCGCGTCACGCCCGCCGCCAACCCCGGGCGCTTCACGCTCTCTGCGGATGGGACAACAGCCTTCGATTTTGCGGGGGCACTTGGCAGCCTGCTGGCCACTCCGCAGCAACCGGTGGTGTACGACCTGACCATCAGCATGGCGAATCTCTCGCCGGGCCCGCACCGCTGTTCGTTCGCCTTGGCGGCAACCGAAGGCGACGCCACCACGTGGGACTTTGGAATTCAATTATATCGCGCCACGGCCACGGACAATTTCTACACCATCGGCAAGCGCATTGATGTCGCCGCTTCCGGCCTCGCCACAGACGTGAATACATTTATCACCAATACACCCGTCGGTACGGCGGGCAGCGAAGTGAATTTGGTGATGCGAATCACCGATGCCGGCTCTGAAACGGCTACCTTCAACTCGCGCGTCCAATTGTCACTCGATGGTGGTTTCACCTGGTTCTATGACACGGCCACCGATCCCGATTTGCCCACTGGTTGGCGACTCAACGGCGCCGGTCGTTTCATCATTTGGGATGTCGCGCCTGATGCCGGCAACGTGACCTACGACAACTTCTCCGTGCGCCCTGTGCCGATGTCCGCCGTGCTGGTGACGCCGCCGGATCAATCGGCCAACGCCAGTGCCGCGCCGCTGTTGCAGGTCGCCGTTTCCAATTCCGCACCTGGCGACCTCACGGTCGTCTTTTATGGCCGGCAGGCGCCGAGACCATTTCCTGGCCCGGATTTTTGTATCGGCGTCATGCCCGATACGCAGAATTATGCGCGCGAAAACTCCGGCCATGGCGAGGCCATCAAGGAAATGTGGTTCGCACAAACCGAATGGTTGGTCACCAATCGGGTGGCGCATAACATCGCTTATCTGGCGCATCTCGGTGATTGCGTGCAAAACGGCGACATCAAGAACGGCTCGCCCAACACGACCGAATGGCGCAACGCGACCAACGCCATGTATCGCCTCGAGAATCCCGCGCGCACGCTGCTGCGCGACGGGCTGCCCTATGGCATCGCCGTGGGCAATCATGATCAAGAACCGATGGGTGAGCCGGATGGCGACAGCACCCTTTACAATCAGTATTTCGGCGTCGCGCACTTCGCGGGCCGCGCCTATTACGGCGGCCATTTCAGCAACAATAACGACAACCACTTCGATCTCTTCAGTGTGAGCGGTTTGGATTTTCTAGTGCTGTATTTTGAATTTGGCCGCCACGGCAGCTCCGTGATGAATTGGGCCAATGCCGTAATCGCCACCAATCAACATCGGCGCATCATCGCCGTGACGCACTGGGCGGGCAGCGATTCAACGCCTTGCAACCTCAGCAACCACGGCGAGGCAATTTTTGACGGGCTCAAAGATAATCCCAATTTCTTTCTGCTGCTGGGCGGCCACGTCTTTGACAACGGCGGCGAAGGATCGCGGACGGATAATTATCAAGGCCGCCCGATTCGTACCTTGATCTCGAATTATCAGGGGCGGATGAACGGCGGCAACGGCTGGATGCGTTTGATGTATTTTTCCCCCAGCAACAACACAGTCACCGTTCGCACCTACTCACCCTGGCTCGACCAATACGAAACTGACGCCAACAGCCAGATGACTTTTTCGTATAACCTGCAACTGGCCGGCGGCCCGGGCGCCCCCGGTACCCCCTACTTGCCACTGGCCACCAATGCTGCCGTCGCGCCCGGCACCGTGACGAGCCACGTTTGGTCCGGATTACAAGCCAATGAAAACTATGACTGGTTTGTGCAAGTGACCGACGTGCACGGCAACCGTCGCATCAGTCCCGCGTGGCGCTTCGCGACGGTGCCCAACTCCGCTCCGATTGCGAGCAATCAATTCATTGTCGTGACTGGCGACGCACCGCAAGCGGTGACCTTGACCGCTTCCGACTCGAACGGTGATGCGCTGACCTATCAAGTCGTGAGCCAGCCGTTGGACGGACAACTTTCCGACTTTAATCCCCAGACCGGCAAAGCCACCTACTTGCCGAGTCGCGGCTATCAGGGCCCGGATCGAATCATGTTCCGCGCGATGGACGGTTTTACAAACAGCAATATCGCGACAATCAACTTCACCGTCGTTGCGCCGACAGACTCCAATGGCAATGGCTTGCCGGATCATTGGGAAACCACCTACGGCGTGACTGATCCCAATGCTGACAGCGACGGCGATGGCCAAACAGATTTCGCCGAATACAAAGCCAACAGCAATCCCACCAACGCGGCTTCGGTCTTTCGCATTCTCGCCGCCGGCTGGCAAACGAATCACCAATTCGGATTGGCGTGGTCTTCCGTCGGCGGCACCCGCTATCGGATTCAGTACGCTGATTCCGAGTTCAACGAAAGTTTTCCTCCTACCTTTCTTGATATCTTTCGCACTATTCAGGAGGAAATGGATTCAGCCCCTCACGGCCAGTCGAGCACTCAATTCTTCGCCGATCCGCTCGCAACGCCTCACCAGAGTCGCTACTACCGAATAAAAGTTTTGCCGTAGCTGGTTCCAACCCGCCTCGGCAAATTCCGCGCGCGCATCCATTGCCCCGACACTTACGTCTCGCCGTAGCTGTCTCATTCCACCATACTGACCGCACCTGACGCTCTGACCCGACGCAGGGGGCCCGCGTCGCGCGAACGTTGTCGCCATGACTTGCGCCGGAACGGTCACACTGAAAGCCAAGCACATCGGGCGTTGCGCCAGCATTGAGAAAAACAATGAAACGACATCTCACAATTTTGATCGCCGCCGTAATTGCCACTTCTTTCATCGGCTGTGCGCGGCTTAAACCGACACCGACCAGCGAATGGCAACCGGTCAACCCACCCATGCTCACCCGCTGGGCCAAAGACATCGATCCCAGACTGCCACTGCCGGAATATCCGCGACCGCAATTGACCCGCGCGGATTGGCAGAATCTCAACGGCCTCTGGAACTATGCGGTCGTGCCCAAGAACTCGGCTCAGCCCGCAAGCTGGGACGGACGTATCCTTGTTCCGTATCCGATTGAAAGCGCGCTGAGCGGCGTGAAGCGTTCGTTCCGGCCGGACGAAGTCCTGTTCTATCAACGCACGTTTCAAGTGCCCCGCGGTTGGGGTGGCCAACGCATCATGCTGCATTTCGGCGCCGTGGATTACCGCGCCGAGGTCTTCGTTAATGGCCAGCGCGTGGGCGGCCATGAAGGCGGTTACGATCCGTTCAGCTTCGACATTACTGATCACTTGATTACTGGCACGGAACAAACTCTCGTCGTCAAAGTTACCGACCCGACCTGGACCGAAGGGATTCCGCGCGGCAAACAAACGCTCTCGCCCGCCGGCATCATGTACACGCCCACGTCCGGCATCTGGCAAACCGTCTGGCTCGAACCCGTGGCCAGCGGCGGCATTGAAGACCTGCACATCGTTCCCGACCTTAAGACCGAATCCGTGCACGTCACCGCGGATCTGTATGGCAACGCCGAGGGCGAAGTCACTGTGAGCGTTGCAGGCGGCGCGTCGGTCACCGGCAAAGCCGGCCGCAAAATCTCCGTCCCCGTGAAAGCCCCGAAACTCTGGTCGCCCGAAACGCCGCAGCTCTACGACATGACGATTCGCGTTGCGCGCAATGGCAAGACGATTGACAAGGTCGGCACTTACTTCGGCATGCGTTCGATTGAAATGGCGCGCGTGGACGGCGTGATGCGGCTGCTCCTCAACGGCAAACCGTATTTCATGTTTGGTCCGCTCGACCAGGGATTCTGGCCTGATGGCCTTTACACCGCGCCGACCGATGCGGCATTGAAATACGATCTGGAAATCACCAAGAAGCTCGGCTTCAACACGACCCGCAAGCACATCAAGGTCGAACCCGCGCGCTGGTACTATTACGCCGACAAACTCGGCCTGCTCGTCTGGCAGGACATGCCGTCGGCCAATTCCTACGACACGCCACCCGGCGGTCGTCCGTCCGTGGACAAGCAAGCCTACGCCACGCAACTCCAGGCGATGATTGATAATCTCGAGAATCATCCGGCGATTGTCATGTGGGTGGTTTTCAACGAGAGCCAGGGCAAACACGACACGGCCAAGCTCGTAAAGCTGGCGCGCGAGCTTGATCCCTCGCGTTTGGTGAATGAGGACAGCGGCTTCCAGGATCACGGCGGTCCGTATCAGGGCGTGGGCGATCTTTACGATCTGCATCCCTATCCCGCCCCGCGTGTGTTCACGAGTCCGGAAGGGAAGGCGTTTGCATTGGGCGAATACGGCGGCATCGGTCTGAAGGTGGGCAAAAACAATCCGTGGCAGAAAGAGGGCTGGGGTTATACGACCACACAAACGAGCGAGGAGTTGGAAAATCTTTATGCGACGTATGCCGGGATGTTGCGGCAGTTCAAGGACGAAGACGGATTAACCGCCGCCATCTACACGCAAATCACGGACGTCGAAATCGAAATCAACGGCTTGCTCACCTACGACCGTCAACTCAAGGTTGACCCGAAATGGATCGCCAAGGCCAATCGCTTCGAGTGGGCCGGGCCGGTATTTGAAAGCCTCATCCCGACTTCGCAAATCGCATCGCAAGAATACCAATACACGTTTCAACAGCCCGGTGCCGACTGGATGAAACCGGAAGCCGACACCAGCGGATGGAAAACCGGACCGGGCGGATTCGGAACAGCGGGAACTCCCGGCATCGGCAAGATCGGCACGCCGTGGAACACGTCGGACATCTGGTTGCGTCGAACCTTCGACCTGCCTCAGCTGACCCAGAAACAATTGGAACAACTTGTTTTCAACCTGCATCACGACGAGGACGTAAAGATTTATCTCAACGGTGTGCTGGTGCTGGAGAAGGAAGGTTGGGTTTCCGGTTATGCCCAAATTCCGCTTTCCGACTCTGCCAGGAAAGCACTGAAACCCGGCGCCAAAAACTTACTCGCCCTTCACTGTCGGCAAACGGCCGGCGGACAATATATTGATGTCGGCCTGGGCTTCCTCGACCGGAATCGCTCGGCGCAACCGCAGCCGGCGCAAACCAACTTGAAGGGCAGCCAAACATCGCAGCGCTTCGCCCGCACCATAACGCAGGAACAAAAGCTGGATTATCTGCTATTTCTGCCAAAAAATTACGAGGCGAAACAAGTCCGTGGGTGGCCGCTGATTTTGTTTCTCCACGGCGCCGGCGAACGCGGCGTCAACGTGTCTCGCGTCAAAGCGCACGGCCCGCCCAAACAAGTGGAAACCAATCCCGAGTTTCCGTTCGTGCTGGTGTCGCCACAATGTCCGCCCGGCCAAACCTGGAACGTCGCCACGCTCACCGGACTGTTGGATGAAGTGATCGCCAAACACAACATCGACACGAATCGCGTTTATCTCACGGGCTTGAGCATGGGCGGATACGGCACTTGGAGTCTGGGCCTGGCGCACCCGGAACGATTCGCGGCCATCGCCCCGATTTGTGGCGGCGGCGAACGTCTGCCGGTGTTACTGGCCAGTCGAACAAAGGGTGACATTTTGCGTCAACTGCCGGTCTGGGCCTTTCACGGGGCCAAAGATCCCGTCGTGCCCTTGGAAGAATCCGAACGCATGGTCGATGCGCTGAAACGAATCGGCGCCACCAATGTCCGACTGACCGTCTATCCGGAGGCGCAGCACGATTCCTGGACGCAGACTTATGACAACCCGGAATTCTACGATTGGCTCGCGCGCCAAACGACGGCGACCCGGAAATAAACCGGGCGGCGGGATTCGCTTCCACTTAAAAAACCCGAAGCTTCGGTGCGTTGGTCGTTTGATTGCCAGCCTGACCGTGCGGAAACCTTGTCCGCCGTTGAACAGGCGCTCGTGCGCATATCGCAAACGATTGCTCCCGTTCGTCGCCGCTTCTTTTGGCGAACAACTCAAAGGTGATGTTGCCTTCCGCCGATTCGATCCGGACCCGAGGCCAATCAATCATCGGCCCTTCGCGCCAGCGAAGCCGCGACGTATTGCGGAAGCAGTATCCCACCCGACTCGGAGTTAACTTCCCGCGGGAATTTCTGCGGGGACGGCGTTGCGATTCGGAGGTTCAATTCCCAACAGGTGACGCGTGAAGAAATCAAGCAAGCGCTGTTGATAGTACTCTCCGCCCGCGCCATGTCCGCCGTTGGGCACGACCAGCAAGTCAAAATCTTTCTTCGCCTGGATCAGCGCGTCCACAAACCGCAACGTGGATTCCGGCGGCACATTGGAATCCAGCTCGCCCACTACGAGGAACAAGTGACCTTGCAACTTGTCGGCGTTCTCAATGTTGGAACAACGCGCGTACCAATTATCCGGACTGTCCGCGTAAATCTTGTCGGCCGGCAGGTATCCCATCCACTGCTCGTTCCACGACGCCTTGTCCATGCGATTATCGTGACAGCCACAGTTGGCCGCCGCGGCCCGGTAAAATTCCGGATGAAACAAGACTGCGGCGGCCGCGTTCTGCCCTCCCGCCGAGGTGCCGTAAACGCCCACGCGCGAAACATCCAATTCAGGATATTTTAGCGCCGCCGCTTTCATCCACGCGATGCGATCCGGCAATCCGCCGTCCTTCAGATTCTTGAAACAGACATCGTGAAATGCCTTCGACCGATTCGCCGTGCCCATGCCGTCAATTTTCACCACCACAAAACCCAGATCCGTGAATCCTTTGTACCGGTTGGCGGCGCTGAATGACTTCGGCACAAACGAATCCTGTGGACCGGCATAAATGTCTTCGATGATGGGATACTTTTTGCCGGGATCGATTTTAGCCGGGCGATAAATCAGCCCCCAGATGTCGGTCGCACCGTCACGACCCTTGGCGGAGAAAACCTCCGGCGCCTGCCAGCCGCTTTCGCTCAATTCGGAAACATCCGCCGTTTCCAGGGCGCAAACCAGTTGGCCATCCGACGCGCGCCGCAATTCGGTCACAGGCGGCAGATCCGCGCGCGAATATGTATCCAAAAAATACTTTCCATCCGGCGAGTACTCGATTCTGTGATTGCCATTCCCCTCCGTCAACGCAACCAGGCCCGTGCCGTCAAAATTGACGCGATAAAAGTGAATCAAGTAGGGATCCTGCCCCGGGTTTCGCCCACTCGCCTTGAACCAGATTTGGCGTTTCTCTTCGTCCACGCGATCAATCCCGCGCACCACCCATTCGCCTCTGGTGATCTGGTTCTTAAGTTTGCCGCGCTTCACATCAATCAAATACAGGTGCCGCCAGCCGTCTTGTTCCGACAGGTGAATGATCTCCTGCGACTCATCCAGCCACGTCACGATGCGAAAGCCCAGGCGTGCCGGCCCTTCGATATGCGTGGTCCAGATGAATGTGTCGGACCGCTCATCAATCAAGTTGCGCACGCTGCCATCGGTCGTGTTCACCTCAATCACGCGATACCGCTGATGCCCGCGGTCGTCTTGCGTATAAGCGAAGCGGCTCGTGCCCGGCCACCAATGAAGGTCCGGCGCCAGCCATTCATGCTCAAACCGATCCACCTCGGGCTTGGTTTGCTGACGGGTCATCAGGTCGAATAGATTCAACTCGTAACGCGGAAACTTGTCGCCCGGCAACGCATAAGGCCGGCTCTCCAGCGTGGCGCGCCCACCGCCCCGCGGCGCCGAACGAATCAAATGCACTTCCTTGCGTTCGCCCGGCTCGATGCGCCACGCAATCAACTGTTGCGAGTCCGGCGCCCAATGCAATCGGCCATAGGCGTCGTCCGCCTTGCCATCCGCGCTGAGTTGTATCGGTTCCGCGTCCGTGCTGTTTGCGCGTAGAAAAACATTGTGCTCCTTTACGAAGGCCACCCATTGGCCATCGGGCGATGTGGCTTCGTCGGCATGGCCGCGCCGTTCCGAAGCGCGCCGCCGGCGCGGCTCCGGGCGAAACGTTGATTTGACGCCATCAATCAGTGCGACGCC
>CAZKMR010000023.1:0-8783 GCA_964553795.1 uncultured Bifidobacterium sp. | reverse complement strand
GCTCTTTCAGGTTCCAAACCCAATTCGTGCGGTCGCCCAACAAAGTCACCGTCGCTCCATCGTCGCTGAATCTCAGTTCGGTGACCGGCAGTTTCGTTGCCACAACGCCGGGACCAAGTTGTTCCGCCACCACCGCGTGGTCGAAGGCGCGTTCACGCGTGCCGCGTTCGGCATCAACGACGATGAATTCCCGCGCGCCATCACGCAGATCGTTGCGATACCAGAAGCGTTGATCGCCTGCGAACCAATGCGGCTCGACTTTATCGCGATAAACGCGCGGACCACGATTGGATTGCGCGGGAAGCAGCGTTGTGGCGCTGAGCAGCAACAGCCAGGTCCAACGCATCCAATGAGCAGTAAAACGATGTTTCATGACTGGTAATTCAGGAGAACCTTCACCCGACTGTGCTCCTCGGCGGTTTGAACACCCGACGACCCAGAAAGCTTTGCCAACGTTACGACCGGATGTTGATGGCATGACCCATTTCTTCCTTTCCAAAAGTATATGGCAATTCCCGCCCAAACGCTTTGGGCCTCGGATTCGGTCTCGCGCGAAACCCTAATGAAACCATTTCGGCCTGGCGATGACAATGTGCGGCGCAGAGTTTTCAACGCGACTTGCAGAAATCCGCAATGCCCCGCGCGCCTTGATCAGCTAATCTGGTCGCACATCCTGATGATTGCTTGTCGCGCCCAACCTGCGCTCTTTTGCTCGCCAGTAATGGGGAGTTCAGCCGTTCGCGCCCGGATGCTATCCTCTCCACACTCGTTGTAACAACCTCATGATTCACTCTCGTTTATTCCGCCCGAAATCATTCTTCAACCTGATCGCCTGCGGTTGCGGAATTCTGTCGCTTTTCCCCGGAGCAAGTCTGGCGCAACTTCCCGCCTTCCCTGGCGCGGAAGGCTTTGGCCGCTTTGCCACCGGTGGCCGCGGCGGCACGGTCGTTTTCGTCACCAACACCAATGACTCCGGCCCGGGCTCATTTCGCGAGGCAGTCAGTTCGTCCGGACGCACGGTCATCTTCCGCGTCGGTGGTGTGATCAATTACTCCGGCTCGCGTTACAACGTCGCCCCTAATGTCACCATCGCCGGCCAGACGGCGCCCGGAGATGGCGTCACGCTTTATGGCGATGGCATCGGTTACACCGGTTCGCACAACACGATTACCCGGTTCATCCGTTACCGCATGGGAATCCAAGGCGAATCCGACAAGGACGCCGTCGGCATTTCGTCCGGCGACAACATGATCTTTGATCACATCACGGCCTCGTGGGGCCGCGACGAAACTTTTTCCATCAATGGCAGCGGGGCGGCCAACATCACCATCCAATCCTCCATCATCTCGCAGGGGCTGCAAACGCACTCCGCCGGCGGACTCATTCAACCCGGCGGCGGCGTCAGCATTCTGCGCACGCTCTACATTGATAACGACACGCGCAACCCGAAGGTCAAAGGCATCAACGAATTCGTCAACAACGTCGTCTGCAATTGGGAAACCATCGGTTACAACATGGGCGGTGATTCGTCCGGCGAATCCTTCGCCAACGTCTTCAACAATTACTTCATGCGCGGGCCGAATAGCAGCAGCACCGCCATCGGCGGCGGCAATACGGATTTCCACATTTATCGCGCCAACAACTGGTACGACGGCAATCGCAATGGCATTCTCGACGGCAGCGATCTTTCCCCCGCCGCTTATGGCAGTCACGACCCTCAGGTCTCGCCCTACGCGTATCCGATTTCGACCGGCTCGGCTCACAGTCCGCTCACCGCGCTCAAACTCGCCATCAGCGACGCCGGCCCGTCCTTCCGCCGCGACAGCGTGGATGAACGCATGATCACGGAATTGATTTCCTGGGGCACGCTCGGCGGTACGATCACCAGCGAACTGCTCCCACCAATGAACGGCCCGGGCATCATTCGCAACGGCACACCCTACCCTGATGGTGACAACGATGGCATGCCCGACTTTTGGGAAAACGGCACGGGCTCAAATCCCAGTGTCGCCAACAACAACAATCCCAGTCCGAGTGGCAGTGGTTACACACGCTTGGAAGATTATTTGAACTGGCTCGCCGAACCGCACGGCATCGCGTTGATGAACACCAATGTCGTCGTGGACTTGCGCCAGTTCACCCGTGGCTGGGTCGTGGTCAATCGCAATCCGGTTTGGTCTGTCAGCAATCCGGTCAACGGCAGCGTGACTTTGCTCAATGGTTATTTCGCGCAATTCACTCCTACGCCCGGTCACAACGGTCCGGCGAGTTTTCAATTCACCGTCAACGACAACGACGGCGGGCCGCTCACCCGCACGATGAACTTGTTCTTCACGCCGTCGGCGCAAGGCTATCAGGCCGTCTGGCGCGGCGACGATCTCGCGAACAACTGGAACACGCTCGGCGACTACAATTGGTCCGATGGCATCTCGTTGCTTTACCAATTTCACAACGGCGAACGGGTTCTCTTCGACGACACCGGCTCGACCAATCCCACCGTCAATCTGAGCGGCTCGCTCCAGCCCGCCTCGGTCACGATCAACGCAACGAAGAATTACACCTTCAGCGGCACGGGTTCACTCGACGGCACGATGTCGCTGCTCATGACCAACACCGGCACGTTGACCATCCACACGACCAACACGTACACCGGTGCAACGACCATCAGCAACGGGACACTGCTCGTTCACGGCGCGCTAAACTCCAGCCCCGTCACCGTTGGCAACGGCGGCACCATTGGCGGCAACGGAAGCTTGGGTAACAGCGTCACGGTTTACCCCGGCGGCAGCCTATCACCGGGCAGCGGCAGCGGGAATGCCGGCGGCCTCTCCATCGCCAACGTCGCCAACTTTCTCACGCTTTCTGGCGGCACCACCAGTCGGTTTGACCTGTCTGACGATCCCACTGGAACGATTAAGACTAACGACGTCATCCACATCACCGGCAGTTTGAACGCTTCTGGCGTCAATACCATCCGCGTGAGCCTGCTCGATGGATTGCCCGGCAACGGCGTTTACACGCTGATCACCTACAGCGGGGCTTTCAACGGCAGCATCGCCAACTTCGCCATCTCCGGCGTCAGCGGCACGTTGACCAATCCGCCCGGCAGCATCGCGATCCTCGTGGACGCCACGCGTCCGCCCGCCACGCTCACTTGGCTCGGCGACAACGTGAACAACATCTGGGACACCGGCACGAGCGTGACCTGGCTGAACGAAGGCGCTCCCGACCGCTTCTATTTCCTCGACGATGTAGTTTTTAACAACAGCGGCTCCACCACCCCTGACATCAATCTGCAGGGCGAACTTAGCCCCAACTCCGTCACCGTGGCAGCGGACGTCAACTACACCTTCAGCGGGAGCGGCAGGATTTCCGCCACGACCGGCCTCACCAAAACCAACTCCGGCACGCTCACGATTAATAACGCCAACGATTACACCGGCCCGACCGTCATCGGCGGCGGTTCGGTGGTCGTGAATCAACTCGCCAATGGCGGTGTGGCCAGCCGGATCGGTGCGGCCACCAGCGACCCGGCGAATCTCGTCATGTCCGGCGGCACGCTGCGTTACACGGGCGGGTCGGCGACGATTGATCGGGGCGCGACGCTCACTGGCTTCGGCGGCACGTTCGAGGTCAACAATGCCGCGACCACGCTGACCTGGAATGGCACGAATATCGGCACTGGCTCTCTCATCAAGTCCGGTCCGGGTACGCTGACGCTTTCCGCCGACAATGATTTCACCGGCGGCACCATCATCAGTGATGGCACGCTCGCGTTGAACGGTCCGTCCGGCGGCGGCACTGTAACGGCAAACAACTACGCGCTCGGCTCGGGCAGCGTGACGTTTCAAGGCGGCACATTGAAACTATTCGGTCACGCCGCCAGCACGTCGCCAGATTACGGAAACTTCAGTCGTCCGATGATTATTCCCGCCGACGAAACCGGCACGCTGCTGACGCCGCCGCGTTACACCCTGAGCGCCCCGCTCTCCGGCGCGGGCACGCTCAACCTCGAAGTGGATTATGTGCGCGGCTCGATGAGCGGCAACTGGTCCGCGTTCACCGGCGTGATCAATGTCTTCGGGCGCGTGGCCAACTCGGAGTTCCGCATCACCTCTACAGCTGGTTACGCCAACGCCGCCGTTTATCTCAATAACAACGTCGTCATCACTCGCTCAGGCAGCGCCACCACGATTGATTTCGGCACGCTTGGCGCCACGAGCGGCGCGCGCATCGGCCCGGGCAATTCCACCTCCAGCGGCACCAGTTATCGCGTCGGCTGGCGCAACGAAGACGCGGTGTTCGCCGGGCAGATTCTCGCCGATGGCCAGAACACGATTACGAAAGTCGGCACGGGCAACTGGACGTTGACCGGCGCGAACACCTACTCCGGTGGCACCGTCGTCAGCGGCGGTACGCTCACGGTGAACAACACGAGCGGCAGCGGTACCGGCACGAGCGCGGTTTCCGTCAACACGGACGCAACGCTCGCCGGCACCGGCACCATCAGCGGCGCGACGACCATTGCTTCCGGCGCGACGGTTTCGCCCGGTAACGGCGGCATCGGCACACTCACCATCAACAACACCGTTACACTGTCGTCCGGCAGCACGACGCTCATTGAGATCAACAAGACGTCCGGTTCGCGCGATCAACTGAACGCCGGCAGCAGCACCTTGATTTATGGCGGTGTGCTCGTGGTCACCAATCTCAACGGCACGCTCGCCAATGGCGACAGTTTCAAAATCTTCAACGCCGGCACTTACGCGGGCGCGTTTACCACCGTCACGCTGCCGCCGCTCGCTCCGGAACTGAACTGGAACACCGCCGCGCTCGGCACCAGCGGCACCATCAGCGTCGTCAGCACCAACTTCGTCCCGCCCCAACCGATCACGTGGCAAGGCGACGGTGTCGCGAACGTCTGGAACACTGCGGCCAACAATTGGCTCGGCACTAATGGCCAGCCGCGCGCGTTCGCCAATGGCGACTCGGTAACCTTCAATAACTCCGGCTCCACCACGCCGGCCATCAACCTCACTGCCAGCGTTTCGCCCGGCGCGATGACCATCAACGCCAGTCAGGATTACACGCTCATCGGCCCCGGCGCGCTCACCGGTTCAATGGTCATGACCAAATCCGGCTCGGGCCGCTTCACGGTTGCGAACACCGGCGCGAACACCTTCTCCGGCAGCATCGTCATCTCCGCAGGCGCGCTGCAAATCGGCGACGGCGTCTCCGTCAATGGCAACCTGCCCGGCAACATCGTCAACAATGCCACCTTGATCTTTGCCAACCCGAACGCGCAGACGTGGAGTTCCGTGTTCACCGGCAGCGGCACGCTGGTGAAACACGCGGCGGGCAATTTGACCGTCTCCAGCACCAATACCAGTTACAGCGGTAACGTGCTCATCGGTGGCGGCGAGATTACGCTCACCACCGGCGCAGCCCTCAACACCGGCAGCCTCACGCTCAGCAATGGCGGCACGTTCAATTTCCCGCCCAGTTCGCCCGCTTACTTTTATCCGGGCACGATTACCGTTCCTGCGAATCAAACCGGAACGCTTTTCTCGCCCGGCCTCGGCAATGGCGTGAATGGCAGCTTGATTTCCGGCAACAGCAGCAGCGTGCTTTATATTTCCAGCGGCGTGAGCTTCGCCGCCACCAGCACGAGTCAATTCGACAGCTTCAGCGGCACGATCAACATTCTGCCCGGCGGCACGCTGCGCTATTCGCCGAACAGCAGCGGTAACACCTACGGTTCGCTCAATCCGACTTTCCATGTGGACGGCGCATTGCGCCCGCGCAACGCCGGCAACACCGTGCGACTCGGGAAAGTTGCAGGCAGTGGCTCGTTGGCCGGTCCGCAATCCAACGCGGGCTCGGGCAATACCACCTACCAGATCGGCGGCGCAAATGTGGATTCCACGTTCGCGGGCAACATCAGCAGCGAATCCGCCGTGGCCAGCAGCCTCGTCGTGCTTCACAAAGTGGGCGCGGGCCGATTAACCCTCACCGGCGCGAGCACCTACACCGGCGGCACCATCATCAGCAACGGCTCGCTGTTCGTCAGCAACAGCAGCGGCAGTGGTACCGGCACCGGCAGCGTGATCGCGCGCAATGGCACCACGCTCGGCGGATCGGGAACAATCAGCGGCAATACGACGATTGAAAACGGCGCGACGCTCTCGCCCGGGGATGCGATTGGCACGTTCACGTTTGGCGGCAATCTGATCCTGCAAACCACCGCGAAATCTCACTTCGCCCTCGGGACCGCGAGCGATCAAGTCATCGTCACCGGCACGCTGACCGTCGCAGGGACGATTGACATCACCGCCGCTGCCGGCTTCGGCGCGGGCACTTACACGCTGTTTCTCAGCTCGAGCGGATTGAACATCGGCCCACTGCAACTCGGCACGTTGCCCGCCGGCTTCAATTACGCGCTCAACACTGCGACGCCGGGACAAATCCGCCTCGTCGTCACGTCCATCGCGCCGCCCACTCCGCCGAGCTTTACCAACGCCACCATCACTGGCGCCAACTTCGTCGCCGGCGGCACCGGCGGAACGTTGGGCGGGACTTATTACGTCGTGAGTTCAACCAATGTAGCGTTGCCGATTGATTCCTGGTTGCGAGTGACCACCAACAACTTCGATGGCGCGGGAAATTTCGCCTTCACCAATGCCATCGCCCCGGGGGTGCCGCAGCAGTTTTACCGACTCCAGATGCCGTGACAAATTCGCTGCCGAGGATTGTGCGCTTCTCGCCTAAGCCATTACCATCGGTAACAGCATGCGCATCTCAGAAACTGAGTTAACCTTTCGCCCGGCCATCCGCGCCGATGTTCCGGAAATTGTTCGCCTGCTCGCGGACGATGTGCTCGGCGCCAAACGCGAGCAATACACCTCGCCGCTACCCGAAAGTTATTTTGTCGCATTCGAGGCGATCGATCGCGACCCGAACAACGAACTCGTGGTGGCCGAGCTGGCCGGCAAAGTCGTGGGCGTTCTACAACTCACTTTTACGCCCTATCTGACCTATCGCGGCAGTTGGCGTGCGACGATTGAGGGCGTTCGCGTGGATTCCTCGGTGCGTTCCCAGGGCATCGGGCATCGATTGTTCACATGGGCAATCGAACGCGCCGAAGCCAAAGGCTGTCATCTGGTGCAACTGACCTCGGACAAAGCACGACCCGATGCGATTCGCTTTTATGAATCGCTCGGATTTGTCGCCTCACATGAAGGACTCAAGCGACATCTATCAAATCTGAGTGACGTGGCCAAATAATCACAGCAATTGTTCTGGTCTTTTAGTAGACGCGCCTAGTTCGGAAGAAGATGCGAAGGCTGTCGGCAAACTGAAGGAGCCATACTCCCCGGCATTAAATGCTAGACAGGCATTTTTGCCGCGCCTACCGTCGCCTCATAAATCAGGATCGACTGCCATTGCGGTTGTCGCTTACTGGTTAGGCCACATGCACACCACACCAGCATCTGAAGTTCAGTTGTCAGAGGTGCAGGCAGCATTGGAAGAGTTTCGTGTCCATTGGCAATCATTCAGAGACATGCCTCCTTTTGGTGGATTCACGGGCTCATTAGAAGATATTCACGCATTAGACTACCTCGATTACGAGGGGCTTGGTTATCCGCCTTCTGGACTTTCTGGAGCAGCGCTCGTATGGGGCAATGTTTTAGCGCGTCAGATGGAGATGATGTGGGTCACGGATGCTGACGGCCATTTCCTACTCAGGCACGATGTTCCCGGTTCGCGCATTACTGTTTGGCCGTATGCGCGTGTTCTTGAGGTGCATGAGCGCAGCCTACCGCAGTTTGAAAAGCATGCTTGGATTCTCGAATCCGTCATTCAAGATTGCTTGGAGTTCGGTGATTTGTCAGACCGTGCCAGAGATTGGGCACAGCGAGTCATTGCGAAGACATTACCTTTTCAATGAGATTTGAGATGTGGCCTAACCAGCATGCGACATCTAACCACCACTCAGTTAAATCAAACATTTCGGATGATTTGTCAGCTGATTGTCGCGGCCAACCGGGGGTTTCCGGAGATCGTTGAGCTGGACCGTTAGCCATCTTGTAGCATGTCACATGTTCACCAACGAAGAGCCCGCGCCTATTGGGATACGGGTCGTCCGCTGCAGGCGGGCAAGATGGTGTATGAGAGACTGCCAAGAGATTACCGCCCTCACTGGGCCGGGAACATCCTGGATTTGTGCCGTAGTAGGTTTCCTCACCTGCGCGAAGTAGATGAGGTTTACTTCGTTTCTTGTGACGCCACGCATTGGGAGCGCGCACAACAGTCGTTCGATGCCGTTCGCGCGCTCACGCTCTCGAATACTGCGCCGTTCTCAGGTGCAGCTTTGCTGTTCCGCTTGGCTGAGAATACGGCCAAAGTCATCTACAATGCTTCGGGCGGCTCTGTACCTTACGATCACAACGCCGGATGGAGACTTGTCGAGGACCTCCATGCGATATGTGAGTTTCTCGACGATCCTGAGTTTACAGCTGAGGCAGCAAGAGCCGCGCTGAACGAGTACGACGACGGCTAACCACAGGACAGGCTGCATCAAACTTCCGGTTACCACCCGGCGACTTTGCCTCCCGCCCGCGGATCAGCCGCGCCGACGAAAGCTTTTCCATCTGCACTGCGCGCGACGCTGTGACTCACGGAGAGCGAATTCAGTTCACGCACTTGGTGGCCGAGCCTTCTGAGCGCAGCGGTGACTTCGTCCGGCATCGCTTTCTCCACCAGCAATTCATCCGGAGACCATT
>CAZKMR010000022.1:38313-52954 GCA_964553795.1 uncultured Bifidobacterium sp. | reverse complement strand
CGGCTGATTGCGGGCGCGACAGAGCTTGGGTTGGAAATCACCAAACGATTCAAAAAGTTTTCCACGCTCATTTCCACCGAAGCCGTCGCGGAGTTGAAGGAGATTAAATCCACGACGAGCGAATGGCACATCGGCGGCGCGGTGACGCTTACGGTGATCAAGGACAAGCTCGGCGCGGAATTCCCGGCGCTGAACGATATGCTGCGCGTGTTCGGCTCACGGCAGATTCGCAATCGTGCCACGATGGGCGGCAACATTGTAACCGCTTCGCCCATCGGCGATAGCGCGCCGGTGCTGCTCGCGTTGGATGCGCAAGTCGTGCTCGCGTCGGAGTCTGGCGAGCGAACGTTGCCCGTAAGTGAATTCTTCCTCGCCTACCGCAAGACAGCACTGCAACCGAATGAAGTCCTAAAAACCATCATCGTGCCGCGTGGTGGCACGGCGGACGGGCTGACGCGCAAAACCGCGTGGTACAAAGTTTCCAAGCGGCGCGAGATGGACATCAGCACGGTGGCCGGTTGCTTCACGGTGGATTTGGACCAGCAGAATGTCATCCGCCAAGTGCGCTTGGCTTATGGGGGCGTGGCCGCGATGCCGGCGCGGGCAAAGAGAACTGAAGCGGCATTGCTTGGGAAAGTTTGGAGCAAAGAGACGATTCAAAGTGTTCTTCCAATTTTGCGGACAGAGTTCACGCCGATTTCGGACGTGCGTGGTTCAGCGGAATATCGCGGTGGCCTCATCGTGAGTCTGCTGGAGAAGTTTTGTGTGGACTGTAGCACCCGCGTCTCGCGGGTGGATTCGGGCGTCTCGCCCGAATCATCGTCGGACAAACTTTTAGATTTGGAGCAACGAAGTTTTCGACGGAACGCCCAAAATCACCCGCGAGACGCGGGTGCTACACTAATCGCCCATGAAAGCGCGCACAAACACGTCAGTGGCGAATCCATTTATACCGATGATTTCAGCGCAAAGCGGAAGCTGCTGGAGGTCTGGCCGCTTTGTGCGCCACATGCGAGGGCGAAAATTTTGAAGCGTGACGCAGCCGCTGCAAAGACGATGCCGGGTGTCGCCGCCGTTTTGTTGGCGGAAGACGTGCCGGGTTTGAATGATGTCGGTGCGGTGCGGCAAGACGAGGTTTTGCTCGCGGACAAGGAAGTGTTTTATCACGGCCAGATTATCGCGCTGGTGGTCGGTGAGACGCAGGAAGCGTGTCGCAACGCTGCTGCCAAGATCGTGGTCGAATACGAACCATTGCCGGCCATCCTGAAGATTGAGGACGCCATCGCGCAGAACAGCGCGCATTACGAACCGAACTTCATCCGGCGCGGCGATATCAATCAAATCTTTGGAGCCGGAGCTTCGCGAACCTCCAATGCGCTCGGTGAAACGACGCCGAGTTTTCGGCGGGACGCCGAAAACGACCCGCGAGACGCGGGTGCTACAGCAACGATTGTTGGTGCCGCCCAGATTCTTGAAGGTGAATTTTCCTTTGGCGGACAGGAGCACTTTTATCTGGAGATGCAGGCGGCGTATGCCGAGCCGGGCGAAGACGGTTCGATGTTCGTGATGTCATCCACGCAGCACCCGAGCGAGGTGCAACACATCGTGGCGCACGTATTGCACGTGCCCGTAAACCATGTCGTCGTACAAAGTCCACGCATGGGCGGCGGTTTCGGTGGCAAGGAGACGCAGGCGGCGACCTTTGCGGCGCTCGCAGCGCTGGCAGCGGCGAAGACGAAACAGCCGGTGCGCGTGCGGGTGAATCGCGATCTCGACATGATGATCACGGGCAAGCGGCATCCGTTCTTCGCGCGATTCAAAGTCGGTCACGATGCGGAAGGGCGATTGCTCGCGGCGAAGGTGGAATTATTTTCGAATGCCGGTTGGTCGCTTGATCTCTCGATGCCCGTGACCGACCGCGCGTTGTTCCATCTGGATAATTCGTATTACATCCCGCACGTCGAGTTCAGCGGTCAGGCGATGAAGACGAATGTCGCGTCGAACACGGCGTTTCGCGGCTTCGGCGGGCCGCAAGGGATGCTGGTTATCGAGGAGATTATTGATCGCATCGCGCGGCGACTGGGCAAAACTCCGGAGGAAGTTCGCGAGCGAAATCTTTATCACGGCAAAGGCGAAACGAACACCACGCATTACGGCCAGGAGATGGCGGACAACCGTATCCAACGCGTGTGGCAGGAATTAAAGCAAGAGGCGAGCTTCGAGCAGCGGCGCGCTGAAATCGCCAAATGGAATGCATCGAATCCGCACCGCAAACGCGGCCTGGCGATGACGCCAGTAAAGTTCGGGATATCGTTCACGCTCACGCATCTGAATCAAGCGGGCGCACTCGTCTTGATTTATCAGGATGGCACGGTGCAGGTGAATCACGGCGCAACCGAAATGGGGCAGGGCGTTCACACGAACATGGCGATGGTTGCGGCGAAGGAATTAGGCGTGTCGTTGAAGAACGTGCGCGTGATGCCGACGAGCACTGACAAAGTGCCGAACACGTCGGCCACGGCGGCGTCGTGCGGGACGGATCTCAACGGCATGGCGGTGAAGAATGCGTGTGATATTTTGCGGGAGCGACTCGTGCTGGTCGCAGCGAAATTGCTTTCCGTCCTGCTGGCGCGCGAAGTTTTGCCGGCGCAAGTGCGGTTTGCGGACGATGCTGTTTTTGTTGGCGATGCGCCGGATCGAAAAATTGCGTTCAATGAAGTTGTTCAATCAGCCTACGTGCAGCGCATCGGGCTTTCTTCCACCGGATATTATCGCACGCCGGAAATTCATTACGATCGCGCGAAAGGGAAGGGCAAGCCGTTTCATTATTTCGCCGTCGGTGCGGCGGTGACGGAAGTCGAGGTGGACGGGTTCACCGGCATGATGCGGATTTTGCGCGCCGACCTGTTGCAGGACTGCGGCAACTCGATCAATCCCGGTATCAACATCGGACAGATCGAAGGCGCGTATGTGCAGGGCGCGGGCTGGCTCACGTGCGAAGAACTCGTGTGGAATGACAAGGGTGTGTTGCTGACGCATTCGCCGGACACTTACAAAATTCCTGCGGTGGGCGACCGACCGCTGGAGTTCAATGTGAAGCTGCTCAAAGATGCGGAGCAGGCGAACACCATCTTTGGTAGCAAGGCCGTCGGCGAACCACCGTTCATGCTCGCGATCTCGGTGCGGGAGGCGATTCGCGATGCCGTGGCGGCGTTTGGTCCGAGCAAAGGGGAAGTGGCGCTGGCATCACCGGCGACGTGTGAAGCGATCTGGCACGCGATTCAAGAGCAGCGAGCGCGGGGAAAAGAGTTGGAGTCGGCTCGTCCCGATCAAGCGAGCAGCGCTTTAACAACTTTGCCGTGAACGTCGGTCAAACGAAATTGCCGGCCTTGATGCGTGTAGGTCAGGCGTTCGTGATCGAAGCCGAGACAGTGCAGAATCGTCGCCTGCAAATCGTGAACATGAACCTCATTCTCCGCGACGTTGAAGCCAAGTTCATCGGTTGCGCCGTAGGTGACACCGCGTTTAATGCCGCCGCCCGCGAGCCAGACGGTGAACGCCTGCGGATGATGATCGCGTCCGAGACTGCGCCCGAGTGACGGATTGGTTTCCACCATCGGCGTGCGACCGAATTCGCCGCCCCAGATGACCAGCGTTTCGTCGAGCAATCCGCGTTGCTTCAAATCCTTCACCAGTGCGGCGGAGGCTTTGTCCGTATCGCCACAATTCTTCTTCAAATTACCGATCACATCTGAGTGCGCGTCCCAGCCTTCGTGATAAATATTCACGAACCGCACGCCCCGTTCGATCATGCGCCGCGCCAGCAAGCAAGCGCGCGCAAAACTGGGCTTCTCCGGATCGCAACCATACATTTCGAGCGTGGCTTGGCTTTCTTGTTTCAAATCCATCAAATCCGGCGCGGAAGTTTGCAGGCGATACGCCATTTCGTAGGAAGCGATACGCGTTTCGATTTCCGGATCGCCGACCATCCCGAGATGCGCGCGATTCAATTCTTCGATCAGTTCCAGCGAGTCGCGTTGCAACTTTTCATCCACGCCTTTGGGGCGACTGACATTCAGAATCGGATCGCCTTGATTGCGGAAGCGCACGCCGGAATAAACCGTCGGCATGAAACCGCTGGACCAATTCGCCGAGCCGCCACTAATGCCTGAGCCGGTGGACATCACGACGAACGCCGGCAAATCCTGCGCTTCGCTGCCGAGACCGTAAATAACCCACGAACCGAGACTCGGACGACCCGGCTGCGAGAAGCCGGTGTTGAGGAAAATCTGACCCGGCGCGTGATTGAACTGATCCGTCTTCATGGACTTCACGAGACAGATGTCGTCGGCAATTTCGCCGAGGTGCGGCAGGATTTCGGAAATCTCCGCGCCGGATGCGCCGTGCTGCTTGAACTTGTATTGCGGCCCGAGCACGGCGGCATCGGGTCGAATAAAGGCGTAACGCTGACCGGCAATGACCGATTCCGGGAGAGGTTTGCCGGCGAGCTTGAGCAATTCGGGTTTATTGTCGAACAAATCAAGCTGACTCGGCGCGCCGGCCATGAAGAGGTGAATGACGCGTTTGGCTTTGCCGGGAAAATGCGGCGCCCGCGGACGCAGTGGATCAATCACTGGCGCATTTGCGCGAGCGAACGGCGAGAACATATTGGCGAGCAGCGAACCTAACGCAATTTTGCCGAGGCCCAGGCCGCATTCCTTCAAAAACCACCGACGCGAGTTCAATCGCGGCGGGCTGCAATCGTAAAGATGATCGTGACAATTCATGCGACCTAACTCTTGGTAATGGTTTCGTCGAGATTCAGCAACACGCGGGCGACAGCGGTCCAAGCGGCTTGCTCGTTAAGACGATTGTCTTTCTTTTGGTCCAGCAAATCGCCGGCTTTGAGTTCGCCTTCGCTGAAGCGTTTGAGTTGCGTTTGATAAAAGCTCAAGAGTTTTTCGCGTTCTACAAGAGAGGGAGCGCGGGTCAGACAGCGACGGAACATTAAGTCGAGTCGTTGCGCATCAGTGCCGTCATGTTCCGCTACCAAACCACCGAGCGCCCGAGCGCATTCAATCACGACGGTGTCATTGAGCAGCGACAACGCTTGGAGCGGCGAATTGGAACGTTCACGACGCGCGACGCAGGCTTCGCCGCTGGGCGCGTCGAACGTGGCGGCCATCGCGTATGGCGTTGTGCGTTTGGCAAAAGTGTAAAGGCCGCGCCGATAGCGATCCGGTCCTTCGCTGGTTTTCCACGTTAACGCGCCGTACGCGCCTTCCGTGGAAACGCCCGGTGGTTGCGGCGGATAAACACTCGGGCCGCCAATCTTGTCGGCGAACAATCCGCTTGCGACGAGCGCGGTGTCGCGGATCTGTTCCGCATCGAGTCGGAAACGCGGACCGCGCGCGAGCAGCACGTTGTCCGGATCACGCTCGCGCAAAGCAGGGGAGATTTTGCTGTCCTGCTGATACGTGGCACTCATGACGATGAGCTTGTGCAGTTTCTTGAGCGACCAACCTTGCTGCATGAATTCCACCGCGAGCCAATCGAGCAATTCCGGATGCGACGGTAAGTCGCCTTGATAACCGAAATCTTCCAGCGTGCGAACGATGCCGCGACCGAAGAATGCCTCCCATTCGCGATTCACCGCCACGCGCGCGGTGAGCGGATTTTCGTCCGAAACCAACCAGCGGGCGAGCGCAAGGCGGTTCGCGGGATCGTTTTTTGGCAGTTGCGGGAGAAAAGCAGGAACGGCGGGGGCGACTTCTTCCTTCGGTTGCAAAAACTCGCCGCGATGATGGCGGAACGTTGTCCGTGCGTGTGTCGCCGGGCGTTCATTCATGACGAGCGTGGTGGGAAATTTCGGCAAGCCGTCGCGCAGTTTATCAATCTTGCGTCGCGCTTGCGCCAACTCGGGAGCGAAGCGCACGAATTCATGCAGCAATAATTCGCGGTCCATCGCCGTGTGGTTTGAGTGCAACAGCGAACTGAGTTCGGTGGGCGAACGGCTGCGGAGGAGGATGGCCTGAGCGGCCTCAGACAAAGCCGAGGCCGTGGCGTTTTCGTTGGTCGTCACGGCGATGCGGAACTTGCCCAGTCCAGCCGCGTAATGTTTCTCGAACACCATTTCGATCTGCGTTGTTTCGTTGGTGGGTAATGGTGCCGCCAATGGCATGACGGCGTTATTCGGTTTGCCCTGGGCGCCATTGATGGACCAACCGCTTTGCAAATCGCCGTCAATGCATTTAGTCGCATCGTTATCACGATTCGCAAATGTCGCGGTGGCTTTACGCAAGGGATGATTCGTTACGCCAGTCTTCACGCGAAACTCGGATAAAAAGAAATCGCCGAGCGGGCCTTCGTAAGCGACGGCGCCCGGCCCGCCCATCGGCAAGCGCGCGTCGGGCAACGCTTCCAGCCGGATTGCTTTCACGCCCTCCGGTATGTTTTGAAACGTCAGCGTATAGGTGTCGCTCTTGGTGAAATCGCCAGCGGCGAAAACGGCGTCATCACTTTCGATCGTCAGATACGGCGTTGAAGCGGTGGCGGAATCGGGGCGCAGGATGCTCCAAGCCGCGACCTGCGTGGCTTCGCGCTCGACCCAGGCGGCGAATTTCTGATCGCGATGGGTGCGGCGCCGCTCGGCGTTGGTCAAACCATTCGGTTGATCCGCGCCGACGCTGACGCGGAAGCGCCCCAACGTGTGGTGACTGCCGTGGTTCTGAACCAGACGCACGATGAGTTCGTGGCCTTCCTTCAACGGCAACGGCTCGGCCAGTTCAAACACCGCGTGCCGGTGGACGCGCAAGTTCTCCGGTCCGGCAATGGCCCAGCCGGTGTTCGGTTTCCCGTCAATCGCATACTCGATAAAGTAATCTTGCTGGGAAAAATCCGCTGCGGCGCCGGCGAATTTCAGTTTGCGCGGCACGTTGGTTTCGCCGGTGCGCAGCTCAAGTTGGACTTCGCTTAGCACGAAGTTGCCACCGTCCGTGCGGCCGGGACCGCCTTTGCTCACTGCGTTATCAGGGATCGCTTCAACCTGGAGATGCGTAATCGTGCGAGGCGAGGCCTTGAAAGAAATCGTGTAAGTATCTTTCTCGGGATTCTTGCCACTGACGCGGAAGGAACCGTCGGATAACAATTCGGCCTCCGCGCCTTCTTTGGATTCAAACTGCGCGAGACCGGGCGTCAGCCAGTCAATGCGCGTTTCGATTGGGAACGCATCGGGGAGCGCGGCTTCGAGGGCGCTGATTTTGACGAGCGCGTCATTGCGCTTTTGTGATAGGTCGGTATTCGGAACGTCAATGGTCGGTTCGTCGGCATTGTTCAACAGCGCAAAAAAGCGGTAGTAATCCGTGTGCTGCACCGGTTCGTATTTGTGCGTGTGACATTGGGCGCAAGCCATCGTGAGGCCGAGCCAGGCGGTGGAAGTCACATGCACGCGATCTACAACGGAATAGAACCGATACTCGAGCGGATCAATGCCGCCTTCTTCGTTCCGCATCGTGTTCCGATGAAAACCCGTGGCGATGATCTGGTCACGCGTGGGTTTCTCCAACATGTCGCCGGCGATTTGTTCGACGGTGAATTGATCGAACGGCATGTCATCATTCAACGCCTTGATCACCCAATCGCGCCAGAGCCAGATGTCGCGGGGGCGGTCTTTTTCGAAACCGTTCGTGTCCGCGTAACGCGCGAGGTCGAGCCAGCGGCGTGCCCAGCGTTCGCCGTAATGTGGCGATGCCAGAAGTTTATCAACGAGCTGTTCGTATGCGTTGGGCGCGGAATTGTTAATGAACTCATCCGCTTGTGCGGGCGTCGGCGGCAGGCCGATCAAGTCGAGATAGACGCGTCGCACCAAAATGGCTTGGTCAGCACGTGGTGCGGTTGTGAGCCCTTCCTTCTCCAAGCGTGCGAGCACAAAATGATCAATGAGATTGCGCGGCCAACTTGAGTTGCTGACTTTTGGTGGTTTGGGCTGCGCAGGTTTGGTGAAGGCCCAGTGCGATTGATATTCCGCTCCGGCAGCAATCCAGCGTTTGAGAATATTCTTTTGCGCTTCGGTGAGCGGACGTTTCGCCACGGCAGGCGGCATCTCGTCATCGTCGGTCGCGAGAATGCGGCGGACCAATTCGCTTTTGTCGGAATGGCCGGGAACGATGGCGCGTTCGCCGGACTCCGCCGGAGCTAGTGCGGCGGTGCGTTCATCGAGCCGCAGACCCGCTTTGCGCGTGGCTTCGTCCTGGCCATGACATTTCAAACAGTGATCAGCGAGAATGGGGCGAACATCGCGGGAGAAATCAATCTGGTCATCTGCTGCCAACGCAGGTCGCGACACGATGGCGAAGACTAGCCAAAGCACGAATCCCGCATTACGAGTGCGGGCAAAAAAACGAGCTTTCAGAATGATGCGGGCGGGCATGGCTTCGTCATCGCATCGTAGGCGCTCAAACCCGGCGGACAAGCACATAAACGGGTAGGGCCGCAGTTCTCGTCTGCTCGCGGCAAATGACCGAGTCGAGGATTGAGCTTGTCGCCGCAGAAAGGCAACGCTGCCAGAGACGAGCTTTGTCTGCCGGGCGAGTTAGCTGGTCAGGGCGCCGCGAATCGCTTCGATCAGTTTTTCCGCGCCCTCCTGTTTGACTGCGAAGCCCGACGCTCCGGCGGAAATCGCCTGCCGCTCGTAACCGACGGGATCAAACATCGTCATCGCCACAATGGGCAACGCCGGAAACTGGCGGCGCAACTCGCGAATCAATTGCAATCCGCTTGATGCTTTCAGTTGGAGATCAGTGAGCACCAGGTCGGGATGCACGGTGGCGATGGCGGTCAGCGCGCCGGAAAAATCCTCCGCTTCGCCGCAAACGCTCAGGTCGGCTTCGCGGTTCAGGCTCTCAATGATGCCTTCGCGCACGGCGGCCTGATCTTCGACGACGAATATGGTTCTTTTCGACATGACGTTTGCGGCGGCGGCTAGCGCGTTACCGACGCCGCGGTGAGTTGCGAGGGAAGTGCCGTTGGCGTGGCGGTCGGTCGGATCGTAATCGTTACTGGTTCGACGTGGGTGACATTTCGGGCCCAGAGCACCGGGAGTTTGACCGGACGAGCCGCCGGTGTGCGCAGTTGTTTCACGGCAAATCGCAGAAACGATGCGTTCAAATCGATGACGGGCCGGAGGACGGGCTTGGACATACACGCGCGGTTCTGGTTACACGGTTTGCAGATTCTCCCGGCACGTGGTGGGTGATTCGCCGGTGATGCGTTTGAAACACCGGTTGAAATGCGACAGTGATTGGAAGCCGGTTTGATAGGCGACCTCGCTGACGCGGTTGTTGGGATTACGCAACAGGTCCTTGGCCTTCTCGATGCGCACGCGCGAAACGTAATCGGTGAAATGCAGTCCCGTGACTTGTTTGAACTTTTTGCACAGATAGAACGGGCTGATGGCAGCAAAGCGCGCGACGTCGCCGAGCGAGATTTCCTCATCGGAATGTTCGTGAATGAACTGGCGGGCCCGGGCGACTTGCGGCGGCTCCATGGATTGCTCCAGCAAGGCGATTTGATTGGCGGTCAGGCTGAGTTGTTTGGCGAAAAATTCGAGCAACCGCACGGCAGAGTCATATTGTTGCCGGCGCATGACGCGCGTGGCTTGATAGGCTTCGGTGGCTTCGGTCGCATCCACGTTGGCGCCGAGGTCGAGCAACCGGCTGACGGCGCTTTTGGTTTGTTTGATGGTCGTCGCCTTGAAGAATACCTGGCCGGTTTGTAAAAAGCCGATGGTGCGATCGCCGAGCTTCACTTTGATGGCGGTTTCGTTCAGACCAAAGGAACACTTGAGCGTGGCGGGAACGCCATTAGCCGTTTGGCAGACTTCCTGTTGCATCTGGAGACACGCCGCGCAGGAGCGATTGTTCTTGGCGACCAACGCGCAAAACCCGTTTTGCTTACGATCTCCGGCATGAGCGAGTTGCCAGTCATCCACCGGGCGCAAGGTCAGCGGCAGTCCGGTGGCCTCCGTGAAAGCCTGTTGGTAATCTCGAAACAAGGTGCAGGCGGCGAGCTTACGGATCAGTTCCTTGTCGGCTTGATGGTCGCTGACCGGTCGCGCGCCCGGCAGTGGCAGCGGGGCGATGCGCAGAGAGTGGTCGCGGGCGACCGTGGGGGTGGACGGATTGTGGCGCGGAGCGTCGATCCGTTTCGTGGCGGTCTCAGAGATTTCCATAATCATGCCTACGAGCATAAATGCGGCGCGGGCAAAAACTATTGGGCGGTCGGATAAACCGAAGTAATCGTTGGGAAACGGTCCCGGTAGGAGTTAATGGAACCGTGCCATAAGCAAAATGCCTACGCGCGGGGCAGGGGACGGTGGGAAGAAAGTTGAAACCGTTATTCGTTCCCGGGTGACGGGCGTTCTTGGGCCGCAGTCCAGCGAATGGCAAAACGCAAAAACTCCGGGGTGGTGCGGAATCCCAGTTTCTCTTTGATATGGCCGCGATGCACGTCCACCGTCTTCGCGCTGAGATGCAGTTTCTGGGCGATTTCTTCAGTGCTCCAGCCTTCACCAAAAAATCGTAGCACTTCCAATTCGCGATCCGTCAACGCGGTCTCCGGCGCGGCGCCGCTCTGGCCGCTTTGCCCGCTGAACGATTCGAGCGCCCGTGCGGACATGGTCGGGCTGAGTGCGATTTGACCGCTCAAGACCGTTCGCGCCGCCGCGACGACTTTTTCCGGTCCTTCGCTTTTCATGACGTAACCCCGGCCGCCGGCGCGTAACACGCGGGGCGCGTAAAAGGCTTCTTCATGCATGGAGACGACGATGACCGGCAATCCCGGATGCAACGCCTGAATGTCTTTGATCAGCTCCAGGCCGGTTTTGTCCGGCAGCGTAAAATCCGTCACCACCAGGTCGGGCTTGAGTTTTGCAATCGCGTCCATGGTCTCGCGTGCCGTCCCGGCCTGACCGCACACTTCGAAGTCCGGTTCGCGATTCAAAGTTTCCACCTGACCAACGCGCGTCATGGGATGATCATCCACGACGAAGATTTTCTTCTTTGCGGCCTCCGGCGGCAATTTGGATTTGGACGCCATATCAAACAGGTTTTGAAAGCTCGGATTGCGGTTGGGAACGCGACGATGTGCCCCAGATTCGTTTAATGGTGCAAATGATCGCCACGCCCTGGGAAGGACTGTTTTCCACGGTGAGTTGGGCGCCGATGAGGTTGGCGCGATGGCGCATCGTTTGCATTCCCAGGCCGGCGGCGGGTTTGGGGCTGGGCAAACCTTTGCCATGGTCACGCACTACCAATTCGAGCGTGTCGGCCGTTTGATGCAGGCGAATTTCAATTCGCGTGGCGCCGCTGTGTTTGAGCGCGTTATTCACCGCTTCCTGAGCGATGCGATACAGATGGGTCGCGATGGTTTGATCCGGCAGCAACACGGCGGAATTCGCGTCGAAATTGCAATCCAACTTGCGGTCCCGCGCCACGCGATCCGCGAGATTTTGCAATGCGGTCAGCAGTCCCTCTGGTTCGGCCGGCACGGGGTAAAGACCACGGGCCAGTTCGCGGGTCTGATGCAACGCTTCGACAACGAGCGCGTGAACCTGAGTGGCGCGGTCGCTCTCGGTTGCCTCGCGTTTCTTCAAATCGCGCTGCAACAAATCACTCAAGAACAGCGCACCGCCTAGTTGCTGGCCGAGGCCGTCGTGTAAATCGCGGGCGATGCGGCCCCGTTCCTCCTCGGCGGCGGTGGCCACAGCGGCTTCGAGTTGTTTGCGTTCCGTGATGTCGCGCGCGATTTTCGATGCCGCGATGATTTTCCCCGCGGCGTCTTTGATCGGTGAAATAATGAGCGAGATGTTGAGACGCGTCCCGTCTTTGCGGCGCCGGATTGTTTCCATCTGCACCATGCGTTCGCCACGTCGGATGCGACTGAGAATTTCGTCCTCTTCGTAATGCAGTTCTGGTGGAATTAACAGCGTGATGGATTGGTCGATGACTTCGGCGGCGGTGTAACCAAAGATTTGTTCCGCGCCGGCGTTCCAACTGGTGATGATGCCCTCGAGCGTTTCGCTGATAATCGCGTCCGCGGACGATTCGACGATGACGGCGAGACGATTGCGCGCTTCTTCCCCGAGTTTGCGTTCGGTGATGTCGCGCAAGATCACGGTAAAGAGTTTTTGCCCGCCGGTGTCCACCTGGGAGATGGAGGCTTCGATGGGGAATTCCGTGCCATCCGCGCGCACGCCGAAAATGGTTCCGAGCGCGCCCATGCGACGATTGGTGACGCCAGTCGCACCGAACTTGTGGACATGTGTCGAGTGCGCGCCGTGAAAGCGCATAGGAATGAGGCGATTGAGCGGTTGCCCGAGCATGGATTCGGCGCGGTGCCCAAACATCAGTTCGGCCGCCGGGTTGAAGAGGACGATGCGTTGTTCCTGATTCACCGTGATGATGGCGTCCGTGGCGGCGTTGATGATGCCCGCGAAACGCGCTTCGCTTTCCTTTAACGCGGCACTTTGCGTGGCCAACTGTTCCTGCATGCGGTGCGTTTCCTGGCGCAGCCGGTGTTCCTGCAAAACGTTGTCCACCGCCGCGCTCAGGCGGGCGATGCGATCCTTGAGCAAATAATCATTGGCGCCGCGTTTGATGGCGGTCACCGCTTTTTCTTCGCCCGTCGAACCGGACACCAGAATGAACGGCGTGTCCAAACCGCGCTGCCGGAGCAGTTCCACTGCCTTCAACCCGGTGAATTGCGGCAGCGAATAGTCGGAGAGAATCACATCGGGCGGCGTTTCCAGTCGCGCGAGAAAATCGGCTTCCGTTTCGACGCGTTGGCAGTGCACGTCGAATCCGCCCCGGCGTAGTTCGTGCACGATCAACTCGGCGTCATCCGGCGAGTCTTCCACCAGCAATAAATTTAAGGGCTTGCCCATGAATAATGGCTCAGGTCCGGGGAAGCAGACTGTGCGGTTTTTGCCTCGCTCCGTAATGCCGTCTTATAGCAACCACTTTTGGCCGTGTCCAGCGAGGGAGTCACCCTTGGTGGGGCGGGTTTTAGTCTGCGCTGGAGCGCGAAAACATTTCCGGTTAGTTTCCACGCCCAGCAATGCTCGAACGATTCTTTCGCCTTTCCGAAAACCAGACCACCGTTCGCACGGAAATTCTCGCCGGTGTCACCACGTTTCTCACGATGGCCTACATCATCTTTGTGCAGCCGGCGGTGTTGTCCGGAAAGATGTTTGGCTTCGAGACCGGCATGGATTTTGGAGCGGTAACGGCGGCGACATGCATCGCGGCAGCGGTGGCGACGGTTTTGATGGCATTGCTGGCGCGGTATCCCATCGCCCAAGCCCCCGGGATGGGACAAAACTTCTTCTTCGTTTTCTCCGCCGTGCCGGCCGCCACCGCGGCGGGATTTGCCAATGGCTGGCAAGTCGCGCTCGGCGCGGTGTTTCTCTCCGGGGTGCTGTTTTTGATTCTGTCGCTCGTCGGGCTGCGCGAAATGATTTTCAACGCCATCAGCCCGAGTATGAAGAACGCTATCGCGGCGGGCATCGGGTTGTTCATCGCTTTCATCGGGCTGCAAAACGCCGGGGTGATTCTCAAAGACCCGGGCTCAGCGGTGAAGCTGAACGCGCAGTTTACGTCGCCGGATCTGATCGTGTTCTTTGTGGGGTTGTTGACGATTGCGGTGCTGCACGCGCGCAAAGTTCGCGGGTCAATATTGTGGGGCATCGTGGCCGCGACCTTGTTGGCCGTCGTGTTGAAGCTCCTTTTGCCGCGGCTCGGGACTGATTCAGCCGTGGTCACGGAATCCATGCTGATGACGCGATTTGAATTTGCCCAAGGCGTGATCGCTGCGCCGCCCTCGCTCGCCCCAACGTTTTTTCAAATGGATGTCGTGAGTGCGCTATCGCCCAAGATGCTGCCGTTCGTATTCGTATTTTTGTTCATGCTCACGTTCGACGCGATTGGAACATTAATCGGGGTCTGTGAACAAGCGGGGTTCATGCGCGACAACAAATTGCCGCGCGCGAAACAGGCGATGGTTTCTGACGCGGTGGGCACGGTGGCGGGCGCGGCGCTGGGCACGAGCACGGTGACCAGCTTTATCGAAAGCGCAGCAGGCGTGGAGCAGGGCGGACGCACGGGGTTGACGGGTCTTGTGGTGGCCGCGTTGTTTTTATTGGCGCTGTTTTTCAGCCCGATTATCGCGATGGTGGGTAGCTATCCGCCAATTACCGCGCCGGCGCTGGTGATTGTGGGCGCGATGATGTTGCAGAACATCGCCAAAGTAGACTGGCGCGATCACACCGAATCCATTCCCGCGTTCCTGACGTTGATTGGAATCCCGCTGACCTATTCCATCGCTGACGGCTTGGCGCTCGGCTTCATCAGTTATCCGATCATCAAACTGGGCAGTGGCCGCGGGCGCGAAGCGGGTTGGCTGACGTATGCGCTGGCCGCAGTGTTGATTGCCTACTTTGTTTTTGTGCGCGGCCAAATGGGATAATTGGCAGTAACCTTTGCGGCCTTTGCGCTCTTGGTGTGAGGCTACTTCGTTAAATCAATTCATTCTTGCCCGCCGGTGCCGGAATGATCTCCGCGCGTTTATCGATGTATTGCGCGAGAAT
>CAZKMR010000022.1:0-38213 GCA_964553795.1 uncultured Bifidobacterium sp. | reverse complement strand
AGTTCCGGGCGATCATCAAAAATGCTGACGGCAAAATCCAGTTGCAACGCCAGTGGCGCGATGGCTTGCGCGAGATGGCCCGAACCGGCGATCCACAGCGCGCAAGGCGGAGTGAGGGTTTCGGTGTAGAGAAAGTTGAGGGTTGAAAGTTGAGAGTTGAGAGAAAGGTCAAGTCGCGCGGGAGTGAAATCAGAACTCACGCCCCAGGTTTTGGTTGTGTCGCGTTTCGCGAGGTCGGTCCAGAATGTTTCTCCCACAGTCTGCGCGTTGGGAATGATGATTCCCGAAACTTTACCGCCGCAGATCAAGCCATCGTCCCAGCCGAAGTCATGATCCAGGACTAACTCAAACGTCTGTGGTTTGCCGTCGCGCAAGGATTGCAGTGCGAGTCGTTGGGCTTCCGCTTCGAGACAGCCGCCGCCCAGCGTACCTGCAATTTTGCGATCGGCATAGAACAGCGCTTTCGCGCCGAGTTTTTGCGGGCTGGAACCTTTCGCGCTCGTAATGATGCCGAGGGCGACGGGCTGGTTCGCGCGGGCTGCGGCGGCGAGGGCGTGGAACAGATTCTTCATCAATGTCGCCCGCAACGTAACGGAGTCTTACCCAACCGTCGAGCCGGTGTCGGAGCCGAACGTTAAAAGGCCGTTCTCGAAACGAGAACGGCCTTTGTTGTTCACCTCTGGTGTCTGCTATGCCACCGATACCTCCCTGTAAATCGTTTGCGTCGCGCGTCTCCCCAGTTACCTCACAACGCAGACAGATTATGCCGTGCCACGCCCATGCGCCTCCTCGTTCTTGGCGAGGACCGACCGAAAATTGGCTCGTGTTTAGAGAATTGAAAGGGGTGAAATCCGATCGGTGAAGCGTTCGGATTCAGAAGAACCTGGTGATGCTCAAAACCATGCTGCCAGAAATCGATTCGATCGTTGAGTTACCACTTCTTCCCATCCGCCTTCGTGCCGCAGAGATTCACTTTGATGCCCAACGCGGCGGCCATGGAAGCTTTCGCGAGCAGACATTGATCGGCATCTTTGGCGTTCTTGGCATAGACGCATTGAATGTGATTCGCCTGATGCTTGGCCATCATCTGGTCGCGGCTCACGCCGTAGGTGACGGCGTGCATGATGGGCCATTGCCAAGTGGTGGATTTCCAGCGCCGTTGCGTTTCGGCTTCCGGCAATTCAATGACTTTCGCGCGGCCGAGATCCATGTGCAGTCCGCCGTCGGCCACGTAGATGCGCGACCAAACGATTTCGCCCGGCTTGGAAATACCGCGTATGGTCGCGCCGCCTTTGGGGAAATACATCGGCGGTTGACGAAAACCTTCCGCGCCTTCCCAGCCGTCAATGAAATGTGCGGGCGGCGCGCTGCCGCTGATTTCGAAAACCCACACGTATTCTTTGGTAGTGCCGGATTGATCCCAATCGCCCCAACGCAAATCGTGGAGCGTATTTTCCACTGGTTGCTTGAGCGCTTCGTGCACACGTTGGGTGAGCAGGGCATCGAGGCCGGCGCACTCGTCCACTTCGTTGAAATGCGGGAGAGGTTTGCCGGCGTAGAGCAGGCGTTTGCCGTCGCGGGATTTCACCGGCGGGCGATCGCTATTGTTCAACGTGCCTTCCACGAGATCGCTGGCGGGCAATAAATCCTTCAAGCCTTGTTGATATTGAATGCCGATGGTGTCGCAGCCGAAATCATCGGCGAGGCGTAGCGCGGCAATGTAGGTTTTGCACTGCCAGAGAATCTGGCGCTCGGTGAGGTCGGTGGATTCGTTGCGACCGAGGTCGAATCTCATACCTTTGCGCTTGAACCAAGAAAAGCATTCGCGCGCGTCGTAATCGCTGGTCTGCGTGGCTTCGTAGTAAAGCGCAGACTGACTGAGACGTTCCTTGAACACGCCGGTCGCGTGGAGCAGATCATCGGGAATGATGGCGTTGAACATGCCCATGCAACCTTCATCGAAAACGCCCATGATGGCTTTGTCGCGTTGCAATGTAGCGGCGAGCGATTCGCCGAGCTTCTTCGCGCTAGGGTCCACTTTTACTTTTGCGAGCGGCGTGACGTGGTCGGTTTTGTGCGAGCACGAACCGGTTTTGAGCCAGTTGCGCAGTTTGGATTTGAAATAATCGTCGGTGAACTCTTCGCTCCAGAGCGTGGAATATTTGACGCCTTGCTTGGTGAGGGAGCCGTTTAGATTTAACATGCCGACCAAGCCGGGCCACGTGCCGGACCAGTTGGCGACGGTGAGAATCGGGCCGCGATGCGTGGTGAGGCCGGCAAGAATGTGATGCGAGTATTGCCAAACTGATTCGGCGACGATCAGCGGCGCGTCGGGATCAACTCGCTTGAAGACTTCGAGCCCTTTGCGTTGCGAATCAATGAAACCGTGCCGGGCAACGGGATCAAATTGATGCGCGCGAATCAGTTCGTAGCCTTCGGCTTTGAGCGCGGCGGTGAGCGTCGCTTCCATTTGTTCCTGTGCCGGCCAGCAGACTTGATTGGCGGAGAGGCGGAGGTCGCCGCTGGCGATGAGTTGGACCTGGTTCTTTTTGAGTTTGAGCGGCGGGATGCTTTTGGTCTTCACGAGGATATTTTGATGCGCTTTGCCGGGCTGGAATTTCCCAGCGCGGACTCAGGGTAGGGGAGTAGGCGCTGAAATCAAGCCAAGCGAGGTATGCGCCGCGGCGGCCAAGCCAATTTGCGGCTGGGTTTCTCCAATGCGCGGCAAAATCGAGCTGTCACCAAAATTTGGTTTCGACGTTACGGGGAGTAGGGTTACGCTCGGCGCAACCATGAAAAAGCCCCTGCTGCTGCCCTTGTTGTTGCTGCTCGCCGGTCAATCGCTTCCAACGCCAACTTTCGCCCAGCCGGTGCGTGGCGATTCGCCCGGCGATGAGCCCGCAGCGTTTCCGGTGAACATTCGAGTGGATGCGGCGAAACCACTGGGCGCATGGCCGGAAGTGTGGCGGTTCTTCGGCGCGGATGAACCGAACTACGCGTATATGACGAACGGCAAGAAACTGCTGAACGAACTCGGCAAGATGAAGCGCGATCAGGTTTATTTTCGCACGCATAATTTGCTGACGTCCGGCGATGGCACGCCCGCGTTGAAATGGGGTTCGACCGGAGTTTATCGCGAGGACGCGCAAGGCAATCCGATTTACGACTGGACGATTTTGGATCGCATCTTTGATGCGTATCGCGATGCCGGCGTGCGGCCCTACGCGCAGATCGGTTTTATGCCGAAGGACCTTTCGATTAAACCCGAGCCGTATCAACACAATTGGACGCCGACTGCCCGCTACGAACAGATCTACACCGGCTGGGCGTACCCGCCGAAGGATTACGAGAAATGGGCGGCACTGGTCGAAGCGTGGGTGAAGCATTGTATCGAGCGCTACGGGCGCGCGGAAGTGGAGCAGTGGTATTGGCAAACGTGGAACGAAGCGAACATTGGGTATTGGCGCGGCTCGCCGGCGGAGTTTCGCAAGTTGCACGATTACGCCATCGCCGCAGTACGCCGCGCGTTGCCGACGGCGCGAGTCGGCGGGCCGGACACGGCAGGTTACGGCGGTCGCTTCATGCGGGAGTTTCTGGAGCATTGTTTGCGCGGGACGAACTACGTCACCGGAGAAATTGGAACGCCGATTGATTTCATTTCGTTTCATGCGAAAGGTTCGCCGGTGTTTACCAACGGTCATGTGCGCATGGGCATGGGCGCGCAACTGCGCGACATCAACGAGGGGTTCAAGCTGGTCGCGTCTTATCCCGAACTGAAAGCCAAACCGATTATCATCGGCGAATCTGATCCGGAAGGCTGCGCGGCGTGTCAGGGCGCGCAACTGGGTTATCGCAACGGCACGATGTATTCGAGTTACACGGCGGCAAGTTTTGCGCGGAAAATCGAACTGGCGCGGCAGCACGGGGTGAATTTTGAAGGTGCACTGACGTGGGCGTTTACGTTTGAAGATCAACCATTGTTCGCCGGCTTTCGGCAGATTGCGACCGGCGGTATTGATATGCCGGTGTTGAACGTGTTTCGCATGTTCAGTCGCATGGGTGGTCAGGCGCTGACCGTAACGAGTGATGCGGCTGTTTCCGTGAATGACATTATTCGGCGGAACGTGCGCGGTAATCCGGACGTGGCGGCACAAGCAACGCTGGATGGCGACAAACTCTGCGTGATGGTCTGGCATTATCATGACGATGATGTTGCGGGTGGGGCAGCGGAAGTGACGCTGGCGCTGAGCGGTCTGCCGGGGAATTTGTCCGAAGCGCGGGTGACGCATTACACGATTGATCAAGAGCATAGCAATTCCTACATGGCCTGGCAGAAGATGGGTTCGCCGCAACAACCGACGGCGGAACAATACGCGCGACTCGAGCGAGCCGGGAAACTAGCGATGGTTAGCGCGCCGGAATTCTCGCGCGACGCCGGCAACAAGGGAGCAACGTTGCGATTCAAACTGCCGCGTCAGGCGGTTTCATTGTTGGTATTCGAGCCGGTGAAAAAGTGAGGTTTCGCAAAGGCCGCTTGCAACCGTGGCGTCGCGATGGATATTTTGCGCGCCCATGAATCTGACCGAAGCCTTTGCCCAATCTGTCGCGCAACGCCCGGACAAACCGGCGCTGTACTGGGATGACAAGGAATTTACTTTTGCGCGATTGCAAACGCTTGCGCAGGTGGTGGCGCGGGAGTTGCGGGAGAACTATTCCGTCGCTCCGGGCGCTCGCGTGGGTTTATGGCTGAAGAATCGGCCGGAGTTCATTCCCGCGTACTTCGGGATTCTTGCCGCCGGCGCGGTGGTCGTTCCCATCAATAATTTTCTCAAGCCGAACGAAGTTACGTTCATTCTCGATGACGCCGGAATTGACGTGCTGATTACGGACGAAGAACTTGGAGCGCATACGGGGACGCTGAGTGCGGCGCGTTTGAGTTTGAAGGTGATTCGCATCGAATCGGTGGTTGGACAAAGCGTTGCCGGCGAAGCAAAGACTGAGGAGGCAGCGATCAAATCGTCGCGAGTTGCGAAAGATCTGGCGGTCATCATTTACACCTCTGGAACGACCGGACGACCGAAGGGCGCGATGCTGTCGCACGCGAACCTGCTGCACAACGTTGCGAGTTGCCGCATCGTTTTGGACACCGTGGAGAACGATCGTTACGCGGTGATTCTTCCGCTTTTCCACAGCTACATGATGACGGTGGGAATGCTGCTGCCGCTGCTGGAGGGCGCGAGCATTGTCCTGATTAAATCGCTGAATCAACCGCAACACATGTTGCGCGAGATGTATCAGCGCAAGGCGACGATGCTGCCGGCAATTCCTCAGTTTTACCGCACGCTGGCGCACGCGCAATTGCCCGCGCCACTGCCGTTCCGACTTTGCGTCAGCGGTGCGGCACCGTTGCCGGTGCAAGTGTTGAAGGATTTTGAAGCGAAGCACAATATCCCGATCATCGAAGGCTATGGTTTGAGCGAGGCGAGTCCGGTGGTAACGAAGAATCCGCTCAAGGGCGTGCGGAAGCCGGGTTCGATTGGGCTGCCGATTCCCGATGTGGAATTGAGTATTCAGGACGAACAAGGCAAGCAACTCGGAGCGAACGAAACCGGCGAAGTTTGTGTGCGCGGCGGAAACGTGATGTTGGGCTACTGGAATAAGCCCGAGGAAACCGCCAAAGCGATGCGCGGCGATTGGTTGCTCACGGGCGACATCGGGCATCGCGACGAAGATGGCTATTACTACATCACCGACCGCAAGAAAGACATGCTGCTGGTCAACGGCATCAATGTTTATCCGCGCGAAGTTGAAGAGGTGATTCACCAATTTCCGGGCGTGAAAGAAACAGCGGTCATTGGCGTTCCTGATCCGCGCAAAGGCGAACAACCGCTGGCGTTCATCGCTCCCGCCGACGGCGTCACGCTGGACGAAAAGGCCATCCTTCAGTTTCTGAAACAAAAACTGGCCGACTACAAAGTGCCGCGACAGATCCGGTTTGTGCCCGCGTTGCCGCGCAATGCGACCGGAAAAATTCTCAAAACCGAGTTGCGCAAGAGCGTGGCGGCGGGTTGATTCACGCGTTCAACAACATTTCCTTGATGGTGCGCGGGTCGCTCGTGGGCGGTTGACAACTCTGGCCGGTGCAAAGATAGGCGACCGCGCCCGCCTCGGCCGGCAGCGTACGACTGAACTCCTCGACCGCGCCGGAATTACCCAACACCACTTTGTTCGGTTGATACGTGGCGTGCGTCATGCGCAACAACTCGCGGGCCTTGGCGCTTTGGGAATCGCCGGCGATGACGATGCGTTGCGGTTCTTGCAATGAGAAATCCAATGCCTGCAACAGATACGGGACGGCTTGCGGCACTTTTTCCAGGCGCGCGGCGAACAGCTTGAGTGTGGCTTCGGCGGCGGCGCGAAAATCTTCACGCCCTGTGATGGCGGCCAATTTCAACAAGGCCAGTGCAGCGACGGAATTGCCGGATGGCTCGGCGCCGTCGTAATCATCTTTGACCCGCAGAATCAAGTCCGTGGCGGTGGCAGCGCTTTGCCAGAAACCGCCATCAGTGCGGTCGTAGAATCGGTCGAGCAAACTTTCGGCCAGTTGCACCGCAAACTCCAAATGCACCGCAGTCAGCGTGGCTTCGTAGAGATGTATCACGCCATCGAGCAAGAATGCGTACGCTTCGAGCAGTTGGACCTCGTCGCGCTCTCCCTCGCGCCAGCGATGATACAACGTGGCCGATTCCGCGTTCCACAGTTCGCGCTGAATAAATGCCAGATTCTTCTCTGCCGCGCTGTGGTATTTGGGTTCGTCCAGAACGATGCTGGCCCGGGCGACGGCGCCGAGCATCAGGCCGTTCCACGAGGTCAATATTTTGTCGTCCAGATGCGGGCGCACGCGTTTGGCGCGCGCCGTGCGCATTTTCTCTTGTGCGGACGTGAGCAGCGAACGGTCCGCTTCGTTGACTTCGGGGGTGACGATGCTCAAAACGTTCAAACCGGGCAACGGATTGGGATGACTGTGATCCACGAAATTGCCTCCCTTCGTGATGCCGAAATATTTTGCGGCGACGTTGAATTCTTCGGGCGCCAGCAGCTTCGCCAGTTCCTCGTGCGTCCAGCAGTAGAATTTTCCTTCCTGACCTTCGCTGTCGGCGTCTTCGGCAGAATAGAATCCGCCGTCGGCATGTGTCATGTCGCGCAAGACATAATCAAAAATGTCGCGGACCACGTCGGCATGGTGCGTCTCGCCGCTAACGAGATAGGCATCAAGGTAGAGTTGCGCGAGTTGCGCGTTGTCGTAGAGCATTTTCTCGAAATGCGGGACGAGCCAATGCGCGTCCACGGCGTAACGCGCGAAACCACCGCCGAGTTGATCATGAATCCCACCAGCGGCCATGCGATCGCAGGTGTGCAGCACCATGCGCATCAGTTCGACGTCGCCGAAACGTTTGGCGCAGCGCAACAGAAACGCCGGCGTGCTGGGTTGCGGGAATTTGGGCGCGCCGCCGAATCCGCCGTTTTGCGCGTCGTATGCCTGTTTGAACAGAGCGGCGGCTTGTTGCGGGACGGTTGCAGCGGGCAACGCGTTGGCGCCGGATGCTTGTTGTTGCGTGATCAAGCCCAGCCGGGCGTGAATGTCCTCCGCAGAGGCGATGATCTCCGCGCCGCGGTCGCGCCATACGGCGGCAATTTGTTGCAACACGGAAAGAAAACTGCCGCGTCCGTAGCGTTCGTCCGGCGGGAAATACGTGCCGCCGAAGAAAGGTTTCAGGTCTGGCGTAAGAAAGACATTCAAGGGCCAGCCACCGCCGCCAGTCGTACTTTGCACGAACGTCATGTAAATCTTGTCCACGTCCGGACGTTCTTCGCGGTCCACTTTGATGCTGATGAAATGATCGCGGAGGAACGCACCGATCTTTTCGTCCTCGAACGATTCGCGTTCCATCACGTGACACCAATGGCAGGTCGAGTAGCCGATACTGAGAAAAATCGGTTTGTTTTCCTTGCGCGCCCGGGCGAAGGCCTCCGCGTGCCACGGAAACCAGTCCACGGGATTGTGCGCGTGTTGCAGCAGGTAGGGGGATTTTTCGCGGGCGAGGCGGTTGGTATGTTTGGCAGTGGCAGACATGACGCGAAAACATCGGTCTTCCGGGCGGAAACTTCCAGAGAAAATCCGGTTGCGCGCCGGCGTTCCCCCAAACCAAATCTCGCCCGCGGTCGGTGCGCCCGCTAATCTCCCGCCGTGTTGTCGGAACGACCATGGAAACTGGAAGCGGCGGTGCGGCTGCTGTTCAGCGTGTTTATGTGCCTGTGTGTCGGTTCGCTGCTGGCGCTGCTGGTGCGGCGGGGCGCCGATCCGGAAGGTCCGGCCATGGTGGCGCGCATGCTCGTGAGCACGGTGTTCTTTCAAGTCGGTGTCATTTTTTTTGTGGGGCGCTTTTTGCGAGAACACCATCTGGGCTGGGCGAGCGGGTTCGGATTGCCGCGCGCACCGGGGAAAGCGATTGCCTGGGGCGGACTGGCGACGGTGATTTTTCTGCCGCTGGGATGGAGCTTGCAAACGCTCTCGCTGCACGTGATGGAGCGGCTCGGGATCGAGCCTTCGGTGCAATTGGCATTGCAAGCGCTGAAGAATTCCGGCTCGGTCGGTGAAATTGCGGCGATGGCCGTGGTGGCCGTGGTACTGGCGCCAATTGCGGAGGAATTGCTGTTTCGCGGCGTGTTGTATCCGGTGGTGAAACACTTCGGTTTTCCGCGGCTGGCGTTGTGGGGCACTTCGGCGTTGTTTGCGGCCATTCATTTCAACGTCGGGATTTTTATTCCGCTCCTGGCGTTCGCGCTGGTGTTGGTTTGGCTGTATGAACGGACCGATAATCTGCTGGCGCCAATCGCGGCGCACGTCGCGTTCAACGCGATTAATTTCGTCATGTTTTTTGTCATCGAAGATTTTGCCCGGAATGTTCCCACCGCCCCATGAACGAGTTTGAATTGATCGCCCGCTTGACGCGGGCGCTGCCGACTAATGACACGGTGGTCGTTGGCAGCGGCGACGATTGCGCAGTTTTGGAATGCGGCGATCCGGACCGGCAGTTGTTGTTCAAAACTGACGCGGTGGTGGAAGATATTCATTTTACGAAAGGCACGGCGCCGGAACAAATCGGCCACAAAGTTTTGGCGCGATGTTTGAGCGACATTGCGGCCATGGCCGGCACGCCCAGCGCGGTCTTGGTCACGATTGGATTGCCGCAGGCGTTTGCACCCGAGTTCATCGAAAAAATCTACGCGGGTATGAGCGCGCTGGCGCAGTCGCACGGCGTGGCCATTGTTGGTGGCGAAACCACCAGCAATCCCGAGCGCCTCTTGATTTCGCTGTCCGTGCTGGGGTACGTGCCGCGCGGAAAAGCGGTGTTGCGCTCGGGGGCAAAAGTTGGCGACGCGATTTTTGTGAGCGGCGAATTGGGCGGCTCCATCAATGGCAAGCATCTGGAATTCACGCCGCGGCTGGCGGAAGCGCGCTGGCTCGCGGCGAACTTTTCGATTCATGCCATGATGGATGTGAGCGACGGACTGGCGGGGGATTTGCGACACATTCTCAAGGTCAGCCAGGTGGGAGCGGAGTTGTTGAAATCCGCCGTGCCCATCAGCCGCGCCGCGAAGGAAAATGCGAAACGCGGCGACGCGGCGAAGCCGGCCTTTGTGGCGGCACTGACCGACGGCGAAGATTTTGAATTATTGTTCACCGTTGCCAGCAAAGACGCCGTGCCGTTGCTCGACGCGTGGAAAAAGCGGTTTCCGGAGGTGAAGCTCAGTTGCATTGGACAAATTGTCGCGGGTGAAGGCATTCGGCTGCGCGATCAGACCGGCGTCCGGCCGTTAACCGCTCATGGCTACGTTCATTTCTCATAATTTTGTCTCGCCCAAGGTAAAAAGATTTTATGCCGCTCGATAAAGAAACACTTCAAGGTTGGGTTTCGGGTGCGGAGTTGCGGGTGGAGAAAGCGCACCAACCGTTTGCCCGTCTGCCTCTGGTTAATCAAATCAAACCCCTGGCCGAGCAACGACGCCAGTATGTCTTGGCCGAGCGGATTGATCTCACACGGGCGAAGAATTTTCGCGTGCAGAATGCCACGGAGGATTTTCTGTTTGCGTCGGTGGACTTGCCGTTGCTGGGAAAGCGAGGAGTGGGCAACGACGTCGGGCTGGCAGTGGCCAGTTTCGATTATGTCGATGGCGAAGGTGGCGAGCATAAATTGATTGCTATTTGCGCTTACGCGATGAGCGGAGTGATTGGCAAGAAGCGGGAGTTGAAGAAGGTGATCATAGTTCCGATGGTCTGACGTCATGGTGCTGATTTCTCATAGTCCGGCGGAAACCGAAGCCCTCGGCGAGCAATGGGGCCGCGCGGCGCGCCGTGGTCAGGTGATCGCGTTGCGCGGTGATCTGGGGGCGGGAAAAACCCAACTGGTGCGCGGCCTGGCGCGCGGGCTGGGCGTGACGACGCGGGTGCATTCGCCGACGTTCACGCTGGTCAACGAATATGGTGGCGGGCGCTTGAAGCTTTTTCATCTCGATCTCTATCGGCTTGAAACTCCCGAGCAGATTCATAGCGCCGGCATCGCAGAGTTCTTAAATCCGGATGGCGTGGCGGTAATCGAATGGGCAGAGCGATTGGAAGCGGGAGAATGGAAGATGGAAGATGGCAATATCAGAAAAGTGCATATCGAGGTGTTAAGCGAAACGGAGCGACGGATTGTTTATGACGATATTGGCGCTTGATTTCAGTTCACCCCAACGCAGTGTTGCCGTCCTGAATTGCGAAGGCCTGGTGTTGAGCGAACAAGTGGACGCGTCCACCGGGCGCGACATGCGACCGTTCGCGTTGATTGAATCCGCATTGCGTGCCGCGAACCTGGAGCGCGAGGCGATTGATTGCGTCGCGGTGGGGATTGGCCCGGGGTCCTACACTGGCATTCGCGTGGGGATTTCGCTGGCGCAAGGCTGGCAACTGGCCACTGGGGTAAAAGTGCTCGGCATCAGCAGTGTTGAGTGCGTGGCTCAACAAGCTGGAGCAATGGGGATCAGTGGCAGATTTCACGTGGTGATTGATGCGCAACGGCGCGAGTGCTATGTGGCCGATTATGAATGGGGTCAAGGTGTGGCCAAAGAAACGAACCCTTTGCGCTTGATGCCCGAGACCGAAGTGCGAGCGCTGGCGCAGTCGGGAGCGATGTTGATCGGGCCGGAGGTAACACGCTGGATTCCGGACGGAATAATCGTTTCGCCCCAGGCGGCCACACTGGGGCGACTGGCCCGGATGAGTTCGGATTTTATTCCCGGGGAAAAACTGGAACCGATTTATCTGCGTGAGACTACCTTCGTTAAAGCGCCGCCCCCGCGTGTGATTCCCGGGGTAACGGGAGGGTGAGGGAAGGGATCGCGGCGGCCGCAGGCGCAATCACCCGCTTGACGGGACTGGGGCTTTGCAGTTCCCTTTGCGCCGCATGAATCAAGAAAGTCACGCGGCAACCGTCGGAAAGCGTCCCCATATCGTTCGGCGGATGTACAACTGGACGCTGAGTTGGGCGGAGCGACCCGGCGGCGCGTGGGCGTTGTTTTTCATCGCCGTCATTGAATCCTCCATTTTTCCCATTCCGCCGGATGTCTTGTTGTTGGCGCTGTGCGTCGGTGTGCCGAAGAAATCATTCCGCTTTGCCATAATTTGTTCGGTGGGCTCGGTGCTTGGCGGCATCATTGGTTACGGGATCGGATTGTGGGGTTATCAGCACATTGGCGAGCCGATTGTGAAGGCTTACCACGGCGAAGCGGTGATGGAAAAAATCAAAGTGTGGTATGACACCTACGGTTTCTGGGGAACGTTGGCGGCGGCGATCACGCCTATTCCCTATAAGATTTTCACGATCGCGTCCGGCGTGTTTCAATTTCCGTTTCTGGAATTCGTTCTAGCTTCGGTCGTCGGGCGCACGTTCCGGTTTGTGTGTGTTGCCGGATTCATTTACGTGTTTGGCGCCAAGGTGAAAGTTTTGATCGAAAAATACTTCGACTGGGTGGCGCTGGGCTTTTTGATTCTACTCGTCCTGGGCTTCGCGGCCCTGAAGTTCTTGCGATGATCGGGACTGAATTCGCGGGTCGAAGGCAAACTTTGGGTTCAGCCCGTCGTCGGAGAACTCGCGAACCAGAAATAAAAAAGCGCACCAGAAAAACTGGTGCGCTGGAAATTCGCGCCGCGCTGCGAGGCGCAGCGGATTATTTCTTTGCCGGATTGGCGGCGGGTGTGGCCGCGACGGGCACGCCGTACTTGGCCAGGATTTGCGCGTAATCCGGATGCGTGCGGCCATATTCCGTCAAGCGGGTGACGACATTCTGGAAAATCTGCATCTGGGTTTCGACCGAGACCCCTTGCTTTTGCAGCGCATCGAGCACCTGATTGGCTTGCATCACCTGCGGCTGCATCTGCGTGGCTTCGAATTTGTATACGCCCGCTTCCCGCCAGAAAAACAGGGTGAGCGCGCCAACTACGACGAGCAGCACGAGGCGCAGGTTGAACGTTTCGCTCTGCAATTGTTCACAGGCGCGGCGCAGTTCCGCCACTTCGGAAGTCGGCGTGGGGGTCGGGGTTGGCGTGGCCGCGGGTTCGTTAAGATTGAGATCGCTCATAAAATGACTGGGTCGCGGAAATTATTTGGTGGCGGGTTTAGCCGGAGCGACGGGGGTATTGATCTGCTCCTGCTTGGCCAGAATCGAATCGAGGATGGGTTTGATGTCAGGATGCGTCTTGCTGTATTCGACGGTTTCGCGCACCAGACTGCCGACGAGGGTGTTGGCGGTTTGGAAGCGATTAACTTCGTTCAGCACGGCGCGATAGCTGCGCGCGGTCTTGGTTTGATTGTAAAATTTAATTCCCGAGAACAGCAGGGCGACCGCTCCCACGATCAAGGCCCAGTTCAGGATGGTGTTTAAGCCGGTGTTTTTCATAAATCAGGTCGGGCGAGTCTAGCGGCTCGCGCGATGAAGTCCATTGAGTTTTTGAAGTGAAGCCTACGAGTTGGCCTGACTCGCGACGGGGCGGCGCCAGACGTAGCGTGCCAGCAAGACGCGCAACACGGCGGCCAGCGGAATCGCCAGAATTCCCCCCAAAATCCCGCCCAACAGCGTGGTCCCAACCATGATGGCAATGATGATGGTCACGGGATGAAGACCGACGCGGTCGCCCATGATTTTCGGTTGAATCACAAATCCTTCGAGCGTTTGCACGATGGTGAAGACGACCAGCACCAGGGCCGGATGTTGCCAGTCGCCATAGGCCACCACCGAGATGACCAGCGCTGCTACGCACGTGGTGATGGCGCCCAAAAACGGAATAATCGTCAGGCACGTGGCCATGACGCCCAGCAGCAAGGCGTACGGCAATCCGATCAAAATGAATCCGATAGTGTAGAGAATGCCGTCGCAAATGGCGACCAAGACCTGGCCGCGAAAGAATGCCACGATGTATTCGTTGATGGCGTTGAGCACGAAAACGAGTTCGTCTTTGAATTTGGAATCCTGCACCGGCAAGTAATCGCGCCATTGCGCATTGATGCCTTGTTTCTCCAGCAAAAAGTAGAATGCGTAAATCGGCACCAGCGCCAGTCCGGCAATCACGCCAAAGATCGTGCCGACAAAGCCCATGACTTGACGCAACCATTCGCCGAATTGCGGCAGCAGGCGCGTGAAATAATCCGCCACCGAACTGAACGTGCTCGAATCCATCGGTTCGAGAACGGTGGTTTCGTCGGGGGCGACTTCGATGGGTGGAGTGAAAGCGGGCGCGTTCGTGCCGTCGGCCTGCATCAAATCGCTGATGGATTTGAGCAATTCGGCACCTTGCTTGGGCAACCAGCGCGGCGGATTCTCGGCCAACTCTGCGGTTTTTTCGGGCAGTTGCGTGGTTAGCTCCGTGGATTTCTTGGCGAGTTCCTGCGCCTGCACGACCAATTGCGGCACGATGCTCGCCGCCAGCCCGATGACGATGACGAGCGCCATGGCAAACACCACTGCAATCGCGCGCATGCGGGGAACGCCTTTACGGACCAGAAAATCAACCACTGGGTCCAGCAGACACGCGATCACGCCGGCCACGGCCAACGGCCAGATGACCGGGGCCAAAACATTTAGCACCTGTCCCAAGCCCCAAACCAGTGCCACGAGCAACGCCACAATGGTGGCGAGCGCCAGACCGGTGAGAGCGAGCCAGATGGCATGCGCCTGTTTTTCGGTGGGGGGAGGCATGTTCATTTGTTTCCGCGGCGGGAGTTTTCCGACTTTCACCCGCGCAGACAATGGAAAACTTGGCGCAACTTTGTAGTCGAACCTTCAGACTCACATGAGCGGATCGTAGTAAACGAGCGTGTCGTAACGGAACGCAACCGCGCCATTCTGCACATACGTCTCAAAAATCGTGCGAAGCTGATTCAGCATGGCGGCGCAGTCGGGCTCGTCTTCCGCCGGCGCGTATGAGGAGGAAAGCAATCGGCCTCGCACACCTTCGTAATCGAAGCACTGGTGGTTGGGAAAGGACTTACCGTTCGGCGGGCGACCAAAGAACTGTTGCAACTTTTCCGCGGTAACGTTGCGATGATTGACGTGTTGATAATCCGTTCCACAGCTTCGCAATAACTCCTCGTATGCCTTTAGAAATGGTGAGGAATCCGTTTGACGGTCATTCCAGATCAAAGCCACGTAACCGCCGGGTTTCAAAATGCGACTGAACTCGGCTTTGGCCCGGTCACGATCAAACCAATGAAATGCCTGAGCCGCGACGATCAGATCCACGGAGTGATCCGGCAATGTGGTGGCTTCCGCTGTGGCAAAGATACTTGTGAAATTCGAATATCCCCGCAACAAGTGCTCGCCAGCCATTCGCATCTCCGGGTTTGGTTCGATGGCGAAGATCTGTTTCGCGTGCGGCAACAAGAGTTCTGTCAGTTTGCCAGTGCCGGAGCCGACGTCCGCGACGATGGCCTCTCGGCTCAAGCCGCATTCCCCACGGAGCAGGTCCACGATTTGCGGCGGATAGCCGGGACGATAGCGAAGGTAATTTTCGACGCGATTCGAGAAGCGTTGCGTGGACGCTCGCATGTTTGTGTCAACCTAAACCAAGTTTCTTTGACTTGTCAGTCGCCGCGCGCACTGCGCTCATCACCGTGCCGCGCAACTTGCCTTTCTCCAACTCATGCAAGCCTTCGATGGTCGTACCGCCGGGACTGGTGACTTGATCCTTCAGCGCGCCCGGATGTGCGCCGGTTTCCAAAACCATGCGGGCGCTGCCGAGCACGGTTTGCGCGGCAAGCTTGGTCGCGACATCGCGGGGCAAACCCGCCGCCACGCCGCCATCGCTGAGCGCTTCGATGAATTGATACACATACGCCGGGCCGCTGCCGCTCAAGCCGGTCACGGCGTCGAGCAGTGATTCTTTCACCTGCATCGCCACGCCGACCGCGGAGAAAAGTTTTTGCGCGAGTTCGCCGTCGGCGGTGGTGGCAGCTTTGCCCAGGGCGAAGGCGCTGGCGGATGCGCCGACGAGGGCGGGCGTGTTTGGCATCACACGAATGACGCGCGCGTCGGGCGGCAACGCGGCTTCCATTTTTGCAATCGGCACGCCGGCGGCGATGGAAATCAGCAGATGATCGGCGGAGAAGCTGTCCCGAATTTCGCCAAGCACCGCGCCGGTCTGATCCGGTTTTACGGCGAGAAAAATGACGCGGGCGGATTTGACGACTTCTTGATTTGAGGTGGCGGCTTTGCCTCCGGTTTCGCGGGCAAACACTTCCCGCGCCGCGCCGATCGGATCGCTGGCGTAAATTTGATTCGGTTCAGCGAGTTGCGCCCGGATCAAACCGCGCGCCAATGCGGTCGCCATTTTGCCCGCGCCGAGAAACCCGATGGAAAGCTTCGCTGCCATGCGCGGGTTGTATCAGGTCACTGTGGCAGGCGGAAGTTAAAATCCAATTGTAACCTCTTGTAAGGCATCGCTCGTATTGCTCGTTTGTAGGTAATTACCGCTTATTTTTGCTAAGAAACGGAGTTGCGCAAAATCGCATTCAGGCCAAACTCGCGTATCGGTTTTTCAATCGTCTGTTATGTCCAAGGTTGTAGTTCTCTTGACGGCTTCCGCGCTGGCGGCGGTTTTTCCCGCTGCGGCATTCATTTCTATTGATACGGTCTTTGTCGGCCATACTGGAAATTCCAGTGACGTTCCGAGTGACGAATTCCTGACGACCGGTTACGGCGGTGTCAGCTACGGCTATGCGATGGGCAAATACGAGGTGACGGTGAACCAGTATGCCGCGTTTTTGAATGCCGTCGCCGCAACGGATTCCTACGGGCTGTACAATTCCCAGATGACGAGCGAATTCCTCGGCGGGGGCATTCTGCAAAATGGCACGGATGGCAGTTACACGTATTCAATCTTCGGAAGTGGTAATCGGCCGGTAGCGTACGTGAACTGGTTTGATGCGGCGCGGTTCGTCAATTGGTTGCACAACGGGCAACCCGTCGGCGCGCAGGCGGCGGGCACGACGGAAACGGGAGTTTACAGTTTGAATGGAGCACTCAGCGGTACGCAGTTCACACGTAACGCTGGCTGGACCGTGGCCTTGCCAAGCCCGGATGAGTGGCACAAAGCCGCCTATTTTCAGCCGGCAGACCAAGGCGGTGACGCGGATGGCTATTGGCAGTACGCGACCCGCAGCAACGAGATTCCCAACAGCCGCAACGGCAGTGCGACCGATCCGAACAGCGCGAACTTTTATCGCGATGATGGCATGGTCAACGGATTCAACGGCGGTTTTGCGGCGAACGATTCGACCGACGTGCCCGATGGAGTGTTGCTGGATGTCGGCTCCTTCAGTCTGGCGTCCAGCTTTTACGGCACGTTCGATCAAGCGGGCAATGTGGCCGAGTGGACCGAACTGACCGTGAGCGGTTGGCAACGGGGAATCATGGGCGGTTCGTGGGCCAACGAAGAGAATCGGTTGCGCGCCCCCGGACGATTTAGTGATGGACCGGACTTGGAATCCGCCGGACTGGGATTTCGCGTCGTCATGATTCCCGAACCGACCGCGTTCAGCCTCATGGTGTTGGGCCTCGGATTCTATGCCGTCAAGCGCCGGAGCTTCTCGTTGCGGTAAGGCAACAAACTCCGCAGGTGAAGAGGGATGGTTTGTCGTTGGCTATAACGGCATGAGGCGGAGCGGATCTCAGCCGCAAAAGCTTCATTTTTGCGCGAAATAAACCATTGCCAGCGGGTGCTTCTCTGATATTCTCTGCGTCCCTTTCGCCCGGCAACTGGCGGGGGAAAACGGCTCTTTGCTTCCGTGTGGAAGTGGTGATTGAGCCATAACAACATCGAAATCAATCCCGTGTTCCGCGGGATGCTCCGAAACCGGAGTCTTAACCAAAGGAAATATGATCAGCATCGGCGTAAAAGAATTGTTAGAAGCAGGCGTCCACTTCGGGCATCAAACCAAGCGTTGGAATCCCAAGATGAAACCGTTCATCTTCGACGCGCGCAACGGGATTCACATCATTGACCTCAGCAAGACGGCGCAGCAGCTGGAAGCCGCGTGCGAGTTTCTCGCCAAGACGGTCGCCAAAGGCGGCAAAGTCGTTTTCGTTGGCACGAAGAAACAAGCGCAACAAGCGGTGAAGGAAACCGCCAAGGAATGCGGTCAACTCTTCGTCACGGAACGTTGGCTCGGCGGCACGCTCACGAATTTTCAAACGGTCAAACGCTCCCTCGCTCGGTTGAAAGAAATCGAGAAGATGGAAGCGGACGGCTCGATCAACAATTACGTCAAGCAGGAGCAGGCGGTGATTCGACGCGAAGCCGCGCGCCTGGTGAAATATTTTGACGGGATCCGCGGCTTGAACGGCAATCCCGGCGCCATGTTCGTCGTGGACGTCAAGCGCGAGCACAACGCCGTGGCGGAAGCCCGCAAGTTGAAGATTCCGGTGGTCGCCATCACGGACACCAACGCGGATCCGGACTTGGTGGATTATCCGATTGCGGCCAATGACGACGCGATTCGTTCCGTGCGTTTGATTCTCGCCACGGTCGGCCAGGCGATTACCAAGGCCATGGCCGAATACGAATCCAAGTCCAGCCGCCGCAAACCGGCGGAGGAAGGTCAGGCAACGGAAGCTGCACCCGCGACGGAAGCAACTCCGGCGGCGGCACCGGTCGCTCCGGCCGCACCGGCAGCTTGATCGTTCTGAGGAAACGCGGCGGTGCGGCTGAAGAACACCGCCGCTGTTTCCGGGGAACGGCTTTCGGGCTGCAACCTGCAACTCTCAACCAACAACTATTTACTCATTTATGGCTGAAATTACTGCTGCCAACGTCGCCAAGCTTCGCGAGATGACTGGCGTGGGCATGATGGAATGCAAGAAGGCGCTCGTCGAAGCGCAGGGCGACATGGAAAAGGCGGTGGACAACCTCCGCAAATCCGGCGCGGCCAGCGCGGCGAAGAAATCACTGCGCGACGCGCGCGAGGGCGTTATCGCCCAATACATCACGCCGGGAGGCAAAGCCGGCGTGCTCGTGGAAGTGAATTGCGAAACGGATTTTGTAGCGCGCAACGAGAGCTTCCGCGCGTTTTGCGACGAGATGGCCAAGAAGATTGCGGCCAATCCGGGCGTTGACCTGGAAGCCGATCGGCAGGCGGCCGTCAGCAAGATTGGCGAAAACATCAAGATCGCGCGGAACGCCCGGCTCGAGGTCAGCGGCAACGGACTGGTGGCGGCCTATATTCACACCGGCGCGAAAGTCGGCGTGCTCGTCGAAGTGGGCGCCGGCAAGGCCGAAACCACGAATCGCGAAGAGTTCAAACAACTCGTCAAAGACATCACGCTGCAGATTGCCGCGGGTCATCCGCACGCGGTTTCACGCGAACAAGTCGCGCCGGATATCGTTACCAAAGAACGCGAGATTGCTGCGCAATCGGATCGTTTGAAGGGCAAGCCGGCGCAAGCAATGGAGAAAATTCTCGCGGGCGTGTTGGAGAAGTTCTATCAGACGTACTGTCTCGTGGACCAGGGTTTCGTGAAGCGTAATTCCGAAATCAGCGTGAAAGATCACGTCGCAGAAGTCGGCAAACAGTTGGGTGACGAGATTGTCATTCGTCGGTTTGTTCGCTTCCAAGTGGGTGAAGCCGCCGCGTAAGAGCTCCGAAGAATTCCCATCAGGGCGACCGAAAGGTCGCCCGTTTTGTTTTCAGTAAGTGCGCACGCGATAGAAGCGGCGCGGCGCCGCCACCAGATCCAGAACCAAAACGCTGGTGGGTAGTTCGACCGGAGCAACCTGTGCCAGGGCTGTCCACACCGCAGCCGGGCCCAGCGCGTCGCTGGATTCGATGACGTAGTGCTGCTCCGGTTGCGCGACGAACGTAAAGCTGAGCGCGTTCCCCGCTTTTTGAAACTGCTGGAGCAATGGGGCGACAAGATAGTGAATTTCCAACGCGGGCGCGTTTTCTGGATCCTCGCGCGAAGCGAAGCGGCGAGCAGTGAATTTCGTGGTTTCCTGTTGGCAAACCAGCGCCCAGCCGAAATTGGTCGCGGGTTGATCCACCCACAGTTGCAAGTCCGCCACCAGTTGTGCCGTGTTGGGAATTGTGTACGGCGATTGATCGACACCGCCGACTGTCACGCCCGAAGTGATGGTGGAAACGTAATCCACCGGCGCGCCGGCGCCGGGTTGGGACCAGGTGTTGGTGGTGAAGGCGAACCGATGCGTCCAGGTCGCTTCGTTGGTCGAGGCGGGCGAACCAACGCCCAGGCCGCCGAACGGGGGATTTGTTTGACTGCCTTCGCCCCACGGCACCAGCAGGCGATGCAAGTTGAAGCGCGCGGCGGGAAATTCTTCGTTGGGTTCGCCCACCACCTCCAACGTCAGCGTCGCACTGAGAATTTTTGCGCCAGCCGGCAGCGAGTTGGCAACGTCGAATCGCAGTAAGCCGCGGTTGTAATTGCTGTTCTGGGTAGTGCCGCTGTTGAAGATCAGCATCGCGCCGAAATTATTCTCCGGATAGCGCTCGCTGATCATGGTGTCGGCTGACGGCGTCAGGGTGATGACGGCAGCGCTGGCGACTGTGGGGCCGAAACAGAGTGCTGCGGCGGCGAGGATAACAGCGCCCTTCCACGCCAAGCGGCAGCAATGAAGCGAAAATGGTCCGCGCGGTTTCACGAGTTGCGCGGCGAGAGTAATCAAATGAAATCCAATTCGCCAGCGATTGTCGTGTTGTCAATCGACGAAACTCCGCCGGTGAAGAGTTTTTCGGACGCATTCCCGTAGCCAGGAATTATCCGCGCGAGTTGGGAGGTCGCATAGGGATCGGCTTCGTTGAACTGCGCGCCCAGGTGTTTGCGCAAGATGCGTCCGAGAATGGAACGATAATCCACCGTGCGGCGCAGATAGTTGTTGCTGATGGCGAACATTGAGCCGGACAAGCCGGTATTCCAGACGATGGGATTGTAAACGGGATCGATGGCGCCGGCGCAGTTGTAAACCGCCGAAGTGCGCCCGTTCTTGCCGTAGCCCTTCACGCCGCCGCCGGCGACGAACATCACCCCGGCTTCGGCGTGGTCCGTGCCGCCAGAATTATTCTGCTTGGTGGTACGACCAAATTCCGACAGCGTCACTACAATGAGGTTGTTCCAATCCACCTGGTCAGCTTCATTTTGGAAATACTTCCGCAACGCGTACAGCGCCCAACCAATACGCCGTTGTAGATTGGCGTGAGTGCCTGTGACCCCGCCTTGCACGTTATGGGTGTCGAACTCGCTGAATTCCGTCCCTGCGATGATTGCATTGGTTTTATTAAGTACGAGCGCCGCAGCCTTAAGTCGGGTGAAAAAACTGCGCGAATTGCCGCTGACATCCACCTGCCCGGAGTTTTTGGCATCGGTGGCCGGAAACAAGTAATAGCCCGTATCCGGATCGATGAACGTGTTGCCTGCATCGGTAAAGTTGATGCCGGCAAAAATCTCCAGCGTGTTCGAGAGGTTTTGATACTGGAGTTGGAGGAGATCGCGGTTCTTTTTATCCGCCGCCGGGATGCTATTCGCCAGATTGACGAAATAATCGGCTTTCGCGTTGCCCGCCGTGCTGTTGGGGACGCCGAGCAGATTGTAACGTGTGGGGTCGGTGAGATTCGTCATGGCTGCGTCACTGCCGCGCAAGAGCAAGGGCAGGGAAGATTGCACTGAGACGCCAGTCAATGCCTGCGATTGCGCGAGGCCGGATTCCAGCATCGCGCGATAAAAAATTCCGTCTTTGACCGTATTCACGCCGGGCGTGCCGGTTTCCCAATAATTCTGCGAATCGAAGTGCGAGCGGGATTGTTTTGGGTAACCGACCCGATGAATCAGGGCAAGATCCCCTGCGTTGTACACCGGCGCCAGATACTTGAGCGATGGGTGCAAAGCGGCGAAACCATTTCCAAGCCGGATGGCGAAATTATAGCCGTACAGTGGGTTGTTCGGAAAATCACACGGTCCGGTCGCCGCGTACGAAATCGCGTCTTTGGGAATGGCGATTCCCGGGCGAATGACCGTGCCCGTGCCGGGGTTGATATCGGTGTTGTAGCCTGAATCCTGAATCGGGATCACGGAGTTCAAGGAGTCGTTCGCCCCGCGCAGAAAGATGAAAAGAATCTTTTTTCCGTTCGCGCCAATGCTGCCTTCGGCCAACGCCCGCTTCATTACGAACGGAATATCCACGAGCGTGGAGAGCGCCACGCCGAGACCAATCTTGAACGAGCGATCAAAAAACGCGCGCCGAGTGAGGATGTTGAAGTCGTTCATAATTACTGCTCCTGGAAGCGTTGCATGGCCATCAGCATGGCGACCATGCCGCGCACGCGTTCATCGTAGGAGCCATGGGTGTTGGGTACGCTGGCAAAGAGACTGTTGCGATAGGTGCTCGATGTGTCGGCGCTGCCTTGGTTCAAGAAGTCGATGGCAGCGACGCGAGCAAACGCCAGGTTGCCGGCGCCTTCGCCGGGGTAGAGAATGCTCAGGAAATAATCCGCCACCGCGCCGGCATTGTTCCAGACGCCGGCGGGAAGTTTCGCCTTGAGTAACCCAGTGGGATTGCAGACGGAGTTTTGGGCATCGTTGCCCGTCCCGCTTTGCGACCCGCTATGCCCGCTACTACCGCTGGCGATGCAGAAGGATTGCACCCAACGAATGCGCTCGGCGAGGGTGCCGGCGCTGATCCATGGTGGTCCGGATTCGGGATAACCATCCGGTGCATCGCGATCAAACAACAACATTCCGCCCATGCGACTCAACGGCGTTGCCAACGCGTACCCATCCGTGAAGGAGGTGAACGACCCGGCCAGATTGCTGCCGTTGGTACTTGAGCGCAGAGCACGAATCGCACTGATGGTGTATTCCAACGGTGTCTTAATCTTCTGTTGGGCGGCGGCGTGACTGCGGAAGAGGTCGGACTGGACGATGGTTTGCACCACTTTCCAGATTTGCCCTTTGGGGGAGTTGGTTTCCCAAGCCTGCATACATTCGTAAACCAACGCCGCCTCGGGGGAGAGATTGCCGCCGGCGTAATTATAGAATTGATACTCCGGTGAACTCGGATCGGAACTCGGATTTGGGAAATCGTCATGCACCAGCAAGCGACACAGTTTAATGCTGAGGTATTCCTGCGTGAACGGAAGATTGGCGAGATGTTGAATCACTTCGTAACCTTCCGTCATGCCGGCATTGCCACTGCGCCCGGGGACGACGAGTTGATACAGGCCGGGAACGGTGTTGGTTCCGTAAGTTTTGGTCGTCCAGGGTGCGCCAAATCGCGCGGGAACATACTTGTTCGTGAAGAGGTTTTTCGTCGCAGTATTGTGCCACGAGGTGCGATACCACAGCGACCAGACACCTTCGAGGTTTTGGTAGTCGTCCAACGCCAGGTTGGTATTGACGTTGGAGACATTGTTCGTGGTTTTGGTGGCGAAAGGGTTGAACGCATTGGTGGGATGAAAGAGTTCCAACGTCCAACCAGTCCAACACCGCGACATGACAGTGATGTCCGTTTGATCGTAACCGTTGTCCACCCCGAAGGTGAATAATTCCAGCAATTCGCGGGCATAATTTTCATTGGCGATGCGCGAGCCGTCGCCCCGGCTGCTGACGGTATCGAGATAAATAATCATTGCGGGACTCTCCGCGCTGATTTTCAGCAGGTCGTAGAAGGTTCCCTGCGGGTTCAACAGGACGTTGCGCCAGTATGCATTTTCGCGATGCTCCATGTGCGTGGCCAATGCGTTCTCCAGATTTCCATCCTCGTATTTTCCGGCGAACCAATTCCGGCTCTTGTCGTATTCGGTGACGAAGTGGTTCTCAAAGAATTGCAGCAGGATTTCGAGCAACTGGCGATCCGCATTCACCGCTCGCAATGTGTGCCAGGCGCGCAAATCCGCGATGCGCGCATTCGTCCCATAAACCACCTCCGTCGCCGTGCGGAACATGTTTTCGATGTTCGGCAAGTTGGTATGGGTGTCATTCGCATGCTCGGTCAACGTCCATGGTGCCAATTGTTCCGCGATGTACGCCTCGGGGCCGATACTGTTGAGGCGCGCGATTTCATCCGGCGTCGGGCCATAGGTCAGGCGGTTGAGCACTGTCGCGCCCAACAGGGCGTTACTGCTCAGCGAGGTGGCTTGCACCTGGTAGAAGCCCTGCGGCGCGGTGGCATTGGTGCGTTGCCAGGACCAGGACGTTTGAATGTTCGTCGCGATGACGTTCGTGCCGTTGACGAGGTTGGTCGAGAAGTTGGTGAAACTGCGCGGGACGAGGGAGAAATTAGGATCAACTACAAAGGGCTGTTGCAAATTGGTCGTGCTCAAAATCGAATACGATCCCGCGCCCGGCGTGAGCAGAAAGTTTAGTCGGTGGGTCGCATTGGATGCGGAAAGTGAGGTGATGACTGGAGGGGAGGCATCCGCCGCATTGACGGGGAGCGTGAAACACATCAGTAATCCGAACCCGGCAACGGCGTAAGTGCGACGACACATAACTTCAAATGCGGCGCAACTCTGCGCCGCCGTTGCAAACTAGCAAGCTGTTTTTTCGGGAAGTACGGACCTTGAATTCCGAGTTGTCCGGGTGGCCGTTTGGCCGTCGCGAATAAACTCGATATTAGTCAAGGCCTTCCACGAATCGGCCCGAGCAGTCGCGGCTGGTATCAACCAATCTGATACCTGTCAAAGCGATCGGGAGGCTGAACTGCTTGGTGGGGATAGAAACGCTAAACGGCTGCCCCGGGATCGGACCGGGGAGAAAGATTCATCCCATGATGGGCGCTTTAGTTTTTATTTTTGCGGGTTGCCAACCCTCGCTATACTGCGCCGCCTATGGTTTTGGAATTCACGAAAATGAACGGCGCGGGCAACGACTTCGTCCTCGTGGACAATCGCGCCGGGAAAATCTCGCTGACCACCGAGCAGATTATCCGTTTATGCGACCGGCATCGCGGGGTTGGCGCGGACGGCGTGATGTTGCTGATTCCCCCGCGCACCGGCCAAGCGGACTGGGCCTGGGATTTCTACAACAGCGACGGCAGTGTGGCGGAAATGTGCGGCAACGGCGCGCGCTGTTTCGCGCGCTACGTGCAAAAGACTGCCGGCATGAACCGTGATTTCTCGTTCGAGACCGCGGCCGGCATTATCTCCGCCAGTTTTCAAGGCGATCGCGTGACCGTGAATCTTACCAAGCCGAAGGATCTCAAACTCAATCAAAGCGTTCCCCTTTCCACCGGTCCGGCCACGATTCATTCGCTTAACACCGGCGTGCCCCACGCGGTGCAATACGTTGCCGACGCGGACAAGGCGATGGTGATGCAACTCGGTCCGGAGATTCGGCGGCACGCGCATTTCGGGCCGCGCGGCACGAACGTGAATTTTGTTCAAGTGCTCGGCCCGAATCAGATTCGCGTCCGCACCTTTGAGCGCGGCGTGGAAGGCGAAACGCTGGCCTGCGGCACGGGCGTCAGTGCCTCGGCGATGATTTCTGCCAGAGTGCATGGCTTTACTTCTCCCGTAAAAGTGCAAGTGCAAGGGGGCGATCAACTCGAAGTCAGTTTCACGGATGGCAATGGTGAATTTGACAACGTGCGCCTGACCGGTCCGGCGGACTTCGTGTTTACGGGTCAAATCGAAATCTGAGCCTCACTTCGAGGCGGACTCGGACCCAAATTCATCGAGCCTTTGCTGCGGTTGCGCGGCGGAAGCATCGGTTGAATCCCAGCCATTTTGTCTCTTGACCCGATTCATCCGTCGTGCTGACATTCGCTCAGCCCAAAGCTTCTGGATGCTTGACCCAGCCTTACGAGGCATTCTCCAGCTTCAAACCTCAAACCCGGGATTACGCTATGAAATGGCAGAATTTTGTAGTGATTGGCTTGTCAGGCATCACGTTCACACTTCGCTCTGCAACCATTATCTGGAGCGGTGGCGGCGATGGCACCAGTTGGAGTAACCCGTTGAATTGGACTGGTGGCAGTGTGCCGACGGCCAGCGATAATGCGGTGCTCGGCGCCGGCGGAGCGGTCGTGCTGGCGGGGGATCTTAACACCGTGCTGAGCATTCAGTCCGAACGCCCGATTACGATTACCAGCGGCGCTCTGCGGGTGACGGGTGGCGACTCGGAAATCAAAGGGCCATTCACCTTGTTGCCTTGGACCTATCTCAGCGTCGCCGGAGGCGGGACGACGTTTCTTTGCACCAATACGGTCACCGCGGACCGAGCTTCCTTGTATGCCGAGACCGGCGGTGAAATCAGGCTTCCGCGCCTGACCTCCGCTCATCATGAGTGTGACAATTGGATGACTTGGCATGCGAGCGGGGCGGGAAGCTTGCTGGATCTGTCGGGCGTGACCAATGTCACCGCTGGCGATAACTGCGGCTACTACGGCTATTACCTTCAGGTACAAACGTACGATGGCGGGCAAGTGATTTGCAGCAATCTTACGTCCGTCAGCACGAACCTCTTGTTGCGTATTGCTGCGGATGGCGCGGGAAGCGTCACAGATTTTCGCGCGCTGACGAACTTTCCCGAGAAGCCCGGTCGGCTGGATTTGGCCGCGCTGAACGGCGGTCAGGTTATCCTCCCGCTGTTGGTGGATGGTCGCAGCACCACCTTGACCTTGGCGAATGGCGGCGTGATGGATACGGCGCAACTGACCCGCATTGGCGGGGTCACGGTGGACAATCAATCTGTGACGCTGGCTGCCGTCACAAACCTAGCGGAAGCGACCAGTCTGTTGGTTTACAATGGCGGTTATTTGGCGCTGCCGTTGGTAACCTCGTACTCGGTTACGCAACACTGCGGCATCTCTTACTGGAATGCGTATGGCGCGGGGAGTGTTCTGGATTTGGCTTCGCTCACCAATCTTCCCAACTTCGTCAATTATTGCGGGTCCGTGTGGGTTGAAGCGCGCGAGGGCGGCCAGGTCATTCTGAGTAACCTCGTGGCGGTGGCGACCAATTTGTCTTTGCGGGCGTATGCTGAGGGCACGAATAGTCTCGTTGATCTGAGTCAGTTGGCGGTCTTCCCCGAAACGCCGGGCTGGTTGGATTTGCATGCGCGCGACGGCGGTCAGGTGAAGATTCCATTATTGGTGGATGCCAACAGTAGCACGATAAGTCTGGTCAACGGTGGCCTCATGGACACGGCGCAACTTCATCGCATCAGTTCGCTCACGCTGGGCAACCAATCGCTGACGCTGCCGCTGGTCACAAATCTGGCGGGTTCAACGGGGCTCTATTTGTATAACGGCGCCCAACTCGCGTTGCCGGAATTTCGGAGCTACGCAAAAATGCCGGGATGTGTTGGCCATTATTTACATGTCGATGGCGTCGGCAGCGTATTGGACCTGTCCGCGTTGACGAATGTTCCTTACGCCGAAGCGTGTGGCACCTCCATCAACGCGACTTGCGGCAATGGCGGTCAGATTGTCCTGAGCAACTTGGTGACCGTCGCGACAAATACCAGCCTCCAGGTGTATGCTCAAGGTGCCGGGAGTGTCATCGATCTCGGCAAGCTGGCAAATTTCCCCGAAGCGCCGGCGATGCTGGATCTTTCCGCATACAGCGGAGGACAGATTAAGCTGCCCTTCCTGGTGGATGGCAGGAGCGCAAATTTCGGAGTTGGCGACGGCGGCGTTCTGGACACCGCGCAACTGCATCGGGTCAGAAGTTTCACCGTGCAAAACCAAGTGGTGACATTGCCGGCGGTTACCAATCTGGACGACACGATTGGCTTATACGTTTCCGGCGGCGGGTATCTGGCCATCCCGCAGGTGGGAACTTATGAAAAATCATCCGCCTGTCAGTCCGTCACCTGGCAAGCTTCCGGAAGCGGCAGTGTTCTGGATCTTTCCGCAATCACCAACCAGCCGAACTCCAGCGGCAACTGTGGCACCATCTACATCCACGGACTGGACGACGGCTTGGTGGTTTTAAGCAATCTCGTCGCTGCGGCGACCAATGCCTATTGGCGGATCATTGCGGACGGCGCCGGGAGTGTCGTCGATTTGAGCAAACTCGCCAATTTTCCATCGAGCGCGGGCGGGCTGGATGTGGGTGCTTACAATGGCGGGGAAGTGCGACTGCCTCTGTTGGTGGACGGAAGTAGCGTGTCATTGACGCTTAGAAATGGAGGCGTGCTCACCGCCCCGCAACTGAGTCGCATCTACGCGGTCACTGCGGACAATCAGACCGCGACCCTTGCCGCAGTTACCAACCTTCATGGACTTCACGGATCCGCCGCTTTGTCCGCTCAGAACGGCGCGCAACTCTTGCTGCCCCAGGTGGAGACTTACTACAGCGACGGTTGCGATACCTTGTACCTTTCCGCTGGAACAGATGGTTTCGTGATTCTGCCAGCCTTGACGAATGTTTTTATGGAAGATTGTGGCGGCATTTCCCTGCACGCCAGCCACGGCGGTCAAATCGTTCTGAGCAATCTGATTTCCATCAGCAATGGCGGCGTCCACGCAACGGCGTCTTTGGGAAATGGCCAGGGGACCAACAGTGGGATCAACCTTGACCGCCTCGCCAGCTATACGAGTTCCACGCGCTGGTTTGATCTCCAAGTGTATGAAGGCGGCGAGGTAACCATGTCCCAATTGGTTGACGGTCGGCGCGTGCTTTTGTCTTTGCAAGGCAATGGACTGGTCAGCGCGGCGCAGTTCACTGGGTTGGGAGGCTTGACCGTGGTTGCGCACACCAATGCCTTTCCCGCGCTGACCAATCTGGATAATGCCTTCGTGCATCTTTCCGCAGGCGCAAAAGTTGAATTCCCGGCGTTGCAAGCCATCTCCGTACTGGGCGACTGTGCTGAAGTGGTGTGGCGGGTGATCGGTCCTGACAGCCAATTAAGCGCGCCGACATTAACCTCAATTTTTCGCGCCGAAGGTGGATGCGCGCCGTTTGCGCTCGAGGCGCGATCCTCAGGAATGCTGATCTTAAGCAATCTGGCTACGATCACGGGCCCAACTGTTAATATTTTCGCGGATAGTAGCGGTAGCGTGGTTGACCTGAGCAGTCTTAACAGTTTCATTGCGCCTCTTGGGCAGAATTCCGGCCTGAGCGCGCAGGCGGGCGGCAATCTTCTCTTTGGCTCACAAGCCTTCCTGCTGGCAAACGTCAATGTGGATATCCCGCCCGGAAATCCGCTCCTGCCGCCTGTCTTCATCGCCGGTCCCAATCTCTCGCTCTACGGAACGCCGTGGTTGAGTTACCTCATTGAGAAACGGCCCACCCAGAGTTCCGCGGCGTCGTGGGAATTTTATTCCCGCGTTCCGCAGACCAATCTCATCCAACAGGTCGGCGGCCCACCGGCGCCGAACACCGCCTACCGCGTCACCGAATTGCTGGCCAATCCGCCCATTCTGGAGTTTGCCCTTGCGCCGGATAACAAATTACAATTGCTCCTATACGGATTGAACAATTCCACCTACCCGATTGAAACGGCTACCAATCTCGCGCTGGCAAATCCGTGGTTACCCTACACGTCCGTCGCGATGACTAACTCGTTCCGCTTTGTCGCGCCCATCTCGCAACACGAACCCGAACGATACTTCCGGTTCGGAACGCCCTGACGTCACCGCCGGATGGGGACGGCGTTGGCTGCAAGGCTGTTGCTTGCCGCCCAAACCTTGCCTCGCCGTGGCGATGGTGTGCCATCGCATAATGCGAGTTATACGGCGGTCTTTTGTCATCGCCACAACCTCTGGTCGCCAATTTCAGACTCGCCAAAACCAGTCAAATAACCGACCCTCCCACGCTTTTTGGAAATACAATCATGCAATTCACTGGCACATATACCGCGATCGTTACACCGTTCAAAAAAGGGAAACTTGACGAGCCGGCGCTCGAGAAACTCGTTAAAGCGCAAATCAAAGGCGGCGTGGACGGCATCGTCCCCGTTGGCACTACCGGCGAATCCGCGACGCTCGATTACGAGGAGCACATCCGCGTCATCGCCCTCTCGGTGAAGTTTGCTGCCGGGAAGATCAAGGTCATCGCCGGCACTGGCGGCAACTCCACCAAAGAGGCCATCTACCTGACGCAGGAGGCCGAGAAAGCGGGAGCGGATGCGTCGCTCCAAGTCGCGCCGTATTACAACAAGCCGACCCAGGAAGGTTTGTTTCAGCATTTCCATGCCGTGGCGTGTTCCACTCACCTGCCGATCATTCTTTACAGCATCCCCGGACGTTGCGGGATTGAGATTGCTGTGGAAACGGTGAACCGTCTCGCGCACGACAGCGTGAATATCCGCGGCATCAAGGAAGCCGGCGGCAATGCGGATCGCGTCTCGCAACTGCGCGCTGCCTTGGGATCGAAATTCACGATTTTAAGCGGAGACGATTCATTGACCTTGCCCTTCATGGCAGTGGGCGCGCACGGCGTGGTCAGTGTCGCGTCGAACGTGATTCCGCACGAGGTCGCGCGCATGGTGCGTACGTATGCGCAGGGGAATCATTCGCTCGCGCTGAAAATTCACGAGAAGTTTTATCCGTTGTTCAAAGACTTGTTCATCGAAACGAATCCCGCGCCGGTCAAGGCGGCCTTGGCGATGATGGGAATGATGGCCGACGAATTTCGCCTGCCCATCGTCCCGATCAGCGCCGCGAGTCGGGAAAAACTGCGGAAGACGATGAAAGCTGTCGGGCTGTTGAAGTAAGTTCGAGAACGAGGACGATTCGCATGACCAAAGTCATCATCAATGGCGCCAAAGGGCGCATGGGCCAGGCGTTGCTGTCGTGCGCGGCCCAAATTCCGGAAATTGAAATCGTCGGCGCGGTGGATCAAGGCGATGATTTCGCGGCTCTGCTTCCCAAGGCGGACGTGGTGATCGAATTCAGCTTTCACAGCGTCACGCTGGGTGTGGTGGAGCTTTGCGCGAAACACGGCAAAGCTATTGTCATCGGCACGACGGGTCACAATCCGGAGGAGAAAGCAAAGATTCTCGCACTCGGCGGGCGGATTCCGCTCGTGATGGCGACTAACTTTTCCACCGGCGTGAATACGCTCTTCTGGCTCACGCGCAAAGCGGCGGAAATTCTCGGGCCGGCGTTCGATCTGGAAGTGGTGGAGATGCATCATCGCTTGAAGAAAGATGCACCCAGCGGCACGGCGACGACGTTGCTGGAAATTCTCGGCGAGGTGCGCAAACTGCAACTGGAAGATGCGCTCCGACACGGTCGCAAAGGCATTACCGGCGAACGGACCAGTAGCGAAATCGGTATTCATGCCATTCGCGGTGGCGACGTCGTCGGTGATCACACGGTCATTTTTGCGAACAACGGCGAGCGGGTTGAATTGACGCACAAAGCTTCGAGTCGCGACACGTTCGCCAACGGCGCCTTGCGCGCGGCGCGGTGGGTTGTGACACAAAAGCCCGGTGTCTATGACATGCAGGATGTGTTGGGGCTAAAGTGAGTTCGCGTCACCGCGATGAACTCCGCCAGCCAGTTTGATTGCGACGGATTTCAAATCTTGCCCGCTCTGTTATCGCTCGAAGCGTGCGATGAAATAGTCCGGGAACTGGCGGAGAACTTTCAAACGCGCGATCGCACGCGCCGGCGCGGCGGGGTGCGAAATGTTTTTCAATACAGCGCTACGGCGCTGACCTTTGCCAAATCGGCGCCTGTCATGTCGCTCGTCAGCGCGTTGATCGGTGCGCCGGCTTTTCCGGTGCGCGCCATTTTATTTGATAAAACTCCCGAAGCGAACTGGGGCGTGCCGTGGCATCAGGATCTTGCCATCGCCGTCGCGCAAAAGATCGACACCCCCGGATTCAATGCGTGGTCAGTGAAAGAAGGTGTCATTCACGTAAATCCCCCGATTGCGGTATTGGAGGGAATGGTGACGCTGCGTTTGCATCTGGACGATTGCAATGCGGACAATGGAGCACTGCGGGTGCTGCCCGGATCCCATCGCGATGGCGAGTTGAACGGGGAAGCGATTTCCAATTGGAGCGATCGCCAAACCGCCGTCATGTGTGAAGTTCCCAAAGGCGGGGCGTTGTTCATGCGCCCATTGTTATTGCACGCCTCGGCAGCGGCCCTACGGCCGATGCATCGCCGGGTCTTGCATGTGGAGTATGCGGCGACCGATTTGCCCAATGGATTGAAATGGTCGGAACGTGCTTGAATTTTTGCAGTGCAATTGACGCGGCTCCCGGTCTGCAAGAGCACAACATGTTCGTGTGATGGGTATAAGCTGTCCTTCCGCTTGTTCCAGGGATTGACCGAGGGTAGAGTCCGGCACTCATCGTGAGTCCAAGTCGTATGTATTCAATCTGCCGTTTGACGGGAATTCGCTTCTGGTTCGTAACCTTACTCATCGCTAGCGGCCCAATCGCCTCTTGGCCTGTCGCAGCACAAGTGCAACGGGTGTTGGGCCTCGATATTTCCGCGTGGCAAGGGAACATTTCCCAAACCACCTGGAACAACATTCACAATGTTGAGAATCGGCAGTTTATCATCCTGCGTTCGAGTCGCGGCGGGACGACGGGCTACTACAATCAAAACGACGCGAACAACAACAACGGGCTAAACACGCTATCCCAGCGTTACGACGATCCCTATTTCGTGCAAAACATCAATCGTGTGACCACCGCGGGGATGTACGCAGGTTCATATCACTTTTCGCGGCCAGACATCATCGAAACGACATTGAACGCCGGGGGGATTGCCAATTCAGGAACGGATGAGGCAGATCATTTTATCCAAATGGCCGGGCCGTGGATGCGTCCGGGGTACCTCGTGCCAGTGCATGATTTCGAAGCCGGAGACGGGGATCGCTCGGACAATGAGCTGACACAGTTCTGCATCGATTTTTCCAATCGCATTTACGAGAAGATGGGCATTCGCCCGGCGATCTACGTGAACGGCAATTACACCGCCAATATCCTGCAAACGGCCTCGGCGTCCCTGCGCCATCAGATTGCCCAACCGCCGGCCTTGCTGCCGAGCGTGGTTGCGCCTTGTTACTCGGTGTTGTGGGTGGCCCGGTGGCCGAACCAGGCGAATCCCAATGCGATTGATGTCCAGGGCACGGAACCAAAGGACACTTATGCCGGATTTTACGGGCCGTGGGACGATTACGGTGGACCGTCGCATCCGTGGCAGTTTTGGCAGTACGCCAGCACCGGGCGCTTGCAAAGTTTCAACAATGGCGGCAGCAATCTGGATTTTAATGTCGCGCGCGGTGGGATCGAGTTTTTGAAGGACCAACTCGTGCCTGCGGTGTGGACGCATGACGGCAGCGGCGATTGGAGCACGCTTACCAATTGGAACAGCGGATTGACTCCGGTGGCGCCGGTGCAAGGACCGGGGCAAGTGGCGCGGGTCGGAACGTTAACCATGCCGACGCCGCGATTGCCGGGGGCCGCGGGGACGGGCGTGACTTCCGGTCAGCACGACACGGTAATTTTGGAGCGCCCTAGCGCCAATCCCACCATCACGTTGTCCACCGGCACGCACAACGTTCGCAAACTCTACGTGCGGGAAGCGCTCAACATTACGGGGGGCTCGTTGACGGTGAATTTCGTGCCAGCGTCGGATTCCACGACCAACGGCGCCGAATTTTCCGCGCCGGTGAATTTGGGCGGAGGCACTTTCAGTGTGCATACTTTGCAAGTCAACAGCGCCCAGACCTTCACGATCAGTGGGGGCGCGCTGACGTTTGATACATTAAACCTTCAGTCTGGATCGCCCGCCGGGAAACTGCTGTTCGCCGGCAATGCGAATTTTAACCCGCTGGCAAACGCCACCGCCCGAATCGTGAGCAGCTCTGGAATCATCGATCTCGGGGGCGGCGCCCGGGCTTTCAATGTGGGCAACGGGACCAGCGACGTGGACGTTTCCATCGAAGTGCCCGTTATTAACGGCGGCCTCACCAAAACCGGGCTCGGTTCGTTACAACTTACAAAAGCCAGCAGTTACAGTGGCGGCACGATTCTTACTGCTGGAGCATTGCTCGTGAATAATCCCAGCGGCTCGGGCACGGGCAGTGGCGACGTGACCGTTTCGGGCGGCACACTCGGCGGCACGGGAACAATCTCTGGCGTCATCATCGTCAACTCCGGAGGAACGATTTCACCCGGCACATCGCTCGGCACGCTGACGTTGAATAGCGCGCCGGTATTGGGCGGTACGGTGGTCCTGGAAATTAATCGCAATGGCGGCGTGCCCGTCAGCGACAAGCTGACATTGACGAGTGGGACGCTGACGTTCGACGGCACTTTGGTGGTAACGAATGTTGGCAGCGCTCTGTTGGGCGGTGAGTCATTCACACTATTCACGGCGTCAGCGTTTGCGGGCGCGTTCAGCAATCTGGTGTTGCCGCCGCTTGGCGCAGGACTGAATTGGGACACGAATGGCTTGCTGACCACTGGTGTGCTTAAAGTGAATCGCCATCCGGTTGCGGGCGCATTTGCCATTACCAATTTCGCACCGGAAGTGGTTCAGATTTCCATTTCCAATTTGTTGGCCGCTGGCACAGATGCCGATGGCGATGTGCTCAGCTTGAATGGAGTAAGCCTGACCAGCAGCAACGGAATCGCGGTAACGACGAACGTCGGATTCATCGTTTACTCCAATCATGTGAGCATGCCCGACCAAATAAACTACACGCTCAGCGATGGGCGCGGCGGTATTGCCGCGGGCGCAGTTCAGATTGTGCCGAGCCCGGTCGGTCGGTTCGCAACTGCCCCGAATGGCGATGGCAGTACGCTGACCCTGAACTTTGTCGGTAGCCCTGGTTGGACTTACTACCTGGAACGTTCCACCAACCTGTCGGCTTGGACGACGATTTGGACGAACGTCGCCCCTGCCAATGGGTTGTTTGATTTTACGGACGAATTTACCGACTTGCCGCAACCTCCGTTGCGCGCGTTTTACCGTTTGCGGTGGACGCAGTAGTCCGGATGGCGCCGTTATAAAGCACGCCCTAATCCCGTTTATTCCCGCTGCGAATTGCTTTTCGCGGGCAGACCGCGCCATTTGCTTCTCGTAGATTCTCCCGTAAGCTGCTGGTGTTATGAAACACGGGAAAATCATCAAGGAACTCTGCATCGCGTATGCCATGGAATTGGAGACGGTGCAGAACTACATCGCGGCGTCCGTCAACCTCGACGGCGTCCGGTCGGAAGTCGTCAAGAAAGCCCTCGCTGCCGACGTGGCAACGGAAATTATGCACGCGCAGCAATTGGCGGGGCGGATTAAAACGATCGGTGGTGTCGTTCCGGGCTCGTTCGACCTGGCGCGCGGGCAGAAATCCCTCCAACCCAAAAAGGACACCACCGATGTTGTCGCGGTGATCAAGGGCGTGATCGATGCCGAGGAAGCGGCGATCGCTCAATACAACAAGATCATCAAACTGTGCGATGGCGAAGATTATGTGACACAGGATCTGGTGATCGAAATTCTGAGCGGCGAAGAAGATCACCGCCGCGAATTCATCGGGTTTCTCAAGGAATACCAGAAGAAGTAACCGGGGCGACGGCGCCGCGCTCGAGTTCGAGCAACCGTCGCTTGCGCCAGACGCCACCGCCATAGCCGCTGAGCGCGCCACTCTTGGCAACGACGCGATGGCACGGCACGAGCAGATAAAGCCGATTTGTGCCGTTGGCGCGAGCCACTGCGCGCGCGGCGGTCGGGGCGCCAATGCGTTTCGCGACGGTTTCGTAGTTCGCCGTTCGACCAAAGGGAATGCGTTGCAACTCCCGCCAAACGCGTTGCTGAAACGTGGTGCCGCGGAATTGAACCGGCACCGAGAACCGCGTTCGATTGCCGGTGAAATACTCTGCCAATTCCCGGTGCAGTTGCCGCACCACAGCATTCTGTCCCGGCAGGACCGGTAGCTTGAAGCGACGTTGTAACGCGGCGTAGCTTTTCCTCACCGCGTGACGGTCTGCGAAAATCAGATGACAGATGGCGCGGTCGTTTGCCGCGACGAGCATCGGTCCCAGTGGCGAGGGAAGCAATGTCACTCGCAGGCAATCGCCGGCGGCCACGCTCTTCGCGGCTCTGCCCAAACTCCGCGCCAACGCCGCGCGAAAGCCGCTGGGAGATTCATATCCATGATTGAACCCAGCGTCGTCGAGCGATTGACCGGAACGAATTTCCGTCACCGCGCGCGCTAGTCTTAGGCCGCGACTCCAGGCGGCGAAAGTCATTCCATAATGCTTTTGAAACCAGCGCCGGGCGCGTTCAGGCGGAATGCCAAGTTGCCGCAAGGTGAGCGCGGAAAGTTTCTCGCCTGGTGCGGCTGCGGTTCGATTCATCAAGTGGGCGACCCAAGCGGGCGGGCCACCATTAGTCAATTCCGGCTGGCAGCGTTTGCAGGGGCGATAACCCGCCTGGATGGCTTCGGAGTTGGCAGCAAAGAAGGCAAGATGCTCCCGCTTGGGGCGCGATGGACAGGATGGGCGACAGAAAATCCCGGTGGTCCTGACCCCGAAAACGAATAGGCCATCGTAGCTCGCGTCGCGGCGCTGCCACGCCGAGACCATTTCGCGTTGGGTCAGTGATGTTTGTTTTACCCGGTTACTCACAACCCGAGCATAGCATGCGCGTCCACCGAAAAAGTGACACGACGTTTTCCGACCGGATTAATGAAAAACGCGCCGGGTTCGAGAACCCGGCGCGCCTGAAAGTAAGATCGGTTTAGCGATTGCGATTGCGCAAAACCACCAGCGCCATTCCCCCCAGCATCGCGAGGACCATGGAGGTCGGTTCGGGAATCGGCGCGGCCTGCACCGTTAAGCCATCGAAGAATCCGTAGCTGGCGTTGTTGTTAGCACCGCTGGTGGACATGCCCAATTGAATCGAATACGTGCCGGTGGTGGGAACGGCCCATTGCCACTGCGTCCAGCCGCCGGGCACCGGCGCATTGGCCGTGGTGGTCAGCGGCAACCCGGAGGTCTCCAGCCACGGCGCGCCCACGACGTTGTTTTGATCATCGCGAATGCGAACCCACGCGGAATCGAGCGGCTCGACATCACCGTTGAAGAAATAGGACCAACCGGAAACGATCTCGCCTTGGTTCAGACTCAACGTTTGATTCAAAAAGATGTCGTACGGTCCCGCGCTGATGAAGTTTGCATTGGCGCGAGTGCTCAATGAAAGGAACCGAAACCCTTGCACCGGTCCCAGTGCCGGCGACAGACCGAATGGCTCGCCCCAGGAGGCAACTGTACGTGCCGCGCCGGCTGGTCGCGTGAACGGCTCCGTGGCGCGTTCGCCCAAGTCCGCCTGGAGCGTCCAGCCAATCAGATTCCAGGACTCAAAAGTGCCATTGACGATGCCAGTCTGGGCAAATCCACTCGCTGCAACAAAGCTCGCGCCGATTCCCAACCAAAGTGCAATCCGGGTTTTCATATCGCGCGCCCAAATTCACTCAAAGGAACAAATCTTCAACCTGGGGCTAACCCGAAAACGAAGTCGGGCCGGAAGCGGATACCGGGACGGGTCGAACCGCTAGATCGAGTCAAATTACCAGAAAGCGCCCGTAGAAAGCCCGGGCTGACTCCGGGTTTTCCCGTTACTTCGGCAGGGCTTCGATGAACCGTTCCGACTCCGTGATGCTGGTGTTCATGCGCGCAAGCAATTGTTCGATCTGCGTTTGGATCTGGGTGGCTTCACCCTGTAAGGAGCCGATGGCCGACGCGTTGAGATTGTGTTTCAGAAACAGCACGTTGTCTTTGAGTTGTGCCAGCACCGGCTGCATCGCCGCTTCCGCCGCGCGCACGGTGCGGGACAATTGCGTGAACCGCTGCTTGGTCGTGCGCAATTGCTCTTGGCTGGCTTTGGCGAGATTGGGATTGGTGTATTGGGAAATTTCCTTGTCCCATTCTGCGAACATCGCTTCGGCCAAATCCTCCATATTCGCAATGCGCGATTTTACCTCAGAGGCTTCCCGGGTGCAGCGTTCGTACGAAGTCTTGACCTTTTGATACATCGTTTCGAGTTCGCCGCCTTGAAACGAGTAGAGTTCCTTCAATCGGGTCAGAGCGTCCTTGAATTCCTGCTGCGCGTCTTTTTGTTCCTCCTGCAACTTCGTCACTGATTTCTTGAATAGTTCACGTTTCTCGTAGCCAAAAACGCCTTCCATCGTGGCGTTGTAAATGGAGCGGCAACCGGAAATCGCGAACATGGCGAGCAACATTGTGAACACGGGTGACCAGCGACTGAAGCGTGGCGACTTCGCGGTTTGGAGCGAGAAAATGGCTGCCATGTCGGGGAATTTAGTGGCCGGCTCGTGGGACGTAAAACCCAAAAAAGCGACGATCGCCATCCTTGTTTTCGCCGCCGCCATTCTTTGAACACACAGGCTGGATTCAGTGTCCATCGGTGCGTAGAATCGCAAAAATTCATGAGCACAGGAATCAACGCTATTAACGAAGCGGTCAAGGAAGCGAGCGCCTTCACGCGCCCGCTGTTTACTGAATTGGGCAAGGTCGTCGTCGGCCAGAATTATCTCACCGAACGACTCGTCATCGGCCTGCTGGCCAATGGTCACGTTCTCCTCGAAGGCGTGCCCGGCTTGGCGAAAACGCTCGCCGTGAAATCCCTCGCGAACACGATGCACGTGAAGTTTTCGCGCCTGCAATTCACGCCGGACATG
>CAZKMR010000021.1:31565-56354 GCA_964553795.1 uncultured Bifidobacterium sp. | reverse complement strand
TGCCGCCATGCTTCGCCACGTAATAAAACAATTCGAGATGATGCACATTCATAAGCTCACGCCCGGTGTTGGGGCCGTCACTGTGTCCGGAAGTTCCCCTCTCCCGCAAGCGCGCAATCAGTCGGCGCCGCCGCAGGTTGGATTGGGTTGGACATACTTTGATCCGGTGGATAGGCGTCACCAACGACTTTCTGGAAATCCCACTACTCTGCAAGATCGTTGCAGTGACTCCGCTTTGACTGATGCTATGAACGCGTTATGCCGTGCTGCGATTGAAAGCGGATGACATCAATCATAGCGGAACGATATTCTATAGTCGCTCCCCCTTGACCGTTAGCCCGGCGGGTGATTGAATCGGCGTACCGACTCAGAAGCAGAACCAAACCGCGGGCACATTTCCCGGGTCAGCAAATTTTCTCCAGATGAAAACTGTTCTCGGCGCAGCGAACCGCTGATCGCTCCGGCCGGAGCCGTCGTCTCCTTGAATTACGTTGATGTGGGCGGCGCCACGAACGCCGCCCGATACTATCGGGTGCGGTTGCCGTAACGGTTGGATTGCGGCCCAACCCCGAGCGATGAAAGATTCCAATTCGTAACGAAGCTTTGCACAGCGGCTAATTCCCGGCGCAACCGCCGTCATCCGGCTTGACGAAGTGCGGCGGGCGGTTTCCAATCGCGCTACCAACCTATGAAAACTCTCGCGGGTTTCCTGCTGGCGTTCGGGCTCGCCAGTGCCAGCGTCGGCTTTGCGGCGCAAACGGCTCAAGTTCACCTGGTCTGTCTGTCATTACGCGTCGCGCCGGGCAGCGATGGCTTCGGCAACACCCTCGTCTTGAGCAGTGTGGATGGCGCGCCCAATGGCGAGTTGTATCCCACCAGCCAGTTCACGTACGGCAGCGGATTCAGTCTCGATAATTTCGGCTTCCCCATTCCCGGCGCGCTGGAAGTGCAATTGCCGGGCTTCACCGACGCGAACGGAAACGGATTTGACGACTTCCTCGAAGTCGCCCAGGGCGTCGCCCTCACCTTCACCGCCGGTTTTTACAGCACCGATATCAGCGACGGCACCATCGCCGTGCAATGGAGTCGCAGTCCCGGGTCGCCCACCGGCGTCTGCGTGTTCAATCTGGTGGACGACACATTTGGCAATCTCGGCAGCTTCACGCACACCTTCACCGTTTTGGAATTCACCGGCCCATTGACCTACACGCCCGGCGGCAGCAACGTCATGACGTCGCTCCATCTGACCCAACTCGGTCAACCCACCGAATCATTCCAGGGCACGGCACTGTTTTCCAAACCCATCCCGGGCGACTTCGATTATCTGCTCTTGCGCGCGGGCGAATGGACCAATGCGTTTGGCCTCACGTGGTCGTATGACGAAGCGGAGATTTATCGGGACACGAATCTGACTACCAACTACTACGGCTATGTGGTGTTTGCCGACGGTGATCCCAATACCAGCGGCTACGATTATCCGTTCTGGCTGCTTTCGATTGATGACGCGAATGACACGGACCACGACACCATCCCGGATTTCAGCGATGCACCGGTCGCGCCACCGCGCCAGCCGCTGCTGTCCCTGACGCGGAACGCGAATCAATTTTCGCTCACCATCAGTGGCGACACCGGGCGAACATATCAACTGTTGGAGAACACCAATCTGCTTCCCGGAGGGTGGCGCACGAACCAGACCTTTACGCTCGCCACCGATCCACAAACTCTATTGCTGCCGTTGTCGAACGAACCGGAAAAATTCTGGCGCGTTCAGTCGCCATAGGCGGCGGCGCTGGTCAACTCATCCAAACGATTTCGCCCGACTGCGCTGGCCACCGTGTGACTAAACAACGAACACTCACGCATTGCCGCCAGACTCCCAACCGCAATTCTACTGGCTTGGTTCTAATGCCCACCTCCGCAGGCGATAAGTGACGCCGTCCGGCAAACTTTCTTTTACAACGTTCGGCGCGGTATCTATTCTGCTTGTCGAACAGGGGGTTAAGATAATTCCCGGGGGCGTTCGCCCGCTGTGGTGGCCATGAAATTTCCCGTCAAACATCAGATCACACTGGGATTTGCAGTATCGGTGTTGGCTCTGCTTCTGACGGGCTGGCTCGCCTATCGCACGACCAGCCGGTTGACCGAAACTCTCGACCGGGTGGCGCATTCACATGAAATCGTCGCCCGCCTGAAAGCAGCGTTGGCGTCGCTCGCCCAGGCGGAAGCGGATCAACGCGGCTTTCTCCTCACCGGCCTGACCAGTTTCCTCGATGAACATCAGGAAACCGTGGCGCTCGTTCACACCAATCTCGCCATCCTGAATCGATTGACGGAAGACAATCCCGAACAACAACAGCGGCTGGATAAAATTGAAACGCTGGTGATCGAGCGGCTCGCGCTGCTGGAGGCGCGCATCAAACTGTTTCAACAACGCGGCCCGGAAGCCGCCGCGGACGCTGTGGCATTGAGTCGCGGCAAAGCGTTGATGGACGAGATCCAACGCATCGCCGGCGGCTTGCAAGCGGCGGAAAACCAATTGCTCCTGCAACGGGAACGCGACGCACGCGATTATGGCCGGCTCAACGTCATGGTCATTGTGTTCAGCAGCGGCCTGGCCATCGCCATCGGCCTGCTGGCGGTCACCATCATTCGGCGGGATTTGCATCTGCGTGAACGTGCCGAGCAGGAATTGCAGGAGCACCGGGCGTTGCTGGAATCCATTCTCAATCACACGCCGGCGATGGTGTTCTTGCAAGACCTCCAGGGCCGGTATCTGTTCGTCAACCGCCGCTTCGCGCAAGTCATCGGCCGGCCGCGCGCCGAGATCGAGGGCAAGACCGCCCGCGACATTGTCTCGGCCGAAGAGGCAAAGAAAGCCGAGGAACAGCAACGCATGGTGCTGGCCGTGCAAGGCCCGGTGGAATTTGAAGAAACGCTCCCCTATCCCGACGGCCCCCGCCAACATCTCGCCGTGAAATTTCCGCTGCGGGACGCCGCCGGAAAAATCTACGCTACCGCCGGCATTTCCAGCGACGTCACCGAACGCAAAAAAGCCGAGGAGGAACGCGATCGCTTTTTTACGTTGTCACTCGACCTGCTGTGCATTGCCAGCGGCGACGGTTATTTCAAACGCGTGAGTCCGGCGGTGACGGATATTCTGGGCTGGTCCGTGGATGAGTTTCTGGCCCGGCCCTACCTCGAGTTCGTGCATCCGGATGATCACGAAATCACGCGCCGTACCGTCGCGCAGCAAATCGAACACGGCCAACAAGTGCTGCGCTTTGAAAACCGTTATCAGCACAAGGACGGTTCGTGGCGCGTGCTCTCCTGGTGTTCCATGCCCAAAGGCCAGTTGATGTATGCCATCGCCCGCGACGTTACCGAACAAAAACTCGCCGCCGAGGAAATCGCCCGCCTCAACACCGATCTCCAGACTCGCGCCGCCCAACTCGAAACCGCCAACAAAGAACTGGAATCATTCTCCTATTCCGTGTCGCACGACCTGCGCGCGCCGCTGCGGCACATTGACGGATTCGTGGATTTGTTGACCAAACACAATGCCGACAAACTGGACGACCGCAGCCGGCGCTACCTGAAAATTATCACCGAGGCGGCGCGTCAGATGGGCAACCTGATCGACGATTTGCTGGTGTTTTCGCGCATGGGCCGGTCCGAGTTGCGCCGCCAGACGGTGGACATGAATGCGTTGGTCCACGAAGCGATGGCCGGCCTCGAATCTGATCTCGCCAACCGCAACATCCACTGGAACATCGCAACCATGCCGGCCATCCAGGCCGACGCCGCCATGCTGCGCCAGGTCTGGGTGAATCTCATCGCCAACGCCGTCAAATACACCCGCCCGCGCGACCCCGCCGTCATCGAAATCGGCTGTTGTCACCAAACTCCGGTGGAAATTGAATTCTTTGTGCGCGACAATGGCGTCGGTTTTGACATGACCTATGCGGAAAAACTCTTTGGAGTCTTCCAACGACTCCACCGCTCGGAAGATTTTGAAGGCACCGGCATCGGCCTCGCCAACGTGCGCCGCATTATTCTACGGCATGGCGGGCGCACCTGGGCCGAAGGCAAAGTTGACGGCGGTGCCACCTTCCATTTTACTCTGCCGAAACCCCGCGCCGACTAATTTATGGCCCCCCTGAAACGCATCCTCCTCGCCGAAGACAACAATCACGATGTCGAACTGACCCTGGCCGCGCTCGACGAATACAACCTCGCCAATGAAGTCGTCATCGCCCGCGACGGCGCCGAAGCGCTCGACTACTTGTACGGGCGCGGCAAATTCGCCCAACACGCCAACGGCCTGCCCGTCGTCATCATGCTCGATCTGAAAATGCCCAAGGTGGACGGGCTCGAAGTGCTGCGCCAGATCCGCGCCGATCCGGTGTTGAAAGCCATCCCCGTGGTCATGATCACTTCCTCCCGTGAAGAACAGGATTTGATTCGCAGTTACGAACTCGGCGTCAACGCCTACGTCGTCAAACCGGTGGACTTTCAAAAATTTGTCGAATCCGTCCGGCAAATCGGCTTTTTCTGGGCCATCATCAACGAACCACCGCCCGGAGTGCTGAAACGCTAATTTTTTCCGCCCATGGCCGCCGCAAATACCATCCGGGTGTTGCACCTCGAAGACACCGAGGCCGATCACGAACTCGTCCGCGAAATGCTCGCGGCCGAGGGATTGCAGTGCGACTTCCAACTGGCCCGCAATCGCCAGGAATTCGAACGCGCCGTGCAAACGCACCAGTTCGATTTGATCATTTCCGATTTTTCGCTGCCCTCCTACGACGGCACGAGAGCGCTGGCCCTCGCCGAAACCTGGCAGAAGCACGTCCCGTTCATTTTCTTCTCCGGCACCATCGGCGAAGACACCGCCGTGGAAAGCCTCAAAACCGGCGCTACTGATTACGTCGTCAAACAACGCCCGCGCCGGTTGGTCGCCGCCGTGCGCCGTGCGTTGCACGATGCCCAGGAACGCTTTCGCCGCCTGGCCGCGGAACAAAAAATCCGCGAGCAAGCCGCGCTCCTGGACAAGGCGCAAGATGCCATCATCGTTTGCGATCTCGAAGATCGCGTGACGTATTGGAATCGCAGTGCCACGCGAATTTATGGTTGGAGCCTGAACGAAGCCCTGGGCCGCCGCATCGGCGAATTGTTGTCCGAACAACTTTCACTCACGTTCGAAGAAGCGCGCCAGGCATTGTCGGCCAACGGCGAATGGAGTGGCGAATTGCAGGAACAAACCAAGGAGCGCCGCCTGATCGTCGTGCGCAGCCGGTGGACCCTGGTGCGCGACGATGCGGGCCAGCCGATTTCCAAGCTCATCATCAACACGGATATCACCGAACAGAAATCGCTCGAAGAACAATTTCTCCGCGCGCAACGCCTTGAAAGCCTCGGCGTACTCGTCGGCGGCATTGCCCATGACTTGAACAACGCCCTGGCGCCGGTGCTCATGGGCGCGGGTCTGTTGGAGAGCGTCCGGCTGCCGGAAAATCTCAATGGCGTGGTGGAAACCATGAAAGCCAGCGCCATGCGCGGCTCGGAGATGGTGCAGCAAATCCTCACCTTCGCCCGGGGCAGCGGCAACCAGAAGGTCATCATTCAGGTGCACCAGCTCGTGCGGGAGATGGGCAAGATCATGGCCGACACCTTTCCCAAATCCATCGTTTGCCGTGTGCAAGCCGAGGCGGACTCCTGGCCCGTGTCCGGCATGGCCATTCAACTGCATCAGGTCATCATGAACCTCTGCATCAATGCCCGCGATGCCATGCCCAAAGGCGGCACATTGATTCTGGCCACGAAGAATGTCACGCTTGATCCGATTCAAGCCGCGCGCCACGAAAATGTTTCTCCGGGCCCGTACGTCTGCCTGAGCGTCCGCGACACCGGCGTTGGCATTCCCGAACCACAGTTGGCGCAAATCTTTCAACCGTTCTTCACCACCAAAGCGCCCGGCCTCGGCACGGGCCTCGGGCTGTCCACCTCGCAAACCATCGTCCGCAATCACGGCGGTTTCATGGCCGTGGAAAGCATCGTCGGGCGCGGCAGCGAATTCAAAGTCTTCCTTCCCGCCGTCGAAGGCGGCGCGACCGCATCCGCCTCGCCACAAGCCGCGCCCTGGCCCACCGGTCACGGCGAACTCATTCTCGTGGTGGACGACGAAACCGCCATCCTCGCGCTCGCGCAATCCACGCTCGAAGCCTATGGTTACAAAGTGCTCACGGCCGCCAGCGGTCCCTCGGCCATTCTCACCTTCAGCCGGGAACACGAACAGGTGCGCCTCGTCATCATGGACAAATCCATGCCGTTCATGGATGGCGCGGCCACCATCAATGCGCTGCGCAAAATTCGGCCGGACGTAAAAGTCATCACCACCAGCGGACACGACCTGCACCGCCGCACCGACACGGACATTCAATTGCGCGTGGCGGACGTATTGGAAAAGCCGTTCACCGTCGAAAAATTGCTGACCACCATTCACGCGGTATTGACGGTCCGGTAGCCGCGGCTTCTCCACCTGTGAGTGAACTCACTGTCATCCTGCACCGCGCCCATCAGGGCGATGCGCGCGCGGCGGAAGAAATTCTGCCGCTTGTGTACGAGGAATTGCGGCAACTCGCCGCCGCGAAAATGGCGCGCGAACGGGCGGGGCAAACCTTGCAAGCCACCGCGCTCGTCCACGAAGCCTGGCTGCGGCTGGGCGGCGATGCCCAGCCGGACTGGCAGAATCGCGCGCACTTCTTTGCCGCCGCCGCCGAAGCGATGCGCCGCATTCTGATTGATAACGCCCGGCGCAAAAACTTTCAGCGCCACGGCGGTGGCGCCACGCGAGTCAATCTGGACGGTCTGGACCTCGCCGCGCCTTTGGACGATGCGCAACTGCTCGCCTTGCACGAGGCCTTGGAACAATTGACGGCGCACGATGCGGGGAAAGCGGAAATCGTGAAGCTGCGTTTCTTTGCCGGTCTCACCAACGAACAAGTCGCGCAAGTGCTCGGCCTTTCTGAACCTACGGTGAAACGACATTGGGCCTACGCTCGCGCCTGGCTCTTTCGCGCCCTGAACGAATCGTAAAGTTCAGCGCCGGGGCAAACGGCGCACATAAAGGAACGCTCCCAACGCGGCCGCCAATCCCGTCAGTCCCAATCCAATCACGAACGGTTTGCGCGCCACCAGCCCCAAATCCACCAACAGATAGCTGCCCAACCCGCACGCCAACAAGCCGCCCACCAACATCCGCCAGCGCGACCGAAACGGCGCCAGCCCCGCGAAGCCCAACGCCGCGACCAGATAAATCCACACGTCGTACCGCACCAGCGGGTCGGTCCGGTGGGCCAGCGCATTGCCAAACAACGCGCTGATCGTGTGCACGATGGCCAAGACCTCAAGCCACTTGCTCGCGCGCCGCAAATCCAGGCTGGCGGACCGCTCCGTCACCAACATCAACCCGAGAAAGAAAACGCCGTTCAGCACAATGGAAAAAGCCGCTTGTCGGTCCGCGTCGAAATAGCTCCACCGCTCCGCCGTGACCCCCAGCAGTTCCAGCGTCGGACCGCTCAGCGCGATCACATCAAGCCCGACGACCACCACACCCAACGCGATTAAGTGGAACGGCAATGTCCAGCGCACCCGACCGGCCTGTTCAAACGCCAGCGCGACGAACACCAACCCGCCCAGCGGCAAACACCACAGGGCCTGAAGCTCCGGGTCTTGTTCGAGCCAGTTGAACGGCAGCAGCAAACTGACATAACTCGCCGCCGCCAAGGCTGCCGTGGTCCAGGCAAAACCCGTCATCTTCAAGCGGGCCAAGCCAAAAATGGAAACGCCCAGCGCCGTCACCGAAGCCACCAGCACTTGCAGGTTGGAGAATGAATCGGGAAACAATTGCGCGATGCCCTGCGGCGCGGCGGCAAACCAACCCAACTCCGCCAGCAACGCCAGCATCGCAGGCGCTAACGCCATGGCCGCGCCCGCCAGAAACGTCGCCGCCGCCAGATTCTCCTTCGAACGCCGCGCCACGCTTCCCGCCGCCAACAATGCTCCCGCGAAAAATCCCGGCAACAACCACCGCCCCGGCGCCGCCAATTCGTTTCGCAGCAACCACACCAGCAACACGGTGGCCACCACCGTGAGCCACGTCGCCGCCGACAACATCGTTTGCAACGGCGTGATCCGCCGCGCGTCAATGATCCAATGGTCTTCGTCCGCGAGCAGGCGGCGATGGACGATTTCCAACGCGTCGCGTTCCTCGCGGGAGATGATGCCCTGACTTTGCCAGAGCTGCGTCTGGTTCGCGTGCTCGCTGATCGTGCGCCGCAACAAATCGTCATAGAGTTGCGGCTTGAGCCGCACCGGTTCGCCGCCGAGGAAGCGGCCCAATTCAAGCGCCACCGTTTCGGCGCGGGGCCGGTCCGTCGGTTGCCACGCGAGACACGCCAGACAAATCGCCTGCAAATCCTCCGGCACGCCCACGGCCACGTCCCGCAGAAACGGCGGCGAGGTGCGGGTGATGGCTTCCAAAACCTGACTGATGGATTCCCCGGCAAACGGCGCTTTGCCCGTGAGCACTTTGAACATCAGACTGCCGAAGGAAAAAACATCCGAGGCCGGCGTGAGCGGTTTGCCCATGGCTTGCTCGGGCGACGCATACAATGGCGTGCCCTCGAATCCACCGCCCAATCGCGCCGCCTCTTCGAGCGTCAACGCCAGGCCAAAATCCAGAATGTGCGGTTGCAAATCCGGCCCGACGATGACGTTGTCCGGCTTGAGATCGCGATGAATCAATTGCCGCTGATGCGCCACCGCCAGACCGCGCGCCACCTCCCGCAACAACCGGGCTTTCTGCTCGAAGGTGAGTGCCGCCGCAAACCGATCCAACGGATAACCGTCCACCCATTCCATGACAATGGCCGGCGGGTCGGCTTCATCAAGCACGGAATAAATCGTCACCACGGCCGGGTCGGCAATCGCCGCGGCATGCCGCGCCTCCGCCACAAGCCGCCGCCGCAGCGGTTCGTCCGCGCGCCGGCGTAAAACTTTTATCGCGACCTGCCGATTGAGTTTCTCGTCGTGCGCGGCGTAAACCACGCCGAGCCCGCCTTGCCCGAGTTGACGTTCGATCCGGAAACCGGGGATGTGCGGTGGCGTTTCGCCGGATTCCGTCGTGGGCCGCGCCGCCTGCCCGCGCAGTTGGCGCACATGAAGTCCGGCCTGAATGCGTTCGCGCACTTCGTCCCGGATTGCGGCCGGCAATTGACCGATGAAACGTTCAATTTCTCCTGCCTCAGAATTCACCGCGCCGCGCAAAAATATTTCGGCCTGGGCCGCCGGAAGCATGACTGCCGTTCCGCTCGGCGCCGCTGATTGAAGAAAATTTCCCGCCGCATCGTGCGCCCGCAACAACGACTCGACTTCGCGGCGCAACGCCTCATCAATGCTGCAGCGCTCCACTAAGAGACGTTGGCGTTCCGCACCGGGCGGCAGTTCGATCAATTCGGCGAAGAGGCGCGCGGCAGTGGTGGGTGGTGGATTCATTCCGGTCGAACGGCGGCAGCTTAGCAACGCAACGGCGGCGAGCCAGCGGATTGTTGCGGGCGGGGAACGCCCCAAGAAACTTCCACTTCCAGCGCGACGCGCTCCGTTCCGCCCTGCCCCATCCCGCGCCCCGCGACGGCAGGGATTGACATTTTGTTAAAACCGGATGATCCGATTCGGGAAAGAATCTCGCATTGTTCTCGTGACCGGCCGAAATTGGCCTAACTGAAACCCAACAGAACCTATGAAACGAATCACTATCACCCTCCTCGGCTTGACGCTCGCGTTGTTCACCGGCTGCGTCGTCACTTCCATTTATCCTTACTACTTCCCGAAAGACGTCAGCTTTGATCCCGCATTGCTCGGCGCGTGGGGCGATCCGGACCACCCGGAGAAAAAAGACAATTTTTGGACCTTTGTGCGCGCCGGCGACCAGACGTATCAATTGACGATTCGCGACGGCAGCATGACGAACGAATTCGACGCGCATTTGTTCACGCTCGGCGATCAGAAGTTTCTCGATTGTTTGACACGCGACCGCATTGCGTATTCCGCGCCTACGCATTTCCTGCTTCGCGTCAACAAAATGACGCCGCACCTCGAACTGCAGTTCATGGATTACAAATGGCTCGGGGAACTCCTGGAAAACAAACCGAAAGCCATCCGCCATGTCATCGCGCCGGCGCCGACCGGCGATTCGGAAGACAAAGGTTTGCTGGTTTTGACAGCCGATACGGCCGCATTGCAGAAATTCATCCGCCAACATCTGAAAAACACCAACGCCTGGGCCGAACCGATGTTACTGCAGAAGCGGTGAGCCCAAGCTCCAGGTGCAAGGATGACGCGGGCAAGGATGATTTTCAGGTACTGCAAATCGCTGCCGGCGCGCTTCGACTCGTGGCCGAAGCCCATGCGGCCAAGAATCCATTGACCGTCCGCGCGCCGCTACCTAGATTCTGCGCTTCGGAGTTGGGCCAGCCGCATGTCATCCGTTGCCGCCGTCAAAGTCTGGATCTGGTTGTCCGTGTTCGCCACTTGCGCGGGCTGGACACTGTCCTTCTTTGGCGCGCTCGGTCTGATTGGCTATCTCGTCCTCGGCGCGGTGACGCTCATCACCTGGTCCGAATTGCGCAATCGCGGTTTGATCGAACGCGGCAATCTGTGTTTCCATTGGAATTGGCGTAAACTGCGGCAGCGCTTCACGCGGCCGCTGCCCCTGATGTTTCTCGCGCTGGCTCTGCTGGCGCTGCTCGGCGGCTTGCTGTATGCGCCGTCCAATCACACCGGGTTGAGTTATCGCGTCACGCGCGTGCTGCAATGGCTGGAGGCGGATCAATGGCACTGGATTTATGCGCCCAACATCCGCATGAACACCCGCACCGCCGGCATGGAATGGATGTCCGCGCCGCTCTTCGCGTTGTTTCGCTCGGACCGCTTTCTCTTCCTGCTCAACTTCATTCCGTATCTTCTGTTGCCGGGTTTGTTGTTCAGCATGCTGAGGCGACTCGGCGCGCGGGCGCGGGTGGCGTGGCAATGGATGTGGATTCTGCCGACGGGTTACGTGTTTCTGTTGCAAGCCGGCAGCGCCGGCAACGACGCGTTCCCGGTCGTGTATGCGCTGGCCGCGATTGATTTCGGTTGTCGCGCCTGGACGTCGCGCCGGGCGAGTGATTTGTGGCACTCGGGTTTGGCGATTGCGCTGCTCACCGGCGCCAAAGCCAGCAACCTGCCGCTCTGTCTGATGTGGCTCGTGCTCGTCGCGCCGCTCTGGCGGTTGTTGCGCGAAAAACCGATTGGCGCGTGCGTCGTCGCGCTCTTCATGATTTTGGTTTCCGCCGTGCCGACGATGTTGTTGAACCTGGCCTACTGCGGCAGTTGGTCCGGGTTGAACATCGAAAAACCCGGCATGCAATTGGGCAACCCGTTCGTCGGACTCTGGGGCAACCCGCTCCTGCTCGCGCTCAACAATTTTTGCCCGCCGTTTTTTCCGATGGCGAACTGGTGGAATCAAAATGCCGTAACTCTGCTGCCTGAATTTCTGCGCCAACCCTTGATTAACAATTTCGAATGGCCGTTTCATCAACTCTGGGAGATTCCCTCCGAAGACTGGGCCGGCATTGGGCCCAGTGTTTCATTGCTCATGGTCATCGCCGGGGGGGTGGCAATGGTGGAATTGTTGCGCCACAAAACGCTTGCGCCGCGCGCGCTGCCGATGCCTCCGCTGGTCTGGAAACTCACTCTACTCTCCGGCTGGATTGGTCTCGCCGCCTATTGCCTGAAATCCGGCATGGTGACGCCCGGCCGCTTAATCGCGCCGTATTATCCGCTGTTGTTGCCGGCGCTGGTTCTGGGAATCGGCCAACTGCGCCTGATTCGCAAACGTTGGTGGCATGCGCTCGTCTGGTTGAACTTTCTGGTGGCGTTCGCCGTTTTGATCGTCACCCCGCCCCGACCGCTCTGGCCGGCCAAAACCATTCTGACGAAACTGCAAGTGCAGTACCCGGACAATCGCATCATCAAACGCGCGCTCGCCACCTACACGGCGTATGCCATCCGGCCCGACCCGCTCGCCCCGATGCGCGACATGCTGCCGCCGAATCTTCAGTTGCTGGGTCTGGTCGCCGGACCGGATGAACTGGATATATCGTTTTATCGGCCGTTCTTTGAACGGCGCGTGGCCTATCTCGGCGTGCATAACGATGGCCTCGAACAAATTCAAACGCGCCAGATTGAATACGTCGTCGCCAGCAAGTTGTTGTTTGAATTGGAAAAAGTGCCGCTGGACGATTGGTTGCAAACCAACCGCGCCGAAGTGCTCACGAATTATACGGCCACAATCACCGTGTCCACCGGCCCGCAGGAATTTTACCTGTTGCGGTTTCCCACCAACTCAACTCCGGCCCGCTTGGCGCCGCAGTGAACCGCCCCACCGTTGGTAATTCCAATGGGACGGCAAGAATTTCAATTCCCACTCCGGCCCGACCTTGAGTAGCTTGGCGGCGCCATGAATCAGAGCGCCCCCGATGCCGCCGCGGCGGCCCCACCCGCTCCCAGCATGCCGCGCGCAACCGCCGACTCGATTCGCGGTTTCTGGGCGCTCTTTGTGACGCAATTTCAAGGCGCGTTCAGCGACAACGTTTTCAAGTTCCTGGTGATCTTCCTGATCACCGGCACATTCCCGCCGGACCAGCGGGACCGTCTGATTGCCATCGCCCTGGCCTTGTTCGCCGCCCCATTCGTGTTGTTCTCGATGGCGGGCGGCTATCTCGCGGATCGCTTCAGCAAGCGCAGCGTCATTCTCGCCGTCAAAATCGCCGAAGTCGGCATCATGACCCTGGGCCTGATCGGACTATGGTGGCAAAACGTCAACTTCCTGCTCGGCGTCATCTTTTTAATGAGCGCTCAAAGCGCCTTTTTTGGTCCGGCCAAATACGGCTCCGTGCCAGAATTGTTGACGGAAAAGAAATTATCCTGGGGCAACGGCTGGCTCGGGTTGGGAACATTCTTCGCCATCATCGCTGGCGGTGTGGTGGCCGGCGTGATGCATAAACAACTGGGCGACCGGAGTTATTTTGGCGGATTCCTGTTGGTCGCGTTGGCGATTGGCGGCGTGGTTACCAGTTACTTCATCACGAGGATTCCAGCCGCGAATCCCGCCAAACAATTCCGAGTCAATTTCCTCGGTGACCTCTGGCAAAACCTGCGGCAGATCGGCCGCGACCGCGTGCTCACGCTCGCGATCATCGGCAGTGCCTACTTCTGGTTCATCGGCGCGTTGTTCGGTGAACCGACCATTCTCGCCTACAGCCAGGACGTGCTCGCTTTGGACGAAATGCAGATCAGCCTGCTGCGCGCCTGTCTCGCCATCGGCATCGGCCTCGGCAGTGTCGCCGCCGGCTTCCTGTCCGGGCGCAAAATCGAATACGGCTTGATCCCCCTCGGCGCCTTCGGGCTTTCCGTTAGTGCTGCCTGCCTGGCCATTCCCGGTTGGTCCGCCGTGCAGGTCGGCGTTATTCTCGGTGCCCTGGGATTCTCCGGCGGTTTCTATGTCGTGCCAATCAACGCGCTGATCCAGCATCGCCCCGACGCGAAGGACAAAGGCTCGATCATCGCCGCCAACGCCTGGCTGACTTCGGTCGGCGTGTTTGTCGCCTCGGGCGCCTTCGCACTGTTGAAATCCGCGCTCGGACTGGAAGCCACCACCATTTTCCTCATCGGCGCCATCCTTACGCTGGCGGGAACGATCTATGCCGTGACGCTCGTGCCGGATGCGCTGCTGCGTTTCTTCATGTGGGTCGCCACGCATTCGCTCTATCGCATCAAAGTTTTGGGCCGCGATAACATCCCGGCCAAAGGCGGCGCGCTCTTTGTCTGCAACCACCTCTCGCTCGCGGACGCGGTGCTGCTGCAAGCGGCAGTGGATCGCCCGATTCGCTTCATCATGTTGAAGGCGATTTACGATCAAAAGTTCATCGGCACGTGGGCGAAGATTACGGGCGCGATTCCGATTTCCTCCGAACTGCGCCCGCGCGAAATGATCAAGTCGCTGCAAGCCGCCAGCGACGCGATCCGGAACGGCGAAGTCGTGTGCATTTTCGCCGAAGGGCAAATCACGCGCATCGGTCAGATGCTGCCGTTCCGGCGCGGCTTCGAACGCATCATGAAAGGCGTGGATGCACCGATCATTCCCGTCGGACTCGACGGCATCTGGGGCAGCATCTTCAGTTTTGAGCGGCATCATTTCCTATGGAAACTGCCGCGCCGGATTCCTTATCGCATCACGGTCAACTTTGGGTCTCCGCTGCCGCCAACGGCAACCCCCTTCGAAGTGCGCCAGATCGTGCAGGAACTGCTGGCCGAAGCCTGGGAACAACGCCGCAACCAACTCCGTCCGCTCCACCATCAGTTTACGGTCACCGCGCGCCGGCATCCCGGTCGCTTTGCGATGGCCGACGCCACCACGCCACCCGTCACGTTCAGCGGCGCGTTGGTGCGGAGCATTCTCCTCGCGCGCCGGCTGCGGAAAGTCTGGTCCGGCCAGCCAATGGTTGGCTTGCTTCTGCCACCCAGTGTCGGTGGCGCACTCGCGAATTGGGCCGCGCTCTTCTGCGGCAAAGTGCCGGTGAACCTGAATTACACGCTCTCCGAAGCCGCGCTGGCATCTTGCGCCAGCCAATGCGAACTCAAAACGATTCTCACGTCCCGAGTCTTCGTAGAGAAAGTGAAACTCAAAGTGCCGGGGCAGGTTTTATTTCTCGAAGACCTCAAGCGCAACGCCCCGACGATGGGCGAAAAACTCGTCGCCTGGTTCATCGCTCGCTGCCTGCCGGTGGCCTGGGTGGAACGCCTGCTGAATGACACTCCGCGCTCCGCCGCTCCTGCTTTGGATCAACTCGCCACCGTCATTTTTTCCAGCGGCAGCACCGGCGAACCCAAGGGCGTGATGCTCTCCCATTACAACATCGGCGCGAACATCGAACAACTCGGGCAAAGCTTTGCCTTCGGCAAGAGCGACAAAATGCTGGGCGCGCTGCCATTTTTTCATTCATTCGGTTTCACCGGCACCCTCATGCTGCCGGGCGCGTTGGGCATCGGCGCCGTTTATCATCCCAATCCGCTCGATGCGAAGGCCATTGGCCAACTCGTCAACGACCACGCCGTCACGTTCCTGCTCGCCACCCCGACCTTTCTGCAAATCTACCTGCGCGGTTGCACTGCGGAACAATTCGGCAGCGTGCGCCTCGTGGCCGTGGGCGCGGAGAAATTACCCGAGCGTCTGGCCACAGCATTTGAAGATCAATTCGGCGTGCGGCCGTTTGAAGCCTATGGCTGCACCGAGTGTGCGCCGGCGGTTTCGGTCAACACCAATGATTTTCGGGCTGCCGGGTTTCGGCAGGTCGGCGCCAAACGCGGCACGATCGGTCATCCCCTGCCCGGCGTTTGCGTGCGCATTGTGGATCCCGCGACGCCCACGCCGGACGCCGCCCCGTTGCCACTGGGGCAAAGCGGCCTGCTGCTCGTGCGCGGGCCGAACGTCATGCGCGGTTACCTGGGGCAGCCGGAGCAGACCGCCAAAGTCCTGCGGGATGGCTGGTACGTTACCGGGGACGTAGCGATGCTCGACGAAGACGGCTTCGTGCAAATCACCGGACGCTTGAGTCGCTTCAGCAAGATTGGCGGCGAAATGGTGCCACACCTCAAGGTCGAGGAAAAATTGCACGAACTGGCCGCCGCGAACGAGCACAGCTTCGTCGTGACCAGCGTGGCGGATGAACGGAAAGGCGAACGCCTCGTCGTCTTGCACAAATTGGCCGATGGGCCACTTCAATCCGTGCTCGAAAAACTCACGGCCAGCGACCTGCCGAATTTGTGGAAACCCAAGGCCGATTCCTTCGTGCGCGTCGAGGCATTTCCCTTGCTGGGCACAGGCAAACTGGATCTGCGCGGGGTGAAAGAAATTGCCCAAACCGCGATTCTTCAATCAGCTTGAATGGCCCGTTTCATTCCCGCCGCTCACAAGGAACGAATTCGGGCTGCCATTAAATAAATCTGGAGTGATTTCCTCGAATTAATGTTACCATTCGTGCGCGCCGACTCGGTTGTCGTACCGGCGCCAGACTATGCGTGCCATTATTTTTTCCTGCCTTATTGCCACCGTCGTAACGAACACTCCCGGCGCCTCGATTGTCTGGCAATCGCCCCGAAGCATTTCCGGCGCGCCCGATGTCAGCACGACTGGCGTGTATTTTGGTTCGTGGGCGCCGCATGGCGCGGGAGCGAATCTGTTGCCGGTGAACGGCGTCACGTTTCAAGCCAATGACCTGCCGGCCTTCGCCATCAATTCATGGTTTCAAAATAACTTCAACGGCTTCGGCAATCCCGCCACGGCCAACGCCAATTACAACACGCTGCTGCAATCGGGTCGCTTCAGCAACAACGGCACCGGCGGCAGCTTCAGTTGGGGCGGACTGCTCATCGGCCACACTTACCAGGTGCAAATCTGGGTGCACGACGGACGCAATATCGGCGCGCGCCGCTGGGAAAATGCTTATGGCGATGAAGGTGCAGCGGGCCAATCCGGACCGCTGAATTTCCCCGCGGACGGCACGGGCCGCGGCAATTACGTCATCGGTCAATTCACGGCGGACGCGCCCGGACAGACCATTCACTTCAACACCTGGTCCAGCGTTGGCGGTCAACAATGCGCGCAAGTAAATCTCTTTCAAGTGCGCGACATCACCGCCGTGCCGCAGCAGTCCGTCATCGTCACTCAAGGTCACGATTTTAATGCCAACACCGCCACGGGCACGACCGCCTTGCAACAGTGGTACAACAATGGGAATGGGCGTTGGAACACCGCTGGGTGGTGGAATGCAGCGAACTGCATCGAAGCCATCGAAGATCACATTGTCGCCAACAACGACACCAATCAACTCGCCACGTTGCTGAACACCTTCACGCGCAATTCCAGCGGGAATTTTCTCAACGATTTCTATGACGACGAAGGTTGGTGGGCCAATGCGTGGATTCGCGCGTACGATCTGACCGGCGATGTGCGCTATCTCAACATGGCCAAGACTATTTTCGCGGACATGACCGGTGGTTGGGGTAATCCCTGCAACGGCGGCATCTGGTGGAACAAAGCCCAAACCTACAAGAACGCCATCGCCAACGAACTGTTCCTGCTCGTCGCCATTCGATTACACCAACGCACGCCCGGGGACACCGGCGCGCCGGGCAGTTATTTCAATTGGGCGACCAATGCATGGACCTGGTTCAAGGCCAGCGGCATGATCAACGCCCAGAATCTCGTCAACGACGGCCTGACCGCCGGTTGCCAGAACAACGGACAAACGACCTGGACCTACAATCAGGGCGTCATTCTTGGCGCGCTGACTGATTTGTACAAAGCCACCGGCGACACCAATTATCTCGCGCAGGCCGAAGCCATCGCCGACGCGGCCATCAACACACTCGTAGCGCCAACCGGCGTGTTGACCGAACCCTGGCCGTGCAACCCCCTCTGCGGCGGTGGTGACGTGCCGCAATTCAAAGGCATCTTCATTCGGCAACTCGCCTATCTCTACGATGTGAATCGCAAGCCAGCTTATTTCAATTTCCTCTTTGGCAACGCGCACGCCGTCTGGTTCAAGAACCGCAATAGCTCCAATCAATTCGGCATGTCGTGGGCCGGACCCGTGGATGCCGTGGATGCCGCGCGCCAAAGCTCTGCCCTCGCCGCGCTCAGCGCGGTCGCCGCGCCCACGACCGCTTTGCTGCCCTTCGCCAAAGCCGCGGGTGATTGGGCGTTCAATCATTCCGTGGGCCGCGCCACTGGTACGCTGGCATGGGCATGTAGCCCCGCACTCGCCACCCAGCCGGGCCTCATGCAATCCGGTCCGTTTCTCACCTCGTTGCCGCCCGGAAATCATCACGCCAGTTTCCGCGTCGCCGCCAGTGCCTTGAGCGCCTCAAGCGCCAACCTCGTGACGTTGGAAGTGCGCGAAAACGGAATCCTCCGCGCCAGCCGTCCCGCGCCGTGGAAATCATTCTTCCGCGCGAATGAAGCGCAGAACTTTCGGTTGCCATTCACCAACCTGATCAGTGGTGGCGCGTTGGAATTCCGCGTTGTGTGGAATCACGTTCCCGGCGCGCCCACCGTTACGCTCAGCGACGTCACCGTCAACGGCGCGCACAATTGGCTGGCAGCCAATCTCGCCCATGACGTTGGCCGGCTCGATGGTCACAATGCCTGGGCCGCCGATCCCGTGCGCGACGCAGTCTCTGGCTACCTAACCCGCGGCCCCGATACGAGCGAACTCGCCCCTGGCGCGTGGAAAGCGGAATTCGAACTGATGGTGGATAACTTCAATCGCGACAACAACCCCGTGGCCACGCTCTCCGTGCTGGATGTCGACGCGAATCAAGTCGTCGCAACCCGCGATGTGGTGCGCGGGGAATTCGCCCACACGCGTTATCACAGTTTTGCGTTGTATTTCAATGCCACCGTCGGCCGGCGTTATGACTTTCGCGTGTATTGGCATCGCACCGCGGCCGCCCCGCGCTTGACGCAACGCAGCGTCGTCGTGAGCGCCGCCAGCGCCGGTAGTTTTGCGCCAATCATGCTGACGCCGGGCAGCTACACTCGCGACATGGTCGTGGAGCAATCCGCGCCGCAACCGCCCACGCTGCGCACCACCGCTTCCATGGACGCCGGCCTCGCTAACACCGGGAACAGTTGGTATGAACGCGGCTACAACGCGGCGGCGCCAACCACTGGATTGCCCGCGCCCGGCACGCTCATCACGAATCTTTCCAGTTCGGACCACGCCTATCAGATGCCGCCAACCTACATGGGCAACAACGCCGCGATGATCGCCTCGGGTCAGAGCGCGAATCTGGTTCCCGCAACGCCGAAACCGTTCAGCGCGCTCTCGTTCTTGACGTCCGCCGGGCACGGGCCGGTCACGGTGAATTACCGCGTGGACCACGCCAACGGCAGCAACCAAACCGGCGCGTTCATCGCGCGCGACTGGTTCTTCAATGCCCCGCTCGCTTTCAACGCTCAAGGGCGCGTGGACGTCGTGAGTGGCGCGTTCAACAACGTGAACAATAGCAACCCGCGCCTCTACCACGCGGACCTTCCGCTGGCCCACTTCACCAGTCCGGTCACCAACATCAACCTCACCTGGAACGCAACCAACGGCGCCAGTGGCGTTGCGGCCATCTTCGCGCTCAGCGGCGTCGCCGTCGAACCGCCCCTCCTGTCGCTCACGCAAGCGGGTGATCAGCTGCTGTTGAACTGGGCGTTCGGAAAGTTGCTCGAAGCACCCGAAGTCACCGGACCGTGGACGACGAATCACGCCGCATTTTCGCCGCACCCGATTCAACCGACAGCGCCCCGCCGATTCTATCGTTTATTGGCGGAGTAAGACTGCCAAAACTCGCTTCACTTTTTGCGTGAGTTTCCGAGGGTTCGGGATTAATCAATCCCCATGTCCTTCGCGCTCAAGATTAAGGATCAACCTGCCAGCGAGCGTCCCCGGGAACGACTCGCCGCCCACGGCGCTGACGCGTTGAGCAATGCCGAATTGATCGCCATCCTGTTGCGCACCGGCCTCAAGGGCATCAATGCGGTGGAAATTGGCAAACAACTCCTGCTCAAGTTCGGCTCGCTGCAATCTCTCGCACTGGCGTCAGTGGATGATTTGCGCCAGGTCAAAGGCATCGGGCGCGACAAAGCCGTCACGCTCGTGGCGGCGTTTGCGTTGGCGCGAAAAATGGCGCGCGAACTACAGGACGAATCCCCGGTGCTGGACACGCCGGAAAACGTTGTCCGCCTGCTGCACGCGCGCAACCTCGTCAAGAACGCCGAGACGTTGCAAGTGCTGCTGCTGAACACGCGTCGGCGGTTGATTCGCGTGGAGGAAATTTCCAACGGCACGCTCGACACCTTGCTCGTTCACGCGCGCGAAGTGTTTCGCTCTGCCATTTCCGCCAACGCCTCCGCCATCGTACTTGCGCACAATCATCCCAGCGGCGATCCCACGCCCAGCGAAGCCGACATCAAAGTCACGCGCGATCTCATCCGCGCCGGGCAACTGCTCAAAATCGAAGTGCTCGACCACATCATCCTGGGCCGGGCCACGGCGGAACGCGCCAAGGAATATTCCTCGTTGCGCGAACTGGGATATTTTTATTCGTGATCGAAGCTCCGGCGCGTCTTGGACTGCGCCGGCAAGCGAAGCGCGACGGCGCTTTCGGGCGGGTGAGGGGCAATCGAATCAAAGTCAACCGCCGGGCGGACGAAAGCGCCGTCGCGCTTCGCTTGCCACCGCAGTCCAAAATCCCCAAAGAGGTTTTGTTTCTGCCGGCGACACCGGTTAATCTGTTTGCGTGGCCGATTTGCCCAACCATTTAACCGCGACTGCTGAACCGCCTGCCGCGCCCCGCCTGCCGCAATTGCCGGAATTGCTCGCGCCCGCCGGCGATTGGGACTGTGCCAAGGCTGCCGTCGAGAACGGTGCGGATGCGATCTACTTCGGCCTCGAGAAATTCAACGCGCGGATGCGGGCGCACAATTTCACGGTCGCGGATTTGCCGAAGCTGATGGAATTCCTGCATCGGCGCGGTGTGAAAGGCTACGTCACATTCAACACGCTCGTGTTTGAAAACGAACTCGCGGATGCCACGGAATATCTTCGCGCCATCATCGCTGCGGGCGTGGATGCCGCCATCGTGCAGGACGTCGGCATTTGCCGACTCATTCGCTCGCTCTCGCCGGATTTTCCAATTCACGGCTCGACGCAAATGACTGTCACCAGCGCCGCCGGCGTGGAGTTTGCCCGCGAACTTGGCTGTAACCTCGTCGTGCTCGCGCGCGAATGTTCGATCAAGGAAATTGATGCGATTCGTCGAGGGCCGAACGTCGAGGGTCGAGCGCCAAACAGCGCCAGCGTCATGCCCTCGACCCTCGACCTTCGACCTTCGACTCTGCCTTTGGAGGTTTTCGTGCACGGCGCGCTCTGCGTCGCTTACTCCGGCCAATGCCTCACCAGCGAATCCCTCGGCGGCCGCTCGGCGAATCGCGGCGAATGCGCACAGGCGTGTCGCATGCCGTACGAATTGATTTCCGACGGCCAGTCCGTGCCGCTCGGCGATAAACGCTATTTGCTCAGTCCACAGGATTTGTCTGGGCTGGAAGTTTTGCCGGAACTGGTGCGCGCCGGCGTTGCCTCACTGAAAATCGAAGGCCGGCTCAAGTCACCCGAATACGTCGCCAACATCACCCGCGTTTATCGCCAGGCGCTGGACACGATGGTCGAAAGTCGAAAGCCGAGAGCCGAGAGCCAAAGCACGCCCGAATCAGGCGCTCGACCCTCGACGCTCGACCCTCGACGCTACGACTTGGAGATGGCTTTTTCGCGCGGGCTGTTCACCGGCTGGTTCGGTGGCAACGACAACCAGAAACTGGTTCACGCACGCTTCGGCAAAAAACGCGGCGTCTATCTCGGCGAAGTGACTCGGGTGGCAGATAACAAAGTGGCGCTGAAGCTTGTCGCGCCTCTCAAGCCCGGCGACGGCGTCGTCTTTGATGCGGGCAAACCCGACGAGGACGAAGAAGGCGGGCGCGTGTATCAAGTCACGCAACGCGCTGCGGAAACCTGGCTCGCTTTCGGTCACGGCGATATGAATTTTCGGCGCATCAACGTCGGCGACAAGCTGTGGAAAACAAACGATCCGGAACTCGACAAGCGTTTGCGGCAGAGTTTTGAAGGCGACAAGATTCGGTATCAACGCCCGCTACATCTGGAGATTCACGGTCTGATTGGAAAACCTTTTACACTCATCGCACGGGATGACGACGGGCACGTGGCGAAGCTGGATTCAAACGTCACGCTCGTGGCGGCGGAAAAGCAACCGCTCACCACGGAACGATTGCGCGAACAACTCGGTCGCCTCGGCGGCACGCCGTTCAAGCTGGGCGAACTGGAGAATCATCTCTCCGGCGACGTGATGTTGCCCGTGAGCGAATTGAATCGGTTACGTCGTGAAGTCGTCGCGGAGTTGGAACGACAGCGCGCCACGCCGAAACGGTGGGAACTCAATGTGGGTAGCACAGGCGGCGCGCCTGTGGTTTCCGGCGTTGCGCCGGAAACACGGCCAGGATCGTCGCCAACCCTGACTGCAATCGCACCGGAGCAAGCCGCGCTCCCCTCCGAATTTCGGCGGGACGCCGAAATTCACCCGCGAGACGCGGGTGCTACCCGCGACGCGGAATTGATCATCCTCGTGCGCAATCTTGCGCAACTTGACGCCGCGTTGCAGTGCGGCATCAAGACGATCTATTGCGACTTCGAAGACCCGAAGAAATATCGCGAGGCCGTTCGCACTTTTCACGAAGCGTTCGGCTGCACCGCCTCCTCCCTCTCCTCCCCCAAGGGAGGAGAGGGCCGGGGAGAGGAGGCTCAATTGTCTCCGAATCAAATCCCCTCACCCCAGCCCTCTCCCCGCTTGGGCGGGGCGAGGGAGGCTGAACCCGCGCCGAGCCGTTCGGTCCATCAACCCTCAACTATCAACCATCAACCTTCCATTTTCGTCGCTCCGCCGCGTATTTTCAAAACCGGCGAAGAATGGACGCTCGAACAAGTCCGTTCCTGCAATGCCGACGGCTACCTTGTCCGCAATTACGATCACTTGAAGTTCTTCGCCAAAAACCGACGCATCGGCGATTTCTCGCTCAACGTCGCAAATGATCTCACGGCGGATTATTTCAAGAACCAGTTTGGTCTCGAACGCGTCACTGCCAGTTACGATTTGAACGTGCAGCAGCTTGACGCGTTACTCACTGGGGCACCGCCGGAGTGGTTTGAGATCACGATCCATCAACACATGCCGATGTTTCACATGGAGCACTGCGTGTTCTGCGCGTTTCTCTCGAAGGGCAGGGATTACCGCGACTGCGGTCGCCCCTGCGACAAACACGACGTGCGCCTGAAAGATCGCGTCGGCGCGTTGCATCCGCTCAAGGCCGACGTGGGTTGTCGCAATACCGTGTTCAATTCGCAGGCGCAGACCGGGGCGGAGTTTGTGGAACGGATGCTCGCGCTCGGCGTGCGGCATTATCGCGTCGAGTTCCTGAACGAATCACCGACCGAAGTCACGCAAACCATCACGAAGTATCGGCAGTTGTTGCGCGGTGAAATCACCGGCGCCCAACTCTGGCGCGAACTCAAGCTGACGAATCAACTCGGCGTCACCCGCGGCCAGATGGCGGGATAAAAAGTTTATTCCCCTGCCTCCTCCTGGCGCAGTGTTACGCAAACATCATCCGGCAAATGATGATGGAAGCGATAATCCCCACGCCATCCGCAATCAACCCGGCGGGCACGGCATGGCGGGTGCGTTTGATGCCGACGGCGCCAAAATAAACTGCGATGACGTAGAAGGTCGTTTCCGTGCTGCCGAAAATCGTTCCCGCGGTCAGCGCGATCAAGCTGTCCGGGCCGTGCTCTTTTACCAAGTCGGTGAACAGCCCCAAAGTACCGCTGCCGCTAAGCGGACGAATCAGGCACATGGGCAATAGTTCGGTCGGGAAGCCCACCGCATCCAGCGCCGGTTTCAAGGCTTTGGTGATCATTTCGATTCCGCCGGCTTCGCGAAACATTCCGATCGCCACAAGAATAGCGACGAGATACGGAATGATCATCACGGACGTTTTGAAACCTTCTTTGGCGCCTTCAACAAATTCTTCATACACCTTCACACGCCGCAGCACCGCGTAGAGCGGGAAAAACGACAGCAGGAAGGGAATCGCGAGAATGGAAATCGCGTGAAGGCTGCGGAGAAATCCGTTCTTCTGTTGCAAATCGGCGGACGCTTCAAAATTGAGTGCTTCCGGAAAGCCGACGCGCACGAAGGCCCAAACAAAAAATCCGCCGAAGACCGCGAGCGCCAGCCAACTGAACCAGTTGAGCGAGGCGAGGCGGTCCGCATTTATCGCGGCGGAAGCGCTTGGTTTTTCCGCCGGTTCTTCAGTTTGAGCCTCGTCACGTCGGCTGCTACTGGAGACGGGAGGCAAACGATATCCCGGAAGTTTCTCCAGCAATTTTACCGCGGTAATACCGGCGGCGGAGGAACAGATCGTCGCCAGAATGGCCGTGCTCACGATGGCGGAAGGATTCGCCGCTCCGGCCAAAAAAAGAACACTCACCGCTGTCGCTGGGATGAGTTGAATGGAACTGGTGTTGATGGCGAGGAAGGTACACATCGCATTCGTGGCGATGCCGGGACGCGGATTGAGTGTTTCCAAATCTTTCATCGCGCGAATGCCTAGCGGCGTAGCGGCGTTTGAGAGGCCGAGAATGTTTGCGGCCATGTTCATCAGCATCGAGCCCATGGCGGGATGTTGCACCGGCACGTCGGGAAAGAGCCATTTCATGACCGGGCGGAGAGCCCGGGCCATGATTTGAATGAGCCCGGCTTTCTCGGCGAGGCGCATCACTCCCAACCACAACGCCATGATGCCGGCGAGCGGCAGTGCCAGCTCCATCACGGCATATTGAGCGCGCTCGAACGCGGCTTTGCCGACGGCGTCGAGGGAATTGGTCACAATGCCGATGAGCACCGCCAAGACCATCAAGCCGAGCCAGATGTAGTTCAGCATGAGCGGAGGCTACCGGCTCTGGTGAAACGGAGAAAGCGGGAAAACACTTTGGGCAGTGCGCAAAACTC